>CP000699.1:0-702500 GCA_000016765.1 Rhizorhabdus wittichii RW1
AGAGGCCCGGCTTATCGAGTGTCAAGCCCATATTGCGGTCCGATGACGAAATTGATGCTCTTGATCCCTGTCGCGGCTTCTCCCTAGAGTGCCTTCCACAGCCGAGCGCGATTCTGTCGCAATGGCATCATGACGATTTAGCGATGGGCACGCCGGAACGCTGCTTCCGGACAGGGGAGGGCTTTGCCCTTTAAACGAATTTGATTTGGAAGGGCAGAAGGGGTCTGTCCGGGAAGGATGCGGGGTGTCTGACAAGGTCGGCGGCGTGGGCATGAATGAAGGTCCAGCCGCGAATGCCGGTATCGATGCGGCGCTTGCGCAGGCATGGGAAACCATCCGCGCGAGCCTGCGCCGCAGCATCGGCGTGCGGACCTTCGACGGCTGGCTCAAGCCGCTGACGCTCGGCGACTGCGATCTCGCCTCGGGCACGCTCAAGCTCATCGCCCCCAGCGAGTTCATGGCGAACTGGGCGACCACCCATTTCGTCGACCATCTGCTCCAGGGCTGGCGCGCGCTGCTGCCGCAGGTCCGCCACGTCTCGATCGTGCCGGCCTCGGCGAGCGAGCGTCCCGCGCTGTTCTCGGCTCCCACGGCCCCCGTCGCCGCGCCGGCGGTCGAGGAGGCGATGCCGGCGCCGAGCGACGACGTCCGCTGCGGCACCCCGCTCGAAGCCCGCTACACCTTCGACAGCTACGTCGTCGGCAAGGCGAACGAGGTCGCCTACAATGCCGCGCGCACGCTGGCGGAAGGCGGTAAGCTCGTCTTCAATCCGCTGTTCCTGCATGGCGGCACCGGCCTCGGCAAGACGCATCTGATGCATGCGATCGGCCATGAATATCTGGCGCGCCAGCCGGGCGCCAAGGTCGTCTACATGTCGGCCGAGAAGTTCATGTTCGAGTTCGTCTCGGCGATGCGCGCCAAGGACACGTTCAGCTTCAAGCAGCGGCTGCGCGCGGCCGACGTGCTGATGATCGACGACGTCCAGTTCATCGCAGGCAAGGAATCGACCCAGGAGGAATTCTTCCACACGATGAACGAGCTGATCTCGGCGGGCCGCCGCCTGGTGATCAGCGCCGATCGTTCGCCGCAGGACCTCGACGGGATCGAGAGCCGCATCCTGTCGCGCCTGTCCTGGGGCCTCGTCGCCGACGTCAACCCGGCCGATTTCGAGCTGCGCCTCAACATCCTGATGCGCAAGCTGCAAGGCATGCCGCAGGCGCAGGTGCCGCAGGACGTGGTGATGTTCCTCGCCCGCCGGATCAGCGCCAATGTCCGCGAGCTGGAAGGCGCGCTCAACCGCGTCGTCGCCTATGCGGCGCTGTCGGGCAAGCCGGTCGACATCGACTTCACCCAGGCGACCCTCGCCGACATCCTCCGCGCCAACCAGCGCCGGGTGACGATCGACGAGATCCAGCGCAAGGTCTCCGACCATTACCGCATCCGCCAGGCCGAGATGTCGAGCGCCCGCCGCGCCCGCGAGGTCGCCCGCCCGCGCCAGGTGGCGATGTACCTCGCCAAGCAGCTCACCCCGCGCTCGCTGCCCGAGATCGGCCGCCGCTTCGGCGGGCGCGACCACACGACCGTCATCCACGCGGTCAAGCAGATCGAGAAGCTGCGCCAGACCGACGCCGAGCTCGACGCCGACGTCCGCCTGCTGATCCGCCAGCTCGAGGGCTGATTCACGCCCCTTCGATAACGTCATGCCGGCGGAGGCCGGCATCTCGGGCGGCTCCTGCCTCAGCCTCTTCTCCCCTCTCCGGAGATGCCGGCCTCCGCCGGCATGACGTTGTGGGGCTGGCGTATCGCAGCTGTGCCGCGGTCCCCCACAGGGGGCTTACCCCCCGCAACGATCCGCCCTACATGGGGCGCATGTCGGCCTCGCTCTACAACGCCCGGATTCTCCGCCTCGCGACCAGCATTCCCCACCAGGCCCGCCTCGCCGATGCGCAGGCGACCGTGTCGCGGCGCTCGCCGGTCTGCGGCAGCCGGGTGACGGTGGACGTGGTGATGGACGGGGAGGGGCGTGTCGCGGCGCTGGGGCAGGAGGTGCGCGCCTGCGCGCTCGGCCAGGCCTCGGCGGCGCTGATGGGCGCGCATGCGATCGGGCGGACCCCGGCCGAGCTGGCCGCCGCGCGCGACGCGCTGACCGCCTTCCTCGCCGGCGAGCGCGACGATCCGGGCGACTGGCCGGACCTCGACATCTTCCTGCCCGCGCGGCCGCATGCCGCGCGCCACCCCTCGATCCGGCTCGCCTTCGAGGCGGTCGCCGAGGCGGCGGCGCAGGCGCTGGCGGAGCCGGTGCGTTGAGCGACGCGGCGGACGCCTTATTGCTGCGCGACGGGGTGCTGCTGCTCGGCGCGGCGATCGTCTGCGTCCTGATCTTCCGTCGGCTCGGCCTCGGCGCCACGCTCGGCTATCTCGTCGCGGGGGCGCTGATCGGCCCGCAGGGGTTCGGCCTGATCGGCGACGCCGAATCGAAGCTCGGCATCGCCGAGCTCGGCATCGTCCTGCTGCTGTTCCTCGTCGGCCTCGAACTCCATCCCAACCGGTTGTGGCGGCTGCGGCGCGACATCTTCGGACTGGGCTTCGTGCAGGTGGTGGCCTGCGGCGTCGCGCTCAGCGCGGTGATCTATTTCGGCACCGCCTTCACCGCCGCCGCGGCGATCGCGCTCGGCCTGCCGCTCGCCTTGTCCTCGACCGCGCAGGTGCTGCCGATGCTGCGGTCGGCGGGACGCCTCAACACGCCCGCCGGCGAGCGCGCCTTCTCGGTGCTGCTGTTCCAGGACCTGTCGCTGATCCCGCTGATCACGATCATCGCCACCCTGTCGCGTACCCCGCCCGCCGCCGATGCGCCGCCCGGCTGGCTGCTCGGCGTCCATACGGTGGTCGCGGTGGTCGGGCTGGTGCTGGCCGGCCGCTTCATCATCAACCCGTTGTTCCGCCTGGTCGGGCGGCTGGGCGAGCGCGAGCTGTTCGTCGCGGCGGGGCTGTTCACCGTGCTCGCCAGCGCCGCGGTGATGGAGGCGCTCCATCTGTCGACCGCGCTCGGCGCCTTCGTCGCGGGCGTGATGCTGGCGGATTCGCCCTACCGGCACGAGCTGGAGGCCGATGTCGAGCCGTTCCGCACCATATTGCTCGGCCTGTTCTTCATCGCGGTCGGCATGTTGCTCGACCTGCACGTCATCGCCGAACGGCCGTTGTTCGTCGCCGCCATGGCGCTGGCCGTGGTCGCGACCAAGACGCTCGTGATGTTCGGCGTCGCCAAGCTGTTCGGCGTGTCGAATCGCGGGGCGCTGGGCTTTGGCCTGCTGCTCAGCCAGGGCGGCGAGTTCGCCTTCGTGCTGTTCGCGCAGGCGAGCGAGGCGTTGCTGATCCGGCCCGAGGCGGCCAGCCTGTTCGGGGCGATCGTCACCCTGTCGATGGCGACGACTCCCTTCCTGATGATGGTCTCCAGCCGTTTCCTCACCCCGCCCCCGAGCCAGGAGGAGCGCCCCGGCCCCGATGGGGGCATGAGCCCGGCGGCGATCGTCGTCGGCTATGGCCGCTTCGGCCAGACCGTCGCGCAGATGCTGATGGCGGCGGGCACGCGGGTCAGCCTGATCGACAACGAGATCGAGCAGATCGATGTCGCCGAGAAATTCGGATCGAAGGTCTTCTACGGTGACGGCACCCGGGTCGAGCTGCTCCGCCATGCCGGCGCCGATCAGGCCTGCGCGATCATCTTCTGCGTCGACGGCGACGGGCTCGGCAAGGCGCAGTTGCAGCCGGTGCTCAACGCCTTTCCCAATGCGGCGGTGCTGGTCCGCGCCTTCGATCGCCGGCACATGATGGTGCTGGGTCGGCTCGACATCGCGGGCGCGGTGCGCGAGCTGTTCGAATCGGCGGTGGTGCTGGGCCGGGAGGCGCTCGAAGCGGTCGGCGTCAGCGAGGCGAATATCGACAAGATCGAGGCCGAATATCGCCGCCGCGACGGCTTGCGGCTGGAGGCGCAGATCGCCGCGGACGACCTGACCGTGCGCCGCGACATGATGTTCAACCCGGATCGCAAGCTCGATCTCGAACCGGAAGAGGATGAGGATGGCGCGGGCTAGGACGTTGGGAGATCCGCTGGCGGCGCTGTTCGCGCTGTCCGGCGCGGTGGCGGTGGTCGCGGGCGCCTATGGCGCGCACGGGGCCAGCGGCAAGGCGGCCGAATGGCTGGCGACCGGGGCGGAATATCAGATGATCCACGCCGTCGCGGGGCTCGTCGTGCTGGCGAAGGGACGCGGCGCGGCGGCGCTGTTGCTGCTCGGCGCGCTGCTCTTCTCGGGCACGCTCTACGCGATGGCGCTGGGCGGTCCGCGCTGGCTCGGCGCGGTCACCCCGCTCGGCGGCCTCGCGATGATCCTCGGCTGGATCTGGATCGCGATCCTCTATTTGCGGGGACGGTAGGCCGCTCCACCCCTATTCGGGAAGTTCGGCCGCCTTCGCCTTCGGGGCGACGACCGGCATCTCGGCGGCGCCGCCCTTGACCAGCGAATCGAGCGTCGATCCGTCGAGGCCCAGTTCCTTCATCAGCCCATCGACCACCGGCGCCTGCGCGCGGTAGCGCAGCGCCGCCGCGACCGCCGACTGGGCGAGGTTCTGCTCGCCGCCGGCCGAGACGATCTCCGCGCCGCCCGCCCCCGCGCCGGTCAGGCCGTCGACCTGGACGATCTTGATCGAATCGATCGCCTCCATCGGCTTCGCCGCCTCGCGGATGATGTCGGGCAGCACCCGGAGCAGTTCCAGCTTGGCCTGCAGCGAGATATTCTCGGACGACAGCAGGTTCGCCGCCTCGTTGACGGCGCGCTTGCCGGCGGCCTCCACCTCGAAGCGGACGCGCGCGGCATCGGCGCGCAGCTTCTCGGCCTCCGCCTCGCCCTTGGCGGCGGCGCGCAGCGCCTCGGCGCGGTCGGCGGCCGCCTGCTTCTCGGCCTCGGCCTCGACCTTGACGCCCAGTGCCTGGCGCTCGGCCTCCTTGGCGGCCTGGATGAGCTCGATCCGCTTGGCGCGCTCGGCGACCTCGGTCTCGCGCGCGGTGACGACCTGCTCCTCGGCAGCGACCGCGGCGGCGCGCGCCTTGTCGGCCTCGGCCTTGGCCTGGCTTTCCTCGCGGCTCTTGTTCTGGACGGCGATCTGCTGCTCCTGCCGGGCGATCTCCAGCGCCTGGGCCTGGGCGATCTTCGCTTCCTGCACCGCGCGATCGGCCTCGATCTGGGCGGCGTCGGTGAGCTGCTTCGCCTCGATCCGCGCCTGTTCGGCCTCGCGCTGGCGCTCGGACTGCTGGCGGGCGACCTCGGACGACTGCTCGGCGCGGCGCATCTCGATCTCGCGCTCCTGCTCCAGCCGGGCGAACTCGCTGTCCCGCGAGATCAGGAAGGACTGGCGCTGCGCCTCCAGATTCTTCGCCTCGATCTGGACGCGGGTGTCCTGTTCGATGTCGTTGCGCGCCTTCTTGCGCAGCTCGATCTGCTCGGTCAGCTTGGTCAGGCCCTCGGCGTCGAAGGCGTTGTTGGCGTTGAAATGCTCGATCGAGGTCTGGTCGAGCCCGGTCAGCGACACCGATTCGAGCTCCAGCCCGTTCATCGCCAGGTCGGCCGACGACACCTGCTGCACCTTCTGGACGAAGTCGGAGCGCTGCTCGTGCAACTGGTTCATCGTCATCCCGGCCGCGACCGAGCGCAGCGCGTCGACGAACTTGCCCTCGACCAGCTCCTTCAGATTCTCCGAATGCATGGTGCGCATGCCCAGCGTCTGCGCCGCCATCGCGATCGCCTCGCGATCGGGGCGGACGCGGACGTAGAACTCCGCCTTCACGTCGATGCGCAGCCGGTCGAGCGTGATCAGCGCGTCGGCATTCTTGCGCTCGACCGCCAGCCGCACCGTGTTCATGTTCACCGGCATCGTCTCGTGGAACACCGGCAGGACCAGCGCGCCGCCGTTCATCACCACCTTCTCGCCGCCGAAGCCGGTGCGGACGAAGGCGATCTCCTTCGACGCGCGGCGATAGAGGCGGGCGATGATCAGGCCCAGGATGACCAGGGCGACGACCGCGATGCCGGGCGCCACGACATAGATGCTGGAGGCGCTGTCGAGGAAGCCGGAACTGGTGGTGGCAGGCAGGTTGCTCATCGTTCGATCCATTCGGAGAAGGGTGGGCGGTCGCTGGAGATGGCGCGGAACAGATGGTCCTCGCGGCGGACGAGGAGGACCTCGGTCCCTTCCGCGAAGCGCGCGCCGGCAATGTCGGGCTCGACCATCACATGATGGACCTGGCCGTGGAAGTCGCGGACCCGCGCCTTGGCGGGCGATCCTTGCGTCGCGGTGCCGACGACGATCTGGGCGTGGAGACCGACGAGCTGGTCGATGCCGATCGCCGTGGTCTCGTCGCGCGGCATGATCGCGCCCACGATCCGCGCCATGCCGCCGGTGGCGGGCAGGGCGGCGACCCCGGCGGCGGGGATCGCGATCCAGCCGGGCAACAGCGCGCCGAAGCTCGACAGGGCGATCTGCTGGCCGACCAGCCCGATCACCGAGAAGCAGGCGAGGAACACGACCAGCAGCATCAGCAGCGGCAGCCGCCCGAAGCCCAGCCAGCCGAGCCAGTCGCCGTCCGCGTCGAGGTCGAGATCATGGCCGAGCGCGCTCGATCCGAGCCCGACGGCCTCGACCAGGCCGATCAGGACCATCGTCCCCAGCGCGATGACGAACGCGAGATTTTCCCCTGCCGCGAGAAAGCCGAGCACCGATTCTCCCTTCCGCGATCAGCCTAGCGAAGGAAGCCCGGGCGTCAAACCGCCGGAAACGTCCGAAACGGCTCAGGCCGTAGCGGTGCGCTCGGCGTCGAGGAAGGCTTCGACCGCGGCGAGGTCGACCTGCTTGTCGAGGAAGGTCTCGCCGATGCCGCGCGCGAGCAGGAAGGGCAGGCGGCCGCCCTCCATCTTCTTGTCGTGCTGCATATGGCCGACCAGCGTCGCGCCGCCGGCATCGACGCCGGCGGCCTGGAGCGTCGCGGGCAGGCCGGTGGCCGCGATGTGCGCGGTCACGCGGCGGGCATCCTCGGGCGGGCACAGGCCCTGCGCCGCCGAGAAGCGGAAGGCGAGCGCCATGCCGGCGGCGACCGCCTCGCCATGGAGCAGCCGGTCGGAGAAGCCGGTCTCCGCCTCCAGCGCATGGCCGAAGGTGTGGCCGAGGTTGAGCAGCGCGCGACGGCCGCTGGTCTCGCGCTCGTCCTCGCCGACGATGCGGGCCTTGGCGCCGACGCTCTTGGCGATCGCGACGGCGCGCGCCTCGGGATCGCCGGCCAGCAGCTTCGGTCCGTTCGCCTCGCACCAGTCGAAGAAGGCGGCGTCGTCGATCAGGCCGTATTTGACGACCTCGGCATAGCCGGCGCGGGTCTCGCGCGGGGGCAGCGTGTCGAGCGTGGTCGGGTCGATCAGGACATGGGCGGGCTGGTAGAAGGCGCCGATCAGGTTCTTGCCGGCCTTGCTGTTGATCGCGGTCTTGCCGCCGACCGAGGAATCGACCTGGGCGAGCAGCGTGGTCGGCACCTGCACGAAGCGGCAGCCGCGCTTGAGGATCGCCGCCGCGAAGCCGACCAGGTCGCCGATCACCCCGCCGCCCAGCGCGACGATCGTGTCGCCGCGCTCGACCCCGTAGCTCAGCAGCGCGTCGGTCAGCTTCTCGAGCATCACCCAGCTCTTGGTCGATTCGCCCGGCGGCAGCACCTCGACCGCGCTGGCGATGCCGGCGGCGGTCAGCGCCGTCTCCAGCCGGTAGAGCTGGTTGGGGACGATGTTGCGATCGGTGACGACGATGAAGCGGCCCCGCGCGGCATAGGGGGCCAGCAGCTCGCCCGCCCGGTCGAGCGCGCCGTTCTCGATGGTGATGTCGTAGCTGCGGTCGCCCAGCGAAACCCGTACGGTCATTGCGTCAGTGCCTTGAGGATCGCATCGACCGTCGCGTCGTGCGGCAGCGGCTGGCTGCGGATGTGGATGGGGGCGAGCGCATAGACCGGATTGCGGACCGCCGCCAGTTCGGCCAGCACCTCGCGCGCGTCGCGGTCCTTGAGCAGCGGGCGGGTGCCCTCGCGCCGGCCGACCCGGTCGGCCAGCACCTCGATGTCGGCGTCGAGCCAGACCGCGGTGGCGCGGTCGAGGATCAGCGCGCGGGTCTCCTCCTGCATGAAGGCGCCGCCGCCGGTGGCGATCACCTTCGGCCGGCCGTCGATCAGCCGGGCGATCACCCGGCGCTCGCCGTCGCGGAATTCCTTCTCGCCGAATCGCGCGAAAATCTCGGAGATGGTCAGCCCCGCCGCGCGTTCGATCTCCTGGTCGGCGTCGACGAAGGGGAGGTGGACGCGCGCCGCGAGCCGCTTGCCGATCGTCGACTTGCCCGCGCCCATCAGCCCGATCAGGACCAGCGGACGGTCAAAATGGGGAAGATTGGGAGGCAGGCTTTGCGGCATGTCGTCGAGGGCTATACACATGGGCGCCCCCTCGGGCAAAAGCACGTCGATTGCAACCTGTCCGGCCCGGCCGGGGCCGTCGGAATCAAGGCCAGAGTCACAGTTTCAAGGCCAGAGTTTTTAAGGGAAGTCCATGTCGCGGTTCAGCTTCATCCTGTCGAGTGTCGTCATCATCATCGTCGTGGCGCTGGTGGCCCTGAGCTTCGTGAACACCGAAAAGCCGCCCGTGACGGTCGAGAAGGCGATGCTGAATGAAGCCCAGGCCAAGTAAGAAGGCCTTCCTCGCGCTGACGGCGGGTGCGGCCTCGCTGGCCGCGGTCGCCGCGTTCGCGCAGGAATCGCTGCTGCCGCCCGGCTTCGGCAACCAGCCGCCGCCGGCCAATCGGCCGCAGCCGGCCGCCCCCGCGCCGGCCCAGCCGGCCGCCGGCCCGACGCAGGCGGCACCGGCCGCGCCCGGCGCGTCGGTTGCGCCCACGCTGACGCTCGACCCCGCCATCTTCGCGTCGGCCGAGCCCGATGCGCCGGTCGTCCCGGTCGAGGAGCTGCCGCCTTCGGCGCGCCGCTCGATCGACGCGGTCGGGCCGCTCGCGGGCTTCGGGCCCAATGCCTGGGGCATGGCCGACGGCCGCTTCCTTTCCGCGCTGATGCGGCGGCTGGACGTGCCGATCGCCTCGCGCTGGGCTTCGATCACGCTGCGCCGCGCGCTGCTGACCCGGGTGGGTACGCCGGACAATGTCTCGGCGCCCGACTGGATCGCCGAACGGGCCTGGCTGCTGCTCCGGATGGGCGAGGCGGACGGCGCGCGGATGCTGATCGAGGGCGTCGACGTCGATCGCTTCAACGCCAAGCTCTACACCGTCGCGGGGCAGAGCGCGCTCGCCGGCGCCGACGCGGCGGGGCTCTGCGCGCTGGCCGACGGCGGCGCGATCCGCAGCCGCGAGGCGGTCTGGCCGATGGCGCGGGCGATCTGCGCGGCGCTGTCGGGCGACACCGCGATCGCCGACGTGCTGATGGACCAGGCGCGCCGCCGGACCAGCAATCCGCAGGGCATCGACGTCCAGCTCGCCGAACGGATGATGGGCGTCAACGGCGCCGGCCGGCGCAGCATCAGCGTCGAATGGACCGGGGTCAACCAGCTCACCGCCTGGCGCTTCGGCATGGCGAGCGCGCTCGGCCTGACCATCCCGGCCGATCTCTACCGCACGGTCGGCCCGCAGGTGGTGGCGTGGAGCGCGCGGGCGCCGATGATCCCGCCGGCCGAGCGGCTCGATGCGGCGATGACGGCGGCGCGGCTCGGCGTCTTCTCCAATTCGGCGCTGGTCGACCTCTACGCGCAGGCCGCCGACGAGAGCGGCGACTTCTCCAGCGACACCCCGGCCGGCCGGCTGCGCCTCTGCTATGCGGGCGACGATGCCGGCGCGCGCCTCTCGGCGATGCGGGGCTTCTGGAGCGGCGAAGGGCAGGGCGACGGCAAGCAGGTCGACCGCTATGCCGGGCTGATCCTGACGGCCCGCGCGGCGGCGCGCATCGCGCCCGACAGCGATCATGTCTCCGACGCGGCCGGCCTGATCGGGTCGATGATGTCGGCCGGGCTCGACCGCAAGGCGGCGGCCTGGGCGCCGATCGTCTCCGGCATGTCGGCGGGCAAGGGCGACGACGCCTGGGCGATCCTCGCGGTCGGCACGCCGCGCGCCGTCGTCGACGTCTCGGCCGACCGGCTGTCGGCGGTCGCCGACCGCTGGAGCGCGGAGAACCCGCAGAAGCTGCGCCTGCTGCTCGCCGCGCTCGCCGGGCTCGACCGGTTGCAGACCGAGGAGCAGATGCGCCTGCTGCAGGAATATCAGGTCGGGTTCGACAATCGCAGCAACTGGGGCCGGCTGCTGCTGCAGGCCGCCGACCGCAAGGAGCCGGCGACGGTGGCGCTGCTGGTCGCGGTCGGGATGCAGAAGACCGGCTGGAGCGGCCTGTCCTCGGCGATGTTCGCGACGATGATCCGCGCGCTGCACGACGTCGGTCTCGACGGCGAGGCGCGGATGATCGCGGCCGAGGCGATGACCCGCTTGTAATGGCGAGGCTCCTTCAATTCCTCCCCATCGCATCGCGATGGGGAGGGGGACCGCTCGAAGAGCGGTGGAGGGGTCGTCCGACGCTGGCTCTCGCAGGCCCCTCCACCATCCTATGGATGGTCCCCCTCCCCGGCTTCGCCAGGGAGGAATTAAGGTGAAGGATTCCGAGGCGATCGCGCAGTTCCTGGAGATGCTCGCGGCCGAGGGCGGCGCGGCGCGGAACACGTTGCTCGCTTATGGATCGGACCTGCGCGGCGCGTCGGAGCTGCTCGGCGGCGGCCTGGTCGGCGCCGACACGGCCGGGCTCCAGACGCTCGGCGGCGAGTGGATGGCGCTCAGCCGGACCAGCGTCGCGCGCAAGGCGTCGGTGCTGCGCCGCTTCTTCGCCTTCCTGGAGGAGGAGGGCATCCGCCGCGACGACCCGTCCGACGCGCTGCCGCGCCCGGCGGTGCAGCGCGCTCTGCCGCGCACCCTGTCGCATGGCGATATCGAGCGGCTGTTCGACACGCTGGAGGAGCGGCGGCGCGATCGCCATGCCGATCCGCTGACGTTGCGGCTGATCGCGCTGGTCGAGCTGCTCTACGGATCGGGGCTGCGCGCGACCGAGCTGGTCTCGCTGCCGCGCCACGCGCTGCGGGGCGACCGGCCGTTCCTGATCCTGCGCGGCAAGGGCGGGCGCGAGCGGCTGGTGCCGATCTCCGACCGGGCGCGGATGGCCGTGGCCGAATGGGGCGCCCATGTCCCTACCGACCAGCCCTGGCTGTTCCCCTCGGGCCACGGCCATCTCAGCCGGGTCCGCCTGTTCCAGCTCGTCCGCGAGCTGGCCGCCGAGGCGGGCATCCCGCCGCAGCGGATCAGCCCGCACGTGCTGCGCCACGCCTTCGCCACCCATCTGCTCGAAGGCGGCGCGGACCTCCGCGCGCTCCAGACGATGCTCGGCCACGCCGATATCGCCACCACCCAGATCTATACCCATGTCAACAGCGCCCATCTGGTCGAGCTGGTCAATGCGCGCCACCCGCTGATGGACGCGGCGCGGCGCAGGCCGCAAGACGGCTGACCCCTCCGCGCAGGACCGGCCACGCCCCCTTGTCCGTCGCGGTCCGCTGCCATAGTCGATGGTCGCGACGACAATGGGGCGAGGGCAGGGGATGGCGGCGGACGGCGGGATCGATGTGCGGCGCGACCGGCTGGTCATCTTCGCGTCGACGCTGGGCACCGCGTTCGAATGGTATGACTTCTTCGTCTACGGAACGCTCGCCACGATCGTCGCCGGCCATTTCTTCCCGTCCGACAATCCGGCCGTCAGCTTCCTGATCTTCCTCGGCAGCTTCGGCGTCGGCTTCGGCATGCGGCCCCTCGGCGCGATCCTGTTCGGAGTGCTCGGCGACCGGCTGGGCCGCAAATACACCTTCCTCGTCACCATCACGCTGATGGGCGTGGCCACCGCCGCGGTCGGACTGCTGCCGACCTATGCGACGATCGGCGTCGCGGCGCCGATCCTGCTCGTCTTCTGCCGCATCCTCCAGGGGCTGGCGCTCGGCGGCGAATATGGCGGGGCGGCGGTCTATGTCGCCGAACATGCGCCGCGCAACCGGCGCGGCTTCTATACCAGCTTCATCCAGTCGGGGGTCAGCGCCGGCTTCATGCTCAGCCTGTCGGTGGTGCTGCTGTCGAACCAGTTCGTCGACAAGGAGGCGTTCGCCGCCTGGGGCTGGCGCATTCCCTTCCTCTTCTCGCTGGTGCTGCTCGGCATCTCGCTCTGGGTGCGGCTCAAGCTCAGCGAAAGCCCGGTCTTCACGGCGATGAAGGAGAAGGGCGAGGTCGCCCGCAACCCGTTGCGCGAAAGCTTCGACAGCTGGGCCAAGGTCCGCCGCATCCTGCTCGCGCTGTTCGGCCTGTCGGCGGGGCTGACGGTGATCTGGTATGTCGGCCAGTTCCAGTCGCTCTATTTCCTCCAGAACAGTCTGCGGGTCGACGACATGGTCGCGCGCGTGCTGGTCGGCGCGGCGGCGTTCGGGGCGGTGTTCGGCTTCATCCTGTTCGGCTGGCTGTCGGACCGGATCGGCCGCCGCCGGCTGATCCTGACCGGCTATGTGCTGACGCTGGTCTTCCTCTTCCCGCTGTTCCACTGGATCGCGGCCGCCGCCAATCCCGGCCTCGCCGCCGCGATGGAGCGCGCGCCGGTGGTCGTGACGGGCAGCGACTGCCGCTACGATCCCTTCGCCTCGCGGCAGGAGACCGCCTGCGGCAAGGTCCTCGACGCGCTGTCGAAGAAGGGCGTCGCCTACACCAAGGTCGACGGCGTCCCCGGCACGCCGCCCGCCGTCACGATCGGCGGCGCGCCGGTCGATGCGAGCGACGCCGAGAGCCTCGAGGCCGGGCTCGCCGCCGCCGGCTACGACCTCGCCAAGGTCACCCCCTCGCTCGGCGATTCGGCGAAGATCTTCGTCTATCTGCTGATCCTCGGCTTCTTCTCGGGGATGACCTACGGGCCGTCGGCGGCGGTGATGGTGGAGCTGTTCCCGGCGCGGGTGCGCTACACCTCGCTGTCGGTGCCCTATCATATCGGCACCGGCTATTTCGGCGGCTTCCTGCCCTTCATCAGCCAATATATCGTCGCCCGCACCGGCGATCCCTTCGCCGGTTTCTGGTACACGTTCATCGTCGCGGGCGTAGCGTTCCTGATCGCGCTGGTCTGGTTGCCCGAGACGGCGGGAAAGGAACTGGAATAGCGCGGCCGGGGCGGCTATCGCCCCGGAGGTGACGCAAGAGTTCCTCCCCCTCCGCCTCGATCTCGATCCGCAGGCCCTCGTGGCCAACTGGCGCTGGCTCGGCGAGCGGGCGGCGGCGCCTGCCGGGGCGGCGATCAAGGCCGACGCCTATGGGCTCGGCGCGGTCGAGGTGTCGCGCCGGCTCGCCGACGCCGGGTGCCGCGACTTCTTCGTCGCGACCTGGGCGGAGACCGAGGCGCTCGGCTCGCTGCCGTTCGGCGCCGGCCTGTCGGTGCTCCACGGCCTGCGCGAGGAGGACCTCGCGGCGGCGCTCGCCTCGCGCGCCCGGCCGGTGCTCAACAGCCCGGCGATGGTCGCGCGCTGGAAAGCGGCGGCGCCGGGACGGCCGTGCGACGTGATGATCGACACCGGCATGAACCGGCTCGGCCTCACCGTCGAGGAAGCTTGTTCGGGCCTGCTCGACGGGCTGGAGATCGACCTGCTGCTCAGCCATCTCGCCTGCGCCGACGAGCCCGACAGCCCGATGAACGAGCGCCAGCGCGCGCGCTTCGTCGATCTGCGCGGGCGGGTGGCGGCGAAGCGCCATAGCCTCGCCAATTCGGCGGGCGCCTGCCTGGGCCCCGCTTACGGCTTCGACCTGATCCGCCCCGGCATCGCGCTCTATGGCGGCATCCCCCGGCCCGAGGCGCGGGGCCATATCGTCCGCGTCGTCCGGATCGAGGCGCAGGTGCTCCAGGTCCGCGACGTGCCGGCCGGCGACACGATCGGCTATGGCGCGACCTTCACGGCGGAGCGGCCGATGCGCGTCGCGATCCTCAACCTCGGCTATGCGGACGGCTATCTCCGCGCCTTCGCCGGGAATGGCGCGGCGCTGGTGAACGGGCGGCGCTGCCCGCTCGCCGGGCGCGTGTCGATGGACCTGATCGCGGTCGATCTCACCGGGGCCGATGCCGCCGAGGGCGACTGGCTGGAGATCGACTATGCGCTCGAAAGCGCCGCCGATCGGACCGGACTTTCGCAATATGAGTTGCTGACCGGGCTGGGCAGTCGCTATCAGCGGCGGTGGAAAGAGTAGGATGTCCGCGACTTTGCAGCCTGTTATCGGATTTTTCGGCTCGATCGGCCGGCTTTTCATCGCGGCGCTCGCCGCCATCGGCAGGGTGACGGTGTTCGCCGCGACGACGATCTCGCGCGCGGTCCGCCCGCCTTATTATCCGTCGCGGCTGTTCGAGCAGCTGATGCAGATCGGCTGGTTCTCGCTGCCGGTCGTCGGCATGACCGCGATCTTCTCGGGCGCGGCGCTGGCGCAGCAGACCTTCACCGCCGGCTCGCGCTTCAACGCCACCTCGACCGTGCCGGCGATCGTCGTGCTCGGCATCGTCCGCGAGCTGGGGCCGGTGCTGGTCGGGCTGATGGTCGCGGGCCGCGTCTCCTCGGCGATGGCGGCCGAGCTCGGCACGATGCGCGTGACCGAGCAGCTCGACGCGCTGACCACGCTGCGCACCGATCCCTATCGCTACCTGATCGCGCCGCGCCTGTTCGCGGCGCTGATCGCGATCCCGCTGATGGTGCTCGTCGCCAATGCGATCGGCATCTTCGGCGGCTATTTCGTCGCGGTCTACAAGCTCGGCTTCAACGCGGTCGGCTATCTCGACACCACCCGCCAGTTCCTGACCGCGACCGACCTGCAGATGGCATTGGTCAAGTCGGCCTTCTTCGGCTTCTTCATCGCGCTGATGGGCTGCTATCACGGCTTCCGCGCGCAGGGCGGCGCCGCCGGCGTCGGCCGCGCCACCACCGACGCGGTCGTCTCCGCCTTCATCCTGATCCTGTTGTCGAACATGATCATCACCCTGATGGCGTTCGGCTGATGGCGGACAACCACAAGATCGTGCTGGAGGGCGTCCGCAAGGCGTTCGGCGGCAACGCGGTCCTCGACGGCGTCGACCTCGCGATCGAGCGCGGCGAATCGCTGGTCATCATCGGCCAGTCGGGCAGCGGCAAGTCGGTCATGCTCAAATGCATCCTCGGCCTGATCCGGCCCGATCGCGGCGCGATCCGCGTCGACGGGGAGGACCTGATGGCGATGTCGGCGCGCGAGCTGGAAACCGCGCGCGCCAAGTTCGGCATGTTGTTCCAGGGCTCGGCGCTGTTCGATTCGCTGCCGATCTGGCGCAACGTCACCTTCGCGCTGACCCAGGGGCGGATGCGCGATGCCGCGAAGATGCGGAAGATCGCCGCCGAGAATCTCGAACGGGTCGGCCTCGGCTCCCAGGTGCTCGACCTGCGGCCGAGCGAGCTGTCGGGCGGCATGCAGAAGCGCGTCGCGCTCGCCCGCGCGATCGCGCCCCGGCCGGAGATCATCTTCTTCGACGAGCCGACCACCGGCCTCGACCCGATCCGCGCCGACGTGATCAACGACCTGATCGTCGAATTGGTCGAGGAACTGGGCGTCACCGCGCTGACCATCACCCACGACATGGCCTCGGCGCGCAAGATCGCCCACCGGGTCGCCATGCTCTACCAGGGGCGGATCGTCTGGAGCGGCCCGCGTGACCGGCTGTACGACAGCGGCAACCCTTATGTGGATCAGTTCGTTCAGGGACGTGCCGAAGGGCCGATCCAATAATCCATTGTTCGACGTTTTCGATAACTGAAACCGTTCTTTCTGATTGGATCGATCAGTCGCGCTTCGGCAGAAGGCGGCCACCCCATTCAGAGAAAGGACGATCGATGATCGGACGTACGGTTCCCAACGTGACCCTGAAGACCCGCGTGCGCGACGAGAGCGTGGGCGGCCCCAATCCCTTCCGCTGGCAGGACGTCCACACCGGCGAGCTGTTCGCGGGCCGCCGCGTCGTCGTGTTCGCGCTGCCGGGCGCCTTCACCCCGACCTGTTCGACCGAGCAGTGCCCGGCCTATGAGCGCAGCTATGACGAGCTCCGCGCGCGGGGCGCCGACGAGGTCTATTGCCTGTCGGTCAACGACGCCTTCGTCATGTACCAGTGGGCGAAGCAGCTCGGCGTCGAGAAGACCAGGATGCTCCCCGACGGATCGGGCGACTTCACCCGCCGCATGGGCATGCTGATCAACAAGGACCATCTCGGCTTCGGCGACCGTTCGTGGCGCTATGCGATGGTGGTCGACGACGGCCGGATCACCGGCTGGTTCGAGGAGCCCGGCATCAACGATGTCGGCGCCGACGACGACCCCTATGGCGAAAGCGCCCCCGACAAGGTGCTGGCCTGGCTGCACGAAAACCCGGTGCGCGAGCCGGCCGAGGCTTGATCTTCTTCTACGTCACCCCAGCGAAGGCTGGGGTGACGTGATCAAAGGGAGAGGGGCCTAGATCCCCAGCGCCTCTTCCACCCGCCCGATCCAGCGTCGCACCGCCGGATAGTCGCCCAGCTCGAACCCGCCCTCGTCCGCCACCCGCGTATAGGCGACCAGCGCGATGTCGGCGAGGCTGAGCGCGTCGCCGACCAGGAAGGTCCGCCCGGTCAGTTGCTCGTCGAGCAGCTTGAGCGCGCCCTTGCCGCGCTCGACCACGCGGGGCTCCAGATCGGCCACCGCCTTGCCCAGATAATGGACCTGGAAGCGCGCCACCGCGACATAGGGCTCGTGGCTATATTGCTCCCAGAACAGCCATTCGAGCATCTTCGCCCGCTGATGGGCGTCGGCGGGGATCAGCGCCGATCCTTCGGCGAGGCTCAGGATGATCGCGTTCGACTGGGCGAGGGTGCGGCCGTCGTCATAGCGGACCAGCGGCACCTGTCCCGCCGGGTTCATCGCCAGGAAATCGGGCGTTCGCGTCGCTCCGTCGAGCACGCTCGTCTCGATCCACTCATGGCGAATCCCCAGCAGGTCGGCCGTCCATTTGACCTTCAGGCAGTTGCCGGAAATCGAATCGCCATAGACCCGCATCGAACCTATCCCCTGAAAAGCGTCGAAAATCCCGTAGCACCGTGCCGTTGCCGTCCGGAAACAAAGCTGACGGCCATTATCATAAAGCAGGCTTATCGACCTGCGATCGCACGACCTTTCCGCTGCACCTGCGAAACGGGTCAGGTCGCTGTCACAAAGCCGTAAGCTATTGTCGAGGCGGCTGTAACATAGTTGAATCATAGGCTCCGCACGTCATCCAGACAGGAGACGAGCGATGAACGCCATCACCCGGATCGCCGCTGCCCAGGGCAGCCGTCCCGCCACGCCCGAGGCCCGCCGCCAGCGCCGCCGCTATCGCACCATCTGGGTGTCCGACATCCATCTCGGCACGCGCGGCTGCAACGCCCAGATGCTGATCGACTTCCTCGATTCGACCGACAGCGAGACGATGTACCTGGTCGGCGACATCATCGACGGCTGGCGGCTCAAGCGGAGCTGGTACTGGCCGTCTGCGCACAACGACATCGTCTGGCGGGTGATGAAGCGCGCCAAGCGCGGCACCCGCGTCGTCTTCATCCCCGGCAACCATGACGAGATGTTCCGCCAATATTCGGGCATGACCTTCGGCGGGATCGAGATCCGCCGCAGCGCGATCCACGAGACCGCCGACGGCCGCCGGCTGATGGTCACCCATGGCGACGAGTTCGACACGGTGGTGATGTGCCACCGCTGGCTCGCCTTCGCCGGGGACTTCGCCTATGAGACGCTGATGCGGCTGAACGTGGTGATCAACACGGTCCGCCAGTGGTTCGACCTGCCTTACTGGTCGCTTTCCAAGCACGCCAAGCACAAGGTCAAGAACGCGGTCGAGTTCATCTCGCGCTTCGAGGAGGCGGTCGCGCACGAGGCCGGCGAGCGCGGCGTCGACGGCGTCGTCTGCGGCCATATCCACACCGCCGAGATCCGCCGGTTCGGCGACATCGTCTACTATAATGACGGCGACTGGGTCGAAGGCTGCACCGCGCTGGTCGAGCATTTCGACGGCCGGATGGAGGTGCTCCACTGGGCCGACGAGATCGCCGCCCGCCGCCAGGGCGCCACCGCCGCCGCGGCGATGGCGGCTTGACATGCGGATCGCGATCGCGACCGACGCCTGGGCGCCGCAGGTCAACGGCGTCGTCCGCACCCTCCAGGCGGTGACCGCCGAGCTCGGCGCGATGGGGCACGAGGTCTGCGTGATCGCACCCGACCAGTTCCTGACCGTCCCCTGTCCCAGCTATCCCGAGATACGGCTGGCGCTGACCACCCAGGCCGGGGTCGGCCGCCGCATCGCCGAGTTCGGCGCGGAGGCGATCCACATCGCCACCGAAGGGCCGATCGGCCTTGCCGCGCGGCGCCACTGCCTCGGCCGTCGGCTGGCCTTCACCACCGCCTATCACACCCAGTTCCCCGACTATGTCGCCGAGCGCACCGGCATGCCGGCCGACTGGTTCTGGCACTATATCCGCTGGTTCCACGCGCCGTCGGCGGCGGTGCTGGCCTCGACGCCGTCGGTCGAGGCGATCCTCGATCAGCGCGGCGTCGGCCCGGTGCAGCGCTGGGGCAGGGGAGTCGACCTGGCGCTGTTCCGCCCCGACCGCGCGCCGCATCCCGCCTTCGCGGCGCTGCCGCGCCCGATCCAGCTCTATGTCGGCCGGGTCGCGGTGGAGAAGAATATCGAGGCGTTCCTCGCCTGCGACACGCCGGGCACCAAGGTGGTCGTCGGCGACGGCCCGGCCCGCGCCGCCCTGTCGCGCGACTATCCGGAGGTCCGCTTCCTCGGCGCGCTGCACGGCGAGGAACTGGCCTCCGCCTATGCCGGGGCGGACGTCTTCGTCTTCCCGAGCCGCACCGACACCTTCGGGCTGGTGATGATCGAGGCGCTCGCCTGCGGCGCGCCGGTCGCCGCCTATCCGGTGACCGGGCCGATCGACATTCTCGCCCCGTCGAGCGCGGCGATGGACGACGACCTGGCGACGGCGATCGGCCGCGCGCTCCGATGCGATCGCGGCGCGGCGGCAGCCTATGGCGCCACCTTCGGCTGGCGTCGGAGCGCCGAGCAGTTCCTCGGCGCGCTCGTTCCCCAGGGCGAGGGCCGGCGGCGGCTGGCCGCCTGATGCGCCGCCCTCTCCCACGTGGGAGAGGGCTCGGAAGCGCCTCCACACGTCAGTCTTGTGCTGGAGCGCGGGCTTCAGTACATCATCCCCCACGCTTCGGCCGCTCCGTGACGGGGCGGCCCTTTTATTTTGGAGGACCGCTATGGCCCAGCCGCTCATGCCCCATGCCACCGCCTCGTGGCTGGTCGACAACACCGCGCTCAGCTTCCAGCAGATCGCCGAGTTCTGCGGCCTGCACATCCTCGAGGTCCAGGCGATCGCTGACGACATGGCGGCGACCAAGCTGACCGGGCGCGATCCGGTCCGCGCGGGCGAGCTGACCATGGCCGAGATCGAGAAGGGCCAGCAGGACCCGAACTACCGCCTCGTCATGCAGAAGGGGCCGGACCAGCTCCGTCGCACCAAGGGCCCGCGCTACACCCCGGTGTCGAAGCGCCAGGACAAGCCCGACGGCATCGCCTGGATCATCCGCAACCATCCCGAGGTGTCGGACGGCCAGATCTCCAAGCTGATCGGCACGACCCGCACCACCATCGCCGCGATCCGCGACCGGACCCACTGGAACATCGCCAACATCGTGCCGAAGGACCCGGTGACGCTGGGCCTCAGCTCGCAGCGCGAGCTCGACGCCGTCGTCGCCAAGGCGGCCAAGGCCGCCGGCCTCGAAGCGCCGACCGACACCCGCCTCGAAGGCGACCGCGAGGCGCTGATCGAGCAGCTCCGCGCCGAGCGCGAGGCCGCCGTCCGCAACGCCGACGCGGTCCATGTCGAAGAGTCGACCTATGGCGGCGCGACCTTCCACGATCCGTTCAAGAAGTAAGGAGCGGTTCGAGCCTGCGCTCCCTCTGTCGTCATTCCCGCGAAAGCGGGAATCCACGGTCACGGGACGCTGTTCGACGCGAGGTGCCGCCGTCCATGGATTCCCGCTTTCGCGGGAATGACGGTCGGGGAATGCGTGAGGCCAGAAGGGCCCGCGCATCCCAACCCATCCTTGACCCTGCCGCCGCCCGAGCCCAAAAGCCTTGCCATGACCGACAGCGCCGCCCTTGCCGACCTCTCCTTCGAGGACGCCCTCAAGCAGCTCGAAACGATCGTCCGCCAGCTCGAATCGGGTGAGGTTCCCCTCGACGAATCGATCTCGCTCTACGCGAAGGGCGATGCGCTGAAGCGGCTGTGCGAGGAACGGCTGAACGCCGCCAAGGCGCGGATCGAGAAGATCAGCCTGGGCGCCGACGGCGCGCCGCGGGGGACCGAGCCCTTCACCGCGAGCTGATCCGGCGATGTCGGCCCTTCTCGCTTCCGAGCTCGCGCGCATCGCGCAGGAGATCGACGCCCGTTTCGACACGCTGCTGACCCCGCCCGACGACAGTCGCGAGCGCCTCTACGCGGCGATGCGCCACGCCGCGATCGGCGGCGGCAAGCGGCTGCGGCCGTTGCTGGCCTGCGCATCGGCGCGGCTGTTCGCGGTCGATCCCGAATGCGCGCTGCGCGCCGGCCTCGCGATCGAGGCGATCCACGTCTACAGCCTGATCCACGACGACCTGCCGGCGATGGACGACGACGACCTGCGGCGCGGCCGCCCGACCGTCCACCGCGCCTATGACGAGGCGACCGCGATCCTCGCCGGCGACGGCTTCCAGGCGCTCGCCTTCGAGATCGCGGCGTCGGAGGCGACCCATCCCGATCCCTTCGTCCGCAGCGAGCTGGTCGCGGCGCTGGCGGCCGCGGCAGGCCCGGCCGGCATGGTCGGCGGGCAGGCGATGGACATGGCGGCGGAGGCCGGCGGGGAGCATGACCTCGACGCCATCTCGCGGCTCCAGCAGCTCAAGACCGGCGCGCTGATCGGCTTCTCGATCGAGGCCGGCGCGATTCTCGGCCGGGTGCCGCCCGAGGGCCGGACCAAGCTGCGCGCCTATGCCCATGACCTGGGCCTC
This sequence comes from Rhizorhabdus wittichii RW1, assembly GCA_000016765.1. Classification (NCBI taxonomy): domain Bacteria; kingdom Pseudomonadati; phylum Pseudomonadota; class Alphaproteobacteria; order Sphingomonadales; family Rhizorhabdaceae; genus Rhizorhabdus; species Rhizorhabdus wittichii. The sequence goes on from CP000699.1 coordinate 21,265, forward strand.
GCCTTCCAGATCGCCGACGACCTGCTCGACGCCGAGGGTGATCCCGCGGCGATGGGCAAGGCGGCGGGCAAGGACCACGCCGCCGGCAAGGCGACCTTCGTCGGCCTGCTCGGCGTCGATCGCGCGCGGGCGCAGGCGCGGCTGCTGTCGCAGCAGGCGATCGATCATCTTGGCAATTTCGGACGCGAAGCCGATCTGCTACGCGACATCGCGGCTTATGTGGTCGATCGCGACCGCTGAACGGCCGGCAAAGGGGGAGCATCTATGCGGACCGGCGTCTATCCCGGCACCTTCGATCCGATCACGCTGGGTCATATGGACATCATCCGGCGCGGCGCGAAGCTGGTCGACAAGCTCGTCATCGGCGTCACCACCAATGCGTCCAAGTCGCCGATGTTCACGGTCGAGGAGCGGCTGGCGATGGTCCGTCGCGAGACCGCCGATCTTCCCGGCGTCGAGGTCGTCGCCTTCGATTCGCTGCTGATGGATTTCGCCGAGAGCATGGGGGCGGCGATCATCGTGCGCGGCCTGCGCGCCGTTGCCGACTTCGAATATGAATATCAGATGGCGGGGATGAACCAGCAGCTCAACAACCGCGTCGAGACCGTCTTCCTGATGGCCGACGTCGCGTTGCAGCCGATCGCGTCGCGCCTCGTCAAGGAGATCGCGCTCTATGGCGGGGCGATCGATCGCTTCGTGCCCAAGCGGGTGGTGCAGGAAGTCGTCGCGCGCGTCGAAAAGATCGGTAAGAAGGGAAGCTGAGGACGGGTGCCGGCGGTTCAGCCGCGGGCAATCCGGACATGCCTATTCGAGGCCGCGCCTCCGGGGCGCGGTGTGGAGAAGTGATCTGATGCGATCGAAGTTCGTTGTTGCGGCTTTTGCGGGACTGTTCATGGCCGGCGTGGCGCTGGCCCAGCCGGCGCCGGCTCCCGCACCTGTCGATGCGCCCGCGCAGGACCCGCAGAACATCCTCAATCTCGACCTGTCGACCGGCGGGCGGGTGAAGATCCTGCTGCGCCCCGACAAGGCGCCCTATTCGGTCGACCGGATCAAGACGCTGGTGCGCCGCCATTTCTATGACGGCCTGACCTTCCACCGCGTGATCGAAGGCTTCATGGCGCAGGGCGGCGATCCCAAGGGCACGGGCGAGGGCGGTTCCGACCTTCCCGACCTGAAGGCCGAGTTCAACGACATGCCGCACGTCCGCGGCGTGATGTCGATGGCGCGCGCGCAGGACCCCAATTCGGCGAACAGCCAGTTCTTCATCATGTTGCAGCCGAACCTGACGCTCGACGGCAACTACACGCCGATCGGCCGCGTCTTCTCCGGCATGGAATATGTCGACGCGATCGAGAAGGGCGAGCCGCCGGCGAACCCGTCGAAGATCGTCCATGCCTCGATCGAGTCCGACGATCAGGGCCAGCCGCCGGTCGCCTTCGTGCCCCCGGCCGCGCCCGAGGCCGCCGCGCCCGCCGCCGCCAGTAAGCAGGACCGCAAGGCGCGCGAGAAGGCCGCGAAGGAAGAGAAGGAAGCTGCCGAGAAGGCGGCCAAGGAAGCGAAGAAGCTCCGCAAGCAGCAGTCGCAGCCCGGCGACCTCGCCAACCCCGCCGACGCGGTCGGCGGCGGCGAGGCGGCGGTCTCGCCCTCTGTGGCCCCGCAGGGCACCGATGCCGCCGTCGAGGCGGTGGCCGACGCGCAGCCGACCGAGGATGCGGTCCGCGCGGTGGCCGGCGAGGAGGCGGCCGCCTCGCCGCAATAACGCCCAGCGATGCGCGTCGACCTCTTCGACTTCGATCTCCCGCCCGAGAATATCGCCCTGCGGCCCGCCAGCCCGCGCGACAGCGCGCGGATGCTGCTGGTCGAGGGAAGCGAGGGCGCGCTCGCCGACCGGCATGTCTCCGACCTGCCGGGGCTGCTGCGCGTCGGCGACTGCCTGGTGTTCAACGACACGCGGGTGATCCCGGCCCAGCTCGAAGGGCGTCGCGGCGAGGCGCGGATCGGCGCGACCCTCCACAAGCGCGAGGGGCTGCGCCAGTGGCGCGCCTTCGTCCGCAACGCCAAGCGGGTGCGGACCGGCGACCGGATCGATTTCGGCGCGGGCGTGTCGGCGATCGCCGCCGAGCGTGGCGAGGACGGATCGATCCTGCTCGATTTCGAGGGCGACGAGCCGGTCGAGCTGCTGCTCGAACGCGCCGGCACCATGCCGTTGCCGCCCTATATCGCCGGCAAGCGCCCGACCGACGATCGCGACCGCGACGATTACCAGACCATGTTCGCGCGCGAGAAGGGCGCCGTCGCCGCGCCGACCGCCGCGCTCCATTTCACGCCGCGCCTGATGGAGGCGCTGGCGGCGGCGGGGATCGCCAGCGAGACGCTGACCCTCCATGTCGGCGCGGGCACCTTCCTGCCGGTCAAGGCCGACGACACCGACGACCACCGGATGCATGCCGAATGGGGCCGCATCGACGCCGCGACCGCCGACCACCTCAACGCGATCCGCGCGGCCGGCGGCCGGGTGATCGCGGTCGGCACGACCAGCCTGCGCCTGCTCGAAAGCGCGACCGGCGAGGACGGCGTGATCCGTCCCTTCGACGGCGACACCGCGATCTTCATCACCCCCGGCTACCGCTTCCGCGCGATCGACGGGCTGATGACCAATTTCCATTTGCCCAAGTCGACCCTGTTCATGCTGGTCAGCGCGCTGATGGGGCGGGATCGGATGCAGGCGGCCTATGCCCATGCGATCGCCGAGGGCTATCGCTTCTACAGCTACGGGGATTCGAGCCTGCTGCTGCCCGGCTAGATTCGTTCCTGCTGATTTCCCGACCTTTCCGTCATTCCCGCTTTCGCGGGAATGACGATGGGAGACGGTGGGCATCCATCTATCGAGTCCAAGGGCGCTCCCCTCAATCGGCGTGATAGGCGGTGTAGGGGACCTGCACATATTGCAGCGCCTCGCTCGCCGCTCGGCCGGCCCAGCCCGAGGGGCGACTGGGGAAGAACAGCTCGTTGAGATTGAGGCCGATCCCGATGAAGGGCCGTCGGCGGCGCGGATCGCCGCGGGCTTCCTCCTTCGCGGTGAAGCCGGTCGCGCGGTAGCCGGCGTGGAGCTCGACGAAGCGGAGCGGGCTGTCCTCCAGCCCCTCGAACCCGGCCAGCTTGAGCGCGAACAGATAGCGCATCTGCCGGTAATGCCGCGTGCCCGAGGGCGTGTAGATGTCCTTGTTGGGGATCAGCAGCAGCCGGAAGTCGAGCTTGCGGTCGAGCCCCGGCACCGCGTTGCGCAGCAGCGAGAAGCCCGCGCCGCTCGCGTTCATCGCGATGTCCTGGAAGGAGAAGCCGCTCGATTTCTTGTGGGCGTCCCACAGCTCGGCATACAGCATCACCCCCATCGACAGCGAGGCCGCGGTCAGCCCGGCATTGGTCGCGCCCGTCTTGCGGCGGATGCGCGCCTCGATCATGTCGGTGATCCAATAGGTGTTCCAGGCGTGGGTCAGCTTGTCCATGCCCAGGTTGATCGTGTCCTTCCCGAACCAGCCTTCGTCCTGGAAGTGGAAGCGGCGGCCGCCCTCGCGGTTGACCTTGGCGATGTTGGTCCCGGTGACCCAGACCAGCGCGGCGCCCAATTCCCACTTGATCGCTCCGACCTGCCGACCGAACGACAGCCGCTGTCCATTCGGCTCCTCGGCGGCGGGCGTGGCGGGCAGCGACGGGCCGTAGCCCGGTTCCGCCGCCGGCACCGGCTGCTCGGCGAGGGCGAGCCAGTCCTTGTGCGGCTCGGACAGGTCGAAATCGATCGCGGGCGCGTTTTCGTCGATGGCGTCGGCCAGGATCGGCGCGGCCGAGGTCGCGAAGGCGATCGTCGCCAGGCTGCGGATGACCGGTCGTGCCAGCCCGTCGGTTATCGTCACATCTTCCTCCGGTTCGCAGGGACGATTGGCATCTCGTTGATTTGGGCTGTCAATTTTGGGGCGCTCCCGTTGCGATAGGGCGAGCCTCGGGCCGGTCGGACGGCGGGGCGGCTTGACGGCGGGGGAGGGCGCGGCCGAATATCGGGGGCATGTTCAAGATGCTCGTCGCCTCCACGGCGCTCGCCGCGCTCGTCGCGCCCCTTTCCGCCCAGACCGTCGAAACCCGCCATGTCGGCTCCGCCACGCTGCAGAATGTGCCCGCGATCCCGGCCGAGGTGCGCGACGCGGTGCAGCGCTACCAGAACAGCCGCGCGGCGTTGTTCGAGGACTGGCTGCCCGACGGATCGATGCTGATCGCGACCCGCTTCGGCGCGACGCAGCAGATCCACCACGTCGCCGTGCCCGGCGGCGCCCGTACCCAGATCAGCTTCGGCAGCGAGCCGATCGCCGAGGCGCACGTCATTCCCGGCAGTGATCGCTTCGCGACGGTCGGCGACACCGGCGGCGACGAATGGTTCCAGCTCGACCTGCGCGGCCTCGCCGGCACCGCGACGCGGCTGACCGAGCCGACGACGCGCAACCAGTCGCCGGTGTTCAGCAAGGACGGGTCGCTGCTCGTCTGGGCGCGCGCGACCAGGGGCAGTGCGGCCTACAGCCTGATCGGCGTCGATCCGAAGGCGGGCGGCGCCCCGAAGCCGCTCTACCGGGCGGACGGCGCGATCGATCCGGCCGACATCGCGGCGGACAAGAACCGGCTGATCTTCGTGCGGAGCCTGTCGAACCGCGAGGACCAGCTGTTCGAGCTCGACCTCGCGACCGGCAAGGCGGCCCGCATCGCGCCGAAGACCGCGCCCGCCATCTACCAGAAGCCGCGCTACCTGCCCGGCGGCCGGAGCCTGATCGCCATCTCCGACAGCGGCAGCGACACCCGCCAGCTCGTCGAGATCGACCTCGCGACCGGCCGGCAGACGGTGCTGACGCCGGGCCTCGGCTGGGACGTCGAGGATTACGACCTGTCCGATGACGGCCGTGTCCTCGCTTATGCGATCAACGAGGACGGCTTCTCCCGCGTCGTCGTGCAGGACCGGGTGACCCGCCGCGCGCTGCCGCAGCCGGCGCTGCCCAGGGGCGTGCTGACCGCGCTGAAGTTCACGCCCGACGGCCGCCGGCTGGCGATCGGCCTGACCTCGGCCACCTCGGCGGGCGACGTGTGGAGCTGGGACGTCGACGGCGCCGCGCTCACCCGCTGGACGACCTCGGAACTGGGCGAGCTCGATCCCGCCCGGCTCGCCGAGCCCGAGCTGATCCGCTTCACATCGTTCGACGGCCTGTCGGTGCCGGCCTTCGTCTATCGGCCGAAGGGCGTGCCGGCCGACCGGCCGACCCCGGTGATCATCGACATCCATGGCGGGCCGGAGGCGCAGACCCGCCCGGTCTGGAACTATGGCGCGCAATATTTCGCCGACGTGCTGCAGGCGACGGTGATCCTGCCCAACGTCCGCGGCAGCGACGGCTATGGCAAGCGCTACCTGAACCTCGACAATGCCGAAAAGCGCGAGGATTCGGTGCGCGACATCGGCGCGCTGCTCGACTGGATCGCGAGGCAGCCCGGTCTCGATGCCAAGCGGGTCGCGGTCTACGGCCAGTCCTATGGCGGCTATATGAGCCTTGCCGTGATGACCCATTATTCGGACCGGCTGGTCGGCGGGGTCGAGCGCTACGGCATCAGCAACTGGACGACCTTCCTCGAGAATACCGAAGCCTATCGCCGCGACAATCGCCGCGCCGAATATGGCGACGAGCGCGACCCGAAGATGCGCAAGGTCTTCGAGGCGATCTCGCCGACCAACAATGTCGGCCGGATCACCAGGCCGATGCTGGTCATGCAGGGCGCCAACGATCCGCGCGTGCCGCAGTCGGAGTCCGACCAGGTGGTCGCCAAGCTGCGCGCCGCCGGCAACGAGGCATGGTACGTGCTGTTCGCCGACGAGGGCCATGGCTTCCTCAAGAAGCCGAACAACGACCTGCGCCGCGAGGTGGAGACGGTGTTCCTGCGCCGCCTGTTCGATCCGGCGGCGACGAAATAGGGCGTTTCGGGGCGGACGCTTCGATCCGCCCCGAAACGCCTTGGGCTCAAGCCTCGTCGGGCGAGGCGAGCAGGAAGCGCCAGATCAGCGCGCCGATCACGGCTCCGACCAGCGGCGCCGCCCAGAACAGCCAGAGCTGGCCGAGCGCGTCGGTGGTCGCGAACAGCGCGACGCCGGTCGAGCGCGCCGGATTGACCGAGGTGTTGGTCACCGGGATCGAGATCAGGTGGATCAGGGTGAGCGCGAGGCCGATCGGGATCGGCGCGAAGCCGGCCGGGACCAGCGACGAGGTCGACCCGAGGATGACGATGATGAAGCCGGCCGTCAGGACGATCTCGATCAGCAGCGCCGCGTGCAGGCTGTAGCCGCCCGGCGACAGCGCGTCATAGCCGTTGGAGGCGAAGCCGCCGGCTTCGAAGCCCGGCTTGCCCGACGCGATCGCGTAGAGCACGGCGGCGGCGGCGATCGCGCCCACGACCTGCGCGACCCAATAGGGGACCAGGTCCTTCCACGGCAGGCGGCCGGCGGCGGCGGCGCCGAGCGAGACCGCCGGGTTGAAATGCCCGCCGGAGATGCCGCCGACCGCATAGGCCATGGTCAGCACGGTCAGGCCGAAGGCGAGGGCGACGCCCGCGAACCCGATGCCGAGTTCCGGGAATGCCGCGGCGAGCACGGCCGAGCCGCATCCGCCGAACACCAGCCAGAAGGTTCCGAACAATTCTGCTGCAAGCTTCCTTGTCATATGCCTCTCCTGTTAACGCCGCCGCTTACCCTTCTCTTCGCAACTACGACGACGGGGCGAGGCTACACCCCATTGTTTCGGATCGACAAGTGAGGCCTCTCCCTGAGGTTTATTTCCGCTCCGCCGCCGTCTCGTCGCGCTTCGCCTTGAACTCGGCGTCGGGCGCCCAGTCGGGCCAGGCGCGGCTGTCGGCGAGCGCGCGGCCGGTATTGTAGAGCAAGGTCAGGTCCGGCCCGATGTTGGACAGGTCCATGTCGGCGCTCCACTCGTCGGCGGGCTGGTGGTAGCGGTCGCGCGTGTAGATCGCGCCCAGTTCCTTGCCGCGCGCGACGCCGCCCTTGACCAGGTCGATGCCGCCCTTGAACGAGAAGGCGGGCACCCCGGCCTTCGCCATCGGGAAATGGTCGGAACGGTAGAAGCCGCCCGTCTCGGTCTTGGGATCGGGCACGTAGACGCGGCCGAGCTTCCTGCCCTGGTCGACCAGCATGTCGAGCAGGCCGAGCCTGGCGACGCCGGAGATGGTGAAGTCCCTGGCCGCGCCTTCGCCGACGATGCTGTCCATGTTGATCACCCCGGTGGTGGTGGCGAGCGGATAGACCGGGTTGGCGGCATAATATTCGGAGCCGAGCAGGCCCTTCTCCTCGGCGGTCACGGCGAGGAACAGGACCGATCGGTCGGTGCGCGGCGCCTTGGCGAAGGCGCGGCCCAGTTCGAGCAGCGCGGCGATGCCCGAGGCGTTGTCGCGCGCGCCGTTGTAGATGCGGTCGCCCTTCGCGTCGGGCTGGCCGATGCCGAGATGGTCCCAATGGCCCGAATAGATCACCGTCTCGTTCGGATGCTTCGCCCCGGCGAGGCGGCCGAGGACGTTGTAGGAGGTGATCGTCTCCGCCTTCACCGCATAGGCGGCGTCGAGCGTGGCGTTGAGCGCGACGGGCTTGAAGTCCTTCCTCTGCGCGGCCTTCTTCATCGCCTCGAAATCGAGGCCCGCCGCCTTGAACAGGTCGACCGCCAGGTCGCGCTGGATCCAGCCCTCCATCGGGACATGCTCGGCCGTGGGATCGGCGCGGACGATGTCGAACATCGTGTTGGTGTTCGAGTTCTTGACCGTCGGCCAGCCGTAGGAGGCCGGCGCATATTCGTGGATCACCAGCACGCCGGCCGCGCCCTGCCGCGCGCCTTCCTCATATTTGTAGGTCCAGCGGCCATAATAGGTCATGGTCTTGCCGCCGAAATCGCCCTCTCCACCCTCGAAATCGGGATCGTTGACGAGGACGACGAGGATCTTGCCCTTGAGGTCGGCGCCCTTGAAGTCGTCCCAGTTCCGTTCGGGCGCCTTGACGCCATAGCCGACGAAGACCAGCGGGGCGGCGGCGATGTCGACCTTGTCCTGCCCGGTCAGCGCGGCGCGGACGGCGATCTCCTCGCCCTGGGTCAGCGCGCGGGCGGCGCCGTCGCCCAGCCTGAGCGACAGCTTCGGCGCGCCGACGATGTCGGACTTGAGCAGCGGCACGCTCTGCGTCCAGCCGCCATCGGGCATGCCGGGCTGGAGGCCGGCGGCCTTCATCTGCTGGATGATGTAGGCGATCGTCTTCTTCTCGCCCTCGGTCGCGGGCGCGCGGCCCTCGAAGCTGTCGTCGGACAGCGTCTTCACGTCCTGGCTGAAGCGCTGGACGTCGAAGGCAGGGGTGGGGGCGGCGAGGCAGAGGGCGGGGGCGAGCAGCAGCGGGGCTGCGAGCAGGGCTGCGATCTTGCGCATGGAAGCTCCTGTCGGAAGGTTGCGGCCCGGACGGGCGATGGCGGGCACCTAAGCGTTTTTCGACGAATGCCGCCAGCACTTTTGTCTATACATTAGGGCACGGGCCTCGCCGCGCTGCGCCTTGCCATATCGCGGTGCAGCCACTAAAGGCGCGCCATCCTTCACCACCCAAGACATGGAGCCGCTCGCCGATGGCGACCGAACGCACTTTCTCGATCATCAAGCCCGACGCGACGCGTCGCAACCTGACGGGCGCGATCACCGCCAAGCTCGAAGAGGCCGGCCTGCGCGTCGTCGCTTCGAAGCGCATCCACATGACCAAGGAGCAGGCCGAGGGTTTCTACGGCGTGCACCGCGAGCGTCCGTTCTTCGGCGACCTCGTCAGCTTCATGATCTCGGGCCCGGTCGTGGTCCAGGTGCTCGAGGGCGAGAACGCCGTCGCGCGCAACCGCGAGGTGATGGGCGCGACCAACCCGGCCAACGCCGACGAGGGCACGATCCGCAAGACCTTCGCGGAGTCGATCGAGGCCAACTCGGTCCACGGCTCGGACAGCGCCGAGAACGCGAAGATCGAGATCGACTTCTTCTTCAAGCCGGAAGAGATCGTCGGCTGATATCGAATGAGGGGGAGGGGGCTTCAGCCTTCCTCTCCCGTCATTCCCGCGAAAGCGGGAATCCACGATCACGGACCGTTGGAGGCTCTTGTACGCCGCCGTCCATGGATTCCCGCTTTCGCGGGAATGACGCAGAAGGCGCAGGTTTCGCCTAGAGCGGTTCACGATCCGATCGCATCGGATCGGCCGCTCTAGATTTTTGTTTTACCGCGATTTCCGAGTCGGCAGATGTTTCCATCTGCCTAGAAATCGCTCTAGAATTCCATCACCGCCGCCAGCTTGGGCGGCGCGGCCAGGCGCCAGCTTTCGCGCAGGCGATGGTCCACCTGCTCCCAGTCGGTATCGGGCTGGTCGAGCCGGACGCCGATCCAGCCCGACGGACCCAGATAGGGCGGCTTGAAATAGATGTCCGGATCGAGGTCGATGAGCATCTCCTGCTCCTCGATGCCGCTCGTCTTGACCAGCAGCGCGGTGCGGTCGTCGCCGTGGTGGTTGTGCCAGAAATAGGCGAACATCCGCTTGTCGGCGACGCGCCAGCAGGGCGACCCGTGCGAGACCTTCTCCTCGACCTGCGGCAGCGCCTTGGCGAGCGCGCCGACCCGCGCATGGACCGCCCTGGGATCATCCGACGCCATCACTTCGCTCCCTTGTGGCGCGCCTTCCACAGCGCGTCGAGCCGCGCCTGCGCCGCCTTGGCGCTGCTCCGCCCGATCAGCGACAGTCCGCGCAGGCGGATCGAGGTGCCGCCGAGGAAGCTGCCGTCGGTGACATAGCCGATGTCGTAGAGCGTCACGTCCTCGGCCAGGTCGCCGTCGACGGTGAAGCGCGTGGTGATCGCCACCGGCAGGCGCGCGTCGCCGCGCGGCCGTTCGGGCTCGCCGGCCTCGCGGCGCGCCTTCTTGAGGCCGCTCGCGAACCACGACGCCTCGATGCGCGGATCGGTGCTGTCGACCGGATCGACGCCGAGCGCCTTGGGGAAGGCGATGGTCTGGCCCTGGATCACCTGGTCCCCGGCGGCGTGGAGTTCGAGCCGGTCGCCGTCGCGCTGCACCTCGGCGCGCAGCACGAGGATGCGGGCCTTGCTGCTCGCCGCGCGGCTCTCGGCGGTGCGCGTCTCCTCGCTGTGGCGGCGCTCGCTATAGCTGTTCCACAGCGTCAGCGCCGAGATGACGAGCGCCGATACGCCGAGGACCTCGGCCAGAGTGAGCCATCGTAACCTGCGCCGCCGGGCGGCGGCGGCCTCCGCACTGTCGTCAGCCATGCGCCCGGATATAGTCGGCCAGCGCCGCCGGATAAAGCCGATGTTCCTCGATAAGGACGCGGTCGGCCAGCGTCTCGGGCGTGTCGCCCGGCAGGATCGGCACGCGCGCCTGCCCGACCACCTCGCCGTCGTCGAGCGTCGCGGTGACGATGTGGACCGAGCAGCCCCCTTCGGCATCGCCCGCCGCGATCGCGCGGGCATGGGTGTCGAGCCCCTTGTACCTGGGCAGCAGCGAGGGGTGGATGTTGAGCATCCGGCCCGCCCAGCCGGCGACGAAGCCCCCGCTCAGGATGCGCATATAGCCGGCGAGCGCGACATAGCTGACCCCGGCGTCGCGCAGCGCCTTGTCGATGATCGCGTCGAACGCGTCGCGGGTCAGCCCCTTGTGGCTGTGCGCGAAGGTAGCGATCCCAGCGTCGCGGGCGATGGCGAGGCCGGGCGCGTCGGGATCGTTCGACGCGACCAGCACCACCTCATAGGGGCAGTCGGGCGCCCGCGACGCCTCGACCAGCACGCGCATGTTGCTGCCGCGCCCGGAGATCAGGATGGCGATGGGGGTCCTGCCGCTCACGACCCTCTCCCGTCATTCCCGCGACGAAGGCCAGGCATGCCTAGCCCAGGTGCGTGGCCGACCAGGCGGTCCGCGCGCTCCAGGTCTCGTCGCCGCCCCGGACGGTGCAGCCCTTGTCGCCCGCGGCGATGTGGCCGATCCGCAGCACCGTCTCGCCGGCCGCCTCCAGCGCGGCGGTGACGGCCGCGACGTCTGCCTCGTCGACGATCACCGCCATGCCGATGCCGCAGTTGAAGGTGCGCGCCATCTCCTCGGGCTCGATATGGCCCTGGGCCTGGAGGAAGGCCATCAGCCGCGGCTGCGGCCACAGGTCGGCGTCGACATGCGCGTGCAGCCCCTCGGGCAGGACGCGCGGGATGTTCTCGAGCAGGCCGCCGCCGGTGATGTGCGCCATCGCCTTGACCGCGCCCGAGCGGACCAGCGGCAGCAGCGCCTTCACATAGATGCGGGTCGGCGCGAGCAGCGCATCGATCAGCAGCACGTCCTGGTCGAACAGGGCGGGGCGGTCGAGCTTCCAGCCCTTGTCGGCGGCGAGTCGGCGGACCAGCGAGAAGCCGTTCGAATGGACGCCCGACGAGGCGAGGCCGAGGATCGCCTGGCCCGCCGCGACGCGGTTGCCGGTCAGCGCCTGCTCGCGCTCGACCGCGCCGACGCAGAAGCCGGCCAGATCATAGTCGCCGTCGGCGTACATGCCCGGCATCTCGGCGGTCTCGCCGCCGATCAGCGCGCAGCCGGCGAGCTTGCAGCCCTCGGCGATGCCCGCGATCACCGCTTCGGCGACGCCGTTGTCGAGCCGGCCGGTCGCGAAATAATCGAGGAAGAACAGCGGCTCGGCGCCCTGGACGATCAGGTCGTTGGCGCACATCGCGACCAGGTCGATGCCGACGCCGTCATGCTTGCCGCTGTCGATCGCCAGCTTCAGCTTGGTGCCGACGCCGTCATTGGCGGCGACCAGCAGCGGATCGCTGTAGCCGGCCGCCTTCAGGTCGAAGAAGCCGCCGAAGCCGCCCAGGTCGGCATCGGCGCCCGGCCGACGCGTCGCCTTGGCGAGCGGGCCGATCGCCTTGACCAGCGCGTTGCCCGCCGCGATCGAGACGCCGGCCTTGGCATAGGTGTAGGATTCTTGGTCGTTGCTGCTCATGCACGTCGCCCTAGCCACATCGCTCTTGGATTTCCACGGCCAAGTCGCCAAAAGGCGTTCGTGACCTTCGCCGACCGTCTTTTCCGCCCCCTCCCGCTGTCGATCCTGTGCGTCGCACTGTTCGCGGCGGCCCTGGCCTTCGCGCAGCTCGAACGCGCCGACGAACGCGGCGTGCCGCCGATCGACGGGTCGGGCAGCTTCGAAGTCGACGGAATCAAGGTCGATATGGCCGCGCGCAATGCCGATCAGGCGCGCACCGCCGGCTGGCGCGAGGCGCAGCGCAAGGGCTGGAAGATGCTGTGGGCGCGGGCCAACGGCAAGCCGGTCGAGAATGCGCCGGGCCTGCCCGACTCGACGCTCGACTCGATCAGCGGCGGCATCGTCGTCGAAGAGGAGCATATCGGCCCCAACCGCTACATCGCGACGCTGGGCGTGCTGTTCGATCGTGCCCGCGCCGGCGAGCTGCTGGGCGTCAAGGGCGCGATCCGGCGGTCGGCGCCGATGCTCGTCATCCCGGTCGAATGGAGCGGCGCGACGCCGATCAGCTTCGAGCGGCGCAGCGAATGGCAGAAGGCCTGGGCCCGCTTCCGCGCCGGCAACAGCCCGATCGACTATGTCCGCGTGTCGGGCACCGGCGCCGATCCGGTGCTGCTCAACGCCGCCCAGACGCGCCGGCCCGGCCGGGGCTGGTGGCGGATGCTGCTCGACCAATATGGCGCGGCCGACATCGTCGTGCCCGAGGTCACCCTGTTCCGGCAATGGCCGGGCGGCCCCGTGATCGGCAGGTTCGTCGCCCGCCACGGCCCCGACGCGGCGGTGATCGACAGCTTCACCCTGACCGCCGAGAATGGCGACGCGCTGCCCGCGATGCTCGATCGCGGCATCGAGCGGATCGACCGCGCCTATACTCGCGCGTTGCAGGAAGGTGCGCTGCGCGCCGACAAGTCGCTGGTGGTCGAGACGCCGGCGGCCGAGGTGCCGATCGACGACGTGCTCGCGGAGATGGCGTCGGCGGCGACCAGCAACATCACCATCCAGGTCGACACCCCCGATGCGGGGGCGCTGCGCGGATCGGAGACGGCGCTGCGCGGGATGACGGGGGTGACGGGCGTCCAGACCTCCAGCCTCGCGCTCGGCGGCATCTCGATCTTCCGGGTGAGCTTCTCGGGCCCGGCGGCCGCCTTCCGCGAGGCGCTGGTCGCGCGCGGCTGGCAGGTCGAGGACGTCGGCGGCGGCTACCGCATCCGCCGTGGCGGGAGCCCGCCCGCCCCATGACCGACCAGATCGCGCTGCCCTTCGTCTGGCCGGCGGAGGAGGACGAGCGCGACTTCATCGTCAGCGAGGCGAACAGCACCGCCGTGCGCCACCTCGAACATTGGTCGCTGTGGCCGGTGATGGCGACGGTGCTGACCGGTCCGCGCAAGTCGGGGCGCAGCCTGCTCGGCCGCATCTTCGCCGCCAAGACCGGCGGCCGCTTCGTCGACAATGCCGACGCCCAGGACGAGGAGAAGCTGTTCCACGCCTGGAACGCGGCGCAGGCCGACCGCAAGCCGCTGCTGCTGGCCGCGGACCTGCCCTCGGCCAGGTGGCGGATCAAGCTGCCCGACCTGCGCTCGCGCCTGCTCGCCAGCCCGCACGTCGCGATCGAGGAGCCCGATTTCCCGCTGATGCTGGGGCTGGTCGAAAAGCTGCTCCACGTCCGCGGTCTCGCCGTCCGGCCGGAGGTGGTGCGCTATGTCGCGTCGCGGATCGAGCGCAGCTATGTCGGCATCGGCCGGATCGTCGATGCGCTCGACGAGGCGGCGCTGGCGCGGCGGCGGCCGATCACGATGGCGGTGGCCCGTGAAGCCCTTGCGACGATCGGTGTCACGGAAGATACATATAGGCTGCTATGATGGGCGGCTATGGATTCGATCGATCAACCCGAACATGAAGAGGAACTGATCGGCGCGCTCTCGCCGATCGAGCCGATCGCCCTGCGCGATCGCTACTTCAACCGCGAGCTGAGCTGGCTGGCGTTCAACGAGCGCGTGCTGGAGGAGGCGTCCAATCCGGCGCATCCGCTGCTCGAACGGCTCCGCTTCCTGTCGATCTCGGGCAACAATCTCGACGAGTTCTTCATGGTCCGCTTCGCGGGCCTGCGCGCGCAGCAGATCGAGGAGGTCGACACGCTCTCGCCCGACGGGCTGACCGTCGCGCAGCAGATCGAGGGCGCCTCGGACCGCGCCGATCAGCTCATGGCCGAGCAGCAGCTCGTCTGGGACCGGCTGCGCGACGAACTGGCCGCATCGGGCATCGTCGTGCTGGAGGAGATCGAGGGCCAGGACGCGGTCTGGCTCGAAGCCTATTTCCGCGATCATATCTTCTCGGTGCTGACGCCGCAGGCGCTCGACCCCGCGCATCCGTTCCCGTTCATCCCGAACAAGGGCTTCAGCCTGCTGTTCGACCTGACCCGCCTGTCGGACGGGGAGCAGGTGTTCGAGCTGCTGATGGTCCCGGCGACCTTGCCGCGCTTCATCCGCCTGCCGGGCGACGGCGCGCGCTATGTCGCGATCGAGACGATGGTGCGGCGGTTCACCTCGGTCCTCTTCCCCGGATATGAGGTGCGCGGCCACGGCGCGCTGCGCATCATCCGCGACAGCGACATCGAGGTGGAGGAGGAGGCCGAGGACCTCGTCCTCTACTTCCGCACCGCGATCAAGCGGCGGCGGCGCGGCCGGGTGATCCGGATCGAGCTCGAAGGCGGCATGTCGACCTCGCTCGAACCTTTGTGGAAGGACCAGATCGGCGGCGCCGACAGCTTCGTCACCGAATCGGGCAGCTTCCTCGGCATCGCCGACCTCGCCCGGCTGGTCGAGGAGGACCGGCCCGACCTGAAGTTCACGCCGTTCAGCCCGCGCTTCCCCGAGCGGATCCGCGAGCATGGCGGCGACTGCTTCGCCGCGATCCGCGCGAAGGACATCGTCGTCCACCACCCCTATGAGACGTTCGACGTCGTGCTCGCCTTCCTGCGGCAGGCGGCGCAGGACCCCGACGTCGTCGCGATCAAGCAGACGCTCTACCGCGCCGGCAAGCAGTCGGCGGTGATCCGCGCGCTGGTCGATGCGGCCGAGGCGGGCAAGTCGGTGACCGCGGTGGTCGAGCTCAAGGCCCGTTTCGACGAGGAGCAGAACCTGCTCTGGGCGTCGCAGCTCGAACGCGCGGGCGTGCAGGTGGTCTACGGCTTCATCGACTGGAAGACTCATGCCAAGGTCTCGATGGTGGTCCGCCGCGAGGGCGACGGGCATCGCACCTACTGCCATTTCGGCACGGGCAACTATCACCCGATCACGGCGCGCATCTACACCGACCTGAGCTTCTTCACCGCCGATCCCCGGCTGGGCCGCGACGTCGCGCAGATCTTCAACTACATCACCGGCTATGTCGAGCCGACCGACCTGAACCTGGTCACCATCTCCCCGCACGGCATGCGCGACGAGCTGGCGCGGCTGATCGATGCCGAGATCGACCATGCCCGCGAAGGCCGCGACGCGGCGATCTGGGCGAAGATGAACTCGCTGGTCGACCCCGCGATCATCGAGAAGCTCTACCGCGCGAGCGCGGCCGGCGTGCAGATCGACCTCGTCATCCGTGGCATGTGCTGCCTGCGGCCCGGCGTTCCCGGCCTGTCGGAGAATATCCGCGTGAAGTCGGTGGTCGGCCGCTTCCTCGAGCACAGCCGGATCATCTGCTTCGGCAACGGCGCGGCGCTGCCCAACCGCAAGGCGAAGGTGCTGATCAGCTCGGCCGACTGGATGCCGCGCAACTTCGACCGGCGCGTCGAATATCTGCTGCCGATCGAGAATCCGACGGTCCACGCCCAGATCCTCGACCAGGTGATGGTCGCCAACCTGATCGACGACGAGCAGAGCTGGCGGCTGCTGCCCGACGGCGATTACGAGCGGATCGTGCCCGGCAAGCGGCCGTTCAACCTGCACCGCTATTTCATGACCAACCCGTCGCTGTCGGGCCGCGGCGCCGCGCTCCGCCAGTCGGGCCAGGTGCCGAAACTGACGCTCAGGCGCGGTTGATCGGCGCGCGGGCGGGCGGCAGCCAGCGCTCCGCCAGCCCCGCCCACAGCAGTGCCAGTCCGAAGCCGGCGAGCACGTCCCCCGGCCAGTGGACGCCGAGCGCGAGCCGGGTCCAGCCGATCGCCGCCGCCATCGCGACCGTGGCCGGGAGCAGGACGCGGCGCTGCCGGTCGAACAGCATCGTCAGCGCCAGCCAGACGAGCAGCGTCCCCGCCGCATGGGCGCTCGGGAAGCTGGGCGAGCTTACGTCGTCGAGCCGCCCGGCGAGGGGCGGCCGCCCGCGCGCGCAGATCAGCTTCGCCGCCTCGACCGCCAATCGTCCGCTCGCGACGGTCAGGACCAGCCACAAGGCGCGCCACCGGTCGCCGCGCAGCGCGAGCCCCGCGGCGGCGACCAGCGCGAAGGGCGCCAGCAGCGCCAGGCCGCCGAGCATCGTCAGTCCTCGAATCGCAGGGACGGCAGGGGAGGCCGGGTCGAGCCGGAAGGCCATGAGCAGGGTCAGGTCGAGCTCCGGCGCCAGCCGCCACAGTGCGAATCCCGCAATCATCAGGATCAGCCCCGAAAGCATCAGCGGCGATGAGCGGAATCCGTGCGGCATCGGGTTTCCATAACCCGACAAAAGCGCGGAAGGGACGGAATTCGGCTGCGCTCGCCGTTTGCGCCGGGCCCGATTTCGGTTAAATCGAACGCCTATGTCGTCCATCTCGATGTTCCGCCGCGCCAGGACCCCGGCGCCCGGCCACGCCCGTGTCGGAATCATCGACATCGGTTCCAACTCCATACGTCTCGTCATCTATGATGGTCCGGCCCGGATTCCGGCCGCGTTGTTCAACGAGAAGGTGATGGCGGGGCTGGGCAAGGGCGTGTCGCGCGACGGCATGCTCGATGCCGAGGCGGTCGAGCGCGCGCTGTCGACGCTCGCGCGGTTCCGGCGCCTTGCCGAGCAGATGGGCGTGCCGCAGCCGCGCACCGTCGCCACCGCCGCGGTGCGCGAGGCGAGCAATGGCCAGCAGTTCATCGATCGCGTCCTCGACCTCGGCCTGCCGGTCGAGATCCTGTCGGGTCATGACGAGGCGCGGATGGCCGGGATGGGCGTGATCGCCTCGATCCCGCAGGCCAACGGCATCGTCGGCGACCTCGGCGGCGGCAGCCTGGAGCTGGCGCGCGTGGTCGACGGCGAGGTGCGCGAGACCAGTTCCTTCCCGCTCGGCGTGCTGCGCATCGACGCGGTCAAGGCGAAGGGGCCGCGCGCGCTCCGCAACCTCGTGGCGCGGACGCTGGAGGAGAATGGCTGGACAGGGAAGGGGGCGGGGCTGCCCTTCTACATGGTCGGCGGATCGTGGCGCTCGCTCGCCCGGCTCGACATGCACCTGACCGGCTATCCGTTGCCGATCGTCCACCATTATTGGATGCCGCCGGAAAATGCCCAGCATCTGGTCCGCGTCCTCGCCCATCTCGACCGCAAGCGGCTGCGCGACGTCGTCGGCCTGTCGGGCGCCCGCATCCCGACGCTGTCGCATGCCGCGCTGCTGCTCAGCCATGTCGCGCGCCGGCTCGGGTCGAGCGAACTGATCGTCTCGGCCTATGGCCTGCGCGAGGGGCTGCTGTTCGACGATCTCAGCGAATATCAGCGCGCCCAGGACCCGCTGATCGCCTCGACCCGCGAGGAGGGCGCGCGCCAGGGCCGCTTCCCCGAACATGGCGACCTGCTCGACCGCTGGCTCGCGCCGCTGTTCGCGAGCGAGAGCCCGGCCGATACGCGCATCCGTCACGCCACCTGCCTGCTCGCCGACGTGGGCTGGCGCGCCCATCCCGAATTCCGCGCCGAACGCGGCATCGAGACCGCGCTGCACGGCAATTGGGTCGGCATCGATTCGCGCGGGCGCGGGATGATGGCGCATGCGCTGTGGACCAGCTTTGGCGGGCAGGGCGTGGTGCCGGTGATCAGCGGCATCTGCTCGCCGTCGGAGATCGTCGCCGCCGAGCGCTGGGGGCTGGCGCTGCGGCTGGGGCAACGTTTCTCGGGCGGCGTCGCCGACGCGCTGGCCGGCAGCCGGCTGTCGATCGGCGGCGGCGCGCTCGAACTCCATGCCGAGCGCGACAACGCGATCCTCTACGGAGAGGCCGTCGAACGCCGCCACAAGGCGCTCGCTGTCGCCTTCGGCCTGCCGGCGCGGCTGATCCTCGGATAATATCTCGTCATCCCGGCGGAGGCCGGGATCTCGGGAGAGGGGAGATGAGGCCGTCGCAAGAGCCCGCTGAGATGCCGGCCTCCGCCGGCATGACGTTTTTTGAACAAGAGCGGGCATGGGCATTTCCCCGCGATTATCCGGCGGCTGGCCGATAGCGGCTTGAGGGCGGTGCGGCATTGTGACTGCTTGGCCGGCGGCGGGGGCCGCTGCCGGGAGTGGCTATGGGTAAGGCGCACATGTCGGCGCACAGGTTCCGGCCCGATATCCAGGGGCTGCGCGCATTGGCCGTGCTGCCCGTCGTGGCCTTCCATGCCTTTCCCGACCTGCTGCCCGGCGGCTTCGTCGGGGTCGACATCTTCTTCGTCATCTCGGGCTATCTGATCACCCGCATCCTCCATCAGGAGTTGCGCGAGGGGCGGTTCAGCATCGCCGGCTTCTACGTCCGCCGGGTGCGGCGGCTGTTTCCCGCGCTCTACCTGATGCTGTTCGCGACGATGCTGCTCGGCCTCGTCCTGCTGCCGCCGCACGAGCTGCGCGAGCTGGCGAAGACCGTCGCCGCGACGGTCGGCTTCGTCGCCAATTTCCTGTTCTACGACCTGTCGGGCTATTTCGGCGGAGAGGCCGAGCTCAAGCCGCTGCTCCACACCTGGTCGCTCGCGGTCGAGGAGCAGTTCTACCTGGTCTTCCCGCTCGCGCTGGCGGCGGTCTGGCGGCTGCGGCCGCGCTGGCTGCCCGCGATCCTGTGGGCGGCGGCGGCACTGTCGCTGGCCTGGAGCGTCCGCGAACTGGGGCAGGACGCGTCGCGCGCCTTCTATTATCCCTGGCCGCGCGCCTTCGAGCTGCTGATCGGCGCGATCGTCGCGGTGGGGGCGATCCCGCAGGCCCGCCATCAGGCGGTCCGCGACGGGCTGTCGCTGCTCGGCATCGCGCTGATCGCGGCCTCGCTATTGCTGCTGTCGGAGGAGCGGCCCTTTCCGGGGCTCGCCGCGCTGCCGCCCTGCATCGGCGCGGCGCTGGTCCTCGCGGCGGGGGAGGAGGGCGAGTCGCTGGGTGGCCGGATGCTGGGCGCGGCGCCGCTCGTGCTGGTCGGTTCGCTCTCCTATTCGCTCTATCTCTGGCATTGGCCGGCGCTGGTGTTCGGCCGCTATCTCGCGCTGCGCCCGCTGACCGCGCCCGAGGCGATCGCGGCGGTCGCGGTCGCCTTCGCGCTGGCCTGGGCGTCGTGGCGCTATGTCGAGAGCCCGGTGCTGAAATGGCGGCTGCCGCGCCGGCGGGTGCTGGCCGGCGGCGGCGCGATGATGGCGGCGACGGCGGTGCTCGCCGCGGCGGTGGTGCTCGGCCGGGGGCTTCCCCAGCGGCTCGACCCGATGGGGCGGACGCTGATCGCGGCGGCCGGCGACAGCAGCGATTTCCGCGCCACCTGCCATAGCGGCGAGCATGGAGCGATCCCCTATCGCAAGCTCTGCGCGTTCGGCGATCCGCGGGCGGCGCCGAGCATGGCGGTCTGGGGCGACAGCTTCGGCGCCGAACTGGTGGTGGCGCTGGGCGAGAAGATGGCGCGCGAGCGCCGGTCGGTGCTGCAGGTCACCGCGTCGGGCTGCCCGCCCGCGCTCGGCTATAACCCCCGGCGGCGGCCGGGCTGCGCCGCCTATAATGCCGAACGCCTCGCCGAACTCGCCGCCGATCCGCGCATCCGGGAGGTGGTGCTGGTCGTCAATTATCTGGGCTTCATGGCCGACACGCCCGCCCAGCAGGCGGCGCTGCTCGACGGGGTCGAGCGGACCGCGCGGGCGCTTCACGCCGACGGCAAGACGCTGAGCCTGGTCTACTCGATCCCGCGCATGCCCTTCGTGGCGCCGACCGCGCTGGCGATGGAAAGGCTGCGCGGCGGCGATCCGTCCGATTTCGGCCAGCGTCGCGCCGATTTCGACCGGCGCGACGCGATCGTCTCGGCCCGGCTCGACCGCATCGTCCGCGAGACAGGAGCCGATCGGATCGTGCCGGCGCAGCGGCTCTGCGGCGACCGGCTCTGCCCGGCCTATATGCCCGGCGCCGGGGTGCTCTATTTCGATCATGCGCATCTCAGCATCGCCGGCGCGCGCTATATGCTGGCCGGCGTCCGCGTCTGAGGCATGTCAGCCGCCTCCGTCGTCATTCCCGCGAAAGCGGGAATCCATGGACGGCGGCCCGCAAGAGGTCGAATGTGCCGTGACCGTGGATTCCCGCTTTTGCGGGAATGACGGAAAGACGAGGAAATCGATAGGATCCGATCGAGTCATGATGATCACCGAGATCGAAGACTTCTTCACGCGCGGTTGCGGGCGCTGCGACCGGTTCGACACGCCCGACTGCTCGGCGCGGCATTGGGAGCAAGGGCTCGCCAGGCTCCGCGAGATCTGCCGGAGCGCGGGCCTTGAGGAGACGGTGAAATGGGGCCATCCCTGCTACATGCACGCGGGCCGCAACATCGCGATCATGGGGGCGCTGCGGGGCGACTTCCGGCTGAGCTTCATGAACGCGGCGCTGCTCAAGGACTCCGAAGCCGTGCTCGAACGGCAGGGGCCGAACACCCGGCACCCGGACATGATCCGCTTCACCGCCAGCGGCGACGTCGACCGGCTCGAACCCGTCATCCGCGCCTATCTCGGCGAGGCGATGGACTATGCGGCGAAAGGCGTGAAGCCGCCCAGGGACGATAGCGAGCCCGACGCGCCGCCCGAATTGTCCGAGGCGCTCGACGCCGATCCGGAGCTGGCCGAGGCGTTCCACGCCCTGACCCCCGGCCGCCGGAAGAGCTACGTCATCAATCTCAATTCGGCGAAGCAGTCCGAAACGCGGGTGAAGCGCATCGCCGGCTTCCGAGACAAGATCATGGCCGGCAAGGGCGCGATGGAGCGCTAAATTTACCCTTGGTCGCCGTCGAGCGCCGACATCACCATCCGGCCGTTGCGCACGCTGAACGCCAGCCGGCCCTCGACCAGCGCCAGCGCATCCTTGCCGAAGATGTCGAAGCGCCAGCCGTCGAGCATCGGCAGGTCGCGGACGCCCGCGGCGAGCAGTTCGAGATCGTCGGCGCGCGCGATCAGGCGCGGCGCGACGTCGGCGTCGCGCGAGCGGACCTTGAGGAGGAGCTTGAGCAGGTCGGCGATCAGCGCGCCTTCCTTGCCGAGACCGGGCTTGCGGTCCTCGCGCGGCGGCATCTCGGCATCGGGCAGCGGCTCGGCATCGGCGATCGAGGACATCAGCCGGGCGCCGATGTCGTTCTGCGCCCAGCTCGGCGACAGGCCGCGCACCCGCGACAGGTCGGCCTGCACCTTGGGCGGATGCGAGGCGAGGTCGGCCAGCGTCTCGTCCTTGGCGATGCGGCCGCGCGGCAGGTTCTTCGACCGCGCCTCGCGCTCGCGCCAGGCGGCGATCGCCTTGAGCCGGCCGAGCACCTCGGGCTTGCGGCTGGGCAGGCGGATGCGGGTCCAGGCCAGTTCGGGCAGGTTGGCGTAGCTGGCGGGATCGCCGAGTCGTTCCATCTCGTTGTCGAGCCAGCCGCCGCGTCCCGACTTGCGCAGCCTCTCCAGCATGCGGGGGAAGATCGCCGAGAGATGGGTGACGTCGCCGATCGCATAGTCGATCTGCCGCTTGTCGAGCGGGCGGCGCGCCCAGTCGGTGAAGCGCGCGCCCTTGTCGAGCTTGATGCCCAGCATCGTCTCGACCAGGTTCGAATAGCCGATCTGCTCGCCCAGCCCCATCGCCATCGCCGCGACCTGCGTGTCGAACAGCGGATAGGGGGTCTTGCCGGTCAGGTTGTGGACGATCTCCAGGTCCTGGCCGCCGGCATGGAAGACCTTGAGCACCTCCTCATTCTCGACCAGCAGGTCGAGCAGCGGCGTGAGGTCGATGTCCTTCGCCTTGGGGTCGATCGCGGCGGCTTCCTCGCTGTTGGCGATCTGGATCAGGCAGAGGTCGGGCCAATAGGTGCTCTCGCGCATGAATTCGGTGTCGACCACGACGTAGGGCGAGGCGGCGAGGCGGGTGCAGAGATTGGCGAGCGTCGCGCTGTCGGTAATCAGGGGGTGAATGTGCATGCTTTCGTGCATAGCTTGGTTACAACGCTTGACAAGCGCTGCTCGTGCGCGCGAAGCGCTCCGCTCGCAAATTCACCGGAAAGTTGAAACGTCACCATGATGCACGCCTATCGCACGCACAATTGCGGCCAGCTCCGGGCCCAGGACGTCGGGTCCCAGGTCCGCCTGTCGGGCTGGGTGCATCGCAAGCGCGATCATGGCAACCTGCTGTTCGTCGATCTGCGCGACCATTACGGCCTGACGCAGATCGTCACCGACATCGAGTCGGAGGCTTTCCGGCAGCTCGAGCGGTTGCGCGTGGAGTCGGTCGTGACGATCACCGGCGACGTCGTCGCCCGTGCCGGCGAGGCGGTGAACCCCAATCTCGCGACCGGCGAGATCGAGATCCGCGCCCGCGAGGTCTCGGTCCAGTCGACCGCGCAGGAACTGCCGCTGCCGGTGGCGGGCGAGGCCGACTATCCCGAGGATATCCGCCTGCGCTATCGCTTCCTCGACCTGCGCCGCGATCGCATCCATGCCAATATCGTGCTGCGTTCGAACGTGATCGCCTCGATCCGCCGCCGCATGATCGACCAGGGCTTCACCGAATATCAGACGCCGATCCTGACCGCCTCTTCGCCGGAAGGCGCGCGCGACTTCCTGGTGCCGAGCCGCATCCATCCGGGCAAATTCTACGCGCTGCCGCAGGCGCCGCAGATGTTCAAGCAACTGCTGATGGTGGCCGGCTTCGACCGCTATTTCCAGATCGCCCCCTGCTTCCGCGACGAGGACGCCCGCGCCGACCGGTCGCCGGGCGAATTCTACCAGCTCGACTTCGAGATGAGCTTCGTCACCCAGGAGGACGTGTTCGCCGCGATCGAGCCGGTGCTGCACGGCGTGTTCGAGGAATTCGCCAATGGCCGCGCGGTCACCCCGGCGCCGTTCCCGCGCATCGCCTATCGCGACGCGATGCTGCGCTACGGCTCGGACAAGCCCGACCTGCGCAACCCGCTGGAGATCACCGACGTCACCGAGCATTTCCAGGGCTCGGGCTTCGGCCTGTTCGCGCGGATCGTCGAGGGCGGCGGCGTCGTCCGCGCCATCCCGGCGCCGGGCGCGGGTGCGAAGAGCCGCAAATTCTTCGACGACATGAACGACTGGGCGCGCGCCCAGGGCCATGCCGGGCTCGGCTACATCAACATCAAGGGCGGCGAGGCCGGCGGCCCGATCGCCAAGAACCATGGCGAGGAGGCGACCGCGAAGCTGATCGCGGCGCTGGGCCTCGGCCCCGATGACGGCGTGTTCTTCGCGGCGGGCAAGGAACTGGCGACGGCCAAGCTGGCGGGCGCCGCGCGCACCCGCGTCGGCGAGGAACTGGGCCTGATCGAGCAGGGCGTGTTCAAATTCTGCTGGGTCGTCGACTTCCCGATGTTCGAATATGACGAGGACGCGAAGAAGATCGACTTCAGCCACAACCCCTTCTCGATGCCGCAGGGCGAGATGGAGGCGCTGGAGACGATGGATCCGCTCGACATCCTCGCCTATCAGTACGACATCGTCTGCAACGGCGTGGAGCTGTCGTCGGGCGCGATCCGGAACCACCGGCCCGAGATCATGTACAAGGCGTTCGAGATCGCCGGCTACAGCCAGGAGCAGGTCGAGGAGAATTTCTCGGGCATGCTCAACGCCTTCAAGTTCGGCGCGCCGCCGCACGGCGGATCGGCCCCCGGCATCGACCGCATCGTCATGCTGCTCGCCGACGAGCCGAACATCCGCGAGGTCGTGCTGTTCCCGATGAACCAGAAGGCCGAGGACCTGATGATGGGCGCGCCCTCGCAGGTCAGCCTGAAGCAGCTCCGCGAGCTGAACATCCGGGTGGTCGAGCAGAGCAAGCAGTAAGCTTCTATTCTCCTCGTCATTCCGGCGGAGGCCGGAATCTCGGGAGGTCGAGCGCCGCGCATCTCTCCGGAGATGCCGGCCTCCGCCGGCATGACGAGGATAGGGTGTGACCTGTCCCATAGCTGGACGGTACCGAAACCATTTACCAACTCCCGCGCTTTATAGGACTCTCCCCGACGCATTATGGGGAGCGACTCGGGCTGGGAGTGTTGTCGCTTGGCGATCGATCTCGCGGATTACGAGAAGGGGGCACCCTTCGACGGTGATTATGATGCCGCCCTGGCGGAGGTGCAGAAGCGCCTGTCCCGCCTGCAGGTGGCGCATGTCGTCTGCAACCTGCGCAGCATGATCCTGTTCGAGGGCTGGGACGCCGCGGGCAAGGGCGGCGCGATCCAGCGGCTGACGATGGGCTGGGACCCGCGCCACTTCCATGTCTGGCCGATCGCCGCGCCGACCGAGGAGGAGCGGGGACGGCATTTCCTCTGGCGCTTCTGGCAGAAGCTGCCGGGGCGGGGGCGGATCGCGATCTTCGATCGCACCTGGTACGGCCGCGTGCTCGTCGAGCGGGTCGAGGCCTATGCCAGCGAGCGCGAATGGCGGCGCGCCTATGACGAGATCAACGAGTTCGAGGCGCAGCAGCAGGCCGACGGCGTCACCATCGTCAAGCTCTTCCTGCATGTGACGCAGGAGGAGCAGGACAAGCGGCTCGCCGACCGGCTCGACCATCCGTGGAAGCGCTGGAAGGTCACGCCCGAGGATTTCCGCAATCGCGCGCGGCGCGACGACTATCTCGCCGCGATGAAGGACATGTTCCGCGAGACCGACACGCGCTGGGCGCCGTGGACGGTGATCGACGGCAACGACAAGAAGGCCGCGCGCATCGCCGCGCTGACCCATGTCGCCGATTCGCTGGAGCGGATCGTGCCGCTCGAACCGCCCGCGCTCGACCCCGACTTCGAGCGTTATGCCCGCGTCCAGCTCGGCCTTCCGGAAAAGCGCTGAATCGGCGGCAATGCGCCGCTTCTCGCCCCTTGCGGATGTGACGCCTTTGTTGCAGCATCGTGTCGCGGCCGAAAAACGGGCCGTGCGGCCGGAGCGTCGCGTGCCGCAGCTACATAAAAATTGGTAGGGGATGAAGGCATGAATAAACAGGAGCTTATCGGCACCGTCGCCGAGGCCACCGGCATGACCAAGAATGATGCTTCGAAGGCGGTCGAAGCTGTGTTCGATTCGATTACCACCCAGCTCAAGAAGGGCGACGAGGTCCGCCTCGTCGGTTTCGGCACTTTCTCGGTGACGAAGCGCAAGGCCTCCACCGGCCGCAACCCGCGCACCGGCGAACCCATGAAGATCAGCGCATCGAGCCAGCCCAAGTTCAAGCCGGGCAAGGGCCTGAAGGACGCCGTCAACTAGATCCGGTTATCGCCCGGCGTCGACCCGGGCGAGGGGGGCAAGGCCGCCGCGTCCTCCGGGACGCGTGCGGCCTTCGCCTGTCGGGCGACGCTTTCGGCGACGGCGTCCGGTCCGGATCGTTTTTGGGGCTGGACAGGACGAACGTCCCGCCCTATCCGCACAGCCGTTCGCGGGGCACGCCCCGCGCGACGTTGCAGAGTGGGCGCATAGCTCAGTGGTAGAGCACTGTGTTCACACCGCAGGGGTCGCAGGTTCAAACCCTGCTGCGCCCACCACTCTGCTCCCCTGATATCGATAGCTTGTCGCCGGTCGCCTTGAGGCGACCGTCGTTCAGTGGCGTCCCTGAATCTCGTTGCGAGCGGCTTCCGCGAGGAAGGCGCTGCGGGTCAGCTTGCGGTCGCGCGCCGCCGTGTCGATCGCCGCCAGCGTACCCATGTCGAGGGACAGGTTGACGCGGGTCAGCTTGCCGCTGGTGGTCATGCGGGGCACGGCGATCAGGAAAGCTCCCTCGGCCAGGTCTTCTGCGGCCTGCTCGCGAATGGCGGTGACGCTGCTGGCGGCCGGTTCGGCTTGATCTTCGAGCCACAGCTCCATCGCTTCGATCGCGTTCGGAACGACGTCCTCCAGATCGTCGGCAGCCGAAAAGCATCCGGGCAGGTCGGGGAAGTGGACGCCATAGGCGCTGTCCTCGTCCTTATGCACGACCGCATAGAAATACTTCATCTCATGTCTCCATCAGGACGCCCTAGAGCCATCCCGCTGCCCTTGCGATGCTGCGGGCCGTGCCGATCGGCAGGTCCCGCTTCGGGTGGGGAACGATCAGCGATACCTCGTCCCGGCGGAACTTGTGATGCGACCCTCGCGCCGACACCTGCTCCCAGCCTTCCGAGAGGAGCCGCTTGATGATCTTCCTGCTGTCCCGCTCCATGTGTAAATATTTACACATGGATTCGAAAAATCAAGGTTCCTTGCGCAAATAATTGCGCAATCCTCCAATCAGACGCTGAACCCCTGCCGCTCCAGCGCGGCGATCAGGGTGGGGCGGTGGACCCGGCTGCCGGGGACCAGCGAGGCGACCGCCATCGGCAGGCGCCAGGCGTCGATCGCGGCGTCGCTCAGGCCGGTGCTCTCGCGATACTGGCGCAGGTAGAAGTCGGCGGTCATCGTCCGGATGCGGCGCAGCGCCGGGACGTTGCGCAGGCTGGGGCCGTAGCCGGCATAGCGGAACAGCAGCTCGCTGCGCGCGACGTCGCCGGCGGGATCGCCCGCCGAGGCGTTCGACCAGTCGATCGCGGCGATTCCGGCCCGGGTCAGGATGACGTTGCCGGGATGATAGTCGCCATGACAGAAGCGGTCGCCGCGGGGGATGGCGTGGAGCTGTTCGAGCGCGGCGGCGCGGAGTGCCTCGCTCACCTCGGCCTGCTCGATGCGGACATGGATGATGTCGTGCTGGTGATGCGGCAGGCCGGCCGCGCCGCAGAGATGGATGCGCGCCTGATAGTCGGCGAAGCGGCGCAGCAGCGCGCGGGTGCGGAACGGGCGCAGCACGGGGAGGCGGAGCAGCGGCTTGCCGACCAGCTCCTCGAAGACGATCCCGCTGCGGTCGCCATGGTCGCGCGTGCCGAAGGCGCGGGCGACGTGGAGACCCTGGTCGACGGCGTGGCGGACGCCGTCATGCTCGCGCGCGATGACGCCGGGGTCGAGGCCCTCGCGGTAGAGCTTCAGCACGCGGCCGCCCGCCAGCCGGAACACGTCCGCGCTGCCGCCGCTGCCGATCAGCGCCTGGAGCTTCAACCTGATCATCGCATTACGCCCTTGGATCGTTCGATAGGGCGATTCGTGAGAGCCATGCAACATATCGCGCTCGTCGCGTTGACAGCCGTCCGCCCCCCGTCCATCGCGGGGGACCCTGATCCCATGGAGATGGACCGATGATGAACGGACCGGCCGCGCTCACCCTGTCGCTGCTGATGCTGGGCGGGCTGGTGCTCGGGATCGGCGGGCTGTGGATGATCGTCCGCAGGGGCGATCCGAAGCGCGGCTGGCTGATGATCGCCGCCGCCGTGGTGATGTTCGCCAATGTCGCGATCTGGACGATGCCGCTTCGCTGACGGACAGGAGAAAAGGGGGCCGAAACCCCCTTTCCGGGGATCAGCGGTCGCCCGACAGCCGCATGTCGAGATAGTCGTCCACCGACTTCATCAGTTCGGGCATCTCGTCCGCGAAGAAATGGTTCGCGCCCGGGATGGTGTCGTGATGGATGGTGATGTGGCGCTGGGTCCGCAGCTTGTCGACCAGCTTCTGCACCGCGCCGGGCGTCACCACCTCGTCGCTGTCGCCCTGGATGATGATGCCCGAGGAGGGGCAGGGCGCCAGGAAGGTGAAGTCGTACATGTTGGCGGGGGGCGCGATCGAGATGAAGCCCTTGATCTCCGGCCGGCGCATCAGCAGCTGCATGCCGATCCAGGCGCCGAAGCTGAAGCCGGCGATCCAGGTGGTCTGCGCCTCGGGATGGATCGACTGGACCCAGTCGAGCGCCGAGGCGGCGTCGCTCAGCTCGCCGATGCCGTTGTCGAAGGTGCCCTGGCTCTTGCCGACGCCGCGGAAGTTGAAGCGCAGCGTCGCGAAGCCCCGGCGGACGAAGGTCTGGTAGAGCGACTGGACGATGCGGTTGTTCATCGTGCCGCCGCCCTGCGGATGCGGGTGGAGGATCATCGCGACGGGCGCGCGCGGACGCGGCCCGGGGTTGAACCGGCCTTCGAGGCGACCTTCGGGACCAGGGAAAATGACTTCGGGCATCGATATCCTTCGGGACATGCATGGGGCCGGGCGCGCCGGATGGCGCGCCGCCGATCGAGAGCCTATATAGGCTCGGCCCCATCGGGTGCAATCAAATGGAGCATGTCGCCGCTTGGCTACCCCGCGACTCTATCTCGATCATGCCGCGACCACGCCGCTGCATCCGGCGGCGCGCGCGGCGATGGCGCAGGCGCTCGATCGCTGGGCCAATCCGTCCTCGCCCCATGCCGAGGGGCGCGCCGCCCGCGCGGCGCTGGAGGAGGCGCGCGCGCGGATCGGCCGGGCGCTGGGCCATGACGGCGCGATCCTCTTCACCAGCGGCGCGACCGAGGCGATCGAGATCGCGCTGCGCCGTGCCAAGGCGGCCGGGCGCTTCGTCTCGGCGGTCGAGCATGACGCGGTGCGCCGCGCGGCCCCCGACGCGGTGGTGCTGCCGGTCGACGGCGACGGGCTGGTCGGGCCGCTGCCCGCTGCGGCGCGCGGGGCGCTGGTCGCGGTCCAGGCGGTCAACAACGAGACCGGGGTGATCCAGCCGCTCGAACGGATCGGCGCGGACGTGCGCGCGGGCGGCGGGCTGCTGCTCGCCGACTGTGCGCAGAGCGGCGCCAAGCTGGCCTTGCCCGATGCCGATTTCATCGCGCTGTCGGCGCACAAGCTGGGCGGCCCGCCGGGGATCGGCGCGCTGCTGGTCCGCGACCTCGCGACGCTCGCCCCGAGCGGCGGGCAGGAGCAGGGCTATCGCGGCGGAACCGAGAATCTGCCCGCCGTGCTGGGCTTCGCGGCGGCGATCGAGGCGGGTTTCGACTGGATCGGGCGGGCGGCTGCATTGCGGGCCCGGCTCGACGCGGCGATCGTGGCAACCGGCGGCATCGTCGTCGCGGGCGGCTGCGAGCGGCTGCCGACCATCGCCAGCTACCGCATGCCGGGCGTGGCCGCGACCGCGCAGCTCATCCGCTTCGACATGGCCGGGATCGCGGTGTCGGCGGGCAGCGCCTGTTCCTCGGGCAGCCTCAAGCCCAGCCATGTGCTCGCGGCGATGGGCTGGGACGAGGCGAGCGCGCGCGAGGTAGTGCGGATCAGCTTCGGCCGCGACACCAGCGAGGCCGACATCGACCGGGTCGCCGCCGAATGGCGGACGATCGCGACGGCGGCGCGGGCGCGCGCGGCATGATCTACCTCGACTATCAGGCGACCACCCCGCTGGCGCCCGAGGCGCGCGCCGCGATGCTGCCCTTCCTCGACGACAAGTTCGGCAACCCCCATTCGCCGCACCGCATGGGCCGCGAGGCGGCGGCGGCGGTCGAGGTGGCGCGCGGGCAGGTGGCCTCGCTGCTGCCGGGGGGCGGGCGTGTCGCCTTCACCGGCGGCGCGACCGAGGCGCTCAACTGGGCGATCAAGGGCACGCGCGGGCCGATCGTCACCGTCGCGACCGAACATGCCGCCGTCCTCGACAGCGTCCGGGCGGTCGGCCAGGCGGGGCGCGGGGTCCGCATCCTGCCGGTCGATGCCGAGGGGCTGGTCGATCCGGAGCAGGCGCGGGCGGCGATCGCGCCCGGCACCGGGCTCGTCGCCGTCATGCTGGTCAACAACGAGATCGGCGTGATCCAGCCGGTCGAGGCGCTCGCCGCGCTCGCCCATCAGGCGGGCGCGCTGTTCCTGTGCGACGCGGTGCAGGGCTATGGCCGGGTGCCGATCCCGGAAAGCTGCGATCTGGTCGCGATCTCGGCGCACAAGGTCCACGGCCCCAAGGGCATCGGCGCGCTGTGGGTGCGCGACGGGGTGGCGCTCGAACCGCTGCTCCACGGCGGCGGGCAGGAGGCGCCGGGCCGCTCGGGCACGCTGGCGCCGATGCTCTGCGCAGGGTTCGGCGCGGCGGCGGCGCTGATGGCGGCGCGGCGCGAGGCCGATGCCGCGCATGTCGAGCGGCTCTGGCTGATCGCGACCCGCCGGCTCGGTCCCGAATGGCGGATCAACGGATCGGTCGAGCGGCGCTGGCGCGGCAATCTCAACCTCCGCCGCGACGGCGTCGACAGCGCGCGGCTGATCTCCGACCTGCGCGAACTCGCCTTCTCGGCGGGCTCGGCCTGCGCCAGCGGATCGGGGCGGCCGAGCCACGTCCTCAAGGCGCTCGGCTTGAGCGACGCGCAGGCGCGCTCGAGCATCCGCCTCGGCTTCGGCCGTTATACGAGCGAGGAGGAGATCGACCGCGCCGCGACGATGATCCTCGACGCCGCCGCCAGACAGCGTATGTGGGCGGCATGACCAGGGTCGTGTTCATCTCCGCCGACGGCGAGCATCGCAGCGAGGTCGAGGCGTCGCCGGGCCAGCATCTGCTCGACGTCGCCCAGGCCGACGGCCAGCCGCTCGAAGGGACCTGCGAGGGGCAGATGGCCTGCTCGACCTGCCACGTCATCGTCGACGCGGCCGATTTCGCCCGGCTGCCGCGCGCGTCGGAGATGGAGGAGGACCTGCTCGACCTCGCCAGCCATGTCACGCGCACCTCGCGGCTCGCCTGCCAGATCGTCCTAACCGACGCGCTCGACGGCCTGACCGTGCGGATGCCGGTCGGCGCGCGGAACATGCAGGGGCGATAGGCCGGGCGGGCTGCGGAAAGGCGGTGCCGGCGGCGTCTCGGTCGGACCAGCAAATTCGGCTGGCCTGCAAGATGAGGCGCCCGATGCGAGATCAGGATTTCCCGGCGGACAGCAAGCTTCCCGCCGTCACCCTGGGTTTCTGGATCATCAAGATCCTGGCAACGACCTTGGGGGAGACCGGCGGCGATACGGTCTCGATGACGATGAACCTCGGCTATCTGGCGGGAACCGGGATATTCCTGACCCTCCTGCTCGTCCTGGTCGGCGTGCAGATGGCGGCGCGGCGGTTCGTCCCTTCGCTCTACTGGCTGACGATCATCGCCTCGACCATGGCGGGCACCACCATGGCGGACTTCGCCACCCGCTCCATGGGAATCGGCTATGCGGGAGGCTCGGCGCTGCTGCTGGTCTGCGTGCTGGGATCGCTGCTGACATGGTATCGCTCGCTCGGCTCGGTCGCGGTCGATCAGGTCCGGGATTCCGGGACGGAGCTGTTCTACTGGATCACAATCACCTTCTCCCAGACGCTGGGAACCGCGCTCGGCGACTGGCTCGCCGATACCGGCGGGCTCGGATATGTCGGCGCGGGGACGATATTCGGCGCGCTGCTCGCCGGCCTGGCGCTCCTCTATCTGTTCACGCCGGCCAGCCGGGTGATGCTGTTCTGGGCGGCCTTCATCCTCACCCGTCCCCTCGGCGCGACGGTGGGGGACTTCCTCGACAAGCCGATCGACCATGGCGGCCTGGATTTCAGCCGGCCGCTGGCCTCCGCCGTGCTGGCGGGC
Source organism: Rhizorhabdus wittichii RW1 (assembly GCA_000016765.1). Classification (NCBI taxonomy): domain Bacteria; kingdom Pseudomonadati; phylum Pseudomonadota; class Alphaproteobacteria; order Sphingomonadales; family Rhizorhabdaceae; genus Rhizorhabdus; species Rhizorhabdus wittichii. Next base: position 53,158 of record CP000699.1, read on the forward strand.
GCGATCGTCCTGCTGATCCTGACGGTCCCGCAGCGCGCGGGCAGTTCCGCGCCCGCGGCCGGTCGGCTGGGCCGATAGCCGGGACGGCTTGCATCCCCGGCGCCGATCCCCCATATGCGCCGCGGGAGTCGGGCGGACGGTGCCGTCGCCAACCCGGTCAGGTCCGGAAGGAAGCAGCCGCAACGATTTCGTATCGGGTCGTTCCGGCTCCCACCCCGAAAATCACCAACGACAATCCGGGCCTGCCTCGGTAAGCTCACCTCATGTCCGAATCCTCGACACCCTATCGCGTCCTCGCGCGCAAATATCGGCCGCAGAATTTCAACGAGCTGATCGGCCAGGACGCGATGGTGACGACCCTCGCCAACGCGATCCGGCGCGGCCGGCTGGCGCATGCCTTCCTGCTGACCGGCGTGCGCGGCGTCGGCAAGACCTCGACCGCGCGGCTGATCGCCAAGGCGCTCAACTGCATCGGGCCGGACGGGCAGGGCGGGCCGACGATCGATCCTTGCGGCGTCTGCGAGCCCTGCGTCGCGATCGCCGAGGGGCGGCATATCGACGTGGTCGAGATGGACGCCGCCAGCCACACCAGCATCGACGACGTCCGCGAGATCATCGAGGCGGTGCGCTATGCGTCGGTGTCGGCGCGCTACAAGATCTACATCATCGACGAAGTCCACATGCTGTCGAAGTCGGCCTTCAACGGCCTGCTCAAGACGCTGGAGGAGCCGCCGGCGCATGTGAAATTCCTGTTCGCCACGACCGAGGTGAACAAGGTCCCGATCACCGTCCTGTCGCGCTGCCAGCGCTTCGACCTGCGGCGCATCACCGCCGACAAGCTGGCCGCGCACTTCACCAACGTCGTCGCGGCCGAGGGCGTCGAGGCCGATCCCGAGGCGCTGGCGCTGATCGCGCGGGCGGCCGAAGGCTCGGCGCGCGACGGCCTGTCGATCCTCGACCAGGCGATCGCGCACGGATCGGGCCGGGTCGAGGCGCAGCAGGTTCGCGACATGCTGGGCCTGTCCGATCGTGGCGCGGTCCGCCGCCTGTTCGGCGAGATGCTGAAGGGCGACGCGGCGGCGGTGCTGGCGAGCATCCGGGGGCAATATGACCTCGGCGTCGAGCCGGTGGCGATGCTGCACGGGCTGCTTGAGACCTGCCATGCGATCACCCGCGCCAAGGTGGCCGGGACCGACGATCCCGCGCTGTCGGCCGAGGAGCGCGAGGCCTATGGCGACTGGGCCGGCAAGCTCGGCTTCGCGACGCTCCACCGGCTGTGGCAGCTCCTGCTCAAGGGCCATGGCGAGGTCCAGACCGCCGCCATGCCGATCGAGGCGGCCGAGATGGCGCTGCTCCGCGTCGTCCATGCCAGCCAGCTTCCCGATCCGGGCGAGCTGGCGCGCCGGCTCGCCTCGGGCGACCTGAACCTGCCCGTCCAGCCCGCGCCCGCCCAGCCGCCGGCGGCCGAGCCGCAGGGGGCGCTGATGGCCGCGCCGGCGCCCATTGCCGCTCCTGCGCCTGCGCCCGCCCCGATCGAGACGCCGCCGCCGCTGGCCGCCGTGCCGGCCCCGGCCCCGGTCGTCGCTCCGGTTCCGGTCGCGATCCCCGAGCCCGAGCCGGAACCCGCGCCGCCGTCGCTGCCCGCGACCGGCGAGGCGATCCATGCGCTGCTGCTGCCGGAAAACGCGCTGCTCGCGCAGCTCTTCCACGATTATGCGGCGATCGTCCGGCTGGAAGGCGAGGAGCTGTTGATCGCGCGCCACCAGCGGCTGCCGCAGAATTTCGCCGGCGACGTCGCCAATATCCTCAAGCGATCCACCGGCCGGACCTGGTCGGTCGCTATGGTCGACGAGGCGGGCGCGCCCTCGCTGCTCGCCCGGATCCGCGCCGAAGAGGACGCGGCGCGCGACGCCATTCTCGAATCCCCGCTGGTCAAGGCCGCTCTGGAAGCCTTTCCGGATGCCGAGCTGATCGACTACAGCGCCCCTGAAAAACGGAGTCTCGCATCATGAAAAGCCTCGAGGAAATGATCGCCGCCGCGCAGAGCGCCGCGCAGACGATCCAGACGCAGATGGAACAGGCCCAGACCGTGCTCGACACGATCGAGGTCGAAGGCGCGGCCGGCGGCGGCCTCGTCAAGATCCGCGCCACCGCCAAGGGCCGCATCCTCGGCGTGGCGATCGACGATTCGCTGATGGAATTGTCCGAGAAGCAGATGCTCGAGGACCTGATCACCGCCGCGATCAACGATTGCCGGACCAAGGCCGACGCCGCCTCCAACGCCGAGATGGCGAAGCTGACCCAGGGGCTGCCGATCCCGCCCGGCTTCAAGATGCCGTTCAGCTGACGCCCGCTTGCGAGGCGTCATCCTGAACTTGTTTCAGGATCCACCAAGCCGCGCATCAGGGCTGTGCGTTCGCAGCGTCGTCCACGAAGCCTGCTGGTTCGCGCCTGCGGGCCGGTGGATGCTGAATCAAGTTCAGCATGACGAAGGGATGGGGGAAGGCACTTCCCCTCAAGCTCACTTCAAACAGCCATCCTGCCCGTAACGCTGCACCTGGCCCATCCGCCGGGCGATCCGGTCGCCGTAGCGGCGGGTGAAGCCGGTCGGGGAGATCGCCTCGCGCTTCTTCGGCAGCGGCAGGACGGCGGCGATGCGCGCCGCCTCGGCGCGGCTGAGGCGCGACGCGTCATGGTGGAAATAGCGCATCGCCCCGGCATTGGCGCCATAGGTGCCGATCCCGGTCTCGGCGATGTTGAGATAGACCTCCATGATCCGCTTCTTCGGCCAGAGCAGTTCGATCAGCACGGTGAACCAGGCTTCGAACGCCTTGCGGACATAGCCGCCATTCTGCCACAGGAACGCGTTCTTCGCGGTCTGCTGGCTGATCGTCGACCCGCCCCTGATCCGCCGGTCGCCCTGGAAATTGCTCTCCATCGCCTTCTGGATCGCCTTGAAGTCGAAGCCGTGGTGCGAGCAGAAATTGCCGTCCTCGGCGGCGATCGCGGCGAGCGGCATGTTGGGCGACATCGTGTCGATCGACATCCAGTCCTTGGCGATGCCGCGTCCGTCGAAGGCGTTGACGATCATCGTCGTGGTGACGGGCGGCGGCACGAAGCGATAGATGCCGACCCAGATCACCGAGCCGATCACGAAGATGATCAGCGCGCGGACGATCCAGCGAAGCGCGCGGCGCGCGAAGGACTCTCTGGCCATGATGGGCCGCTTATCAGCGGTCGGCACGAACGATAAGGCCGTTTTCGCCACGGATCAGGCTGAGCCGCGCTTTTTCGAGCCCGCCCAGGCCGGCTGCCTTCAGCACCTGCGCGGGCTTCACGCGCTTCTTCGACGGCACCCGCTCGATCCATAGCAGCACCGGGCAGCGGCCAGGCGCGGCGGTCGCCGGGCGGTCGCGCGGGATGACGATCGCGGTGAAGCCGTAGCTGCGCGCCAGCCGCTTATAGCCGATCGTGAAGACCGGCTCCTCGCGCCGCGCCGCGCGCGACGCGCTGCCGTCGTCGAGCCGCCAGCCCGACACGGCGAAGACCTGCGTCTGCGGGCAGGCCGCGACGATCCGCGAGATGTGCTTGGCGCCCGATTGCCAGCCGCTGCCGCTGCCGTTCACCGTCGCCGACACCGTCACCGACAGGATGGCGACGCCCGCCAGCGCGTTCATCCACATCCGGCGGTCGGCGATCTTGGCGCCCGCCGTCGCCATCAGCGCGGTGACCAGCACCGCGACGTCGCTGCTGTTGCTGAAGGTGATCAGCCGGCGTTGCGCGTCGATCTGCATGATCGCGACCAGCGCCGCGACCAGCGCCGCGCCGATGATGATCGCGAAGCCGGTATCGCCCCGGGTCCATTGCTCGCGACCGAGATAGCCGCCGGCCAGCGCGATCGGATTGTGCAGGATGGTGCCGAACAGCAGCGCGGCGAGGATGGCGCCCGCCGAGCCGTAGCTCATCTCGATCCAGTTCTGGTACAGGTCGAAATTCGCCGCCCACGCGCCGGCCTGCCAGGAGATCATGGCGATGACCGTCGCCACCGCCAGCGCCACCGTGATCAGCAGCGATCGCGCCCAGCGGCGCAGCCCGCGCGCGATCGCCGCGAGGATCGTCGCCATCGCGACGATGCCGCCGAACAGCGCGCCGCCATAGTCGATCGTGATCGCGGCGAAGGTGGCGGGCAGGGCGAACAGCGCCAGCACGGCGTCGGTCTTGCGGCGATAGTCCTTCTGGACGAACAGGACATGGCGGACGAGGAGGATCTGGATCGCGAAGGCCGCGAGCTGCCAGAAATCGCCGCGATAGACACCGAAGGCGCGGACCGCGGCCGGTGTCGACAGGACCAGCAGCAGGAAGATGGCGAAGAAGGGGGCCTCGTCGGGCAGCCGCCTGGAGAAAGCGCGGACGGCGAGGACGAGCAGGACGACCGCCGGCAGCGAGGAGATGAGTCGGGCCAGCGGGATCGAGTCGATCCCCACCATGTGCAGCAGCGTCGCCCAGGCGTCGAAGACCGGGGGGCGGATATCCAGGATCCACCGCTCCTCGACCAGCTTCGCCAGCCCGCGCGTCGAATCCGACAGATAGATCGTCCAATGGTCGTCGAGCGTCGGCCCCCCGAGCAGCGCCGCCGCCGCCAGGGCCGTGACGATGATCGCCAGCGCCACGGCCACGGCCGCATCGCCGGCACGGCGCCCCCCGCCTGCCTTCATGTCCCCCATCATGGCGCCATCCTAGCACGAAAAACAACGCTGTCAGTGGATCACGTCACAGAGTAGGAATTCGTCATGTTCGCGCGGTTCCTGGGATGGCTTGCGATGGCGCTGCCGGCGGCGGGCGCGGCGGCGGAGATGCGCGATTATTGCCCCGACCGGCCGGGGCTGGGCACGCCGGCTTGCACGATCGACCGGGGCCATGTCTCGGTCGAGGTCGGGCTGGCCGACTGGACGCTCGACCGCCAGGCCGGCGAGCGCGACGACAGGCTGCTGCTCGGCGACCTGCTCGTCCGCTACGGAATCGGCGACCGCACCGAGGTCCAGTTCGGTTGGACGAGTTTCGGGCGGGAGCATGACCGCGATCGTTCCGCCGGCCTGCGGCTGCGCGAGAGCGGGGTCGGCGACGTGACGGTCGCGCTCCGCCACAACCTGCTCCACCCGGACGGATCGGCGCTGTCGGTTGCGCTGATGCCCTTCGCGACGTTGCCGGTGGGCCGCGAACCGATCGGCGCGGGCGACTGGGGCGCCGGCTTCCGGCTGCCCGTCTCCTACGAGATCGACGAGACCTTCGCGCTCGAATGGGTTCCCGAGGTCGATGCGGCGGTCGATTCGGACGGGAAGGGGCGGCACCTCGCTTATGGCACGGTCGCCGGGGTCGCCGCGAAGCTGGGCCCGACGCTGTCCGCGACGCTCGAATATCAGTTCACCCGCGATCGCGACCCGTCGGGCCATGAGAGCCAGCAGCTCGGCGGCCTGTCGCTCGCCTGGCAGCCGCGCGACGACCTCCAGTTCGACATCGGCGCCAATGGCGGGCTCGACCGCCATGCGCCCGACGTCGAGCTCTATGTCGGCGTGTCGCGGCGGTTTTGAGTTTTTCCCCGTCATTCCAGCGAAAGCTGAAATCTCCCTGCCTTCCTGCGCGGATGACCGGGGAGAGGAAAGGGAGATCCTGGCTTTCGCCAGGATGACGTGGAGAGGGGAGTGCCGCCGGACACTCCCCAGGATCACATCGCCGGCAGCAGGCGCTTCTCGCCGGCGATCCGCATCATCGCCTTCTGCAGCTTGTCGAAGGCGCGAACCTCGATCTGGCGGACTCGCTCGCGGCTGACGCCATAGACCTGGCTCAGCTCCTCGAGCGTCTTGGGCTCGTCGACCAGGCGCCGCTCGACCAGGATATGCTTCTCGCGATCGTTGAGCGCGGCCAGCGCCTCGTTGAGCATGTTGTGGCGGACCGACTTCTCCTCGACCTCGGCCAGCCGCTCGTCCTGGAGCGGGCCCTGGTCGACCAGCATGTCCTGCCACTCGCCTTCGCCGTCCTCGTTCATCGAAACGTTGAGCGACGCGTCGCCGCCCATCGACATGCGGCGGTTCATGCTCGTCACCTCTTCCTCGGACACGCCGAGGTCGGTGGCGATCTTCTTGAGGTCCTCGGGCTTGAGGTCGCCGTCCTCGAACGCTTCGAGCTGCGACTTCATCCGCCGCAGGTTGAAGAACAGCTTCTTCTGCGCCGCGGTGGTGCCCATCTTCACCAGGCTCCACGACCGCAGGATATATTCCTGGATCGACGCCTTGATCCACCACATCGCATAGGTGGCGAGACGGAAGCCCCGGTCGGGCTCGAATTTCTTCACGCCCTGCATCAGGCCGATATTGCCTTCGGAGATGAGCTCGCTGGCCGGCAGGCCATAGCCGCGATAGCCCATCGCGATCTTCGCGACGAGACGCAGGTGCGAGGTGACGAGACGGGTCGCCGCCTCGGGATCGCCATGCTCCTGGAAGCGCTTGGCGAGCATATATTCCTCTTCCGCCGTCAGCAGCGGAAACTTCCGGATCTCGGCCAGATAGCGGTTGAGGCTCTGCTCCCCGCCCAGCGCGGGGATCGTGGCGGGCACGTTCTTTCCGCTTGCCATGATCAACTTACTCCCTCGTCGGCGCGCCGGCATGGTGCGCCGCAACCTTGTGTGTGTCGATAGGGGAGAATCACTCCCGTACCGTTCTGTAACATCTATAGCACCCTTACACGCAGTTCGCTGAACAAATCCTGCATATCCTGCGGAATTTCGCTATCGAAAGATAAAGCCGCGCTTGTCACCGGATGGATGAAGCCCAGCCGGGCCGCGTGCAGCGCCTGGCGATGGAATTTCAAACGGTTGAGCAACTCGCGATGTTCCGGCCGGCTGCGCCCGTAAACCGGGTCGCCGAGCAGCGGATGGCCGAGCGAGGCCATGTGGACGCGCACCTGGTGGGTGCGACCCGTCTCCAGCCGGCATTCGACCAGCGCGGCGCGGCGCAGCGGCTCGATCACGCTGTAATGGGTGACGGCGCGCTTGCCGCGCCCGTCGGCGACGATCGCGATCTTCTTGCGGTCGGCGGTCGAGCGCGCGAGCGGCGCGTCGACCGTCCCGGCAGCAAGGCGCGGCGTTCCCGCCACGATCGCCCGGTAGCGCCGGTCGATGCTGTGCCGGGCGAACTGCGCCGCCAGCCCGACATGGGCCGGATCGGTCTTGGCGGCGACCATCAGCCCCGACGTGTCCTTGTCGATGCGGTGGACGATGCCGGGCCGTTCGACCCCGCCGATCCCCGACAGGCTGCCCCGGCAATGGTGGAGCAGCGCGTTGACCAGCGTCCCGTCGGGATTGCCGGCCGCCGGATGGACGACCAGCCCGGCGGGCTTGTCGATGACGATCAGATGTTCGTCCTCATAGGCGACGACGAGCGGGATATCCTGCGCCGCGTTGTGCGCGGGGGCGGGATCGGGGACGATCACCGCGAAGCGCGCGCCGGGCGCGACCTTCATCGCAGGATCGCGGGCGAGCGCGCCGTCGGCGTGGCTGACCTGGCCGGAGGAGATCAGCGCCTTCAGCCGCTCGCGCGACAATGTCGGCAGCGCCGCGGCCAACGCCCGGTCGAGCCGCCAGCCCTCGGCATCCTGCGGCACCACGGCATGCAATGTCGATTTCCCCCCGGTCATCCTGTAGCGATGTGGCGATGGAACTACGGATATCAAGGGCGGCGCTCGACGAAATCCTGTCGTCGGCGGCGGCGAGCCCCGATGCCGAGATTTGCGGCCTGCTGCTCGGGCAGATGACGGGGCGGGGCGCCGTCGTCGCCGCGCTACGCCCCTGCGCCAACGTCGCGGCCGATCCGCGCGACAGCTTCGAGGTCGATCCCGCCGCGCTGATCGCCGCGCACCGCGCGGCACGCGCCGGCGGTCCCGCGCTGGTCGGCCATTATCATTCGCATCCCGGCGGCTCCCCGGTTCCCTCGGCGCGCGACGCGGCGGCGGCGGAGCCGGGCAGCTACTGGATCATCGCCGGCAGCGGCGCGCTGCGCGCCTGGTATGCGGACGGCCGCCCGGCGGACGGAAAGGGGCGTTTCCGGGCCGTGACGATCGTCGAGGCCGACAATCGCTGATTGCGCAACCGGCCCCCGCTTGCCAAAAGACCCGACCTGTCTGCCCTCTGAGGAAGTGTCCATGGTCAATCGTTCGGCCGATTTCGCGAGCCTGCTCTGTTCGCGGTTGTGCCACGACCTTCTGTCGCCGGTGGGAGCGCTCAACAACGGCATCGAGCTGCTCGCCGACGAGACCGACCCGGAGATGCGCGAACGCTGCATGGAACTGCTGGCCGAAAGCGCCCAGACCACCGCGAACCGGCTCAAATTCTACCGTCTGGCCTTCGGCGCGGCGGGCGGCTTTGGCGAGCGGGTCGACACCCGCGAGGCGCGCGAGGCGATCGAGGGGTTGCATGGCAACGGCAAGGTCCGGCTCGGCTGGATGGTCGATGCCCCGACGCTGCCCAAGCCGGCGATCAAGACCCTGCTCAACCTCGCGCTGATCGCAGGCGACGCGCTGGTCCGCGGCGGCCAGCTCGACATCGCCGCGGAAGGCGGCGAGGTGGTGATCCGCGCCGAGGGGCCCCGCGTCGTGCTCGATCCCGAGCTGCGCAACGCCCTGCTCGGCCATGCCGATCCCGACCTGGTCTCGCCGCGCGCCGCCGCCGCCTGGCTGGTCCATATCCTGGTCAGCGAACAGGGCGGCGCGGTGCAGGTCTCGCAACCCGAGGACGGCCTGCTGATGATCGGCGCGACGCTGCCGGCCTGACCGGGAAAGGAGATGGCGGGGACGACCCTGTGCCATCTACTTATTGTCCGTGGCGGCGCTCATCGTCGATCGTCCGCCGCCATGGACAGCGACTTCGCCCTGACACGATCCTTGAATCGCCTGATCGCGGCGCTGAACGACACGATCGGCGCCTGCGAGGCGATCGCGCGCGATGCTCGCCGCTTCCCCCTCTACGCCAAATATGAGCGTGAGGTGCTGCTGCGCCAGGACGTCATCCGCCGGCTGAGGCACAAGGTCGGCCATCTCGGCGGCGAGCCGCGCCGTCGCGGCACGCTGCGCGGCTGGCTCAAGCGGATGCGCATCCGCCTGCTCGGCATCGGCCTGACCAACGAGCGCTTCGTCGTCCGCCTGTTCGAGCGCGAGGAGCGCCATCTCGCCGCCTGCCTGCGCGCCCTCGTCGCGGAGGAGCGGTTGCCGCCGGCCTTCCGGCGCGAACTGGCCAAGCTGCTGCTCGGCCTCAACGAGGCGTTCTGCCGGCGCGAACTGCACCGCTTCGGGCCCCGGAGCGCCTGGGCCGACCGTACCGCCATCGGCCGCTGAGCAGGTCGTAAACCCGGCCTTAACCCTGTTGGGGCATGACCCGAGCCGACAACCGGTTCGGGAATGATGCCATGGACGATCTGCTCGGCGACTTCGTCGCGGAGACACGCGAGACCCTCGACGCCCTGTCGGGCGAGATCGTCGCGTGGGAACTCGCGCCCGACGATCGCTCGCGGCTCGATGCGATCTTCCGCTTCGTCCATACCGTGAAGGGAAGCTGCGGTTTCCTCGATCTGCCGCGCCTCGAGAAGCTCAGCCACGCGGCGGAGGACGTGCTCGCCGACGTCCGCGCCGACCGTCGCCGCCCCGATCCCGCGCTGGTCAGCGCCGTGCTGGCGGTGATCGACCGCATCGCCGAACTGGCCGACGCGATCGAGAGCGGCCGGACCGTCCCCGACGAGGACGATGCCCGCCTGATCGCGGCGCTTCGGCCCGTGTCCGAGGCCGTCGTCGATACCGCCGATGCCGACGACGTCGCGCTCGCCGAGGCGCTGGAGGCGATCCGGATCGCCGAGGAGATGGACGAGGAGGAGGCGGTCGTCCCGGTGCTGGTCGAAGCGCCGGCCGCCGCGGCGCCGGCCGGCCCGCGCGCCGTCTCGCGCAGCATCCGCCTGCCGGTCGACCTGCTCGACCGGATGATGGCGGGCGTGTCCGACATGGTGCTGGCGCGCAACGAGCTGGCGCGCCGCCTGCGCGAGAGCGGCGCCGAATCGAACACCGAGGTCGCCTTCGAGCGGCTGTCGCATTGCATCGCCGAGATGCGCGACGCGATCACCCGCACCCGCATGGCGCGGGTCGAGCATCTCTTCACCGCGCTGCCGCGCATGGTCCGCGACATCTCCGCCGAGCTGGGCAAGCTGGTCCAGCTCGAGATCGACGGCGGCGACGTCGAGCTCGATCGCGAGATGATCGAGATGATCCGCGATCCGCTGACCCATATCGTCCGCAACGCGATCGACCATGGCATCGAGCCGCCCGAGGCGCGGGTGCTCGCCGGCAAGCCGGTGGCGGGGCGTCTCCACGTCAGCGCCCGGCAGGTCGGCAACCAGATATTGATCGAGGTGATCGACGACGGCCGCGGCATCGATGCCGACCAGCTCGTCGACAAGGCGGTCGCCGCCGGCATTCTCGGCCGGGAGCGCGCCGCGACGCTGAGCTGGGAACGCAAGCTCGAGCTGATCTTCGCGCCCGGCCTGTCGACCGCGCGGGAGGTGACCGCGATTTCGGGACGCGGCGTCGGCATGGACGTCGTCCGCGCCAATGTCGAACGGATCGGCGGCCTCGTCGACATCGACAGCCGGCCGGGGCAGGGGCTGCGCCTGACGCTGCGCGTGCCGCTGACCCTCACCATCATCCCCGCGCTGACGATCAGCACCGGCGGCCAGCATTTCGCGATTCCCCGATCGGCGATCGACGAGATCGTCCGCGTCGGCGGCGACGCCGTCCGCATGGGGACGCTGGGCGGCGCCGATCTCGTCTTCATCCGCGGCGTCCGCGTGCCGGTGGTGTCGCTCGGCGCGGTGCTCGGCCTCGAACGGGGCGCACAGGCCAATCTCGTCGTGCTCAAGCTGTCGGGCGGCGCGCGCTATGCGCTCGCGGTCGACGCGGTCCACGACCATGAGGAGCTGGTGGTCAAGCCCGCCGCGCCGGTGGTGATGGCCTGCGGCATCTATGGCGGCACGACCCTGCCGGACAACAGCCGGCCGATGCTGCTGCTCGACGTCGCGGGCGTCGCCGAGAAGGCGGGCGTCCGCCGCGACGACCAGGCGGCGGTCGAGCCGGTGGCCGAGGAGGGCGAGGAGGAGCTGCACGAGAAGGGCGCCGTGCCCGTCCTGCTGTTCCGTGACCTCGACGGGGTCGAGCGCGGCGTGCCGCTGGCGCTGGTCGAGCGGATCGAGGACTGCTTCTCCGCCTCGGTCAGCCACAGCGCGGGCCGGATGCGCCTGAACATCGACGGGCGGCTGGTGCCGCTGGTGTCGTGCGGCGCGCCGATCATCGAGGCCAAGGTCCGCGTGCTGCGGATGCGCGACGGGGCCGAGGAGCTGGCCTATGCGATCGACAGCGTCATCGACATCGTCCCGGTCGCGATCGAGCTGCAGCGCAGCGCCGTCGCCGGTCCGGTCGCCGGGGTGATGCTGGTCGAGGAGCGGCCGGTCGAGTTCCTCGACGCCTTCTGGCTGTTCGCGCAGGGGCTGGGCAGCGAGCCGGCCGCCGAGCAGCGCCCGGTCTGCCTGCTGTCGGACGAGGACCCCTGGACGCGCCAGGTGCTCGCGCCGCTGGTCGAAGGCGCCGGCTATCGGATCATCTATGCGCCGGAGGAGGGGCCAGCCGCCGATCTCGTCATCGTCGCCGACGGTGCCGCGGCCGACGGGCCGGCCGAAGCGGCGGCGGTGCTGCGGCTGCGCCAGCATGCCGAGGATCGCGGCGCCTCGCCCGACAGCCTGTGGCGCTACGACCGGGCCGGCCTCACCGCCGAGTTGCGCCGGTATTGGAACAAGCGGAGCGCCTGACCATGAACGACCTCTACCTGATCGTCGAAATCGCCGGCCAGCGGGCGCTGCTGCCCGCCGCCTTCGTCGAGTCGGTCGTCGAGATCGAGGACATCGCCCCGGTGCCGTGCGCGCCGCCGCACGTGCTGGGCCTGTTCGCGCTGCGCAGCCGGGTGCTGACCGTGATCGACACGATCGCCGCGCTCGGCGGCGAACGCGGGGCGCGGGGCGAGAAGCAGGCGGTGATCGTCCATGTCGACGGCCATCTCTACGGGGTGCTGGTCGACGACGTCGACGACGTCGTCGCGATCGACGCCGCCCCCAGCCAGTTCCGCGCGCCGCTGTCGGCCGGCTGGGCGCGCTATGCGACCGGGGTGCTCGATCATGAGGGCGAGCCGCTGCTGCTGGTCGACGTCGCCGCGCTGATCGCCGGGCCGCTCGACATGGCCGCGTGAAAAGGGGCTGCGTGAAAAGGGGCTGCGTGAAAAGGGGCCGCGTGAAAGGCCGTTAACGGGGCGCTTACCCGTCCCGTCTAGAGATAGCCGGAATGCCCATCCAAGACGGAAGACCGTGATGAAGACCTGCCTGGTTGTCGACGATTCGAAGGTGATCAGGAAGGTCGCCCGTCACATATTGGAGGCGCTCCACTTCAAGGTCGAGGAGGCCGGCGACGGGCGCGAGGCGCTCGACCGCTGCCAGGCGGGCAAGCTGCCCGACGTGATCCTGCTCGACTGGAACATGCCGGTGATGAGCGGGATGGAGTTCCTCCGCTCGCTCGGCTCGTCCGATTTCGCCCAGCGGCCGAAGGTGGTGTTCTGCACCACCGAGAACGACGTGGCCCATATCCGCGCCGCGATCGAGGCGGGCGCCGACGAATATATGATGAAGCCGTTCGATCGCGAGACGCTGGAAAGCAAGTTGCAACTGGTGGGCGTCGCCTGACCATGTCTCGGGGGGGACTTGGAGGCAGCGTCAGGGTGGGCGTCGAGGACGTCGGAAGGGGGCGGCCCCGTCCGATCCGCGTGCTGCTCGTCGACGACTCGCTGGTGGCCAGGACCGTGCTGGCGCGATTGCTGGAGGGGCGGCCGGAATTCGAGATCGCGGGGGCCGCGCCGACCGCCGACCAGGCGATCCAGTTCCTCAGCAGCCACGACATCGACATCGTCGTGCTCGACGTCGAGATGCCGGGCAAGGACGGGCTGACCGCGCTGCCCGAGATATTGGAGGCGAGCCACGGCGCGCGCGTCCTGATCGTCTCCTCGGCGGCGGAGGCGGGGGCGGCGGCGACGGTGCGGGCGCTGACGCTGGGGGCGGCCGACACGCTGCTCAAGCCGACCGCCGGCAATTTCGCGGGAGAGTTCTCGCACAAGTTCATCGACGCGCTGCTGCGCATCGGCCATGCCAACCATCACGCCCAGCGGCCCGACCGCAAGGCGGCCGACGCCGCCCCGCGTCCCGCGCCCGTGCCGATCGTCGCGCTGCGGCCGACCCGGAGCGGCCGGATCGCCTGCCTCGCGATCGGCGCTTCGACCGGCGGGCTCCACGCGCTGTCGGCCTTCCTGCGCCGGCTGACTCCCGATTTCCGGGCGCCGATCCTGATCACCCAGCATCTGCCGCCGCCGTTCATGCCCTATTTCGCGGCGCAGCTCCGCGACATCGCCGGCCGGCCCACCGCCGTCGCCGCCGATGGGACGCCGCTGGTGCCCGGCGAGATGCTGGTCGCGCCGGGAGAGGGGCATATCCGCCTCGCGCGCAAGGGATCGCGCGTGCTGGTATCGATCGATCCGGCGCCCGCGCCGAGCCGCTGCATGCCCTCGGTCGATCCGATGTTCGCGGCGGTGGCCGAGCTGTTCGGGGCCGAGGGCGTTGGCGTGGTGCTGACCGGCATGGGCCGCGACGGCACGATCGGCGCCGAGGCGATGGTCGCCGCGGGCGCCGAGATTTTGGCGCAGGATTCGGCCAGCTCGGTGGTGTGGGGCATGCCGGGATCGGTGGCGCAGGCGGGGCTCGCCTCGCTGGTGATGCCGCCCGAGGAACTGGCCCGCCACGTCTGCCACCGCAATGCCGGTGGGGCATGGAGGTAAGCCCCCGCGCGGCGATGACGATCGCTCGCCTGTTCGAGCAGGCGACCGGCCAGACATTGTCGCAGGACCGCTTCTGGCGGATCGGCACGACCTTGATGCCCTTCTGCCGCGCGCGCGGGATCGACAGCTTCGACCAGCTCGCCCTCGCGCTCGAACGCAGCGCCGACCGCGAGCTGTCGCTCGACATGATCGACGCGCTGCTCAACAACGAGACGAGCTTCTTCCGCGATGCCGGGGTGTTCACCCAGATCGGCGAGGCGCTGCTGCCCCGGCTGGCGGCGGCGCGGCAGCGCGAGCGGCGCCTGCGCATCTGGTCGGCGGCCTGCTCGACCGGACAGGAGGCCTATTCGCTGGCGATGCTGTTCGCCGAGCAGGGCGATCGCTGGGCCGGCTGGCGCATCGACATCGTCGGCAGCGACATCTCCCGCTCGGCGGTCGAGCAGGCGCGCGGCGGCCTCTACACCCAGTTCGAGGTCCAGCGCGGCCTGCCGATCCGGCAGCTCATCGCCTGGTTCGATCCGGTGCTCGACCAGGGCTGGCGGGTGAAGCCGCAGCTCGCCGCCCATGTCTCCTTCCAGCGGCACAACCTGCTCGGCCCGCCGCCCGCCGGCGGCCGCTTCGACCTGATATTGTGCCGCAACGCGCTGCTCTATTTCTCGCCCGAGCGGCGCCACCAGATGCTGGAGGGGCTGGCGCTGGCGATCGCCCCGGACGGCGGGCTGCTGCTGGGGGCAGGGGAGACGGTGCAGGGCTCGGCCCGCTTCGTCGCCGATCCCGAGCTGCCGATGGTCTATCGCCCCGCCGCCGCGCGCACCGTGCCGCACGCCGCGTGAGCAGGCGAGACGGGATCGTCATCCCGGACTTGATCCGGGATGACGAAGGTCTGCGGACGACGACCCTGGCCGCTTTGCGCTTCCGCCCCGGATGATCCGGGTTTAAAGCATGTCTGCAATGGACGAGATCATCGATTGCCCGTCGCCCAATCATGACGAGCGCACCCTGCCGATCACCATGCTGGTGCTGCATTATACCGGCATGGCCGACGCGGCCTCCGCGATCGCCCGGCTGACCGATCCCGAGGCGAAGGTGTCGAGCCACTATCTGGTCGCCGAGGACGGGCAGGTGATGCGCCTCGTCCCCGAGGACCGCCGCGCCTGGCACGCCGGCCAGTCGAGCTGGCGCGGCGTCACCGACGTCAATTCGGCCAGCATCGGCATCGAGATCGTCAATCCCGGCCATGAGCTGGGCTACCGGCCCTTTCCCAAGCCGCAGATGGACGCGCTGATCCCGCTGATCTCCGACATCACCAGCCGCCATCCGATCGAGCCCGCCAATGTGGTCGGCCATTCCGACGTCGCCCCCCGGCGCAAGCAGGACCCGGGCGAGCTGTTCGACTGGGAACTGCTCGGCAAGCTCGGCCTCGCGCTCCGCCGCCCGCGCCACGGCCTCGCCGATCCGCATTGGACGCCCGGGGGATTCCTGCTCGCGCTCGACCGCTTCGGCTATGATGTGAGCGACGGGCCGGCGGCGGTCATCGCCTTCCAGCGCCGCTTCCGTCCCGAGCGGATCGATGGGATCGCCGACGGCGAATGCCGCGCGATCCTGCTCCGCCTGCTGCTCCACCGCGAGGGCGACGGATTGCTTGAGTCTCCGTCCAAAAGCTCCTAACGGCACCTCCACCAGAGGGCCGGGCGGTCGCCGCGCAGCGATGCGGGGAGGAAAGTCCGGGCTCCAAGGAGTGACGGTGCCGGGTAACGCCCGGCGGGGGCGACCCCAGGGACAGTGCCACAGAAAGCAGACCGCCCGGCGGACCGCCAAGCTCGCTTGGTATGTTCCGGGCAAGGTCGAAAGGGTGCGGCAAGAGCGCACCGCGGTCCCGGCAACGGGAACGGCATGGTAAACCCCACCGGGAGCAAGATCGAATAGGGACGGCGCATGGGCTACTCCGCCCGGTCGTCCGGGTTGATTGCTGGAGGCCGGGCGCGAGCCCGGTCCTAGAGGAATGATCGCCCATCCGGCTTCGGCCGGTGGACAGAACCCGGCTTACAGGCCCTCTGGTTCTTCCCTGCGCCGCGCGGGCCGGCGGGGGATCTGCGCGGGCGCCGCGACGGGGCCGTGCGCCTTGTCCAGGTAGAAGCCGGCGAGGAAATAATGGGCGCGCATCGCCGCCGGATGGCGGGCCGCGCGGGCGGCCGTCAGCTCGACCTCGGCCCGCTTCAGATAATAATCGCTGTCCTGGTCCATGCGCATCCTTGCCTGCCCCTCATCATAATTCCGCATCTGCGAAATGGATGCGCGCCAGGGTTGTCTACGCGGGGAATAGTCGCGCTTTTCGAGCAGCTTGCCGCAGCATGTGGGCAATGGTTCGAGGCTGGCGCGTTGATCGTCCCTATGGACAGGAGAGAGAGCATGCCCCGTGGCGACAAGAGCAGCTACACCGACAAGCAGAAGCGCAAGGCCGAGCATATCGAGCAAGGCTATGAGGATCGCGGCGTGCCCCGGGAGGAGGCCGAACGCCGCGCCTGGGCGACCGTCAACAAGGAATCGGGCGGCGGCAACAAGTCCGGCTCCGGCCGGGGCAAGGCCGACACCCACGTCTCCTCGTCACGCGGCGGGCGTGCCCACAAGTCGGGTTCGGCCGAGCAGCGATCGGCGGCGGCCCGCAAGGGATGGGTGACGCGCCGCAAGCACGCGGCGGCCTGATCGGCGGCGCGCGCCCGGCTTCAGCTTTGCTCGGCCGGGTCGGCGGGGGGGCGCCGCTCCTGTATCAACAGGCGCTCGCGCTCGGCCGCCTGGCCATGGACGCTGGCCAGCATCAGATGGGCCTGCCTCGCCTCCGTGCAGCCGGCTTTCGCCGCGGCCTGCTTCTCCTGCGCGGCCCTTTGCTCGAAATAGACGATGTCTTCCTGGCTCATCGATCGGACTCCTCGTTGGCGCGGCAGCGCCACGGCGGACGCCGGCCGACACGCTGGCGCGCCGGGTCCGTCCTGCTCATCGCTGGGAAGAGCGCAGTGTAGCCCTTTTCTGCCCGGGCGACTTCAACCTGGATCAGTTTATGCGGCGAAAGGGGCGATCGGCGGGACGGTGCGCGGCGGGTTCAGCAGCCCGGAGAGGGCGGAATGGAGCTCCTGATCGGAGAAGGGCTTGAGCAGCCGCGGAAATCGGTGGAATTGCGGCGGTTCCCGGTCGAGGTCCACGCCGCTGGTGAACAGGAAGGGGATGCGCCGCTCCACCAGCAGGTCGGCGACGGGATAGGAAAGCTCGCCGGAGAGCCAGACGTCGAGCACCGCGGCGTCGATCTTGGCCGAGGCAGCGGCGTCGAGCGCGCTGCGCAGGGTCAGGCAGGGGCCGACCACGTCGGCCCCCAGTTCGACCAGCGAGTCGCGCATCGCCGTGGCGATGATGATCTGATCCTCGACGATCAGGATCGCAGGCCTCGGCTGCTGTGGCGACGGCCATGCCGACAGAGTTGACGATGGGTTGTTCATGATGACCGGTCAATTTTGCGAATGTCGCCAGTGCCGAACATTGGTCCCGACACGCGGAGGATTTCCGATGGTCTTTCCCAATGTCACTGCATGCGACCTGCGATTGTTTAAAATTTGAATTGTAAACTATTGTTACTTCTAAGGAATATTGCAGAATACTGCCCAGTAAAATTCGAAGCGATTCTGAAGAATCGAATTTCTCTGATTGATGGAAGGAGTCCATATATGGACTCTACGTAGATGAGGAATTCCGATTTTCCAAATTTACTGGTGATATTCGATGGATAGGTGGTGGCGGTTCGGCCGTCGCCCGATCCCATATGCCGGCGTGGCCCGGCGCGGCATTGCATCGCGACCGTGACGACCTATCTTCGCCGGTGGCAAAGGAGAACGACACATGGCCCGGGAAATCGCGACATTGGCGGGTGGCTGCTTCTGGTGCGTCGAGGCGGTGTTCGACGACGTGATCGGCGTCGAGTCGGTCGAGAGCGGCTATACCGGCGGCCATGTCGCCAATCCCACCTACAAGCAGGTCTGCAACGGCGACACCGGCCATGCCGAGGCGATCCGCGTCGCCTTCGATCCCGACGTGATCGGCTATGGCGAGCTGCTCGACATCTTCTTCCACGTCCACGACCCGACCCAGCTCGATCGGCAGGGCAACGACATCGGCCCGCAATATCGCTCGGCGATCTTCCCGCATTCGCCGGAGCAGGAGGCGGAAGCGAAGGCCGCGATCGACCGCGCCCGCGCCGACTGGCCCGATCCGATCGTCACCCGGGTCGAGCCCGAGGCGACCTGGTATCCCGCCGAGGACTATCATCAGGAATATTTCGCGCGCGAGGGTGCGAGCAGCGGCTATTGCGTGATGGTCGTCGCCCCCAAGCTCGCCAAGTTCCGCAAGAGCTACGCCGCGCGGTTGAAGAAGTAATTCCTCCCCAGTGCAACTGGGGAGGGGGACCGCCGCAGGCGGTGGAGGGGGCGACGGCGTAGCCGGCGCTGCCGCGCCAACCCCTCCACCATCCTTCGGATGGTCCCCCTCCCCATGCAGGCATGGGGAGGAACTGAATTATCTGGGAGCCGCCGCCCTTTGCAGCCGGTCGTTGATCGCGAGGCCGAGGCCGTCCGACGGAACCGGGGCCACCGCGATTGCCGCCGCATCCGACTGATCCGCCGCATGGAGCAGGTCGAACAGCCGCGCCGCCGCTTCGTCGAGCCGCCCCGACGCCGACAGCGTGACGTCGCCCGCGACTGCGCCGAACCCGATCAGATATTCGCCCGCCTTCGCCCGTTCGGCGTTCAGCCGGAGCGGCTTCGACGGGGCATAATGGCTCGCCATCTGGCCGGGCGCTTCGATCGATCCGTCGCCGCGGCGTTCGACGGCTACGCCCGCCGCTTCCGCCAGCATCTCGACGATGATTGCGCCGGGGCGGAGCAGGCGCAGCCGGTCGGTCTCGACCGCGACGATCGTCGATTCGATCCCGACCGCGGTGGGGCCGTCGTCGAGGACCAGCGTTATCCGGCCGGCCAGCGACCGGGCGACATGCTCGGCGCGGGTCGCGCTGATCGATCCGCTGGCGTTGGCGGACGGCGCGGCGAGGGGGCGGCCGCTCGCCAGGATCAGCGCGCGGATCGCCGGATGGGCGGGCATTCGCACCGCGACGCTCGGCAGCCCGGCCGTGGTCAGGCTGGCGATCGGTGATCCCGGCGCGGCGGGCAGCACCATCGTCAGCGGCCCCGGCCAGAAACGCTCGGCGAGCCGGCGCGCGAGCGGCGGGAGGATCGCGACCCGGCCGGCCATGGCGAGGTCGGTGACATGGACGATCAGCGGGTTGAAGCTCGGGCGACCCTTGGCGGCGTAGATCGCGGCGACCGCTTCGCCCGAGGTCGCGTCGCCGGCCAGGCCATAGACCGTCTCGGTCGGCACGCCGACCGGCAGCCCGCGCGCGATCAGCGCGGCCGCTTCGGCGATGCCGGTCGGATCGGCGGGAAGGATGCGGGTCTCGGTCACGCTGCGCGGCTATCGCGCCGGGGCGGACGGGGCAAGTCCTGCTTCTTTCCCGTCATCGTGGCGAAGGCCAGGATCCCGCCGCCTTTGGGCCGGCGGGGCGACCAGGAAGAAGGGAGATTCCGGCTTTCGCCGGAATGACGAAAAGTGGGGGCGTCAGCCCCCGACGCGCTCGAGCAGGTCGCCAGGCTCGATCCGCAGGCGGCGCATGCTCGCCACCACGCGCGGCCATTCGTCGCGCAGGAAGGTGTTGCGCGCCTCGCGGCGGAGGCGGTCGGTCGCGCCCTCGGCGACGAACATGCCGACGCCGCGCTTGACCGTCACATAGCCCTCGTCCTGGAAGCCCTGATAGGCCTTGGCCGCCGTCAGCGGATTGGCGCCGTGCTGCGCGGCGAAGGCGCGGACCGAGGGGAGAGCATCGCCGTCGCCATAGCTGCCGTCGAGGATCGACTCGGCGATGATGTCGCGAAGGCGGAGATAGACGGGGCGGTCCTGGCTGCTCATGGCGTCACACTGTGCTAACACAGCATGGCGCGTCAATGGCAATCAGCCTTTCCACGTCGAAACGACAGCTTCATAGGTCGGGCGAGGCCGTTCCTCGAGCGCACGTCCCGGCGAGCCGAGGAACAGGAAGCCGGCGATCCGATCGTGCGGCGATCCGCCCAGCGATTCAAGCACTTGGCCGTTATAGGCGGGCCAGCCGGTCAGCCAGCAGCCGACGAAGCCGGCCGCATGGGTCGAGAACAGCAGGTTCATGCAGGCCGCGCCGGCCGACAGCTCCTGCTCCCACAGCGGAATCTTGCTGTTCTGCGTCGGGGTCGACAGCACCGCGACCATCGTCGGCGCCTGGTGCGCGAACTGCTCCATCGCCTCCAGCTCGATCCGGCCCGCCTCGGGCTTCTCGGCGCGATAGGCGTCCTTGAGCAGGTCGGCGAAGGCGTCGCGGCGATCGGCCTCGACGATCACGAAGCGCCAGGGGGCGAGCTTGCCATGGTCGGGCACGCGCATCGCCGCTTCCAATATCCGGCGGAGCTCCGCCGAATCCGGCCCCGGCGCGATCATGTCGCGGGCCTTGCCCGAGCGGCGGGTGGCGAGGAGGGCGGCGGTGGAGGACAGATCGTTGAACATGGTCATCATCTAGATGCTGGCCCTCCGCGGAACAACGGTCTCGGAGACACATGTCTGTCCGGACATGTTTCTGCCGGTTCGGGGAGAAAATCGAACCATGGGGTAATTCTGTTTCGTTGAACGAGCGTAGATCGGCAATGTCGTTTCAAGCGAAACAATAACCGCTTCACAGCGCGCGAATCGTTGCTATCGTCGGCGTCCATGAAGGTCGTGCCGCCCTTGGGGGAGCGCCGTGCCGACCACGCAGAACAGAAAGAACTTCATGGTCAATCCCGACGCTGACGCGACCACCGAACCCGCATCGCCGCATGTGAGCCGATCGGACGGCGACACCTGGTTCGGTCATCCCAGGCAGCTCGCGAGGCTCTTCTCGACCGAGGCGATGGAACGCTTCGGCTATTATGGGATGAGGGCGCTCCTCACCCTCTACCTCACCCAGCATTTCCTGTTCAGCGACCAGACGACCAACGGCCTCTATGGCGGCTTCACCGCGCTGGTCTACCTGACCCCGCTCGTCGGCGGCCTGCTCGCCGATCGCTATCTCGGTTCGAAGAAGTCGGTGAAATTCGGCGCGATCCTGATGTCGATCGCCTATTTCACGCTCTGCTTCGGCGGCCAGACCGCCAAGCCCTATGCGGTGATCGACGGCAGCCGCTACGAAGTGGTGATCGACGAGGCCAAGCAGCAATATCTCGTCGACGGCGCCCAGAAGCTGGCGATCAAGGGGCAGGAGGACGGCTCGGTCGCGCTCGTCGCCCCGGACGGCTCGGTCGCCCGCACCGTCGCCAAGGGCGGCTTCAAGGCCGATGCCGACCGCGATCCCTTCCACACCGGCCTGATGCTCGTCGCGCTGAGCCTGCTCACCGTCGGCAACGGCTTCTTCAAGCCCAACATCTCGACGATCGTCGGCGCGCTGTACGAGAAGGGGGACCGGCGCCGCGACGCCGGCTTCACCATCTTCTACATGGGCATCAACCTCGGCTCGCTCTTCTCGCAGATACTCTGTCCGTTCCTGGCGGTGGCGCTCGGCTGGTGGGCGGGCTTCGGCCTCGCGGCGATCGGCATGCTGATAAGCTGGGCGCTGATCCAGTTCGCGGGCGAGAAGCTGGCGGGCTATGGCGAGCCGCCGGAAGGGCAGGAGAAGGACCGCAGCCTGCTGATCTACATCGGCGCGCTCGCGGTCGTGCCGATCGGCTGGTTCCTGTTCCTCAACCTGATGGCGAGCCCGGCGCCCGAGGCCGGCGTCGGCATCGTCGGCTATCTGCTCGGCCTGCCGATCATGGGCAAGGTGCTGTTCGCGACCTTCCTGGCATCGGTGATCCTGATCCCGCTCTGGGCGCTCAAGGCCGGCAACAAGGTCGAGTTCCAGATGATGATTGCGGCGATCGTGATGATCGTCTTCAACGTCGTCTTCTGGACGCTGTTCGAGCAGGCCGGCTCCTCGCTCACCCTGTTCGCCGATCGCAACACCGACCTGTCGGTGTTCGGCCTGTTCACCATGTCGGCGGGGCAGACCCAGTTCTTCAACGCCTTCTTCATCGTCGTGCTGGCGCCGCTGACCTCGCTCCTGTGGAACGCGCTCGGCCGCCGCGGGCTGGAGCCGTCGATCCCGGTCAAGTTCGCGATCGCGCTGGCGGGCGTCGGTCTCGGCTTCCTCGCGCTGGTGTGGGGCACGCAATATGCCGGGGCGGACTTCAAGGTGTCGGTCTGGTGGCTGGCGCTGCTCTACCTGATCCACTCGATGGCCGAGCTGTGCATCTCGCCGGTCGGCCTGTCGATGATCACCAAGCTGTCGATCGCGCGCGTCGTCGGGCTGATGATGGGGCTGTGGTTCCTGTCGATCAGCTGCGCCCAATATGTCGCGGGCATCGTCGCCCAGGTCGCCAGCGTCGAGACGGTCGGCGGCCAGGTCACCAACCTCAAGGTCAGCCTGGAGACCTATGCCGGCGTGTTCCAGACGATCGGGCTCGCTTCGGTCGCGATCGGCGCGGTCCTCCTCGTCCTTTCGCCTGTCATCAAGAAGTGGATGCATGGTGTTCAATAACAAGCTGCGATTCTCGGTGGCGGTGGCGCTCGCGCTGACCGCCTGCACCGGCGGGGCCGCGCCCAAGTCGGCCTCCTCCGACGCGCCCGGCAAGGGCAAGGGGTTCGACCATGATCCCTTCCCGTCGACCTACCATGCCTATCCGGGCGCGCCGACCGCGATCGTCCACGCCACCGTCTATGACGGGGAGGGTGGCCGGATCGAGGACGGCACCGTCCTGCTCGCCGGCGGCAAGGTGACGGCGGTCGGCGGCCCCGACCTCGCCGTGCCGGCGGGGGCGACCGTGGTCGACGGCACCGGCAAATGGGTGACGCCGGGCGTCATCGACGTCCACAGCCATCTCGGCGACTATCCGTCGCCGGCGGTCAAGGCGCTGTCCGACGGCAACGAGGCGACCGCGCCGGTCACCGCGCAGGTCTGGGCCGAGCACAGCGTCTGGCCGCAGGACCCGGGCTTCAGCCGCGCGCTCGTCAATGGCGGGGTGACGACGCTCCAAATTCTTCCCGGTTCGGCCAACCTGTTCGGCGGCCGGTCGGTCACGCTCAAGAACGTCTATGCGCGCACCGTGCAGGGGATGAAGTTCCCCGGCGCGCCTTACGGCCTGAAGATGGCCTGCGGCGAGAATCCCAAGCGCGTCTATGGCGGCAAGAACCGCGAGCCTTCGACCCGCATGGGCAATGTCGCGGTCGACCGGCAGACCTGGATGAAGGCGGTCGAGTACAAGCGCAAGTGGGACAAATATGAGGAGAAGGGCGGCGAGGCGCCGGCCCGCGACGCCTCGATGGACACGCTGATGGGCGTGCTCAACGGCGAGATCCTCGTCCACAACCATTGCTACCGCGCCGACGAGATGGCCATCGTCCTCGATATGGCGAAGGAGTTCGGCTACAAGGTCACCGCCTTCCACCACGCGGTCGAGGCCTACAAGATCGCCGATCTGCTCAAGGCGACCGGCACCTGCGCCGCCGTCTGGGCCGACTGGTACGGCTTCAAGATGGAAAGCTATGACGGCATCCGGGAGAATCTGGCGATCCTCCACAATGCCGGCGCCTGCGTGATGATCCATTCGGACGACCAGAACGGCATCCAGCGCCTGAACCAGGAGGTCGCCAAGGCGCTCGCCGCCGGCCGGCGGGCGGGCTTCACGATCAGCGACGAGCAGGCCTGGACCTGGCTCGCGATCGCCCCGGCACGCGCGCTCGGCATCGCCGATCGGACCGGCAGCCTCAAGCCCGGCAAGATGGGGGACGTCGTGCTGTGGAACGGCAATCCGCTGAGCGTCTACACCCGGCCCGAGAAGGTCTGGATCGACGGCGCGATGCTCTACGACGCCAATAATCCGAAGCTGCGCCCGGTGAGCGACTTCGAGCTGGGCCAGCCCGGCGAGGGAGATGTGAAATGAAGCGCCTCCTGCTCGCCGCCGCAGCGCTGATCGCAGCCCCGCTCCCGGCCGAGACGATCGCCATCACCGGCGGAACCCTCGCGATCGGCGACGGATCGCAGCCGATCAAGGGCGGCACCGTCGTCATCGCCAACGGCCGGGTCGTCGCGGCCGGGGCCGGGGTCGCGGTTCCGGCCGGCGCGCGCGTCGTCGACGCGACCGGCAAGTGGGTCTCGCCCGGCATCATCGCCGGGGTCAGCACGCTCGGCCTGATGGAAGGCTATGGCATGTCGGAGACCAACGATCTCAGCGCCGACAAGTCACCCTTCTCGGCGGCGCTCGACATGTCGACCGCGATCAACCCGACCGGCCAGCGGATCGGGGTCGAGCGCGCGGCCGGCGTCACCCGCGCCTTCGTCATCCCCGCCGCCGGCAACACCATGTTCGGCGGGCAGGGGGCGGTGATCGACCTGGGCGCCGACATGGACCCGGTGACGCGCCCGCGCGCCTTCCAATATGTCGAGCTGGGCGAGGACGGCATGGGCCCGGCGGGCGGCAGCCGCCCGGCCGCCTATGCGCTGCTCAGGGTCGCGCTCGGCGCGGCGGCCAACCCCGCCTCGGCCGACTTCGCCAGCAAGGACGCGCTGATCACCCGCCAGGACGCCGAGGCGCTCGCCCCGGTGGTGCGCGGCACCCAGCCGCTGCTCGTCCATGTCGAGCGGGCGGCCGACATCCGCTCGGTGCTCGCGCTCAAGAAGCAATATCCGGCGATCCGGCTGGTGCTGGTCGGCGCGACCGAGGGCTGGATGGTGGCGGGCGAGATCGCCGCGGCCGGCGTCCCCGTGATCGCGGCGGCGCTGCTCGACCTGCCCGAGAAGTTCGAATCGATCGCGGCGACCCAGTCCAATGTCGGCCGGCTGGCGAAGGCGGGCGTCACCGTCGCCATCTCCAACGCCGACATCTCCGAAGGGCCCTATGAATCCTATCTCGCCCAATATGCCGGGAACCTCGTCGCGCTGACGAAGATCCCCGGCGCGCAGGGGCTCGACTGGGGCGCGGCCTTCGCGACGATCACCTCGAAGCCGGCGGCGGCGATCGAGATGGACGGGGAGATCGGGTCGCTCCGCCCCGGCCGCCGCGCCGACGTCGTGGTCTGGGACGGCGATCCGCTCGAGCTGTCCTCGGCGCCGACGGCGATCTTCATCGACGGCGTCGCCCAGCCGACCACCAGCCGCCAGACCCGCCTGCGCGACCGCTATCTCGACCCGGTCGAGAAGGGCCTGCCCAAGGCCTATGAGCGCTGATTAGGGGAGAGGGGACGTCATCCCGGCGAAAGCCGGGATCTCCCTTTTCTTTCCCCGATACGGGTGAGGGCGGCATCAAGGCAGTGAGATCCCGGCTTTCGCCGGGATGACCAACGGCTGATGTACGGCGTCGGCAAGGCTTAACGCTTGAGGCGCATTGCAAATCGGCGCATTGAGCGGTCGAATTCCGATGGGGGACGGCGTGTATGGGGCGTAGATATTTCGGGACCGACGGCATCCGGGGCCGGACCAACGAAAGCCCCATGACCGCCGAGATCGCGATGAAGGTCGGCCAGGCGGCGGGCGCGCATTTCGTGCGCGGCGAGCATCGCCACCGGGTGGTGATCGGCAAGGATACCCGTCTGTCGGGCTATATGATGGAATCGGCGCTGGTCGCGGGCTTCACCAGCGTCGGCATGGATTGCGTCCTACTCGGGCCGATGCCGACCCCGGCGGTGGCGATGCTGACCCGGTCGATGCGCGCCGACCTCGGCGTGATGATCTCCGCCAGCCACAATATGTTCGCCGACAACGGCATCAAGCTGTTCGGCCCCGACGGCTACAAGCTGTCCGACGACGACGAGACCGCGATCGAGGCGCGCCTCGAAAAGCCGGTCAAGCTCGCCGCCTCGGCCGATATCGGCCGCGCCCACCGGGTCGAGTCCGCGCGCGGGCGCTATGTCCATGCGGTCAAGTCGAGCTTTCCCGAGCATCTCCGCCTCGACGGGCTGCGCGTCGTGATCGATTGCGCGCATGGCGCCGCCTATGAGGTCGCGCCGCTCGCCTTGTGGGAGCTGGGCGCGGAGCTGATCTCGATGGGGGTCAACCCCAATGGCGTCAACATCAACGACCAGTGCGGATCGACCGACACGCGCGCGCTGCAGGACAAGGTCCGCGAGACCCGCGCCGACATCGGCATCGCGCTCGACGGCGACGCCGACCGGCTGATCATCGTCGACAATGAGGGGCGGGTGGTCGACGGCGACCAGCTCATGGCGCTCGTCGCGGTCGGCGCCCATCGCCGCGGCGAGCTGCGCGGCGGCGGCATCGTCGCGACGGTGATGTCGAACCTCGGCCTCGAGCGCTTCCTGGCGGAGCAGGGGCTGTCGCTCCACCGCACCAAGGTCGGCGACCGCTATGTGGTCGAGGCGATGCGCGCCGAAGGCTTCAACATCGGCGGCGAGCAATCGGGCCATATCGTCATGACCGACCATGCGACGACCGGCGACGGCCTGGTCGCGGCGCTCCAGGTGCTGGCCCAGCTCGTCGAGAGCGGCAAGCCGGCGAGCGAGCTGCTCCACCAGTTCGATCCGCTGCCGCAGCTCCTCAAGAACGTCCGCTTCGCGGGCGGCGAGCCGCTCAAGGACGAGAAGGTGATCGCCGCGATCGCCGACGCGGAGGAGAAGCTGACCGGCACCGGCCGCCTCGTCATCCGCAAGTCGGGCACCGAGCCGCTGATCCGCGTCATGGCCGAAGGCGAGGACAAGCGGTTGGTCGAGGCGATGGTCGACCAGATTTGCGACGCGGTCCGCAAGGCGGCCTGAGATTGTTCATCCTTCCTCCCCTCCCGTCATTCCCGCGAAAGCGGGAATCCATGGACGGCGGCCCGCAGGAGATCAGGTGTTCCGTGACCGTGGATTCCCGCTTTCGCGGGAATGACGAAAAGTCGTGACCACCGCCCGCATCCTCATCATCGCCGGCTCCGATTCGGGCGGCGGCGCCGGCATCCAGGCCGATATCAAGACGGTGACGCTGCTCGGCGGCCACGCGATGACCGCGATCACCGCGCTGACCGCGCAGAACACGCTCGGCGTCTCCGCCGTCCATCCGGTTCCGGCCGAGATGGTGATCGCGCAGATCGACGCGGTGGCGGACGACATCGGCGTCGACGCGGTCAAGATCGGCATGATCGGCAATGCCGCGATCGCCGAGCGGGTCGCCGACCGGCTCGACCGGCCCGACCTCGCGGGCGTGCCGCTGGTGTTCGACCCGGTGATGATCGCGACGAGCGGCAGCCGGCTCGCCGACGCGGCGACGATCGCGGCGTTTGGCCGGCTGATGCGCCGCGCGGCGGTCTCCACGCCCAATCTCGACGAGCTCGGCGCGCTGAGCGGTGGTCGGGCGCTCGGCGACGAGCCGGCGGTCGCGGCGGCGGCGGCCGGGCTGATCGCGCAGGGCAGCGGCCCGATCCTGGCGACGGGCGGCGGCTTCGCGACCGGCGAACTGACCGACCTGCTGTTCACGGCTGGCGGCGATGCCCCGGAGCGGCGCTGGACCGCCGGCTGGATCGACACGATCCACGATCACGGCACCGGCTGCACCCTGGCCAGCGCGATCGCGACCGGGCTGGGGCAGGGCCTCGCGCTGGCCGACGCGATCACCCGCGCCCGCGCCTTCGTCCGCGCCGCGCTGCTGGCGGCGCCGGGACTCGGCCGGGGCCATGGGCCGATGGGGCATCGGTCGATCGATTGATCCCCACCACGTAGCGACAAATCACCCATCATCCTGGCGAAAGCCAGGATATCCCTGCCTTTCCACGATCTTCGAAGAAAAGACGAAGAGAAGTGAGATCCTGGCTTTCGCCAGGATGACGATGGCGGACAAAGAAAAGGCCGCCCGGATCGCTCCGGACGGCCTCTTTCTCGTACGATGACGAAGCGATCAGGCTTCGTCGGTCGCTTCCGCGGCGGGAGCTTCGTCCTGCAGCTCGGTCGGGATTTCACCCGGCTCGGCGTTGGGATCATAGTCCTCGGTGAAGCCGGCCTCGTCGCGCTCGAAGAGCTGCGCCATGACGTCGACGCCCTGCGACTGCAGCTCGGCCTCTTCGGGCGAGCGGGCGACGTTGACCTTGACGGTGCGGCTGACCTCGGCGTGCAGCGAGATCTTCACCTCGTGCAGGCCGATCGTCTTGATCGGGCGGCCGAGCACGACGCCCGACTTGGCGACCTTGATGCCGTCCTCGGCGAGCGCCTCGACGATGTCGCGGGCCGAAACCGAGCCGTAGAGCTGGCCGGTGTTCGACGCCTGGCGGATCAGCGTCACCGACTTGTCGTCGAGCGCCTTCGCCTCGGTCTCGGCATTGCCGCGACGGTTGGCGTTGTCGGCCTCGATCTGGGCGCGGTTCGCCTCGAAGACCTTCTTGTTGGCCTCGTTGGCGCGCAGCGCCTTCTTGCGCGGCAGCAGATAGTTGCGGGCAAAGCCGGCCTTGACGGAGACGACGTCGCCGATCTGGCCAAGCTTCTCAACGCGTTCGAGCAGGATCACGTCCATGGTGGCGGTCCTCCCTTCTTACTTGACGATGTAGGGAAGCAGCCCGATGTGACGGGCGCGCTTGATCGCCTGGGCGAGTTCACGCTGCTTCTTGGCGGACACCGCGGTGATGCGGCTCGGGACGATCTTGCCGCGCTCGGACACGAAGCCCTGGAGCAGACGGACGTCCTTGTAATCGATCCTGGGAGCATCCTTCGCGGAGAAGGGGCAGCTCTTGCGGCGGCGGAAAAAGGCGCGTGCCATGATGTTCTATCCCTTCCTTACGCGACTTCGCGGTCTTCGCGACGGGGGCGGTCGCCCCGATCGCCACGATCCCCGCGGTCACCCCGATCGCCACGGCCGTCACGACGGCCGTCGCGGTCACGCTCGCCACGGCGCATCATCGCGGACGGGCCCTGCTCGTGCTCGTCGACGCGGATCGTCATGTAGCGGATGACGTCTTCGTTGATGGCGGTCTGGCGCTCCAGCTCGGCCACGACGCCGGCGGGGGCGTCGATGTGGAGCATGACGTAATGCGCCTTGCGGTTCTTCGCGATGCGATAGGCCAGGCTACGCAGGCCCCAGGTCTCGGTCTTGGTGACCTTGCCCTGATTCTCCTCGATGATCTTGGTGGCGGCTTCCGCCAGCGCGTCGACCTGGGCCTGGGCCAGGTCCTGGCGCGCGAGAAACACATGCTCGTAAAGAGCCATGTTCGCGTCTTCCTTCTCTTGCCGATCGCTGACGCCGTGCCCATCACGACGCCCCTCCGGCTGTCTTCCAAAAACAAGCAGGGGCGGAGAGACAGGCTCCCGCCCCGGCTGGCGCGGCCTATGACCGAATCGGCCCGCGAAAGCAACCCCCGCGGCCATCGGGCTTGCCTAAGCCGCATCATTTTCCTAGGGGCGCTCGCCAGACCGAGGGGACGTTTCATCATGCGCGCATTCATCTTTCCGGGGCAGGGCAGCCAGGCTGTCGGCATGGGCCAGGCGCTGGCCGACGCGAGCACCGTCGCGCGCGAGGTGTTCCAGGAAGTCGACGACGCGCTCAGCCAGAAGCTGTTCAAGCTGATGGTCGAGGGCCCGGCCGACGAGCTGACCCTGACCGAGAATGCCCAGCCCGCGATCATGGCCAATGCCATCGCCACCCTGCGCGTGCTGCAGAAGGAAGGCGGCATCAGCCTGGCCGACAAGGCGGCGTTCGTCGCCGGCCACAGCCTGGGCGAATATACCGCGCTGTGCGCCGCCGAGGCGATCGACCTCGCCACCACCGCCCGGCTGCTCAAGCTGCGCGGCCGATCGATGCAGGCGGCGGTGCCGGTCGGCGTCGGCGCGATGGCGGTGTTCCTGGGCCTCGACTTCGAAGGCGCCAAGGCGGTCGCCGAGGAAGCGGCGCAGGGCGAGGTCTGCCAGGCCGCCAACGACAACAGCAACCGCCAGGTCGTCGTGTCGGGCCACAAGGACGCGGTCGAGCGCGCGATCGAGATCGCCAAGGCGAAGGGCGCGCGCCGCGCGATGCTGCTGCCCGTATCGGCGCCGTTCCACTGCTCGCTGATGCAGCCCGCCGCCGACGCGATGGCCGAGGCGCTGGGCAGGACCGCGGTGCAGGCGCCGCTGGTGCCGGTCTACGCCAATGTGCTGGCCGCGCCGGTTTCCGATCCGGCCGAGATCATCCGCCTGCTGGTCGAGCAGGTGACCGGCACGGTCCGCTGGCGCGAGAGCGTCGCGGCGATGGCCGATGCCGGCGTCGAGCAGTTCGTCGAGCTGGGCGGCAAGGTCGTCGGCCCGATGGTCAAGGACATCACCGACAGGGCGACCGCGACCAGCGTCGTGACCATGGCCGATATCGAGGCGCTGGCGGCTTCGTTGTAATCCGCCGTCATCCCAGCGAAAGCTGGGATCTCATTTCTCCTTGCCGGCGAAAGGCAGGGAGATTCCAGCTTTCGCTGGAATGACGAAACAGGGAAGGTGAAAGCCATGTTCGATCTTTCAGGGATGACCGCGCTGGTGACGGGCGCTTCGGGCGGCATCGGCTCGGCGATCGCCGGGGCGCTGGTGCGGCAGGGCGCGAAGGTCGCGCTGTCGGGCACCCGCGAGGACGCGCTGAAGGCGGTGGCGGCGGAGATCGGCGGCGAGACCGTGATCCTGCCGTGCAACCTCGGCGACGCGGAAGCGGTCGACGGCCTGATCCCGCGCGCGGTCGAGGCGCTGGGCGGCAAGCTCGACATCCTCGTCAACAATGCCGGCGTCACCCGCGACAACCTGATCATGCGGATGAAGGACGAGGAGTGGGACCAGGTGATCTCGGTCAACCTGGAAGCCGCCTTCCGCCTGATCCGCGCCGCCGCCAAGCCGATGATGAAGGCGCGCTTCGGCCGCGTCATCACCATCACCTCGATCGTCGGCACCACCGGCAATCCGGGGCAGGCCAACTATGCCGCGTCGAAGGCCGGCCTGGTCGGCATGTCGAAGGCGCTGGCGCAGGAACTGGCCAGCCGCAACATCACCGTCAACTGCGTCGCCCCCGGCTTCATCGCATCGGCGATGACCGACGTGCTGGCGGACGCGCAGAAGGAGGCCCTGCTGGGCAAGATTCCCGCCGGCAAGCTGGGCGAGGGCGGCGACATCGCCGCCGCCGTCGTCTATCTGGCCAGCCAGGAGGCATCCTATGTCACCGGCCAGACGCTGCATGTGAACGGCGGGATGGCCATGATCTGATGTTATTGCGGTTGCGCTTGTCGCTTCCCACGTCATCAAAGCATGCTTGCAAGCAATCCCTGCCCTCGTTAGGGCAGGCGACAGAAACCCTAAGGAAGGTTTAGAACATGAGCGAGACCGCCGAGCGCGTTAAGAAGATCGTTGTCGAGCATCTGGGCGTCGAGGCCGAGAAGGTCACCGAGGAAGCCAGCTTCATCGACGATCTGGGCGCGGACAGCCTCGACATCGTCGAGCTGGTCATGGCTTTCGAAGAAGAATTCGGCGTCGAGATTCCCGACGACGCGGCCGAGAAGATCGCGACCGTCAAGGACGCCATCAGCTATATCGAGAGCCACAAGGGCTGATCGTTCCACCCGCCGGCCGATGATCGACCGGGGCAGGTGACAGAGCCGAGGCTTTTCAGCGGCTCCCCGACCCCGGGCAATCCGATGGGACGGGGAGCCGTTTTGCCGTTCAAGAAGATTTTCAGGAGAATGCCATGCGCCGCGTGGTCGTAACCGGATTGGGTCTTGTCACGCCGCTCGGCGCGGACGTCGAGACCGCCTGGGCCAACCTCATCGCCGGCAAGTCGGGCGCGGGGCGGATCACCCGCTTCGACACGACCGAGCAGGTCTGCAAGATCGCGTGCGAGGTCAAGCCCGCCGACCATCCTTATGGCTTCGATCCGAACAAGCGCGTCGACCATAAGGTGCAGCGGCAGGTCGATCCCTTCATCATCTACGGCATCGATGCCGCCGGCCAGGCGCTCGAGGATGCCGGCCTGACCGAGATGAGCGAAGAGGAAAGCTACCGCGCCGGCCTGTCGATCGGCTCGGGCATCGGCGGCCTTCCCGGCATCGCCAGCGAGTCGATCGTCTGCGAGACGAAGGGGCCGCGCCGCGTGTCGCCGCACTTCGTCCATGGCCGCCTGATCAACCTGATCTCGGGCCAGGTCTCGATCAAATATGGCCTGCGCGGGCCGAACCACGCAGTCGTCACCGCCTGTTCGACCGGCGCGCACGCGATTGGCGACGCCGCGCGAATGATCGCGATGGACGATGCCGACGTGATGCTGGCGGGTGGCGCCGAGGGCGCGATCTGTCCGCTCGGCATCGCCGGCTTCGCCCAGGCGCGCGCGCTGTCGACCGATTTCAACGACGAGCCCGAAAAGGCCTCGCGTCCCTATGACAAGCGTCGTGACGGCTTCGTCATGGGCGAGGGCGCCGGCATCGTCGTGCTCGAGGAATATGAGCATGCCAAGGCGCGCGGCGCGAAGATCTATGCCGAGGTGATCGGCTATGGCCTGTCGGGCGACGCCTATCACGTCACCGCGCCGCATCCCGATGGATCGGGCGCCTATCGCTCGATGGCGATGGCGCTCAAGAAGTCGGGCCTGCAACCGTCCGACATCGACTATATCAACGCCCATGGCACCTCGACCCCGCTCGGCGACGAGCTGGAGGCCGGCGCCGTCCGCCGCCTGTTCGGCGACGCGCTCAAGACCGTGTCGATGAGCTCGACCAAGTCGGCGATCGGGCATCTGCTCGGCGGCGCCGGCGCGGTCGAATCGATCTTCTGCATCCTGGCGATGCGCGATCAGATCGTGCCGCCGACCCTGAATCTCGAAGATCCGAGCGACGGGCTGGAGGACTTCGACCTGGTTCCGCTCAAGGCGAAGAAGCGCCCGGTTCGCGCCGTGCTCAACAACAGCTTCGGCTTCGGCGGCACCAACGCCAGCCTCGTCATGCGCAAGCTCGAGGATTGAGCCGCCGCCGGAGGAGACCTTCGATGATCCGCCGCCTGATCGCGCTTGTCCTGATCCTCGCGCTGGTCGGCGGCGGAGCGGCGCTCTGGGTATCGCGCGACTGGTGGGGCGAAGGCCCGCTCCAGAAGCCGGCCAGCATCCAGGTGAAGAAGGGCGATACGCTCGCCTCGGCGGCGCGCGCGCTGGAGAAGGCGGGGGCGATCCGCTCGACCACCGGCTTCCTGCGCTTCGCCCGCCGCTTCGGATCGCAGGACCCGGTCCGCGCCGGCGAGTTCGAGATTCCGGCGCGGGCGAGCGGGGCGGAGATCCTCGACCTGCTCCAGCACGGCAAGCCGGTCCAGCACCTAGTCACCATTCCCGAAGGGATGCCGTCGATCCTGGTCCAGGAACGGCTGATGGCCGAGCCGCAGCTCACCGGCACGATCGCGGTGCCGGCGGAAGGGTCGATCCTGCCCAACAGCTACAGCTTCGAGGCGGGCGAGCCGCGCGCGGCGGTGCTGGCGCGGATGCAGGCGGCGATGCGCGAGGCGCTCGATTCGGCCTGGGCGGCGCGCAAGCCGACCACCGTCGTCACCTCCAAGCGCGACGCGCTGATCCTCGCCTCGATTGTCGAGAAGGAGACGGCGGTCGCCTCCGAGCGGCCGATGGTCGCGGCGGTCTATTCGAACCGCATCCGCGAGGGGATGAAGCTGCAGGCCGATCCGACCGTGATCTACCCGATCACCCAGGGCAAGCCGCTGGGCCGCCGCATCCGCCTGTCGGAGCTGCGCGCCGTCAACGGCTACAACACCTATGCCTCGGCCGGCCTGCCCGAGGGACCGATCGCCAATCCCAGCAAGGCGGCGATCGAGGCGGTGCTCGATCCCGCGAAGAGCCCGGCGCTCTATTTCGTCGCCGACGGCAAGGGCGGCCATGTCTTCGCCAACACGCTCGCCGAGCACAACGCCAACGTCCAGCGCTTCTACGCCATCCGCCGGTCGCGCGGCGAGATGTAACGACTGACGTCACCCCAGCCCCTCGACTGCCTGCAAGGCAGGCGCTCGGGATAAACTTCGGCCTCTGGCCGAAGGCTGGGGTCCATGTCTCTCATCAGCCAGATGGCATCTGAGAAGAATATAGACATGGATGCCTGCCTTCGCAGGCATGACGGTCAAAAGGGAGGGAGCCGTAGCCTCAGCGCAGCCAGCCGCGCTTCCTCGCCCAGCCGGCGAACCAGAGCTCGAAGACCGCGATCAGGATGATGACCGCCGGGAAGATCGCCGCGCCCCAGCCCATCAGGTCCTGGACCTTCGCGACCAGGAAGCTGTGCCCGAACTGGACGATCACCGCGATCACCGAGACCAGGTAGAGCGGCTGCGCCCAGTTCCGCCGCGCCAGCAGCGCGACCGAGCCGAGGGTGCCGCTCCACACCGCGACGCCATAGACCCACCACAGCCAGCCGGGCATGCCCTTGATGCAGTCGGCGGCGAGCTTGCCCATCTCGGCGACCATCTTCTCATAGGGCGTGGTGAGCTGGCTATAGAAGGCGAAGATGCCGGCGACGCCCCAGAGCAGCAGCACGACGGCGAGGACCCAATACCAGGCGGGAACGCCCTTCGTTTCGGCAGTGTCGTTCATCATCCTTCTCCCTGCAATGATCGATCCATTGTCCTGACGACGGATGGGCGGGCCGCGATCCGACAGGCGCGGCGAAAAATCAGCCCAGCAGGCCCTGCGTCTTGGCCCAGCAGGCGAAAGCGATCTGGGCGACGGCGACCAGCGCGATGACGGCCGGGAAGGCGAGCGAGCTCGCGCCCAGCTTCGACGCGCCCTTGTAGACGGCGAAGAACCAGCCGAACTGGACGATGACGCCGACCAGCGAGGCAATGAACAACGGGCCGGCGGCGGCGCAGCGGCACAGCAGCGCGATCGCGCCGAGCAGTCCGGCGCCGACCGCGACGACATAGGCGGCCTTCACCGTCGCCGGCATCGCGATCCAGGCGGCGCGCTGCGCCTCGGGCAGGCTGGCGAGCTTGTCGGGGCTCATCCGCATCTGGCTGAAGCAGGCCAGGCAGCCGACCGCGTTCCAGACGAGCAGGATCGCCGTGACCACCCAATACCAGACAGGCACCATCGCGATCCTCCCCTACCGCTCAGCGCGCGGGAGGATGCCCCTCTTTGGGAGCCATGACAATGGGAAGGGGATCGCCTGCCCGCAGCGGATCGAAGCGGACGATCTCGCGCAGGCTGACCAGCGTCTCGAAGCCGCGGATATTGTCGTCGGAGGCCAGCACCTCGTCGGCGAAGCGCTGATAGGCCTCGATCGACGGCACGCTGACCGTCACCAGGAAGTCGGTGCGCCCGGTGACGTTCCACGCCCCGATCACCTCGGGCCGGCTCTCCAGCGTCCGCGCGAAGAGCTGTTCGACCTTGAGGCCGCTCTGGGCGAGCTCGACCAGCACATGGATGGTGATCGCCGGCGCGAGCCGCGACGGATCGATCAGCGAGACGTCGGCGACGATGATGCCGCCGCTCCGCAACCGCCGCAGCCGGCGGAGCACCGCGCTTTCCGACAGGCCCACCTGATCGGCGATCGTGCGCGCCGGCTGCTGGTTGTCGCGGCGGACGATCGCGATGATCCGCCGGTCGAAATCGTCGAGGTCGATGGAATCCGTCATCTGATCGCTATCTTTGCCTGATCTCGTCAGCCAGTGACAGAAATCGCCGAACATCGCCAGCCGGCTTGGGCTAGATCGGCGGCATGAGCAGCAGTCTCTCCACCCGTCCGCGCTTCGACGTCCAGCTCGCCGCCGCCTATGCCGCGCTGATCGGGTCGATCACCGCCTTCTGCGTCGGCACCTCCTTCGCCAAGCGGCTCTTCCCGCTCGTCGGCGCGGAGGCGACCAGCGCCTATCGCGTCGGCTTCGCCGCGCTGATCCTGCTGACCGTCTGGCGGCCCTGGCGCGGACGGATCACTCGCGCCGACCTGTTCGCGACGATGCGCTACGGCGCGGCGATGGGGATGATGAACCTGTGCTTCTACATGGCGCTGCGCACCATCCCGCTCGGCCTCGCCATCGCGATCGAGTTCAGCGGGCCGCTCGCCGTGTCGCTGCTCCATGCGCGCCGCCCCGCCCATTTCGCGATGGTCGGGCTGGCGGTCGCGGGGCTCGCCCTGCTGCTGCCGATCGGCCCCGGCGATCATGGCCTCGATCCCGTCGGGATCATGTTCGCGCTGGGGGCCGGGCTGTGCTGGGCGCTCTACATCCTGTTCGGCAAGCGGCTCGGCCATCTTCCGGGCGGCCAGTCGGTGTCGATCGGCATGGCCACGGCGGCGCTGATCGTCGTGCCGATCGGCATCCACCAGGGCGGGCTCGCGCTGCTCGATCCGCGGCTGATGGCGCTCGGCCTCGGCGCGGCGATCCTGTCGAGCGCGATCCCCTATTCGCTTGAGATGGTCGCGCTCAAGCGGCTGTCGCACAACAGCTTCGGCATCTTCCTCAGCCTCGAGCCCGCCGCCGGCGCGCTGGCCGGCGTCGCGCTGCTCGGCGAGCATCTGACCGCGCTCCAATGGCTCGCGGTGCTGCTCGTCGTCATGGCCTCGGCCGGGACGATGCTGTCGGCGGAGCCGTCCGAGGCACCGCCGTCCGCCGGGTCCTGACGGTCGGTTAGAGGCGCAGCCCTTCGGTCTCGTCGAGGCCGAGCGCGATGTTGAGGTTCTGGACCGCCGCGCCCGCAGCACCCTTGCCGAGATTGTCGAGCGCCGCGATCAGCCGCGCCTGGCCCGCCTTCTCGTCGGCATGGACGAACAGTTCGAGCCGGTCGGTGCCGGCCGCCTGCTCGATCGTCAGTACCGGCCGGTCGTCGGTCGCGACCCGGACGATCCGGCTGCCCTCATAGGCGGCGGCCAGAAGCTCGCGGATCGCGGCGCCGGTCGGGCGGCCGGGCAGCAGATGGAGGTGCAGCGGCACCTCGACCAGCATGCCGCGATAGGTCCTGGCGACCGAGGGCAGGAAGATCGGCGGATGGGCGAGGCCGGCGCGCTTCTGCATCTCGGGCACATGCTTGTGGCCGAGGCCCAGCGCATAGGCGCGGAAGGCGGTGTCGGTCGCGTCGGGCGAGGCGGGGTCCTCGAACATCGCGATCATCGACTTGCCGCCGCCCGAATAGCCCGAGACGGCGTTGACCGAGAGCGGCGTGTCGGCGGGCAGCAGCCCGGCGCGGACCAGCGGCCGGACGAGCGCCAGGAAACCGGTCGGATAGCAGCCGGGGTTGGAGATGCGGGTCGCGCCCGCCAGCGCCTCGCGCTGGCCCGGGTCGAGCTCGGCGAAGCCATAGGCCCAGTCGGCGGCGGTGCGGTGCGCGGTCGACGCGTCGATCACGCGGACCGCCGGGTTGGCGATCAGCGCCACCGCCTCGCGCGCGGCGTCGTCGGGCAGGCACAGCACCACCGCATCGGCGGCGTTGAGCGCCTCGGCGCGCGCGGCCGGGTCCTTGCGCCGCTCCTCGGCGACGGCGAGCAGTTCGATGTCGGCCCGGCCCGCGAGCCGATCGCGGATTTCGAGGCCGGTGGTGCCGGCGGCACCGTCGATGAAGACCTTGGCGGTCATGGATATAGTCTCCGCCGGCCCAGGATCGGCCGGTCATGATGGGGTTGCAGGCGGGCGACGACGTCGGCGAGGGGCTCGATCACCACGCTCATCCAGTGCGCATTGGCATGGATCAGCCGGTCCTCGTCCACCATCAGGCCGACATGGCCGGGAAAGCTGACGACGTCCCCGCGTCGGAGGCGGGCCTCCTCGGGCAGCGGCGTGCCCAGCGTCTCGCGTTGCATGTCGGTGTCGCGCGGGGCGGCGATGCCGCAGGCGGCGAGGGCGACCTGGACCAGCCCCGAACAGTCGATGCCGTCCGCGCCGCGCCCGCCCCACAGATAGGGCGCGCCGAGCAGCCCTTCGGCGACGCCCACCGGATCGTCGGACAGCGTGTCGGCCGCGACGACGTGGCGCGCATGGACGAAGCCGTCCCCGGTCGCGAGGAAGCCGTCGTCGCGCATCTCCCCGGACAGCCGCGTGCCGAAGGGCAGGGTGCCCAGCATCGGCGCCTTGATCGACGGGCCGGCGAAGCGCAGCGCCTCGCGGACATGGACGCGGTGGGTGGCCGGGACGACCGGCGCCAGCAGCCGCGCGTCGACATAGCCGACATAATGGTCGTGGACCGAAAAGCCCCAGGCCCAGCCGCCGGTCAGGTCGAGGATGGCGAAGTCCTCGCCCGGCAGGAGCTGGGAGACCGCCTCCGCGTCGGCGCTGGCGGCCTTGCGCATCATCGCCGCGACGCCGCCCGCCATCGCCGGCATCGGCGCGGCATAATGGGGGGCGAACAGGGTGCCCGCGAGCGCCACGTCGGCGATGTCGGGGCGATAGGCGTTGATCCGCGGATCGAGCCTGCGGGTCGGTCCGTCGAGATGGAAGGCGGCGGCGGGCCGGCCGCCGCCGGTGAAGCTGTCAGCCGCGGGCCCTCTCGAGATCGATGGATTTTCCGAAGGCATCGAGGAAGGCGGCCCCTTTTTCGGTCTTGGCGACGAAGATGTTGCGACGGTCGTTGTCGTCGCGTTCGCGGCGCAGATAGCCGAGCGAGCCCAATGTATTCAAGGCGCGCGTTATCACCGGCTTGGAGACGCCCAGTTGCTGGGCCAGGCCGCGCACCGTGTGGGGGCCGGGGGTGATGTAGCTGATCAGCAGCAGGGCCATCTGCCGGTTCGTCAGATCGGGCTGCCCGGAGCGGACGTAGGAGACCAAGGCTCGCATCCACTGGGAAAGCTGGTTTTCGGACATGGTACGCGCCCTTCGCATAGGATCCTGTCGAGGGGCGGGTGCAGACCCACTCCTCGGCCGGACAACGCGGGCCGCCCGATTTCGTTTCACCGGGCGACGGCAATGGCTGCGATTTGTCGCTGAAAACCGGCGTCCAGTCTCAGGGCGTAACGAATCTGGCCCTGAGCATCGCGAAAGCGGCGCGCAGGCCGAGGGCGTCTCCGCCCTTGGGCCGGCCCGGCCGGGCGGAGGGGCGCCAGGCGAAGGTGTCGAAATGCGCCCAGGGGGTGGCGTCGGGCACGAAGCGCTGCAGGAACAGCGCGGCGGTGACCGCGCCGGCCATGCCGCCTTCGCCGGCATTGTTGATGTCGGCGGTGGTCGACTTGATCATCTCGGCATAGTCGGCCCAGAGCGGCATCCGCCAGACCGGGTCGGACACGGCGACCGCCGCCGCGAGCAGCTCGGCGGCCAGCGCGTCGTCATTGGCGAACATCGCCGGCAGGTCGGGCCCCAGCGCGACGCGGGCCGCGCCGGTCAGCGTCGCGAAGTCGAGGATCAGGTCCGGCTTGTCCTCGCCCGCGCGGGCGAGCGCGTCGCCGAGCACCAGCCGGCCCTCGGCGTCGGTGTTGCCGATCTCCACCGAAATCCCCTTGCGGCTGCGCAGGATGTCGCCGGGGCGGAAGGCGTCGCCCGCCACCGCATTCTCGACCGCCGGGATCAGCAGGTGGAGCCGCACCGGCAGCCGCGCGCCCATCACCAGCCCGGCGAGCGCCAGCGCATGGGCGGCACCACCCATGTCCTTCTTCATCAGCAGCATCGCCGAGGAGGGCTTGAGGTCGAGCCCGCCCGAATCGAAGCACACGCCCTTGCCGACGATCGCGATGCGCGGGTGGGCGGGGTCGCCCCATTCGATCTCGATCAGCCGCGGCGCCCGGTCGCGCACCGCCGCGCGGCCGACCGCGGCGATCATCGGATAGCCCTGGTCGAGCGCATCGCCACGGGTGACGCGGAACTCGGCGGCATGCG
The DNA here is from genome assembly GCA_000016765.1 of Rhizorhabdus wittichii RW1. Taxonomy (NCBI): domain Bacteria; kingdom Pseudomonadati; phylum Pseudomonadota; class Alphaproteobacteria; order Sphingomonadales; family Rhizorhabdaceae; genus Rhizorhabdus; species Rhizorhabdus wittichii. The sequence goes on from CP000699.1 coordinate 92,987, forward strand.
CCTTGGCCACCGCCTCGGCCGCGTCGGCCAGCTCGGCGGGCCCCATGTCGGCGGCCGGCGTGTCGACGAGGTCGCGGACCAGCGCCACCGCCTCGGCCAGCGCGACGGTGGGCGCGATCGCGGCGGCGTCCCTGGTCAGCAGCACGCGGGCGGGGATCGGATCGGGCTTGGCGAGGTAGCGGTCGAAGCGGTGGTGCGCGAGCAGCCAGCCCAGCGCCCCCGGCAGATGATCGTCGCCCCCGTCGCCGTCGATCCGGTAGGTGCCGGCCGGCAGCTTCTGGGCGATCGCCGCTATGTCCCACGGGCCCGGCGCCTTGGCCTTGCCGTACGCCGCCGACCATTCGCCGTCCTTGCGGCCCGGCAGGATCAGCAGCTCGCCGGGCTTGGCCTTGAAGCGGCCGGCTTCGGCGAGCGCGCGGACCTGCGCCGGCTGGTCCTTCAGCCAGGCGTCGAGGCCGTCCGCCGCGACCGGCGTCAGGCGGTGGGCGGGTTCGCCGCGATCGGGCAGGAGGAGGCCGGCGAAATCGGTCATGGTCACCCCTGGCGATCGATCAGGATGTGCATGCGGGCGGTGGCGATCGGCTTCGACCGGTCGTCCTGCCAGCACATCGCGCTGGCATTGGCGACGCGCTTGCCGATCCGGACGATCTGGGCGAGCGCATGGGTCTCCGTCATCAGCCCGCCGCGCAGATAGTCGACCGCGATGTTGATCGGCTTCACCTTGGGCAGGCCGGTTTCGCGGAATTCGTGGGCGAGCGCCTCGTAGCAGGACATTTCGAGCAGGCCGGCGATCACGCCGCCATGGATGAAGCCCGGCCGTCCCTCGATCGCGGGGCGCCAGCTCACGCTCAATATCGGCTCGCCGGTCGCCCGGTTGGGATGCGCGCCGATCACCTCGGCATAGGGCGAATCGAAGTCCATCAGTCCCCCGTGAAGAAGAAGGTGGCGAGCGAATGGGCGATCGGATCGGCCGGATCGCCGTCATGCGCGACGCAGCGGACGAAGGCCACGCTGCGCGTCACCTTGTAGCAGGTCGCCCGCGCGGTGATCGCGCGGCCCGGCGGCGCGGCGCGGACATAGTCGATCCTCAGGTCGAGCGTCGCCATCGGCCGCACCGCCTTGATCTTCGCGGCGATGGCGAGGCCCGACGCGCTGTCGATCAGCGAGATGATCGGGCCGGAGGCGAGCACCCCGTTGGCGGCGTTCATCGCCAGCCGCGGGTCATAGTCGAAGGCGAGTTCGGCCCAGTCGTCGCCATGGTCGACGCGGCGCAGGCCGATCTCCCCGGCATGGCCGTCCATCAATCGCTTCAGGGAGGAGGAATCGAACAGTTCGGTCATGGTCGTTCCGGCATAAGCGCTTGAAGCATCGGCGCAAGCCCCAGGGGCGCCTCCACCCCCTATCGTCATTCCCGCGAAAGCGGGAATCCATGGACGGCGGCCCGCAAGAGACGAAATGCTCCGTGACCGTGGATTCCCGCTTTCGCGGGAATGACGGAAAGGTCAGGAAGTCCGCGGGAGCCGATCACGACCGGAAGGGGGCTAGATCGTGGTCTGCGATCCCAGCTCCACCACCCGATTGGGCGGGATGCGGAAGAAGTCGGTCGGGTCGGACGCGTTGCGGTAGAGGAAGATGAACAGCAGGTCCTGCCAGAAGGGCATGCCGCTGTGCTTCGACGGGCGCAGCGTCGACCGGCCGATGAAATAGCTGGTCTGCATCGGCTCCAGCTTGTTGTCGCCATGGCGCAGCGCGAAGGCCAGGTCGCGCGGGATGTCGGGGCTTTCCATGAAGCCGTAGTTGAGCACCGCGCGGGTGAAATTCTCGTCGATGTTGGTCATGTCGAGCCGCTGGGCGGCGGGCACGGCCGGCTGGTTCACCGTGTTGATGGTCAGCGCCAGGTTGCGCTCGTGCAGGATCTTGTTGTGCTTGAGGTTGTGGAGCAGCGCGCTCGGCGCGGCCTCCATCCCCGACGACAGGAAGATCGCCATGCCGGGCACCCGCTCGGGCGGCCGGGCGCGGAGCATGCGCGCCAGCTCCTCGAGCTCGATCGCCTGGCTCTGGTCGATCGCCAGCAGCAGCTTGCGCCCGCGCACCCAGGTCACGATCAGCAGGCCGACCCCGCCCGCGACGATCAGCGGCACCCAGCCGCCCTCGTAGATGCGCAGGATGTTGGCGCCGAAGAAGAACAGGTCGAGCAGCAGCAGCGGCACGATGACGGCGACCGTCAGCGGCCAGCCCCAGCCCCAGCTCCGCCGCACGACGAGGAAGGCGAGGCAGGTCGTCACCACCATCGTCCCCGACACCGACACGCCGTAGGCCGCCGCCATCGCCGAGGAGGAGCCGAAGCCCAGCACCAGCACCATCACCCCGACGAACAGCAGCATGGTGATCGTCGGCAGGTAGATCTGCCCGGCGGCATGTTCGGAGGTCTGGCGGATCTTGAGGCGCGGCAGCAGGCCGAGCTGGATCGCCTGGCGGGTCAGCGAATAGGCGCCGGTGATCACCGCCTGGCTGGCGATCACGGTTGCGCAGGTCGCCAGGATCACCAGCGGGATGCGGGCGAGGCCGGGCGCCATCAGGAAGAACCAGTCCTGGTTGACGAACTCGACTCCCCGCGCCGACGCGACCTCCAGCCGGTGGAGCGCGAACGCGCCCTGGCCGAGATAGTTGAGCGCCAGCGCCGGGAAGACGATCGCCAGCCAGCCGGTGCGGATCGGCTTCGCGCCGAAATGGCCCATGTCGGCGGTCAGCGCCTCGGCGCCGGTCACGGTCAGGAACACCGCGCCCATCACGAACATGCCGGCGACGCCGTGATTGGCCATGAACAGCACGCCGTTGTGCGGCAGCAGCGCGGCCAGGATCGCGGGCTGGTCGGCGATGTGGATCAGGCCGATGCCGCCGATCGTCACGAACCAGACCAGGCAGACCGGGCCGAACAGCCGCCCGACGATCCGCGTGCCGCGCGCCTGCATCAGGAACAGGCCGATCAGGATCGCGGAGGTGATCAGCAATATCTCGCCGCGCGACACCGAATGTTCGAGGCCGGGAATGGTCTTGAGGCCCTCGACCGCCGACAGCACCGACAGGGCGGGGGTGATCACCCCGTCGCCGTAGAACAGCGCCGCGCCGATCGCGCCGAGCGCCATCACCAGCGTCCGGCGGCGGCGGGTCGAGCGCTGCGCGAGCGTCATCAGCGCCAGCACGCCGCCCTCGCCGTTGTTGTCGGCGCGCATCAGGAACAGCACATATTTGCAGGTGACGACGAGGATCAGCGCCCACAGCGCGAGGCTGAGCACGCCGAGGATCTCGCCGGCGACGATCCCGTCCTCGGCCGCCTGGCCCAGCGCCTCGCGAAAGGCGTAGATCGGGCTGGTGCCGATGTCGCCGAAGACGACGCCGAGCGCGCCCAGCGTCAGCGCCGCCATGCCTTCTTCGCGGAGACGGCCCTTGCGCGGCGGCCCTTCGGGGTCGGCTATGTCGTTTCGCATCAAATACGCCCTCAAGCGGCGAAGCCGGCGCGCCGCTTAGGCCTCTCTACGAAGGAATGCACGTAGAATCTCGCGGCGATGCGGCATTGTTTGCGTGGGAGGGGCAATCGCGGTAAAGGCGGGTTCGAACTGCCTCGGCGGCACGTCCGAATCGACGTTGCCGCCGGGGCTTCTCTGTTTCCCGCGCCCCCGGAGGCCCGATAGATGACCCGCCGCCGCCAGATCTACGAAGGCAAGGCCAAGATCCTGTACGAGGGCCCCGAGCCCGGCACGCTGATCCAGTATTTCAAGGACGACGCCACCGCGTTCAACGCCCAGAAGAAGGGCACGATCAACGGCAAGGGCGTGCTCAACAACCGCATCTCCGAGCATATCTTCACGATGCTCGGCACGATCGGCGTCGCGACCCATTTCATCCGCCGCCTCAACATGCGCGAGCAGCTCATCCGCCAGGTCGAGATCGTGCCGATCGAGGTCGTGGTCCGCAACGTCGCGGCCGGCTCGCTGACCAAGCGGCTGGGGATCGAGGAGGGGACCCAGCTCCCCCGCACGATCATCGAATATTATTACAAGGACGACGCGCTGGGCGATCCGATGGTCGCCGACGAGCATATCGCCTGCTTCGGCTGGGCCAGCCAGGAGGAGATGCACGACATCGCCGACATGGCGATCCGCGTGAACGACTTCATGTGCGGCCTGTTCGCCGGGATCGGCATCCGCCTGGTCGACTTCAAGCTCGAATTCGGCCGCTTCTGGGACAATGACTATAGCCGCGTCATCCTGGCCGACGAGATCAGCCCGGACGGCTGCCGGCTGTGGGACATGGCGACCGGCGAGAAGCTCGACAAGGACCGCTTCCGGCAGGACCTGGGCGGCGAGGTCGAGGCCTATCAGGAGATCGCCCGCCGGCTCGGACTGATGCCCGACGGCGAGAATATGATCCTCGACCTCGAAAGCCACCGCAAGAATCGCGGCAAGTGATTTCAAGGGCTTAGGTCGGGTCGTTTCGGGAGCGTCCCTGGGGCGCCCCGGCCTGCCGCATTCTCGCCGCATTTGGTCGCAGCGCCTATTTGCAACCGTGCGACTAGACATAATCTGACGCCTCGATCACGCGGCCTCCGAGCCGCCGAGTCGAGGAGGGTCGGATCATGGCGGCACCCCGTTTCGAACATCCTTCCGCAGCGCCGCTGACGCTGCTGCTGCCCGACCTCGACGGCGGGGAGCCGGGCTATTGGCTGCGCCACTGGATCGACAGCCGGATCGACTGCCGGCTGGTCGACCTCGGCCAGGCGCGCCGTCCCGATCGCAACAGCCTCGTCACCCGCCTCGACCATGCGCTGCGCCGTCTCGACGCGCCGGTCATCCTCGTCGGCCATGGGGTGGGGGCGCTGACCATCGCCGCCTGGGCCGGGCTGATGAGCAGCGAGAGCGAGGCGGCGGTCGCCGGCGCGCTGCTGATCGCGCCGGGCGACCCCGCGGCGGCCGACGCCGATCCGCGCCTGAGCGATTTCGCGCCGCTGCCGTCGGAGGTCTTCTCCTTTCCGGCGCTGCTCGTCGCCAGCGACGACGATCCCGCGCTGTCGCCCGATCGCGCCTTCAGCCTGGCGCGCCAATGGGGCGCCGGCTTCGCCCGCTTCGGCGCCTGCGGCCATTTCGCGCCGGCCGACGGCCTCGGCTGGTGGCCCGAGGGCGAGGAGCTTCTCGATCGCTTCATCGACCTGGTCGAGCCGGGGCGTGTCCGGGCCCAGGCGCAGGACGGGCTCGACCGGCTCGCCCAAAGCCTGCCGCCGCGCGATCGCGGCTCCTCCTCTCCGCTGTTCCGTCCCTAGAGGGCGGACGACCGGTTCCGCCCCAGGGCGGCTCGAGCGCCCCGTCCGTCCCAACTCCGGGGGACGGGCGGGGTTGCTTCCTTTCGCGGGCGTCCCATCTCCCTTCGCGACCGGCGCGATGAAGCTGAACTGTCGAGCCGCCAAACTATTCCGATGTGGCATAGGGGCCGCCTGCGCTCTATGGGGTCCCCGACGTGGCCGAGAGACGGTTTTGAAAGGAAGTTTTTCATGAGCAGCCGTACGGAAGCGGTGAAGATCGCCCCGAACGACGCCTTCAACATCCAGACGGTCCTCTGGGTGAAGCATTGGAACGAGCATCTGTTCAGCTTCGCGGTCGATCGTCCGGCGTCGCTGCGGTTCCGCTCGGGCGAATTCGTGATGATCGGCCTGCCGACCGAGGCGCGCCCGCTGCTGCGCGCCTATTCGATCGCCAGCCCCTCCTATTCGGACGAGCTGGAATTCCTGTCGATCGCGGTCGAGGACGGCCCGCTGACCTCGCGCCTGCGCCACATCATCGCGGGCGACGAGATCTATCTCGCCCGCAAGACCACCGGCACGCTGGTCGCCGACGCGCTGACCCCGGGCAAGCGGCTGTTCCTGCTCGCCACCGGCACCGGCCTCGCGCCCTTCCTGTCGGTGATGCGCGATCCCGACATCTATGAGCGGTACGAGCAGGTGGTCATCGTCCACAGCGTCCGCCACCTCAGCGACCTCGCCTTCCGCGACCTGCTGGAGAGCCGGCTGGCCGGCGACCCGCTGGTCGAGGAGGAGGCCGCCGCCAAGTTCCGCTACCTGCCGATCGTGACGCGCGAGCCTTTCCCGCGCCAGCAGCGCATCACCACGCTGATGGAGAATGGCGGCCTGTTCGACGGCATCGACGGCGAGCCGAAGCTCGACCCGGCGACCGACCGCGTCATGATGTGCGGCAGCATGGACATGATCCGCGACTGCTCGGCGATCCTCGAGCGGCTCGGCTTCGAGGAAGGCTCGAACGCCAAGCCCGCCGATTTCGTCATCGAGAAGGCCTTCGTGGGCTGATCAATTTTAACCGTCACCCCTGCGGAGGCAGGGGTCCATGTCTCTCGTCAGCCAGATGGCATCTGAGAAGAATACAGACATGGACCCCAGCCTTCGCTGGGGTGACGGTGTAAAGGGGGAGACTTACCCCCTCGGCTTCAACAGCACGTCCAGCCATGCCGAACCGCCCTCGATCCGTTCCAGGCGCGGATAGCGGTTGCCGCCATAATAGGGGATGGCGACCGTCCGATACTGGTCGCCGCGCCGGACCAGCAGCTCGATCGGCTTGCGCGTCGTCGTCGCGTCGTCGATCCGCTCGGCAAGCTTGGCGCCATCGAAGCTCTCGCCGTCCAGCGCGACGATGCTGTCGCTGTTGGTGAGGCCTGCGGCGAAGGCCGGGCCGTCCCAGATCACCTGTTCGATCCGGCGGTCGCCGCTATCGATCACGAGGCCCAGCGAATAGCTGAAGTCGGCGACCTTGCGCCGGCGCTCCTCGATCCGCCAGAAATTGGTCGGCTTGTTCGAATAGACCAGCCGGTATCCGCCCTTGGCGATCCAGTCGAGCGGCGCATGCGGGCGGGCCTGCTCGACCCGGTCGCGCAGGAAGCCCGCCCAGTCGTGGGCGGCGATGCCGTCGAGCGTCGCGACGACGTCGTCGAGCGTGTAGGTCAGCGTCCCCCAGTCGCCGTCGCGCATGCCGAAGAAGGCGCGCGCGAAATCGTCGAGCGAGCGCCGCCCGCCGGTCAGCGCGCGCAGCTGCATGTCGACGTCGAGCCAGACGAGCATGCCCTCGTTGTAATAGTCCTCCGACCGCTGGAGGCTGGTCCAGGGCTGGGGCCGGCGCGCGGCGATGATCGGGTCGTTGGTGGTGTCGATCAGCGGGCGCCATTGCCGGCCCGGCCGCCCGTCGAGCTGCGCCGCCGCCATCGCCAGATAGGCGAGCGTGTCGTCGGGCGAGACGAGGCCCGATCGCGCCTGCAGCACATAGCCCCAATATTGGGTCTGCCCCTCATAGACCCACAGCAGCGAGTTGCGCATCGGCACGCTGTAGTCGGGGGTATAGAGATCGGCCCCGCGCCGGTACTTGCCGTTCCAGCTGTGGACATATTCGTGCGGCAGCAGGTTGTGCCGCGCGGTCTGTTCCTCCCAGCGGGTGAAATAGCCGGTGGCGACGCCATTCTCGCTCGACCGTTGATGTTCGAGGCCGATCCCGCCGAGCCGGTCGCTGATCGACAGCAGGAAGTCGTAATGGTCGTAATGCTGGGCGCCGAACAGCTTCACCGCCTGGTCGACGAGGCGGCGATGCGCCTCGATCTGGGCGTCGCTCGCCTGCAACTCGTCGGGATGGTCGGCGGCGATGTTCAGGCGGACCTTGGGGCTGAGCTGGACCTGCCGGAAATAGCGGCCCGCCAGCAGCGGGCTGTCGACCAGCGTCTCGAAATTGACCGGCTGGAAGGCGACCGTCGCCGATCCCCTGGGGGAGGCGGGCTCCAGCGCCGTGCCATAGCCCCAGCCGGCGGGCAGCACCGCGCTGGGGGCGACCATGATCCGCCGGGTGAAATAGCCGGCCGGATAGAAGGCGGTCAGGTTCCATTGCAGGCTCAGCATGTCGCCGGTCATCACCACCCGGCCCTGCGAACTGCTGGTGGGCGAGACATAGTCGAACGACAGCGCGATCGACCGGGCGCCCTCGGGCACGTCGACCTGGATCGCGTAGACGTCGACCGGGTCGCGCTTCCACGCCAGCGGCCGGCCGTTGGCGGTGATCGCGATGTTGGCGATGTCGTCGATCGGCCCGCGCGGCGCATGGTTGCCCGGCAGCCATTGCGGATAGAGCAGATAGAGCCTGCCCGCGCCCGCGACCGGAATCTGCTCGCGGATGCGGAAGACGCCGCGCGCCACGTCGGTCGCGTCGACGGTCAGCTCGATCGTGCCGGGATAGGCGATGTCGCGGGCGGCGGGAACCTGGCGCTCGATCGGCAGCGGCTGGGGCAGGCTGAGCTCGATGGCGGTGGCGGGAGCGGCCAGGGTCAGGGCCAGGAGGGAAAGCGGAAGCGAGGGGAAGCGGTGCATCGGCAGGCGGCATCCATTCTGGTTATCGACCCAGCATGCCGCCTTGCCGCGCGTTCGTCACCCCTTCCTCTGCGTCGGTCCGTTGCGGACCGGCCGGCGCCATTCGACGCGGATGTCCTCGGTGGCCGGCCAGGCCTGATGTTCCGCCCACCAGCGGATCGCGCCGCCGATCCGTTCGCGCAACCCCATCGGGCGAGGGGTTGCCTGCTTCGTCCTTATCTGTGCCATCATCATGTCCTCCTTGGTGACGGCCTTTCAAATATGCCTGTTCCTTGTCCGGCGCCAATCGGTTATCGATCCTCCTAGATAAGGAGGGTTTATCATCATGGCCCGACAGATCCCGCCGCTCAGCGCGGTGCGCGTGTTCGAGGCTGCGGCCCGGCACCTCAACTTCACCCGCGCCGCCGAGGAACTGGCGATGACCCAGGCGGCGGTCAGCTACCAGATACGGATGATCGAGGATCGGCTGGGCACGCCGCTGTTCGTGCGCAGCGGCCGGCGCGTCTCGCTCAGCCCGGCGGGGCAGCGGCTGGCGCCGGCCGTCACCGCTGCGTTCGACCGGCTCGACGAGGCCTTCGCCAAGGTCCGTCTCGCCGAAAGCGGGGTGCTGACGATCAGCGCCGCGCCCGGCATCGCCGCGGGCTGGCTCGGCCCGCGCCTCGCCCGCTTCCAGCTCGCCAAGCCGGATATCGCGGTGCGGCTGCTCGCCAGCCACGAGCTGGTCGACTTCGCCCGCGACGAGGTCGACGTCGGCATCCGCATCGGCCAGGGCGAGTGGCCGGGGCTGCGCGCGATCGAGATGTTCGGCGCCGAGTTCACGCCGATGTGCAGCCCGGCCTATATCGATCGGATGGGGCCGTTCACCGATCCGGCCCAGCTTCTCGACACGCTGCGGATGAACTCTGACGACGTCTGGTGGCGGGCGTGGTTCGCGGAGGTCGGCGTCGCCGTCCCCGACGATCTCGACCGTGGGTCGATCCACGTCGACTCGCAGGTGATCGAGGGCATGGCGGCGACGGCCGGGGAGGGGGTGGCGATGCTGACGCCGCGCTTCTGGCCGTTCGAGCTCGCGACCGGGCGGCTCGTCCAGCTCTTCCCCCATGTCGGCGACGGCGGCAGCTTCTGGCTGGTCTATCCCGAGCATCGCCACGGCTCGTCCAAGGTGAAGGCCTTTCGCGAGTGGCTGATGGCCGAAGTGCGGGCATCCTAGATCCTCCCCATCGCAGATGGGGAGGGGGACCATCCGCAGGATGGTGGAGGGGCAGGGGTCGCAAGACCCCTCCACCGGCTTCGCCGGTCCCCCTCCCCATGCGATGCATGGGGAGGATCAAGAAGGCTTCCCCGCCACCGCCTTTTCCCGCTAGAGCTTGTCCATGACCGATATCGCCGAGCTGCCCGAAGACAGCGTCCGCAACACCCCCTTCGACAGCGCCCTGTCCGATCGCTATCTCGTCTACGCCCTGTCGACGATCACGGCGCGCTCGCTGCCCGACGTGCGCGACGGGCTGAAGCCGGTGCACCGGCGCTTGCTCTGGGCGATGCGGCTGCTGCGGCTCGATCCGGCGTCGGGCTACAAGAAATGCGCCCGCGTCGTCGGCGACGTGATCGGCAAATATCACCCGCATGGCGACCAGTCGGTCTATGACGCGATGGTCCGCCTCGCCCAGACCTTCTCGCTGCGCTACCCGCTGGTCGACGGGCAGGGCAATTTCGGCAATGTCGACGGCGATAACGCCGCGGCGATGCGCTATACCGAGGCGCGGCTGACCGCGGCGGCGGGCGAGCTGATGGCCGGCCTCGACGAGGGCACGGTCGATTTCCGCCCCACCTACAATGGCGAGGAGGAGGAGCCGGAGATATTCCCCGGCCTGTTCCCGAACCTGCTCGCCAACGGCGCCAGCGGCATCGCCGTCGGCATGGCGACCTCGATCCCGCCGCACAATGTCGCCGAGCTGATCGACGCCGCGGTGCTGCTGATCGACAAGCCCGAGGCCGAGACCGCCGAGCTGCTCGACCATGTGAAGGGCCCCGATTTCCCGACCGGCGGCGTGCTGGTCGACAGCCCGGCGACGATCGCCGAGGCCTATGCGACGGGGCGCGGCGCCTTCCGCGTCCGCGCGAAGATCGAGAAGGTCGACGAGAAGGGCGGCGGCTGGCACCTGGTGGTCAGCCAGATCCCCTATCAGGTCCAGAAGTCGAAGCTGATCGAGCAGATCGCCGAGCTGATCAACGACAAGAAGCTGCCGATCCTCGCCGATGTCCGCGACGAGAGCGACGAGGAGATCCGCATCGTCCTCGAACCGCGCAGCCGCACGGTCGACGCCGACATGCTGATGGAGAGCCTGTTCCGGCTGACCGAGCTGGAGGTCCGTGTCTCGCTCAACCTCAACGTCCTCGACGACACGCGCACGCCGCTGGTGATGAGCCTCAAGCAGGCGCTCGCCGCCTGGCTCAAGCACCAGTTCGAGGTGCTGATCCGCCGCTCGCAGCACCGGCTCGCCAAGATCGCCGACCGGATCGAGCTGCTCGACGGCTATCTGATCGTCTATCTCAACCTCGACCGGGTCATCCAGATCATCCGCGAGGAGGACGAGCCTAAGCCGGTGATGATGGCCGAGTTCGGGCTGACCGACCGCCAGGCCGAGGCGATCCTCAACATGCGCCTGCGCAGCCTGCGCCGGCTGGAGGAGATGGAGCTCACCCGGGAGCGCGCGACGCTCGACGCCGAGGGCAAGGAGCTAGAGGCGCTGATCGCCAGCCCGGCGCGGCAGCGCACCCGAATGAAGCGCGACCTCGCCGCGCTGCGCGAGCGCTACGGCCCCGAGACCGCGCTCGGCGCGCGCCGCACCCTGCTGTCCGAGGCCGCGCCGGCGCGCGAGATCCCGCTGGAGGCGATGGTCGAGCGCGAGCCGGTGACGGTGATCCTGTCGCAGCGCGGCTGGATTCGCGCGATGAAGGGCCATCTCGACGAGGCGGCGCAGGCGGCGGTCAAGTTCAAGGAGGGCGACGGCCCGGCCCACGCGATCCGCGCCCAGACCACCGACCGCATCCTGCTGGCGACCGACCAGGGCCGCTTCTACACCCTGCCGGCGGACAAGCTGCCCGGCGGCCGCGGCTTCGGCGAGCCGGTGCGGCTGTTCGCCGACATCGACGCCGACGCGCGGGTGGCGGCGCTGCTGGCGGCGAAGCCGGGCGCCGAGCTGCTGCTCGCCTCGGGCGACGGCAAGGGCTTCGTCGTCGACATGGCCGACGTCACCGCCGAGACGCGCAAGGGCAAGCAGGTCGTCAACCTGCGCGAGGGCGGGCGGCTCAAGGTCGTCCATCCGGTCGCGCCGACCGACGACTATGTCGCCGCGATCGGCGACAACCGGAAGATGGTGATCTTCCCGCTCGGCGAGCTGCCGCGCATGGCGCGCGGCCAGGGCGTCACCATCCAGCGCTACAAGGACGGCGGCCTGTCCGACGCGATCAGCTTCAGGCTCGACGACGGGTTGAGCTGGACGATGGGCGGGGATACCGGGCGGACCCGGACCGAGGCCGACCTTACCCCGTGGCGCGCGGCGCGCGGCGCGGCGGGACGGATGCCGCCGGTCGGCTTCCCCCGCGACAACCGGTTTCGGGGATAGCGGCGGGAGCTATCCCGTAGAAACAGAGCATTAACCCTGTGCTGCTAATGCCGTTCGACCATGCGGGCGGCGAAAACCCATATCATGTCTACATCCGATCGGGTCGGCAGCGATCCCTCATTGCCCGTGCACAAGCTCCCCGCCGCGCTCCAGGAACTGCTCGACACGCCGCGCTCGGCCGCGCAGCAGGAGTTCATCGACACCCTGCCGATCGCGATCGCGCTGGTCTGCCTGGTCGATCGGAAACCGGCGATATTGGCGCGAAACCGCGCCTTCCTGCAGCTCGCCGACCGTCATAGCAGCCGCCGCGAGATCGATCCGGGCCGCGACCTGTGCGTCGGCATCGCCCTGCCGCTGCTCCCCGAGATCGAGGATTTCCTGAACGGCGACGAGAGCGACCGGTCGTTCGACATGCAGGAGGGCGACGGCATCAGCGGACGCCATTTCGCGGTCCGCCTGTCGCGCCTGTCGGGCGGCGAATCACCCGTGCCGCGCTGCATATTGTCGCTGATCGACCGCACCCAGCAGGTCGAGGGCGAACGCTCGCTGCGCACCCAGATGCTGCGCGACAGCCTGACCGGCTTGCCCAACCGCGCGGCCTTCGCCGAGCAGGCCGAGCATGCGATGCTCAACTATGCGGCCGAGGGGCGCCAGTTCGCGGTGCTGCTGATCGACCTCACCCGCTTCAGCCGGGTCAATGAGGGGGTCGGCTCCCTGGCCGGCGACGAACTGATCATCACCGTCGCGCGCCGCCTGGTCTCGGCGCTGCGCGCGGGCGACGTGCTGGCGCGGCTGGCCGGCGACGAATTCGCGGTGCTGCTCGGCGTCGCCGACGATCCGTCGGAGGCGATCGCGGCCGCGCGCCGCATGCAGGCCTGCCTCGCCACGCCGATCCGGCTCGGCGATCTCGAGATCAAGATCGACTGCGCGGTCGGGGTGGCGATGATGGCGCCCGCGATCGACGATGCCGAAGACCTGATCCGCAACGCCCAGATCGCGATGAAGCGCGCCAAGCAGTCGGGTCATGCCGAACTCTACCAGGCCGGCGACAGCGTCACCGCGCGCCAGCGCTTCAGCCTGGAGACCGAGCTGCGCCGCGCGATCGAGCGCGACCAGCTCCATCTCGCCTTCCAGCCGCTGATCGAGCTGTCGACCGGCCGGGTGATCGGCTTCGAGGCGCTCGCCCGCTGGGACCATCCCGAAAAGGGCGCGATCTCCCCGGTCGACTTCATCCCGGTCGCCGAGGAGTCGGGGCTGATCGTCGCGCTCGGCCGCTGGGCATTGCGCGCCGCCACCCGCACCCTCGCCGAATGGGACCGCCGGGCGGGCGCGCCGCTGCCGGTCCATATGGCGGTCAACGTCTCGGCGGTGCAGTTCCAGCGCGACGACGTCGTCTCGGCGATCAAGGCCGCGCTGACCGAGAGCGGCATCGCCGGCAGCCGGCTCAAGATCGAGCTGACCGAAAGCTGCATCGTCACCGATCCGGACGGCATCGCCCGGGTGCTGCGCGCGATCCACGGCCTCGACGTCACCATCGCGATGGACGATTTCGGCACCGGCTATTCGAGCCTCACCTATCTGCAGCGGCTGCCGATCGACGTGCTGAAGATCGACCGCAGCTTCGTCGCGCCGATGCTCCATGACCGCGACTCGGTCGCGATCGTCCGCGCCATCCTCGGCCTCGCCTCGGCGCTGGGCATGGCGACGACCGCCGAGGGCGTCGAATCGGAAGCGCTGATCGAGACGCTGATCGGGCTCGGCTGCGACATCGCCCAGGGCTATTATTTCGCCCGGCCGCTGCCGTCGGACGAGGCCTTCGCCTATCTGCGGTCGCGTCCGGCCTGAGCCATCGCCTCGGCGGCGAGCTCAGCGACGCGCGCGTCGCCGGGAAAGCCCTCCGCGATCCAGCGCCGCTCGATCGCCTGGAGCGTCGCCGCGACCACCGGCCCCGCCTTCAGCCCCATCGCGATCAGCTCGCCGCCGCCGATCGGCAGGCGCGGCCGTTCCCAGCCGTCGAGCGTGTCGAGGCCGAGCGCCTCGGCCGGCCGCTCGCCGCGCAGGAGCAGGTCCGCCGCGACCTCCGCGCCGAAGCGATAGGCGAGGGCGCGGGGCGCATCGTCGATTCCCGAGGCCGCCTGTTCGAGCCGCCGGGTCGCCGCCTTGGAGAGCTTGAGCCGCTGCGCGATCGCCGCGGCGATGACCGGGTCGGGCGGGAGCAGCGCGCCCAGCCGCCGCAGCGCATCGGCGGCCGTCCCGGCGATCGCCTCGCGCGCGATCAGCCGGTCGAGCCGGGCGACGCCGTCGCCATCGATCTCGGGGATGATCGGGCGGAAGATGCCGCTGTCGTGCATCAGCCGGACGGTCGGCGCGGGATCGGCGACGCCGAGCAGCTTGAGCAGCTCGTCGGCGACCCGCTCGCGCGACAGCGCCATCAGGTCGTTGGCGCGGGCGATGCAGGCGTCGAGCGCGGCGGCATCGGGCGTGCCCCGGCCGAAGCGGGCGTGGAAGCGGAACAGCCGCAGGATGCGCAGATGGTCCTCCGCGATCCGGCGCAGCGGATCGCCGATGAAGCGGACCAGCCCGGCGTCGAGATCGGCGCGGCCGCCGAAATAGTCGTGGACGGCGCCGGTCGACGGATCGGCCGACAGCGCGTTGATCGTGAAGTCGCGGCGGGCGGCGTCCTCGCGCCATTCGTCGGTGAAGGCGACGACGGCGCGGCGGCCGTCGGTGGCGACGTCGCGGCGCAGCGTCGTCACCTCGACCGGCCCCGACGGCAGCAGCGCGGTGACGGTGCCATGGGCGATGCCGGTCGGGATCGCCTTGAAGCCGGCGGCGGCGATCCGGCGGCTGCTCTCCTCGGGCAGCAGCCGGGTGGCGCAGTCGATGTCCTTGACCGGCAGGCCGAGCAGCGTGTCGCGCACCGCGCCGCCGACGAAGCGGACGTCGCCTTCCGCCGCGCCGAGCGCATCGAGCAGCCGGTCGAGCCCGGGAAGGTGCCGCCAGGCGGCATCGGGCAGCAGCGTCATGCGGCTCTCTCCAGCGCGCCGCGCAGCCGGGGGGCGAGCTCGACGATCAGCCCGGCGGTCACGCCCCAGATGCGCTGGTCGGGCCAGTCGATCTCATAATATTGCCGCGGGCGGCCCTCGAAGATCACCGAGCGGCGCAGATGGTTGGCCTCCGCCAGCAGCACGTCGAGCGGCACCTCGAACAGGCCCGAGACCTCGGCCTCCTGCGGGTGGAGCTCGATCCCCTCGGGGATGACGCCGACGACCGGGGTGATCAGATAGCCCGACCGGGTCGCATAGGGACGCGACGTGCCGACCACGTCGACCCGCTCGCTCGGCAGGCGGACCTCTTCCCACGCCTCGCGCAGCGCCGCGTCGACCGGGCCGCCGTCCTCGGGATCGAGCCGGCCGCCGGGAAAGGCGACCTGCCCGGCATGCGCGCGCAGCGCCTCGTGGCGCACGGTCAGCAGCACGCGGGGGCGGGGGGCCTCGATGATCGGCACCAGCACGGCGGCGCGGGTCAGCGTCGCGATGTCGCCGACCAGGCCGATCTCGTCGACAAGGGGGGCGTCGTCGCGCGCGTCGGCGAAGCTGCCGCGCAGCCGGTCGGCCAGCGCGGTCATTGCGCGTCGAGCGCGAAGAAGCTGCCTTCGCTCCACAGCCCCGGCCGGTCGCCGTCCTCGCCGCCCTCGTCGAGCGCGAGGTTGACCATTTCATAATAGACCGGCCGCGCGATCAGCGCGTCGAGGCCCTTGCGCACCGTGACATAGGGATGCGGGCCGTCGTCGCGCTCGACGATCCGCAGCGGATGCGCCGCGTCGGCGACGACCAGGTCGCCGGTGTTGAGCCGGAAGGCGATCCGGCGTTTCCGGCCTTCGCCCTCGACCTTCATCTCGACCGCGACGAACGGGGCGTCGTCGACGGCGATCGACAGCTTCTCGACCGGGGTGACGAGGACATAGCCGCCGTCGGGCTCGCGCCGCAGGATCGTCGAGAACAGCCGCACCATCGCGGCGCGGCCGATCGGCGATCCTTCATGGAACCAGGTGCCGTCGCTGGCGATCCGCATGAAGCTGTCGCCGCAATGCGCCGGATTCCATTTCTCGACGGGCGGCAGGCGGTTGTCGGCCGCGAAGGCGGCGATGTCGCTCAGCGACAGTCCGGCGAAATCGGGAGGCGGCGTGGTTTCGGGCATGACGGCGATGTGCCGTCAATCGTCGCCGGGGACAAGGGCCGCGACGCGGGGGCCGAGCCGGCCGTGGCCCGGAACCACCTGGCCGGGGCGCAATCGCGCCAGCAGCCGGTCGCGCTCGACCGGGCCCGGAACCGCCCAGCCGCGCGTATGCCGCGACGAGAAGCCGAAGAAGCGTTCATAATAGCTGACGTCGCCGATCAGCATCATCGGCTCGCGGTCCGCCGCGTCGGCCTTGGCGAGCGCCGCGTCCATCAACATGCGGCCGACCCCGGCGCGCTGCCGGCCGGGGGCTACCGCGACCGGGCCGACCAGGATCAGCGGCGTGCTGTCCCCATCGTCCCCGGTGAGCTGGATCGGCCAGCACTGGATCGATCCGATCAGCTCGCCATCCTCCAGCGCCGCGAGGCTCAGGTCCGGCAGCGCTTCCACCCCTTCGCGCAGCCGGTAGGCGGTTCGCTGGTGCCGGTCGGTGCCGAAGGCGAGATCGAGCAGATGTTCGACGTGCGAAGCGGCGACGGCGGCGATGGGGGTGAGCGTGATCAATTCTGTGTCGGGTCCTGTCCTTGCCGGGTGGGGAGGTCCTTGCCGGAATGGATGCGCGCCTTTAGCGTCTTGAAGATGAATGTGAAGCAAATTCCGATGGCGGTTCGATGAAGCTCTACGACGCCGCCTGGGCCCCCAGTCCCCGGCGGGTCCGCATCTTCCTCGCGGAGAAGGGCATCGCGGTCGAGCGGGTGACGGTCGACCTCAAGACGGGCGAGCATCTGCGCCCCGATTTCGTCCGCACCAATCCGCAGCGGCAATTGCCGGTGCTGGTGCTCGACGACGGCACGGCGATCGACGACTCGCTGGGGATATGCCGCTATTTCGAGGCGCTCCACCCCGATCCGCCGCTGTTCGGCGCGACCGCGAAGGAGATCGGCCTGGTCGAATCCTGGCTCCGCCGGGTCGAGCATGACTGGTTCCAGGCGGTGGCGCTGCATTTCCGCAACCGGGTGCCGGCCTTCGCCGATCGCGCCGTCAGCGGCGAATGGCCGCCGATTCCGCAGATTCCGGCGCTGGTCGAGCGGGGGCAGTGCATGTGGAACGCCTTTGCCGATGTCCTCGACCGGCATCTGGCGGACCGGCGCCATGTCGCGGGCGACGCCTTCACCATGGCCGACATCGCCGCCTTCGTCGCGGCCGACTTCGGCATCGCGACGCGCCTGCCCGACCCGCGCGAAGGCCGCGAGGCGCTGGCGCGCTGGCATGCGGCGATCGCCGCTCGCCCGTCCGCATCCGCCTGAGATTTCCCCAGCCGCTGGGGACAGGCTGTGGATAAGATGGGGATAAGGCCGTTGGGGCCCCGTATCGGCCGGATGCTCGCCCGGCTTGCCTGATTTTCGGGCATTGCCTATCGCAGGCGGCGATGACACCCGAATTCGGACCGAGCAGAACCGCCATCGTCACCGGCGGCGCCAAGCGCATCGGCGCGGAGATCGCGGCCGCTTTGGCCGCCGACGGCTGGGACGTGCTGATCCATTATCGCCGGTCGCAGGCGGAGGCGCAGGCGCTGGCGGCGGGGCTGCCCCGCGCGCGGACCGTCGCGGCCGACCTCGCCGATCCCGACGGCCCGGCTCGCGTGATCGCCGCGCTCGACGGCATGCCGCCGCCGGCGCTGCTGGTGAACAGCGCCTCGTCCTTCGTCTATGATTCGCTCGACGATTTCACGATCGACGCGTGGGACATGCACATGGCCGCCAACGCGCGCGGGCCGGCGCTGCTCGCCCGCGCCTTCGCCGCGGCGGTGCCGGACGGGGCGGGGGGGCTGATCGTCAACATGCTCGACGCCAAGCTGTCGCAGCTCAACCCCGACTTCTTCACCTACACCATCTCGAAGATCGCCTTCGCCGGGGTCAACGAGCTGCTCGCGCGCTGCCTCGCCGGCCGGGGCATCCGGGTCAACGCGATCGCGCCGTCGGTCACGCTGGTCTCGGGCCCGCAGAGCCGCGAGAATTTCGACAAGGTGCATGGCCTCAACCCGCTGGAGCGCGGCGTCGAGGTGAGCGAGATCGTCGCCGCGCTGCGCTTCCTGATCGCGGTGCCGACCATCACCGGGCAGACGATCACCCTCGACGGCGGGCAGCGCTTCCTCGGCCTGCCGCGCGACGTTCAGTTCTTGGAATCCTGATGACAGTTCATGGAGCTTTGATGGACCCCGCCCGGCTCGACGGCCTCGTCCCCGATCATCTCGGCCCGCGCACCCGGCGGATCGTGCTGCGCGACCTCGCGGTGCCGGTCGACATCGGCTTCCACGATTTCGAGGTCGGCAATCCCCAGCGCGTGTCCGTGACGGTCGAGGTCTGGCTCGACGAGGCGAGCTTCGCCGCGGTCGACGAGGTCGCCGCCGCCTGGGACTATGATTTCCTGCGCAGCGAGATCCTGCTGCTGGTCGAGGGGCGGCGCTACAACCTGCAGGAGACCCTCGCGCGCGAGATCTATACGCTGGTCGCCGCGCGCGCCGGGGTGAAGGGCCTGCGCGTCGCGACCAGCAAGCCCGACGTCTATCCCGACTGCGCCGAGGTCGGGGTGGAGCTCAGCTCCTTCTGACCGGTCCGGGCAGGGGCCGCGAGTCGGCTCCTGCCTCCCGGCTCAGCGCTCGATCGTCCGGCCGCAGCGGCCGAGCTGGGTCAGCACATGGCGATAGTCGGCGCGAACCGCCTCGGCGTCGCTGGCCGACAGCGCCGCCGTCGACTTCTCGGGCAGCCGCGCCGGCAGGAAACAGGCGAGTCGATACCAGAGCAGCGTGTCCCTGGCGGGTGCCCGCGCGCTGTCGTCGACCATTTCGCCGAGCGCGACCGCCCATTGCGGCTGCTCGCCCGGGCGGCGGAGAATCGACAGCGAGATCGGCCGGTTGTCGGCGGTGGTCAGGAAGATCTGGGATTCGCTTTCGCCGGGGATCGCGCCGGGGACGTGGAAGGCGTTGCCGATTCCCGTGACGAGCGGCGGCGCCGACGCCGCGGTGGCCTCGGTGAGAATCGCCCGGAGGGTCGATTCGGTCGTTTGCGTCCAGTCGAGCTGAGAATAAGGCGAAGTGAGGCGAATCTCCTGGGGGCGGTTCGGCACCCGGTTCGCGAACAGGATGAACCGCGCTTTCTTGAGCTTCGGCGCCTTGCCTCGCGCATCGAGCGATACGTCGACGATATAGGAGACGGTGCCGGCCAATCCATCGGCGCCGCGCAGCAGCATCCCGGTCTGCGCCTCGATCAGAAAACGGGCCTTTCCTGCCGCCAAATTGGGCGCAAGCTCACCCTTTAGGCGCTCCGCCTTGACCACGGTGACCCCCGCGATGAGCTGCGCGGTGAGGGCCAGGTCGGCCAGGTCGGCGTAGGAAAAGGCCCGGATTCCCGAAGTCTGCGTCGCGGCGGGTGGCTGGGGCTGGGCGATCGCCGGCGCCGCGGCGCTCATTGCGACAAGGTTGAAAGCAAGTAATGTGCCAAAACGAAGCATCTGACGGTTTTTGGCCGGTGCGGGCATGGGCTTCATCCTTGTCTACGCTACTTTCATCGGTTCCTTAGCGTCGAACCGTTGCCGGTGTCATGCCGGAAAGCCTCCACCAAACTGGCTTTTCGGTTATTGCGTCGATCGAACTGTCGCGATAAGGACACACTTCCGCTAAATATTAGAACATGTCTGGCGGGGTAGGGCCGGGCGCCGATGGCTGAAGCCGTGGGTGCATGCCGGACTTTTTTGCTGGCTTCTGGATTGGAGGGAGTGTCGTTCCTTAATGGCTTATGGTGATCAAACGCTGAGCACCCGCAAGGTGGTGTCGATTGCGTTGGTGATCGTGCTTCACGCCGTCATCGGTTACGCCTTCGTCACCGGCCTTGCGTACAACGTCGTGAAGAAGGTCGCGCGCGATCTGAAGACGTTCGACGTTGCTGAAGAGGCTCCTCCGCCCCCGGATCAGCCGCCGCCGCCGCCGCCCGAGACGCGGATCGAGCCGCCGCCCGTCGTGGCGCCTCCGCCGATCGTCCAGGTTGCGCCGACCATGGCTCCTCCGATCGTCTCGGTGCCCGTCGCGCCGCCGGTGGTCATTACGCCCGCCGCGCCGCCCGCGCCCCCTCCGCCCGCGGTTTCGCGCCGTGGCGAGCCGCGCGGTACTCCGGGTGAGTGGGTCACGCCCGAGGATTATCCCTCGGCCGACCTTCGCGCCGAGAACCAGGGCACGACCAGCTTCGAACTGGCCGTCGGCCCTGACGGCAAGGCGACCGACTGCAAGGTGACCAATTCGAGCGGCTTCCCGTCGCTCGATACCAAGGCTTGCCAGATGCTTCTCCGCCGGGCCCGTTTCAAGGCCCAGCTGGATGGCAATGGCCAGCCGATGCCGTTCACCTATCGCAATCGCGTCCGTTGGCAGATCCCGAAGGATTGAGCTTTGGCCGGGTCGGCACCCCTTGCCCGCCCGGCTTTTCACTGACCGAAGAACAAAGACAGTTTCAGAGAAGGATAAGAAGTTTATGGCTAGTCCCGCAGCCGCCGGTTCCAACCCTTATGGCCTGATGGCCGCCCTCGAGCAGGGCGGCACGATCGCCTGGACGGTGTTCATCATCCTCGTCGTGATGTCGGCCGCTTCCTGGTACATCATGTTCACCAAGCTGATCGAGCAGCAGAAGATCCTCAACCAGGGCAAGCGCGCCCGCGCCAGCTTCTGGCAGGCCCCGAGCCTGAAGGACGGCCAGGCCAAGCTCGAGAAGAACTCGGCCTATCGCCAGATCGTCGACGACGGCCTGCTCGCCCAGGACCAGCACACCAAGCTGACCGACCCGGTCGACCAGCATGAGTGGCTGACCGGCTCGCTGATGCGCAGCCAGGCGCTGATCAACTCGAAGCTCGGCAACGGTCTCGCGGTGCTCGCCACCGTCGGTTCGACCTCGCCGTTCATCGGTCTGTTCGGCACCGTCATCGGCATCTACCGCGCGCTGATCAAGATCGGCGCCGCCGGTCAGGCCTCGATCGACGCCGTCGCCGGCCCGGTCGGTGAAGCGCTCATCATGACCGCCCTGGGTCTGGCCGTGGCCGTTCCCGCAGTGCTCGGCTACAACTGGCTGATCCGTCGCAACAAGGTCGTTGCCGAGCAGATCTCGGCCTTCGCGACCGACCTGCACGGCTACATGGTCTCGGCCGGCGCGGTGAAGCCCGCGACCCAGGTCAAGGCCGCTCCGGCTCCGGCCGTCAAGAAGTAAGCGGCTGACGAACAGGGGCGGGTGCGTCCGTGCACCCGCCCCTTTCGCCAGAAACAGAAAGGCCAGGAACCGGCCCAGCGCCGGTCATCCGTAGAGCCGACAAGTAGATAGGATTTCTGCCGATGGCCATGAGTGCCGGCCCCGCCGAAGACGGTAGCCCTATGTCGGACATCAACACGACGCCGCTCGTGGACGTCATGCTGGTGCTTCTGATCATCTTCCTCATCACCGTGCCGGTCGTGATCCAGACCGTTCCGGTCAAGCTTCCGAACGTGGTCTTCGAACCGACGACGACCAAGCCGGAGAACGTCGCGCTCACCGTGCGGGCTTCGTCCTCGGGCGTCTGTGAAGTCTATTGGGGCCAGACCCCGGTGACCGCGCAGGAGCTGATCGATCGTGCCGTGGTCAAGCTGCGCAAGGAAATCGACCGCCAGGGTGGCCCCAACGCCCCCGGCCTCGAGCTTCCGGAAGTCCACATCCGTGGCGACGTCAACACCCCGTATCGTTGCATCGGCGGTGCCGTCTATACGATGCAGCGTGCAGGCTTCACCCGCGTCGGCTTCATTTCGGAACCGCCAGCTGGCTACGCCAGCGCGCGTCTCTGATTTCGCTTTCGAGGAGTTAAAGTCATGGCAATGGCCGCAAGCACGACCGAAGGCGAGCCCATGATGGACATCAACACCACGCCGTTGATCGACGTGATGCTGGTGCTCCTGATCATGTTCATCATCACCATTCCGATCCAGACCCACGCGGTGAAGCTCGACCTGCCGGTCGACACGGGCCAGAACACCCCGCCGCCGGTCGACCCGGTGAAGAACAAGGTGGTGATCACGCCCGACAACCAGGTCCTGTGGAATGGTTCGCCGATCGATCTGGTGCGTTTGCGCCAGTATCTCGACATCACCCAGACGATGAACCCGATCCCCGAGCTCCACCTGGAGCCGGATGGCCAGGCCCGCTACGATCTCGTCGACCGCGTCCTCGCGGTGACGAAGCGCGCCCAGGTCGAGAAGATGGGCTTCGTCGGCAACGAGAAGTACGCCGGCGCCTTCTGAGGCGACGGGACCACTCGATACGAAAAGGGCGGCCCTCGGGCCGCCCTTTTTTGTTTGGAAGTCCCCGCTCGTCATCCCGGCGAAAGCCGGGATCTCCCTGCCTTTCCATGCTTGTCGGACGGGGGACGAAGAGAAGTGAGATTCCCGCTTTCGCGGGAATGACGGGGAGAGGGGGCCCTCGATCGACTCAATCGAGCCCGGCGAACTCGCGCAGCGGCACTTCGGGCCGTGCGCCGAAGTGGGAGATGATCTCGGCCGCGGCCAGCCCGGCGATGCGCGCGCATTCGGCGAGCGGCAGGCCCTGGGTCAGGCCGTAGAGGAAGCCGGCGGCATAGAGGTCGCCCGCGCCGGTGGTGTCGACCACCCGCTCGATATGCGCGGCCGGGCTGCGCACCCGCTCGGCGCCGCGCACCACCACCGATCCCTCGGCGCTCAGCGTCACCGCCGCCAGCTCGACCATGCCGGCGACCCGGTCGAGCGCCGCGTCGCGGTCCTCGGTCTCGAACAGCGCGAGCAGCTCGGCCTCGTTGGCGAACAATATGTCGATCCGGTCGCGGATCAGGTCGAGGAAATCGGCGCGGTGGCGCAGCACGCAGAAGGCGTCGGACAGGGTCAGCGCGACCTTGCGGCCGGCGCCATGCGCGATGTCCGCGGCGCGGTGGAACGCGGCCTTGGCGTGCGGCTCGTCGTAGAGATAACCTTCGAGATAGGTGACCTTCGCCGACCCGACGAGCGCCTCGTCGATGTCGTCGGGAGTCAGGTTCACGCAGGCGCCGAGATAGGTGTTCATCGTCCGCTCGGCGTCCGAGGTAACGAAGATGATGCAGCGCGCGGTCGACGGGCCGTCGCTCGCCATCGGCGTGGTGAAGCGCACGCCCGAGGCGAGCAGGTCATGGCGATAGGCGGCGCCGAGCTCGTCATCGCGCAGCTTGCCGATATAGCCGCACGAGGCGCCCAGCGACCCGAGCCCGGCGATGGTGTTGCCGGCCGATCCGCCCGAGGCGCGGGTGGCCGATCCCATCGCGGCGTAGAGCCGCTCGGCGGTCGGCTCGTCGATCAGCGTCATCGCGCCCTTGTTCAGCTTGTGCTCGATCAGGAACGAGTCTTCGGCGTGGGCGAGCAGGTCGATGATCGCATTGCCGATCCCGACGACGTCGATGGTCGCTTCGGTCATTGATGGTCCTTGCGCTGGGCGGTCCGCCCGTGAAATGGAAGGGCAACCCATGCCTCGCGCATCGGGCGCGGGCAAGCCCCGTGCCGTCGCGAACCGGAGCCGGAACGACCATCATGCTCGACGAACTCGACGATCTTCTCGGCAAGGCCCGCCTCTGGCTCGCCCAGGGCCATGGCGTCGCGCTGGCGACGGTGATGCAGACCTGGGGCTCGGCGCCGCGCCGGCGCGGATCGCATGCCGTCATCCGCGACGACGGGCTGTTCGAGGGATCGGTCAGCGGCGGCTGCGTCGAGGGCGACGTGCTGGTCGCGGCGCAGGCGCTGCTCGCGGCCGGGGGCGGCTTCGACCGGCGCGACTATGGCGTCGCGGACGACGACGCCTGGAGCTTCGGCCTCGCCTGCGGCGGCAGCATCGCCATCCTGATCCAGACGATCGACGAGGCGCATGTCCCGCCCGCGCTGCTCGATCGCATTGCCGCCGAGCGCCGGGCGGGCCGCCCCATCGCCGTCGCCAGCGACCTCGCGACCGGCGCCGCCGCCGAAGCCGCGCGCGACGCCGGGGAGGAGGAGGGGCGCTTCGTGAACCTCTATCCGCCGCCGCTCAGGATGATGATTGTCGGCGCGGTCCATGTCAGCCAGCATCTCGTCCCGCTCGCCCGCCAGCTCGGCTACCGCGTCCAGCTCGTCGATCCGCGCGACAGCTTCGCGGCGGCCGATCGCTTCGCCGGTATCGCGGTCGACACCCGCTGGCCCGACGAGGCGATGGCCGAGTGGCGCCCCGACGGCGGCACGGCGGTGGTCACGCTGACCCATGATCCCAAGATCGACGACCCCGCGCTGGTCGCGGCGCTCGGCAGCGACGCCTTCTACATCGCCGCGCTGGGGTCGCGCCGCACCCATGCCAAGCGCATCGAGCGGCTGAGCGCGGCGGGCTGCACGGCCGAGGCGATCGCCAGGATCGACGGCCCCGCCGGCCTGCCGATCGCGGCGGCCACCCCGGCGGAGATCGCGCTGTCGATCCTCGCCGGCGCGACGGCGGCGCTGCGCGGGGCGTGAGCGTCGGCGCGATCCTGCTGGCGGCGGGCAGCGCGCGCCGGATGGGCGCCGACAAGCTGACGGCCGACCTGGGCGGGCGGCCGCTCGCCCTCCACGCGTTCGAGGCGCTCCTCGCCGCCGGCTTCGATCGGCCGATCGTCGCCGTCGCGCCCGGCAGCGCGGTCGCCGCGCTGTTCGCCGATCGCGCCCGCCTCGTCCTGGTCGAGAATCATGCGCTCGGCATGGGCCATTCGCTCGCGGCGGCGGTGGCGGCGGTGCCGGGCGACTGGACGGCGGCGGTCATCGGCCTCGCCGACATGCCCTTCGTCCGCCCGGCGACGCTCCGCGCCCTCGCTGCCGCATCCGCGCCCGATGCGATCGTCCGGCCGGTCTTCGATGGGACGCCGGGCAATCCGGTGGCGTGGGGCCGCGACCATTTCCCGGCGCTGGCCGCGCTGAGCGGCGACAAGGGCGGGCGCGACATCCTCGCCCGCTCTCCGCCGACGCCGCTCGCCTGCGACGATCCGGGGGTGGTGATCGACGTCGACACGCCCGAAGCGCTCGCGGCGGCGCGGGCGAGATTTTTATAGCGGACGCTAGACTCGATCCGGTTCAGGTTGAACCGGATCGAGTCCGCTTTCCTTTGTTTGTCGTGATTTCCGAGCCGGCAGATGAGTCCATCTGCCTCGAAATCACTCTATAAGGACCGCAGCGCCGCTGCCGGGCGCGCCGCCAGCACCGGCAGCGATCCGAGCAGGCCGATGCCGAGCGTGCCGAGCGCCCCGGCCGCGAGCGTCGCCAGCACGATCGGCCAGTCGGGCGCCCAGGCCAGCTCGAAGATCCGGGTGACGACATACCAGCCGGCCGCCGTCCCGGCCGCCAGCGCGAGCAGCGCGATGATGGCGGCGAGCAGGGCATATTCGATCGCCTGCGCCGCCAGGACCTGGCGGCGGCTCGCGCCGAGCAGCTTGAGCAGCACCGCGTCGTAGAGCCGCGCGCGGCGCGAGGCGGCGACCGCGCCGACCAGCACCGCGACCCCGGCCGCGAGCGCCACCGACGCCGCCGCCCGGATCGCGGTGGCGAGCTGGCCGAAGATCGACGAGACCTGCTCGACCACGTCCTTGACCCGGATCAGCGACACCGAGGGGAAGCCCGCGATCACGGCGCGGTTGACCGCCGCCTCGCGCGCGTCGGGGATCGCGATCGTCGCCATGTAGCTGTGCGGGGCGCCTTCGAGCGCGCCCGGCGCGAAGACGATGCCGAAGTTGAACCCCATCGTCTCCCAGTTGACCCGCCGGATCGACGCGACGGTCGTCTCGATCTCGACGCCGAGCACCGACAGGGTCATCCTGTCGCCGGGCTTGAGGTCGAGCGCCTTGGCCGCCTGCTCCTCGACTGAGATCAGCGGCGGTCCGGCATAGTCGGCGGGCCACCATTGGCCGGCGACGATCTCGTTGCCCTCGGCGAGCCTGGCCGCATAGGTCAGCCCGCGATCGCCGTTGAGGATCCACGCGCCCTTGGGAACCGGCTTCATGTCGGTGACGCGGACGCCGCGCACCGCGACCACCGATCCGCGCAGCGAGGGCACGCTGTCGATCTTCGCCCCGCGCGCGCGGGCGAGCACGGTCGAGCGGAAGCGGTCGATATCCTCGGTCGGCACGTCGAGCGCGAAGAAATTGGGCGCGACGGCGGGGACGGTCTTCTCGATCTGGTGGGTCAGGCTGGTCTGCAGCACCGCGAGCAGCACGAACAGGGTGAGGCCGAGGCCGAGCGCGACGATCAGCCGGTCGGTCTGCGCCGCCGGGCGGTGGAGATTGGCGATGGCGAGGCGCAGCAGTGGCCGGCGCGGGCGGGGCAGGGCGCGGGCGCCGCGCCGGACCAGCCAGCCGATCGCGCCGAGCAGCGCGAAGATGCCGGCGGTCGCGGCGAGGAAGCCGGCGCTCAGCATCGGCTGCCGCGCGGTGGCGACGGCGAGCAGGGCGATGCCCAGGCCCGCGCCGAGCATCGGCAGCAGCACCCGCCAGCGCGGCCAGCCGAACGGCTCGACCCGCGCGCGGAAGATCGCCGCCGGGCTGACCTGCCCCGCCCGCGCCAGCGGCGACAGGCTGAACAGCAGCGCGGCGAGCAGGCCGTAGACGGCGCTGATCAGCAGCGGCAGCGGGAAGATCGCGAATTTCGGCGCGACCGGCAGCGCGTCGCCCGCCAGCCGGCCGACGATCGCCGGCACCGCCGCGCCGACGGCGAGGCCGGCGAGGATCGCCCCCGCCGAGACGATCGCGACCTGGATCAGGTAGATGCGGAAGATGGTGGCGGACGAGGCGCCCAGTATCTTGAGCGTCGCGATGCCGGGCCGCCGCTGGTCGAGCCAGGAGGCGACGCCGTTGCCGACGCCGATCCCGGCGACGACCAGCGCGGTCAGCCCGACCAGCGTCAGGAACTGGCCGAGCTGGTCGACCAGCCGGCGCAGCCCGCGCGCGGCGTTGGTGCGGTCGGTGACCTCCCAATTGGCGTCGTGGAAGCGCTCGCCGAGCCGTTCGGCGATCGCATGGGCGTCGCGGTCGGCGGGCAGGCGGATGCGGTAGCGCGCGGTGAACAGGCTGCCGGGCTGGACGAGCCTGGTCGCCGCCAGCCCCTCGCGCGAGACGAGGATGCTCGGTCCCAGGGTGAAGCCCTCGCCGACCCGGTCGGGCTCCTCGGCGATCAGTCCTGCTACCCGGAAGCTGGTTTCGCCGATCCGCACGCTGTCGCCGATCCGCAGCGACAGCCGCTCGGCCAGCGCGGGGGCGACCATCGCATCGAGGCCGGCGGGACGGGGGGCGAGCGCGCCCGGCTCCAGCCGCAATGTGCCGTAGAGCGGCCAGCGATCGTCGACGCTCTTGAGCTCGGCCAGCACGGCGGCCGCCGCGTCGGCGCGCGAGGCCATGGCGCGCAGCCGGATCGTCTCGGACACCAGGCCCTGCCGGGCGAAGGCGGCGCGTTCGTCGGGCGCGGCCTCGCGCTGGGCGACGCGCATCTCGATGTCGCCGCCCAATATCTCCTGGCCCCGGCTGTCGAGCTCGGCGGTGATCGCGCGCGACAGGCTGCCGACACCGGCCAGCCCGGCGACGCCGAGGAACAGGCAGATGATCAGCAGGCGAAGCCCCTTCAGCCCGCCGCGCATGTCGCGCAGCGCCAGCGCCCAGGCGGTCCTCACGCGGCCGCCCGGTCGGAAAGGATCGCCCCGTCGCGCATCTCGACGATCCGGGCGCAGCGCGCCGCCAGCGCCGGATCATGGGTGATGACGAGCAGGGTCGCGCCGGTCTTGCGCTGGCGGTCGAACAGCAGGTCCATGATCGTCGCGCCGGTGGCGCCGTCGAGATTGCCGGTGGGTTCGTCGGCGAACAGGATGGCGGGGCGCGGCGCGGTGGCGCGGGCGATCGCGACCCGCTGCTGCTCGCCGCCCGAGAGCTGCGACGGATAATGGTCGAGCCGATGGCCGAGGCCGACCGCCTCCAGCTCGGCGGCGGCGCGGGCGAAGGCATCGGCCTCGCCGGCCAGTTCGAGCGGCACCGCGACATTCTCCAGCGCGGTCATCGTCGGCAGCAGGTGGAAGGCCTGGAGGATGATCCCGATCCGCCCGCGCCGCGCGGCGGCGAGCGCGTCCTCGTCGAGCCGGCCGAAGTCGAGCCCGGCGATGTCGATGTTGCCCTCATCGGCGCGTTCGAGGCCCGACAGCACCGCCATCAGCGACGACTTGCCCGATCCCGACGGCCCGAGCAGCGCCACCGTCTCGCCCGCCCGGATCGCGAGGTCGATGCCCTTGAGGATATCGACCCGCGCCGATCCCTTGCCCAGCGCGAGACGAACGGCGCGGGCGTCGATGATGGATGCTGTCATGCGGGGGGTGGAATCCTCGGTTGTTGCCGGGGTGGAACATGAGGATTGGGCGCGCGCCGATCAATGGGGGCGGAGGAAAAAGCTCTCCCACCCGTCATCCCGGCGGAGGCCGGGATCTCAGGAGAGGGGAGGCGAGGTCGTCGCAGGAGTCCGCCGAGATGCCGGCCTCCGCCGGCATGACGTAATCAAAAAAAGGCCCGCCTCTTTCGAGACGGGCCTTTTTTCGTTTCGAAGGTTCAGGCCTTGACCCTGGGCTTGGCGCCCCCGCCCTTCTTCGGGCGCTTCGGCGCGGCGGGGACGATCTCGAAGGACAGCGCGTCGTCCTTGAGCTTGACCTTCACCTCGCCGCCATGGACGAGCTTGCCGAACAGCAGCTCCTCGGCCAGCGGCTGCTTGATCTTCTCCTGGATCAGGCGGCCCATCGGGCGGGCGCCGTAGAGCTTGTCATAGCCCTTGGCGGTCAGCCAGTTCCGGGCCTCCTCGTCGAGGCTGATGTGCACGTCGCGGTCGGCGAGCTGCAGCTCGAGCTGGAGGATGAACTTCTCGACGACCCGCGCGACGACCTCGGCCGGCAGATAGCTGAACGGGACGATCGCATCGAGGCGGTTGCGGAACTCCGGCGTGAACATCTTCTTGACCGCTTCCTCGTCCTCGCCCTCGCGGGTGAGGTTGCCGAAGCCCAGCGTCTCGCGCGCCATGTCGGACGCGCCGGCGTTGGTGGTCATGATCAGGATGGTGTTGCGGAAGTCGACCGTCTTGCCGTGGTGGTCGGTCAGCTTGCCGTTGTCCATCACCTGCAGCAGGATGTTGAACAGGTCCGGATGCGCCTTCTCGATCTCGTCGAGCAGCAGCACGCTGTGCGGATGCTGGTCGACCGCGTCGGTCAGCAGGCCGCCCTGGTCGTAGCCGACATAGCCCGGAGGCGCGCCGATCAGCCGGCTGACCGAATGGCGCTCCATATATTCGGACATGTCGAAGCGCTGGAGCGGGATGCCCAGGATCGAGGCGAGCTGGCGCGCGACCTCGGTCTTGCCGACGCCGGTCGGGCCCGAGAACAGATAGTTGCCGATCGGCTTGTCGGGATCGCGCAGGCCCGCGCGGCTCAGCTTGATCGCCGAGCTGAGCACCTCGATCGCCTTGTCCTGGCCGAACACGACGCGCTTCAGGTCGGTCTCGAGCGTGCCGAGCACCTTCTTGTCGTCGGTCGACACCGATTTCGGCGGGATGCGCGCCATCGTCGCGATAACGGCCTCGATCTCCTTGGGCGTGATCACCTTCTTGCGCTTGTTCGGCGGCACCAGCATCTGCGAGGCGCCGACCTCGTCGATCACGTCGATCGCCTTGTCGGGCTGCTTGCGGTCGCTGATGTAGCGCGACGACAGCTCGACCGCGGCCTTGATCGCGTCGGGCGTGTACTTGACGTTGTGATGCTCCTCGAACGCCGAGCGCAGGCCGGTGATGATCTTGATCGTGTCCTCGATCGTCGGCTCGTTGACGTCGATCTTCTGGAACCGGCGCAGCAGGGCGCGGTCCTTCTCGAAATGGTTGCGGAACTCCTTGTAGGTGGTCGATCCGATGCAGCGGATCGTGCCGCCCGACAGCGCCGGCTTGAGCAGGTTCGACGCGTCCATCGCGCCGCCCGAGGTGGCGCCCGCGCCGATCACGGTGTGGATCTCGTCGATGAACAGCACCGCGTGGGGCAGCTTTTCCAGCTCGGTCACGACCTGCTTCAACCGCTCCTCGAAATCGCCGCGATAGCGGGTGCCGGCGAGCAGCGCGCCCATGTCGAGCGAGTAGATCACCGCCGGCAGCAGCACCTCGGGAACGTCGCCCTCGACGATCTTGCGCGCCAACCCTTCCGCGATCGCGGTCTTGCCGACGCCGGGATCGCCCACATAGAGCGGGTTGTTCTTCGACCGGCGGCACAGGATCTGGACGGTGCGGTCGACCTCGGGCCCGCGGCCGATCAGCGGATCGACCTTGCCGTTCTTGGCCTTCTCGTTGAGGTTGACGCAGAACTGCTTGAGCGCGCTCTCGCCCTTCTTGCCGTCGGCCTTGGCCTGCGCCTTCTCCTCCTCGGCGCCCTTGACCTCGCGCTGCTCGGTGGGCTGGCCGGCCTTGCCGACGCCGTGGCTGATGTAGCTGACCGCGTCGAGGCGGCTCATGTCCTGCTGCTGCAGGAAGAAGACGGCGTAGCTCTCGCGCTCGCTGAACAGCGCGACGAGGACGTTGGCGCCGGTCACCTCCTCGCGGCCCGACGACTGGACGTGCAGGATCGCGCGCTGCACGACCCGCTGGAAGCCGCTGGTGGGCGAGGGATCGGTCTCGCCCTCGACCTTGAGCGCGTCGAGCTCGGTGTCGAGATAGTTGGTGACCGCGTTGCGCAGCTCGCTCAGGTCGACGCCGCAGGCGGTCATCACCTTCGACGCATGCTCGTCCGCGATCAGCGCGAGGAGCAGGTGCTCCAGCGTCGCATATTCGTGGCGCCGGCTGCTGGCGGCGCTCAGCGCGTTGTGCAGCGTCTGTTCGAGTTCGCGGGCGAAGGATGGCATGGTCGTTTTACTCCGTTCGGCATGGGCCGGGCCATGCCGCTTCACCATATGTCGGATGCCTTGGGCCGTTCATCAAGACCTCATGCCGGAGCAAGCGTGCACCGCTTTCCGGCAGGCGCGTCCTCATCGCTTGAACAGGCTTTCGGCCGTTGCGCGATGGCTGAGGGCGTTCCTGATCTTGGTCCCGCACCGCTCGATCTCGCCCTGCAACGCGGCGATGCGCGCCTCCAGCTCGTCGACCGACAGATGATCGATGTCCTGCCGGACGAGTTGCGTCACCGGATCGTCGGGGCGCTTCGCGAAAAGATCGTCGGGCTCCATAGGCATAACGTTGACCCTGGCGGGCCGCATGTCAATAAACCCTTCGAGAAGCGCGCCTCGCCGAGGCCGAAAAGGGGGACCCATGGCCGAGATTCCCGAATGGATGACCGCGATCGACCCCGAGGAGAAGGGCGGTCCCGAGATATTGCGGCCGGTGCGCCGTCCGGTCCCCGGGCCGGGCCCCGGCCAGGTGCTGATCCGAGTCGCCGCGGCGGGGGTCAACCGCCCCGACGTCGCCCAGCGCAACGGCGCTTATCCGCCGCCGCCGGGCGCGCCGTCGATCCTCGGGCTCGAGGTCGCCGGCGAGGTCGTGGCGCTGGGGGAGGGGGCATTGCCCGAGCTGCTCGGCCAGCCGGTCTGCGCGCTCGTCGCGGGCGGCGGCTATGCCGATTATGTCGCGGCGGAGGCGGGGCTGTGCCTGTCGGTGCCGAACACGCTGTCGATGGTCGAGGCGGCGGCGATCCCCGAGACCTTGTTCACCGTGTGGAGCAACGTCTACGAGCGCGCCTATGCCGCCGACGGCGACCGGCTGCTCGTCCATGGCGGGACCAGCGGGATCGGCACCATGGCGATCCTGCTCGGCCGCATCTTCCAGGTCGAGACGATCGTCACCGCCGGATCGGACGAGAAATGCGCCGCCGCGATCAAGCTGGGCGCCGCCCATGCGATCAACTATCGCAGCCAGGACTATGTCGCGGAAGTGGCGCGGATCACCGGGGGCAAGGGGGTCGACATCGTCCTCGACATGGTCGGCGGGGCCTATGTGCCGCGCAACCTCGATTGCCTGGCGGAGGACGGCCGCCACGTCTCGATCGCGGTGCTCGGCGGCGCCAAGGCCGAGATCCCGATCTGGAAGATCATGCAGAAGCGGCTGACCCTGACCGGATCGACGCTGCGGCCGCGCAGCGTCGCTTTCAAGACGGCGGTTGCCGACGAGATCGCCTCGGTCGTCTGGCCGCATGTCGAGGAGGGGCGGCTCAAGCCCGTGATCGACGCGACCTTCCCGCTCGCCCAGGCGGCCGACGCGCATCGCCGCCTGGACGAGGATCATGTCGGGAAGGTCGTGCTCGTCAACTGAGCCGGCCCAGCCCTTACTTGTCGAGGCTCTTGGCGTGGTCGAGATGCTTCTGGACCACCGGCGCGATCTCGCCGGCCGCGGTCTTGAGCGACGCGGTGTCGCCATGCTCGGCATAGTCGCGCATCAGCACCAGCGCGTCCTGATGGGCGTCGACCTGGTCGTCGATATAGGCTTCGTCGAATGCCGCGCCCTTCTTGGCGGCGAGCTCGGCCAGGTCCTCGTTCTGCTCGTCGGTGAGCGTCGCGTTCGGCGTGATCGCGGGGCTGGCCGTCGCCGCCGCGGCCTTGATCCTGGCGGTCGATTCGGTGTGCGCCTTGATCATCTCGGCGGCGAAGTCCTTGACGGCCGGCGACGCGGCATTGGTCTGCGCGACCCTGGCCGCCGCGATCTCGAACGCGTCGGACTTCGCGGCCTGGTCGGCGAAGTCCTGCCCGGTGGGCGTCGGCGTCATCGCCTGCTGGACGTCGACCATCGCGTTCGACGCCATCGCGCCCGCGGTATCGGCGGTTTCGGCGGCGCCATTGGCGACGCTGTCGGCCGCCTGCTCGGCCTTCTTGCCGCATCCGGCGAGGCTCAGCGCGAGCGCGGCCGTCGATGCGATCAGGAAATGTCTATACATTGTCCGTCCTCCTCCTACGTGGCGGGCTGTAAACGACTGGCCTATCGGGGCGTTCCGGTCATTGGCCGCTCATTGGCCGCTCATCGGCCGATCGGCGCCGGCCGTATCGGTCAGGCGAACAGGTCGATCACCTCGGCGTCGGGAAACACCGCCTCGACCAGCAGCGAGCGGTGGCAGCAGGCGGGCTCGCGTTCGAAGCAGAGCAGCGCCGTCGGCCGCTCGCGGGCCATGTCGGCCAGCATCGCCGCCTGTGCCATCGCTTCGGGCAAGGCAAGCTGGCCGTCATAGACGCGGCGCAGCGTCGCCATGTCGTGGCGCCGCGCGGCGGTGCGGCCGTCGGGCGGGGTGCCGAGCGCCTTCAGCCCGACATAGTCGATCCCCGCCTCGCGCAGCCCGGCCGCCAGGATGTTCTTGGAGAAGCCCGGCCGCCGCGACAGCGGCACCGCCCGAACGTCGGCGAGCAGCGTCACGCCCGCCGCGCGGAGGCGATCGACCAGCTCCGCCTGGGTCGCCCCCTCATAGCCGATCGTGAAGATCCGCATGGGGGCCGGCTTCAGCTCTTGCCGCCGCTGTTGTTGCGGTTGGTGTAGAGCAGGGCGGCGACGATCGCCGCCGATCCGATGCCGATCGCGGCGCCGACCACGGCGGTCTTCTTGGTGATCTTGGGGGTGGGGACGCCCTTCTTCTTCGCGGCGGGCTTGTTGTCCGGGGTGCTATTGTCGTCGCTCAACGTCACTCTCTCCTGCCTGTACGGGCCCGTGCTGGGCGCCGACGGCTCGGGAAGGCAAGCGGGTCCTCGGTGAGTCGTTCGGGCGCCGTGGCGAATGGCCCGTGCGGTTTCCCTTCATAGGCCATAGGGGCGGCCGGGGGAAACCCCCGAAACCGGTTCAGCTCAGCGCGTCCCAGAGCAGCTTGGCGGTGAGGGCGAGGCAGATCGTCACCAGCACCGGGCGGATCACCTTCGCACCGAAGCGGATCGCGGTGTGCGAGCCGGTCCAGGCGCCCGACGCCGCGCCGACCGCCATGCACAGGCCCAGCAGGATCATCGCATGTCCGGTCGAAAGGAACACGATCAAGCTACCGAAATTGCTCGCGAAATTGAACGCCTTGGTGTGCGCGGTCGCACGGATCAGGCCCATGCCGCGCAGCGACACCAGGCTGGTCGCGAAGAAGCTGCCGGTGCCCGGCCCGAAGAAGCCGTCATAGAAGCCGATCGCGCCGCCGACCGGCAGATAGCCGCGCGTGCCGAGCCGATGATGGACGTCCTCGTCCGTCATGCGCGGGCTGAGCAGCACATAGGCGGCGACCGCGACGAGCAGCACCGGCACGATCAGCTTGAGCATATCGGTCTCGATCGACTGGACGATCCAGGCGCCGAGCCCCGACAGGACCAGGATCACCGCCACCTGCGGCCAATAGGTCCGCCAGTCGATCAGGCCCTTGCGGCTGAAGTTGAAGGTCGCGGTGGCCGAGCTGAAGCTCGACTGGAGCTTGTTGGTCGCCAGCGTCGCGATCGGCGGGACGCCGGCCGACAGCATCGCCGGGACGGTCAGCAGCCCGCCGCCGCCCGCGATCGCGTCGATGAAGCCGGCGATGAAGGCGACGACCGTCAGCAGCGCATAGGTTTCGGTGGCGAGATGCATGGATCGCCCGTGCCGCAGGGCGCGACGCAGCGCAAGTCCCCGGGCGCGAGCCTTGCCGGGACCTTGGCAGTGCGGGGCCGCGCCTCTATGGCCTGCGGCCATGACGGCACCCCGCTTCCACTTCTCGATCGCCGCGACCGACGGCAAGGCCCGCACCGGCACGATCCGCATGCAGCGCGGCGACATCCGCACCCCGGCGTTCATGCCGGTCGGCACCGCCGCGACGGTCAAGGCGATGAAGCCCGCCGACGTCCGCGCGACCGGCGCCGACATCATCCTCGGCAACACCTATCACCTGATGCTGCGGCCGGGCGCCGAGCGCGTCGCCCGGCTCGGCGGCCTGCACCGCTTCATGCGCTGGGACCGGCCGATCCTGACCGACAGCGGCGGCTATCAGGTGATGAGCCTGTCGGCGCTGACCCGGCGGAGCGAGGAGGGGGTGTCGTTCAAGAGCCATCTCGACGGCTCGGCGCACATGCTGAGCCCCGAACGGTCGATCGAGATCCAGCGGCTGCTCGGCTCCGACATCGTCATGGCGTTCGACGAGCTGGTGCCGACCACGACCACCATGCAGCAGCAGGCCGAGGCGATGGAGCGATCGATGCGCTGGGCGAAGCGTTCGCGCGACGCGTTCGACGCGGGCGGCGAGCATGCCCAGCGGGCGGCGCTGTTCGGCATCCAGCAGGGCGCGCTCGACGAGAGGCTGCGCAAGGCCTCGGCCGACGCGCTGCTCGCCATCGGCTTCGACGGCTATGCGGTCGGCGGCCTGGCGGTGGGCGAGGGGCAGGAGGCGATGTTCGCCACGCTCGACTTCGCGCCGGGCCAGCTCGATCCCGCGAAGCCCCGCTACCTGATGGGCGTCGGCAAGCCCGACGACATCGTCGGCGCGGTCGAGCGCGGCATCGACATGTTCGACTGCGTGCTGCCGACCCGATCGGGCCGCAACGGCCAGGCCTTCACCCGCCGGGGCCCGATCAACCTGCGCAACGCGCGGTTCGGCGAGGACGAACGGCCGCTCGACGAGAGCTGCGCCTGTCCGGTCTGCGGCCAGTTCAGCCGCGCCTATATCCACCACCTGATCCGCGCCGGCGAGATCCTCGGCGCGATGCTGATGACCGAGCATAATCTCAGCTTCTACCAGGCGCTGATGGCCGACCTGCGCGCCGCGATCGCGGCCGGCACGCTGTCCGCCTTCGCCGCCGATTTCCGCGCGGCCTATCATGGCGGCGGCGCGGGGGACTGAAGCGGGGGCTCAGGCCGTAGCGCGCGCCGCCGCGACACGGTCGATCAGCGCGCGGGCAGGGGCCAGCGCCCTTTCGGCGCGCTCGCGCGGGCCGACGCCCGCTTCGGCCGCCGCGCGCATCGGCACCTCGACGCTGACCACCGGATCGTCGCGCAGCGCCATCAGGATATCGAACAGGGGCAGCTCGCCTTCGCCCGGCGGGAGGCGCGAGAAGGCCGCTTCCTCGAAATAGACGGGATGGGCCGGCGCGAGCGGCACGTCGCAGAGCTGCACATAGCCGATCGTCCCCGGCGCCAGCGCGGCGACGTCGGCGGGCGTTCCGCCCGATCGGACCAGGTGCATCGTATCGAGCAGGATCCGGCAATCGGGCCGGCCGACATGCCGCCACGCCGCGAGCGCGGTCGGCAGGTCGGGGGTGCTGGGGCGCCCGCGCGAGAATTCGATGGCGCTGTCGATGCCGGCCGCGCCCGCCATCTCGGCCAGCAGGGCATATTGGTCGAAGGTCCGCGCCGTGTCGGGATCGAAGCTGAGGATGTTGATGCAGCGCACCCCCAGTTCCGCCATGATCGCGATGTCGTCGGCATAGAGGTCGCGCACGTCGCGGTCGGGGCGGACGACCAGCCCTTCGCCGAGCGCGAGCGTCACCCCGCGATCCCGCGCCACGGCGACCAGATCGCGCCGGAGCGCGCGATCGGTGCGCAGCGAATAGGGCGCATGGCCTTCGGGATCATAGTCGAGCGGTTCGAGGATCAGCGAGATGGACGGCGCGCCGAGGTCCGCCGCGAGCTCGACGAACGCCACCGGCGGCAGCGCGAACACGGTGAGGAAGTCTATGCCGGGACCGTTCACGCCATGCCTCTCCCCCGCGCCTCGTCGTCGGGGGCGTATAGAGGAACGAACGGACGATGTCCTTCGTCCCGTCGCCGGTGTGGCCGGATGCACTGCTGCGGGAATCAAAAACCCCGGCAAGTCAGTGACTTGCCGGGGTTTGTGGTGGGCGTGGCAAGGATTGAACTTGCGACCCCTGCGATGTCAACACAGTGCTCTACCACTGAGCTACACGCCCAATGCGGGGCTCCCTAGCCGAGGCGTTCGGGGTGCGCAACCCCGTGTCACAGCTTTTTCTTCAAAGGCCCGAAGCGCTGCCCACCTGGAACATGCGATCGACCTCGAGGACCAGGTCGCGCAGGTGGAAGGGCTTGGACAATATCTTGGCGTCGGGCGGCGTCGCGCCCGACTTCAGCGTGACCGCCGCGAAGCCGGTGATGAACATGACGCGCATGTTGGGGGCGATGACGTTGGCGCGTTGCGCCAGCTCGATCCCGTCCATCTCCGGCATGACGATGTCGGTCAGCAGCAGGTCGAAGCCGTTCGCCTCGATCAGCGGCAGCGCGGCGGTGCCGCGATCGACGCTGGTGACGGCATAACCGGATCGTTCGAGCGCGCGCGCCAGATATTCGCGCATCGAATCGTCATCTTCGGCCAGCAATATACGGATCATAACCGAT
This sequence comes from Rhizorhabdus wittichii RW1, assembly GCA_000016765.1. Lineage (NCBI taxonomy): Bacteria > Pseudomonadati > Pseudomonadota > Alphaproteobacteria > Sphingomonadales > Rhizorhabdaceae > Rhizorhabdus > Rhizorhabdus wittichii. The sequence continues at coordinate 130,551 of CP000699.1, forward strand.
CGAACCCCGCAGCCGGTCACATGCCGGACCTGCGCTCCTCCTTATGCGCGCATCGCTTAACAAATTCCAGCCGCGCGAAATTCGACCTTCGGGGAATGGTGGCGGAAAGGCGCCGGTTGCACGCCGCGCCGCACGTCCCTAGCACTGGCGGCGATGGTCTCCGAACCCGCCTTCTCGATCCTCGGTCCCGCGACGCCGCGCTCGCCGGTGCTGCTGGCGGTGCCGCATGCCGGGCGTGCCTATCCCGCCGAGGTGGTGGCGCGGGCGCGGGTGCCGATGGAGCGGCTGCGCGCGCTGGAGGACCGTCACGCCGAGCGGCTCGTCGCCCAGGCGGTCGACGCCGGCGCGACCGCGATCGTCGCGCATGTCGCGCGCGCCGCGATCGACCTCAACCGCGACCCGCGCGAGATCGATCCGGCGATGATCGAGGGGAAGCTCGACACCGACGGGCTGCTGGCGACCGGCAAGGTCCGCGCCGGGCTCGGCCTGTTCCCGCGCCGCCTGCCGTCCTGCGGCGAGCTGTGGCGGGCGCGGATGCCGGCGGAGGATGCGGCGCGGTGGATCGCCGAGGTCCACGAGCCCTATCATCGCGCGATCGCCGAACGGATCGAGGCGACCCGCGCGCTGTTCGGCGCGGCGGTGCTGATCGATTGCCATTCGATGCCGCCGCTGCCGGTGCGGCAGGCGGGCGGGCCGGTACGGATCGTGATCGGCGACCGCTTCGGCGCGGGCGCGGCGGGGGCGGTGGTCGACCTCGTCCTGGCGGTGATCGACGGGGTGGGGCTGCGCGCGGCGCGCAACCATCCCTATGCCGGCGGCTATACGATCGACCGCCACGGTCGGCCGCGGCGGCAGGTCCACGCGATCCAGATCGAATATGACCGGTCGCTCTATCTCGACGCGGCGCTCGACATGCCGACCGCGCGGATCGACGACTGCGGACGGCTGCTCGCGGCGATCGTCGCCGAACTGGGGACGCTGCTCAGCCCCGACCTGCCGATCGCGGCCGAATAGCGCAAGAGGCCGTCAGCGCTGGTTGTTTTACCGTGATTCCGAGTCGGCGGATGTTCTCATCCGCCTGGAAATCGCTCCAGGAAAAGCCCGCAAAACGGGGCTTCCGATCTCCCGCACAAAAAAGAACCACCTCGTGCTTACGCACGAGGTGGCCAAGGTTCAGGGAGGAACGCATCCCGAGGGATGCGCCGTACGGGGCCGCGAAAGGGGGGCACGACCACCGCACATCAACAAGATAGGGCGCTTCCCCCGCGGATTCAAGGACAGTTCGTCCTCCTCGGGAAAATTCCTTATCTTTGTCTTGGGTTGGGTTCCGAAAGCACTTTCGGAAAGGGGCTCGCATGGGGAGCCCGGAACCGGCGGACGGGCCGGCCTCGCCACGGCGGACGCGCGTCGCGCCCGCCGGGCGATGGACGGTTCAGGCCGGGACCGCCGGGGCAGGCGCGGGGGCCTTGCCCTGCTGCATCTGCAGCGAGAAGACGTCGCGAATCAGCGACAGCGAGAAGAGGTGGGCATAGATCAGCGGCAGCAGGCCGCTCTGGACCATCTTGCGCAGCACGTCGCCGCGCAGCTCCTTGAGCTTGTCCTCCGATATGATCTGGAAGCCGCGATAGACGAAGGGCTGGCCGCCGCCGTCGGGCTCGATCGTCACTTCGCCGTCGATCAGCAGCTTGTTCTGGATCAGCTCCTGCATGAACATGCCGGTGCGCATCCCCGCCTGCTCGAACTGCTCGCAGAAGGCGAGGGTGTTCCTGATCGCCTCCGACGGCTCCTCGCCCTCGAACAGCGGGGAACCCTCTTCGAACTCGCCCAGCAGGCCGGCGGTGCTGTCGAAGCACAGCGACAGGTCCTCGCTGTCGGGCCGCAGCCGCGCCAGCATGAACGGATAGCGGCGGACATAGGCCGGGACATAGAGGTCGCGGGTCGGCTGGCCCTGCTCGTCGGTGAAGACGTTGACGCCCTCGTTCAGGCCGAACAGCGCCAGCGGCACCGGATCGGGGCCGACCGAGAAGACGATCGGATAATGGCGCTGCGCGGGGATGAACTCCTCGACGGTCAGCGGCACCGCATGCGCCTTGCCGAAGAACTCGGCGCTCTCCATCGTCTTCGCCTTCCAGGTGGCGTGGAGCTGGCTCGAAAGGGGCTGCAGATCGTTATAGAAGAGGGGCAGGGCGTTGGCCGGGGCGCTCGCCATCGAAAATCTCCTGAGGACTATCGGTTTCGCGTTCGGACGACGGGCCCGAAGGATGCCGCCGCCGTCTATTGGTCCTCGCCGCCGGAAGCAAGCGGAACAAGCTTTCCGGGGTTCATGATGCCCAGCGGATCGATCGCCCGCTTGATCGCGCGGAGGGCGTTGAGGCGAACCGGATCGGTCAGCCGCGCGAACTCGTCGAGCTTGGCCTGGCCGATGCCGTGCTCGGCCGACAGCGACCCGCCGACCGCGGCGACCCGGTCGTGGACGAGCGCGCTCGCCGCCGCGCCATGCTCGGCGATCCAGGGGCGGCGCGGGGCGTCCTCGGGCGGCAGCAGGTTGAAGTGGATGTTGCCGTCGCCGAGATGGCCGAAGGCGATGATCCGCGACCCCGGATAGCGCGCCTCGATCTGCTCGCGCTCGCGCTCGAGGAAGGCGGGCATCTCCGACACCGGCACCGATATGTCGTGCTTGAGCGAGGGGCCGTCGATCTTCTCGGCCTCCGAGATCGATTCGCGCAGCGCCCACAGCGCCTCGGCCTGCGCCTCGTTCGCCGCGAGCGTCGCGTCGACGACCAGCCCGTCCTCGATCGCGGCGGCGAGGGTCTGTTCGAGCGCGTCGCGCGGATCGGGCCCGCCGGCCGTCCCCACCGCCTCGACCAGCACGTTCCACGGGCAGGGTTCGGACAGCGGCGCGCGCGCGCCGCCGATGTTGCGAAGGACCAGCGCGAGCGCGTTGTCGGGCACCAGCTCGAAGCTCTCGACCGCCTCGCCGGTCCGTTCCTCGAGCCGGCGGAGCAGCGCCAGCGCCGCTCGCGGATCGGGCACCCCGACCCAGGCGACCGCGCGCGCGGCGACGGCCGGCACCAGCCGCAGCGCCGCGGCGGTGACGACGCCGAGCGTCCCCTCGGCGCCGGTCAGCAACTGGCGCAGGTCATAGCCGCGATTGTCCTTGCGCAGCGTGGCGAGGCCGTCGAACAGCGATCCGTCGGGCAGCACCGCCTCGATCCCCAGCACCAGCGCGCGCATCGGCCCGAAGCGCAGCACCTGGGTGCCGCCGGCATTGGTCGAGACCAGCCCGCCGATCGTCGCCGATCCCTTGGCGGCGAGCGACAGCGGGAAGCGCCGGCCGATCGCGGCGGCGGCATCGTGCAGGTCGGACAGGATCACGCCGGCCTCGGCGATCACGGCATTGTCCTCGGCCGAGATCGCGCGGATGCGGTTCATCCGCCGCAGCGACAGCAGCAGCGCCGACCCGTCGGCCGGCGGAGTCGCCCCGCCGACGGTGCCGGTATTGCCGCCCTGCGGCACCAGCGCGACCCGCGCCCCGGCGGCGAGGCGGACGACCTCGACGACCTGCGCGGTCGAGCAGGGCGCGAGCAGGGCGGGGGTCTCGCCGCGATAGCGGTCGCGCCAGTCGGTAAGCCAGGGGGTCACCAGATCGGGATCGGTGACGAAGCCCTGCGGCCCCAGCAGGGCGCCGAGACGGTCGAGCAGCAACGGATCGGGGGCATGGGGACGGGACATGCGCGCAGCATAATGCAGGCGTCGCGCGATTTGCCAGCCCGTCCGGCGGCCGGCCGGTTCCATGGCCTGTCAGTTCATCCGGGGTTCAAGCGATTGCGTCGAGGATCGAACCGGGTAAGGATCGCGTATAAGCGCGAAATCTCGACAAAGGGTGGATTCTCGACCGTGATGCCTGGCCGCTTGCCGCGATTGCTGTGTGCCGGAAGACTGCCCACGGTTCTTGTCGCCCTCGGAACGGGGCTCGGGCTCGCCATCCCCGCGGCGGCCGATCCGCGCCCGATCCGCGTGGCCCCGATCCGCGTGGCCCAGGTCACCGTCGAGCAGTCGCTGATCGTGCGGGTGCCGCGCCGCGTTCCGGCCAAGCCGCTGCGCTGGAAGGAGAAGAAGGGCCCCAAATGCGTCGCGATGAGCACGATCGCGGGCGCCGCCGTGGTCGCCGACGACGCGATCGACCTCGCGCTCAAGGGCGGGCAGCGGCTGCGGGCGCAATTCTCCTCGCGCTGTCCGGCGCTCGACTATTATTCGGGCTTCTACATCCTGCCGACCGAGGACGGCAGGATCTGCGCCGATCGCGACGTGATCCGCACCCGCTCCGGCGGCCAGTGCGAGATCGAGCGATTCCGCAAGCTCGTTCTCGACGATTGAGCCCCGTCGGACCCCTAATTTCCTTGACAAAACACGGCCGGACGCTCAATCGCGCGCTCTGTGCGGCGCTCATTGCCGTCTTTTCCGGATAGCTTCATGTCCTTTGCCGATCTCGGCCTTTCTGACGAACTCCTCCGTGCGGTCTCGGAGGCCGGCTATAGCGAGCCGACCCCGATCCAGGCGCAGGCGATCCCTCCCGTCCTGATGATGAAGGACCTGATCGGCATCGCCCAGACGGGGACGGGCAAGACCGCCAGCTTCGTGCTGCCGATGATCGACATCCTCGCGCATGGCCGCAGCCGCGCGCGCATGCCGCGCTCGCTGATCCTGGAGCCGACCCGCGAACTCGCCGCGCAGGTGGCCGAGAATTTTGAGAAATATGGTAAATATCATAAACTTACCATGGCTCTCCTGATTGGTGGTGTGAACATGGGCGATCAGGTCGCCGCGCTCGAGAAGGGCGTCGACGTGCTGATCGCGACCCCGGGCCGCCTGATGGACCTGTTCGGCCGCGGCAAGATCCTGCTGACCGGGTGCAGCCTGCTCGTCATCGACGAGGCGGACCGGATGCTCGACATGGGCTTCATCCCCGACATCGAGGAGATCTGCACCAAGCTGCCCGCGCAGCGGCAGACGCTGCTCTTCTCGGCGACGATGCCCGCGCCGATCAAGAAGCTGGCCGACAAATTCCTGTCGAACCCCAAGCAGATCGAGGTGTCGCGGCCGGCGAGCACCAACCTCGCCATCGACCAGTCGCTGGTCGAAACGTCGAGCCGGGCGAAGCGCGAGACGCTGCGCGGCCTGCTCAACGGCGGGGATGTGTCGACCGCGATCATCTTCTCGAACCGCAAGACCACGGTGCGCGACCTCGCCCAGAGCCTCGGCCGTTACGGCTTCAGGGCCGGGCAGATCCACGGCGACATGGAGCAGCCCGAGCGGCTGCGCGAGCTCGACCGCTTCAAGGGCGGGGAGATCAACATCCTCGTCGCCTCCGACGTCGCGGCGCGCGGGCTCGACATCAAGGGCGTCAGCCACGTCATCAACTTCGACGTGCCCTGGCACCCCGACGACTATGTCCACCGCGTCGGCCGCACCGGCCGCGGCGGCGCGACCGGCACCGCGATCACGCTGGTGACGCCCGAGGACGCCGAAGCGATCGAGGCGATCGAGAAGCTGACCGGCAACAAGATCGCCCGGCGCGGCAAGCCGGCCGGCGCGATCGAGGAGGCGGCCCCGGAAACGGCCGAGCCGCGGCGCGAGAAGCGCGAGCGGGGCGGACGCCGCGAGAAGAAGGCCGAAGTGCCCGCGCCGCGCGAGGCGAAGCGCGAGGAGCGCGACCGTCGCCCGCGCCGCGACGACCGCCGTCGCGACCCCATCGACGACGAGCCCGACGACGGCTGGAACGGCCCGGTGCCGGGCTTCCTGAGCGTCAGCCTGGGCTAACAGTCTCCGTCATTCCCGCGAAAGCGGGAATCCACGGTCACGGGACATCCAGTCTCTTGCGAGCCGCCGTCCATGGATTCCCGCTTTCGCGGGAGTGACGCAGGGAGCCGCTCTAGCTTATTGTTTTACCGCGATTTTCGAGTCGGCAGATGTTTCCATCTGCCTGGAAATCGCTCTATTTCGACAGGTCGACGATCAGCGTCCGCATCAGCCGCAGCGCCGGATCGATGCTCGCCACCGGCGCGCGCTCGTTCAGGCCGTGCGAGAAGTCGTCGGCGGGGTTGAGGAACATGCCGAGCACGCCGTAGCTCGGCACGCCCTTCGCGCGGAAATAGAGGCTGTCGGTGGCGCCCGCCGCCATCTGCGGCACGATCGGCAGGCCGGGGAAGCTCTGGTCGATCCCCTTGCGCACCGCCTTCATCAGGTCGGGGCGGAGCGGCGAGGCGTCGCTGCCCAGCGGATGGTCGAGGATGGTGACCGTCGCCTTGGGATTGTCGATCACCTTGGCCAGCGTGTCGCGGACGCTGTCGATCGGGACGCCGGGGAAGATGCGGCAGTTGACCGACACCGTCGCCTTCTGGGGCAGCGCGTTGAGCGCATGGCCGCCCGACAGCATGGTGGGCACGCAGGTCGTGCCGGTGATGCCGACATATTCGGGCTCGGCGCGCAGCGTCGCGACCGCCGCCGCGTCGTTGGGATCGTCGGCGAAGCGCAGCATCGCCGCGCCGATCGTGCCGCCGACCTGCTTGCCGGTCGCCTTGAAATAGGCGCGGGTGATCTCGTTGACCTGGGCGGGGAATTTATAGGCGGCGATGCGGTCGATCGCCTGGGCGAGGGTGGCGATCGCATTGGTGGCGCCCGGCCGGCTCGAATGGCCGCCGGGGTCGGTCACGCTGATCTCGATGTCGGCATAGGTCTTCTCGCCGCCCTGGACGTAGAAGGCGACCGGCTTGCCCTGGTCGTCGAGCATGCCGCCGCCGCCGTCGGCGTTGAGCAGCAGCTCGGCATCGCCGCCATAGCGTTCGGCCAGCCGCGCGGTCGTCGCCATCGCGGTCTCCTCGTCGCCCGACAGCAGCAGCAGGATGTCGCGCGACGGCTTGAACCCCTCGGCCTTGAGCTTGAGCAGGGTGGAGACCAGCACCGCGTCGCCGAACTTCATGTCGAGCGCCCCGCGCCCGTAGACGAAGCCGTTCTCCTCGACCGGGACGAAGGGATCGCGGGTCCAGTCGGACGGCCGCGCCTCGACCACGTCCATGTGGCCCGACAGCAGGATCGGCTTGCCCTTGCCGGTGCCGCGATAGCGGGCGGCGAGCGAGATGTCGTCGCCGTCGCCCTCGATCACGATATCCTCGGCCGCGAAGCCGCCCTGCTTGAGCAGGCCGGCGATATAGTCGGCCATCGCCCGGGTCTGGCCCCGGCCATGGACGGTCGGGATCGCGATCATCTTCTTCCAGATGTCGAGCATCTGGCCGTGCTGCGCGGGATCGACCGGGGTCGGCGCGGCGCCATGAACGGGCTGGGCGGCGAGGGGAAGGATGGCGCCCGCGAGCAGGGCGATCGGCAGGGTTCGGGAACGGCGCATCGATGCGTCCTTACAAGGATGAAAGCCGGAGATTGGCGGGGCGACGGGCGGCCGTCAATCGTCGAGCTGGCGGGCGGCGTTCCACAGCTTGCGGAACTTGCGCCGCCAGCGGCCGCGATTGCGTTCGCGCCGGGCGCGGCGCTTCTCGCGGATCGTGTCGAACAGCTGCCGGGTGCCGCGCCGCAGGAAGCCGCGGAACAGGCCGCGGTTCGACAGCGGCTCGAACCGCTCGTCGACCGATTCCGGGTCGAGCAGGCTGCTCGCGCCGATCGCCAGCGTCGCGTCGCTCCATTCGTGCGGCTCGAAGGGGAGGAGCGACTTGGCCGGGCCGATCAGGCATTCGACCGTCGCGATCAGCGATCCGGTGCGGTCGAAGGCGTCGCGCACCGCATCGGGCGTGGCGCCCAGATGCTCGGCCATCAGCAATTCCCGCAGCCGCCGGATCGCCGGATCGGGGGCGTCGGGCGCCTCGCTTTCGAGGGCGATGTCGCATTCGCTGTCGAGCCCCATCGACCGGTTGTTCATGTTCGACGACCCGACCCTGAGGATGCGGTCGTCGACGATCAGCAGCTTCGAATGGACGTAGATCGGCTTCCGGCCGGCGGTGACGGGGGTGTAGATCTGGAAATGGTCGTCGCGGTCGATCTCCGCCAGCGCGAAGAACAGCTCGGCCCGCGCGCTGCCCATCGCCGCTTCCTGCAGCCAGCCGTCGGCGCTGATCGGGTTGACGATGACGATCTCGGGCGGATGGCGCTCGGTCAGCCGCCGGGCGATCGCCTCGGCGACACGGCGCGACGCGAAATACTGGTTATCGGCATAGATGAAGCGCTTCGCCGCCGCGATCATGTCGACATAGAGCTGCTCGATCTCGCGGACCTCGGCGGCGCCCTCGCTCTTCGGATGGGTGCGGGCGATGGCGACCGGCCGGTCGTGGAACAGCGGCTCGACCTGCTCGGGCCAAATCCCGCCATGCGGGGCCGGCACGGGCAGGTCGTGGCCGGTGGCATGTTTCCAGCGGTCGCGGGCGAGGTCGCCCAGCGCGGCGGCGGCGGGCCCCTCGATCATCCCGGCGGTGTCGTGCCACGGCATATAGGGCTTGCCGTTCGGCCGGTGGCGGCGCGGATCGCCGTCGAGGTGCAGCGGCGTGTCCCAGCGGTCCTCGGTCATGTCGATGCCGCCGCACAGCGCCACCGAATCGTCGATCACGAGGATCTTCTGGTGATGGGTCGCGCCGATCGGGTGGCTGCTGTCGAAGCGGATCGAGACGTTGCGGGTCATCCGCCAGCGGATGATGGTGAAGATCGACAGCCCGCGCGTCAGCATCTTCAGGAAGCCCATGTTCCAGATCAGCAGGTTGATCCGCAGATCGGGCCGGCGCCGGACGAGCCAGGGGATGAACTGCGCCAGGCAATTGGGCGGCTCCTCGCCGTCCCCGCCGGCGGGGAGGTCGGGATCGAGCAGGATGCGCGGATCGACGTCCCAGCCGACCAGCAATATCTGCTCGCGCGCGCGGAGCATCGCGTCGCGCGCGGTGCGGAAATAGTCGGCGGCGTCGACGATCACCGCGGCCCGCGAGGCCCGCTCGATCCGCCAGCAATTCTCGCCCTTCGCGAACATCCCGCTCGACATCATCCGCCCGATAGCGACCTTATGGCCTGATTCTGGCCCCGTAACATCCAACGCGCCGCCGCCCGTTTCGTGCCATTGGAGGCCGTGGCGGGAGGCGGGATCAATGCCGCACCAGCTTCCACAGCGCGGTGATCACCGACCGCTGGAAGACGAACAGCGCGGCGATCCACACCACCGCCAGGATCGCGGCCGCCTCGATCACCGCCGGGATCGGGTGCGCCGGAATGCCGCCGCCGCGCGCCATGTCGATGGCGATGCCGGCCGCCGCCACCACCGCGCAGATCGCGATCGACGGCATCAGGCTCGCCAGCACCTCGCGCACGGTGAACAGCTTCAGCCGCGCGCCGAGCCGGATCGCCGCCGCCGCATAGACCAGCGAGACGCCGACCGTGCCGATCGCGACCAGGACGATGTCGGTCCGGCTCAGCATCGCCAGCATGACGACGCGCGCGCCCTGTTCGCAGATGCTGAGCAGGAACAGCGGGCGGGCATGGCCGAGGCCCGAGAGCGAGGCGCCGAGCACGACGAACTGCCCGGTGATCGCCGCCGCCACGCACACCCATGGCGCGGGCGCGATCGAGGCCTGCCACTGCCAGCCATAGAGGCCGATCAGGATCGGCGCCGACTGGGTGGCGATGCCGATCATGATCGGGGAGAAGATGCAGCCGAACAGCCGCATGCGGAGCAACAGGGTGGTCCGCGCGTCGACGCCGCGGCGCATCTCGTGCGCGACCAGCGGGGCGAGGATGCTGAGCACCGGCGGCGCGGCATAGTTCCACAGCATCCGCGGCAGCATCTCCGCCCGGTCGAGGAAGGCGGCGGGGGCGATGCCGAGCGAGCGGCCGACGAACAGTTCGTTGAGGCGCGGGCCGATCTGGTTGAGCAGCGTGCTGCCGAGCACCCAGCCGGTGAAGGAGGAGATCGACCGCCAATGGACGAGGGCGGGGCGGAAGACGAAGCCGGCCGGGCGGCTGGCGAGCATCACGCCCAGGCTGACGATCCCGCCGGCCAGCGTCGCATAGGCCATCGACAGCGTCCCCCAGCCGAGGAAGGCGAGGGCGACGGCGGTTCCCCCGCTGGTGGCGGCCCCGGCCAGGGTGGCGGCCATGATCGCCTTGAACCGCAGCGCGCGGTTGAGCAGGCCATGGGCGAGCACCTGGAAGGGCGCGAGCAGATAGGTGAAGGCGACGATCCGCAGCACGTCGGCGATCACCGCCGCGCGGTAGAAGGCGGCGATCAGCGGCGCGGCGGCGAAGATCAGCAGCGCGAAGCCGAAGCTGGCGATCATCGCCAGGCCGAGCGCGGTGCGGATGCGGGTCTGGTCGAGCTCGGGCGCGGAGACGAGGAACATGTTGATCCCCGCGCTGCGCAGCGTCTGCGCGATCATCACCGCCGCCAGCGCGATCGAGAAGGCGCCCAGCTCGTGCGGCGACAGCAGGCGGGCGACGATCAGGCTGGCGGAAAAGTCGATGACGAACTGGATCACGGTCTGGATGCCGACGATCCGCGCCATCGCGCTGCCGCTCATGCTCAAAAGCCGTCGTCCTTCCCCAGAGGTGCGCCGACGACGCTACAGCCCATGATCGGCTTCGTGAAGATGGCGCGCGATCCGATCAGGGACGATAATGGCGGACGTCGCGGGTGAACCAGGTGCTGAGCGTCACGCGGTCGCCGCCGACCACCGGCTTCACCCCATGGGTGGCGCGCTCGTCGCTGGGATAGAAGACCAGGGTGCCGGTCCGGGGCGCGCTGACATAATAGCCGCCATGTTCGTTGCGGATGAAGGTCTCGCCACCCGAATAGTTGTCATTGCAATAGGTTACGGCCGAATAGTGACGACAGCTCATAAGCTCGTCGTCGCCGGGATAGCCGTCGTCCTTATGCTCGTCCATGCTCTTGCCCGGCCGCCAGCGGACGAGATCGGTGAAGTGCGGAAAGACGATCTCGCGGACCGCCAGGCAGATGAGCTGGCCGACCATCAGCCGATAGCCGCCGATCAGGTGGCGCAGCTCGCCTTCCTCCCAATGGTCGAAGGCGAAGGTGTCGCTGTCCTGCCAGGGGAGCTTGGCGGGGTCGGCCGCGCCCTCGGGCTTCTCGGTGCGGCTGTGCGACAATGCGCAGAGCCGCGCGCAGATCGCCGGGTTCAGCGCGCCGTCGAAGCGGTGGATCATCGCCGATCCGGTCTCGACCTTCTGCACGCCCGCCGCCCCCGATGCTGCCGTCCGCACCGGGATTAGGGCCGAAGCCCGGGCGAGCACAAGCCGTTCGAGCGTCGCCGGGGACACGGCAGAGCCCCGGCGACGCCCTTGCGAGGCTCAGGCGGCCTGCTGCAATCCCGACGCGTCGTCGAGGGCGAGCCCCCGGATGGCGGCGGGGCGTTCGCGGCAGCGGGTCATATAGGCGTCGATGGTCGGGCTTTCGGGGAAGGCCTGGCGTCCGAAGGCGAGCGCGCTCGCGATCAGCAGGTCGGCGCCGGTGAAGCGATCGCCCATCATATAGGGGCCCTGCGCCAGCGCCCGTTCGATCCGCCGGACGACCTGCGCATGATAGCGCTGGCGCATCGGCGCGCGGTCGAGCTCGCCGGTCATCGCGGCGACCATCGCCGGCTCCATCTCCGCCGCATACCAGGCGAGCCAGGTCAGATAGGCGCCGCGCTGCGGATCGCCGGGAAGCGGCCCGAGCCCGGCCTCGGGAAAGGCCTCGGTCAGGTAGAGGACGATCGCCACCGATTCGGCGGCGAGATTGCCGCCATGGGCGATGGCGGGGACGCGCTGGTCGGGGTGCGGATTGCCCGGATCGCCTTCGCCCTCGCCGGTCATTGGGCGAAAGATCGACACGGGCTTGATCTCGTAGGGCGCGCCGATCTCCTCCAGCAGCCAGAGCATCCGGGACGAACGGGACTGGGGCGCGTGGTAGAGCGTGATCATGGCGGATGTTCCTTCCTTTTTGCCGCCGCCGGACGGCTTGCCCGGCGCGACGATTCCGGTTTAGACCACCCCTGCTGACAGCATGTTGTCAGTAGGGAGACGGGCATGCGCCGCGCCGACAGGCTGTTCCAGATCATCCAGATCATGCGGCGCTCGAACCGCGCGATCACCGCCGCCGACATCGCCGGCGAACTGGAGGTGTCGCCGCGCACCGTCTATCGCGACATCGCCGACCTGATCGGGCAGCGGGTGCCGATCCGTGGAGAGGCGGGCTTCGGCTATATCCTCGACGACGCGTTCGATATGCCGCCGCTGATGCTGACGCCCGACGAGATCGAGGCGGCGATGCTCGGCGCGCAATGGGTGGCCGGGCGGGGCGATCCGGTGCTGGCCGGGGCGGCGCGCGACCTGATCGCCAAGATCAGCTCGGTCGTCCCCGAACGGCTGCGCTCCTATGCGATGCTGCCCGCGACGGCGGCGCGGCCGGCCCGCGCGCCGCGCGACGGCATCGACATCGCCCGCACCCGGTCATCGATCCATGCCGGCCGCAAGATCAGGATCGACTATCGCGACGAGCAGGGGCGGGCGACCAGCCGGGTGATCTGGCCGGTCGTCATCGGCTTCTTCGACAGCGCCCGGATGCTCGCCGCCTGGTGCGAGCTGCGCCAGGATTTCCGCCATTTCCGTACAGACCGCGTGGTTTCGGCCGAGTTCCTCGACGAATGTCATGGCGCCCGGCCCGGCGAGCTGCGCCAGCGCTGGAAGCGCCATATGGCGGAGAAGCACGGACCCTCCTTCTCGGGGTGAGGCGGCGGCCGGCCTCGTGATCAGGCGTGGTCGAGCGCGCTGCCCTTATGGGCCGCGACATGGTCGGTCTTGTCGCTCTTGATCTCGTACTGGGGTTCTTCGTCCGAGGCGTGATGGGTGTGGCCCTTATAGTCGAAGTCCCGCCTGTGGACCGCGATGATCGTCCCCGACACGCGCCCGGCCTCGCTGTTCCAGCTTACATGGTCGCCGATCTCGAAGCGCCTGGCCATGGTCCGCTCTCCTCGTCCAATCCGCGCCCATGACGAACGACGGCCGCCAGGGCCTTGTTCCAGGGCGGGCCCCTCAGATCAACGCCGCGATCGCCCTGAGCAACTGGTCGCGCACGAACGGCTTGGGCAGGAAATGGCTGTCGGCCACCGCCTTCAGGCGCCAGTCGTCCATGCATTCGCTGCTGATATAGACCACCCCCAGCCGGGGCAGCAGCAATCGCGCGCGCTTGGCGAATTCCCATCCCGACATTCCCGGCATGTTGATGTCGGTGACGATGCACGCCGGCGTCTCGCTACCGCCGGCCAGATAGTCGAGCGCTCCTTCGCCGTCCGCGAAGGCCCGGGCCTCCAGGCCGGTCTCCGCGAGGGCGCTCAGCAAGGTCGCCGAGATCCTGGGGTCGTCATCGACGACGACGATGACGGCGTCGCTCATGAGCCGGGCCCGCGCGGGAGCGACGAGGATGTCGCTTCCCCCTGGACGACGGTCAGCACGAAGCCGCGTCCCGTCGTCCGGGCCGGCACGGCTTCGATCCCCTGCGCCCGCAGCAGCGCGGCGACCGCCTGGGCCCTTCGCTCCACGAGGTTCGGCCGGGCCGAGGGGAGGCGCGGCAGTCCGGGGACGCCCAGCGCGGGCACGTTCCAGCGGCGCGCGGCCCAGGCCGATGTCGACAGGGCGGCCTGACCGGCCGGGTCGAGCGCATCCCCGCCATCGACGAAGCCGATCGAGGGCAGGGCGCCCTGCGGCGGAACGATGGCGATGGTCCAGCCTTCGGCCTGGGCCGCGGCGCGCTTCTCCAGCGCATGGTAGGTCTCGATCGTCGCTCCCGGAAGCTGTGCGGCGTTGACGGTGGCGCGGCGTTGCTCGCGGTCGATCGTGATCTGGTCGATATCGACCCCGGCCGAGACCGCGAGCGCCTGCGAAACCGCCGAAATACGGTTGGTCTCCATGGCCGCGCTGTGTTCGGCCTGGCGCAACTGCTCGCGCTGGACGTCGATCGCGCCCGCGCGGGGATCGAGCAGCACCTGGTCGAGGCGCAACTGCACCGGCCGGTCGAGCTGCCTTTCGAGATCGGCCTGCAACGTCCCGACCGGGCGGGCGCCGTTGCGGGGGGCGATGATCACCGAACGGACCGACAGCGGCTGTGCGGCGAAGTCGATCTCGAGCTGGGTCACGCGCGCCTCCGCTCCGAACTGCTTGGAGAGGAAGGAGCGGACCCTGTTGGTGGTCACTGCCTCGCCGGCGATCCGTTCGAGCGAGATGCCGAGCGGGATCGCCATCGCGACGAACACGAAGAACAGGATGAAGGTCTGGGTCCAGCTCTGCTGGCTCGATAGATGATGGCCGAAGCCATAATAGCGGGCCATCACCGTCGCGGAGAGCGCGATCGTCACGAAATTGGTGACGAACAGCGCGAGCGCGCCGCCGAACGCCGCCATGTTCCAGGTCGCCAGGCCGAAGCCGACGACCGCCAGCGGCGGCATCAGCGCGGTCGCGATCGCCACGCCGACGATGGTGTCGCCACGCCCGCGGATGATCGCGAAGGTGCCGGCCAGCGACGCGAACAGCGCCACCGCCAGGTCGAACAGGTTGGGCCGGGTGCGGGCGATGATCTCGGGAGTCGGCGCCTGCAAGGGGGAGATCGCGACGATCAGCGCGGTGAACAATATCGCCGCCAGCGAACCGACGGCCAGTGCGATCAGCGACCGGCGCATCTCCGCGAAATCGAACAGCGCCATGCTGAAGCCCAGCCCCAATATGGGGTTCATCAGCGGGGAGATCAGCATCGCGCCGATGATCACGGCGGGGGAGGAGAGCAGCAGGCCGAGGATCGCGATCCCCGCCGACATCATCGTCATGAAGGCGTAGCGCGGCGACCATTTGCCGTCGACGAAGATGCGCTCGATGATCTCCTGATGGTCCACGCTGCCGACGATCGCGCGCCGCCACCAGCGATAGAGGGGAACGCGCTCGATGCGCATCTTCACCGTGTCGACCATGCCATGCTCCGCGTTGGACGTCGTCATTTACCGCTTTCTTCCGTTTCGTTGCGGCGATGGCAAATTCGGGGGCCGTCCGGACGCGTGCTGGTCGGCTTCGGCATGGCCGACCGGGCGATCGCCAATTCCCTCTTCAGGTCGGATCGTTCGGTGAAATGCAGCGAGACGAGGACGACGAAGCTGATCATCGCCATCGTCGAATAGATGAGGAGGGGGAGCAGCCCGGCGCTCTTCAGCGCGATCATGATCAGGCAGCCGCCGCTCGCCAGGGTCAGGCTGGTCGCGGCGTTGATCGCGACGCTGCGTGCATGCGCCAGCCCGCCCACCATCATCACGGTTCCGAAGATCGTCCAGAATATCCCGATCGCGATCGATGCCGCGCCCATGTCCAGGCCGGTCAGGGACGCGCGCGCGTCGGCGAACCAGAGATGGGCGAGGCCGTCGATCACGAACAGGCCGCCCGCCCAGGCGGCGATCCGGTCGACGATCCGAGGTCTTTCAGGGCGATATCCGTAGCTCGACTCCCGCATCGTCATTCGATCGAATCCCCCTCGAAGCGGCTATTCCCGACGAAGTCTTCGGAGAGAACCGCCCTGTCGAAAGGGGGTTACGGCAGCGATTGAACCCGATAAAGGCGAATTATCCGCAGCTTGTATTCGGTCGAACCTGATCATGGACATCGTCCTGTTGCGTACCTTCCTGGCGGCGGCGAGCACGGGGAGCTTCGCCAATGCGGCGCTGCGCGTGAACGCCAGCGCGTCGACCGTGACCGAAAGGATCCGCCAGCTCGAACATCGCGTCGGCGCGCGGCTGTTCGAGCGCGACAAGCGGGGGTGCCGGCTGACGGCGGCGGGGAAGCGCTTCCACGAGCCCGCGCTCAAGGCGATCCGCACCTGGGAGATCGCCTGCCACGACATCGCCCTGCCGGAAGCCTTCTCCCGCAGCATCGCGATCGGTGGCCAATATGCCTTGTGGCACCATTTCCTGACCGACTGGCTCGCCACGGCCCGCGCGGCCCTTCCCGACGTCGCGTTCCGCGTCACCGCGGGCGCCTCCGCGCGGCTGAACCGGGACATCGTCGAGGGGCTGCTCGACCTCGTCGTCCTCTACGATCCGGTGTTCCGCAAGGGAATCACGGTCGAGAAGCTGTTCGACGACGATCTCGTCCTCGTTTCGGGCGCTGGCAGCGACGACTGGCAGGCCCATTATGTCAGGATCGAATGGGGGCAGGGGACGCTCGGCGAGATCGCGGCCCGCCTGCCGTCCCTGCCCGAAAGCGGACTGATCCTCGACCTCGGCATCCATTCCGCGCGATGGCTGGTCGAGCAGCGCATGTGCGGCTTCATGCCCCGGCGCGTCGTCCAGGACCTGCTCGACAGCGGCGACCTCCGCCTCGTCGAAGGCGCGCCTCGCTTCCACTATCCCGCCTATATGTGCTGGCGCGGGGATGTGGATCAGGATCTGGTGAAGGACCTGGCCCGGCTGCTGCGAAGCCCGTTTGCGGGGAGCTGAAGGGGGAAGGCGCGCCCGGTCCGGCGAGCTGCGCCAGCGCTGGAAGCGCCATATGGCGGAGAAGCACGGACCCTCTTTTTCGGGGTGAATCCGACGACGGATCGGCCGGATGCTTCAGATCTTCACGATCACCGTTCCCAGATAGCCCCCCCTGATCGTCCGTTCCAAAGCTCGTGGCGCCTCGGCAAGACCCTCCACAACCACATGGGGAAAGCGGATTTGTCCCGACCTGAGCCGATCGCCGAGATGCCGTTCCCATTCCTGCCGGGCATCCGGATCGTCATCGGCGCTGTAGCCGCGGATCAGAAGGCGCTTCATCAGGATGTGCGTGGAATCGAGGGGCACGGGCATGCTGTTTCCGCTGTCTTCAGCGGCCAGTTGCTGGGATAGCGTGCCGAGCACGACCACGCGTCCGCCTTCGCGACAGGCGGCGACGCCAGCCTGAAATTGCTCGCCTCCCACATTGTCGAGAAAGACGTCCAGCCCTTCGGGCGCGGCCTCTGACAATTGTTGGAGGATCGGTGGTCCATCGCGATGGACGGCTGCGTCATATCCCAGCTCGGCGACGAGCCGATCGGCCTTTTCCCGCGTGCTCGTACTGCCGATGATGCGGGCGGCGCCCAGCAGGCGTGCGACCTGCGCCGCCATCGACCCGATCGCGCCGCCGCCGCTGGAGATGAACACCGTATCGCCCGGTCGAACAGCTACGCCGCGTGTGAGCGCGGCATAAGCCGTCCAGCCATGGCCGAGGTGCGCGGCGCGATCCGGAAGGTCATCCCGAACCTTGCGGCACTGCGTGACCGGCACGACCGCATAGTCGCGCCATCCCAGGAAGTGAACGACGAGATCCCCGCTCGAAAAGCCGCTGTCCCCGGGGGCCGCGATCACCTCGCCAAGTGCCTCGCCGCGGAGGGCCTCGCCCGTCCTGATGGCTGGAAACGGCACACCCTTCTCATCCGATGCGCCCTTGACGATCATCTGGCGCAGGGACGCCGAGACAAGGAAGCAGAGATTTCGGACAAGCACTTCGCCCGCCGCCGCCGGACGGGGTACGGACACGATCTCGAAATCGCCCGGTGCCGGAAGTCCCGCACGCGTCCTGGCCAGCCTGACTTCCCGGCTTCCCATCGGTAGTTCGGTCATCGATCACTCCCTTGACGCAATCGCATCGCACGTCGAGAATATGCGAGCAGATTACTCATATTCTTTCGGAGCGTGCGCTTTGGCTACTCGTATTCCCGCATCTTCGGGATCCATGCGCAAACAGCCTCGCCAGGCGCGGTCGCGTGCCACCGTGGAGGCGATTCTGACGGCGGGCGCTCAGCTTTTGGCGGAGGTCGGATGGCTGAAGGTCACGACCAATCGCGTCGCCGAGATCGCCGGAGTCAGCATCGGCTCATTGTACCAGTATTTTCCCGACAAGGCGGCCCTCGTCGAAGCGATAACCCGGCGCCATTTCGATGAAATCCTGGACGTGCTGCGGGAGATCGACGGCTGCGATCTGTCGCTGGAGGCGCGGACGGAGCGGCTCGTGGCCGGGATGATCAGGATTCATGGCGGCAATCCACGTCTGCATCGGGTGCTTCTCAGGGACGCGCCGGCCAGTGAAAGCCTGCAGGCGACGCATGCATTGTTCGAAGCCGAATATCTCGGACGCTATGACAGCTTTCTCGCGAGAGCGGCATGGCGCGGAGCCGATCGAGGGACCGCGGCGCAAATTCTGTCCTCGGCGATCGCCGGCGTGGTTCATGACGCAGCGGAAAGGGGAACGCTGCACTCCGCCGACGTCCGACGCGAGCTCATCTCGGTCGTCCTCGCCTATGTGCGTCATCGGCAATGAGGGAAATGGCGCACCCGAAGGGATTCGAACCCCTGGCCTCTGCCTTCGGAGCTAATAAATCCGACCAACCTAAATGTATGCGATTGCACGCTATGCTACGCTATCCGGTTGGAAAGGCTACAAAATCCCCGAGTGCATAGCGACGTTCGTATCCATCGGCGCGCTTTGATTTCCGCCCGCGTGCTTACGTGGCGCTTACGCGGATTTCCAGCGCGAGCTAGAGGATCGTCATGGGAAAGATCACCAAGAGGCTTGTAGATGCCTCCGAGCTGCGTGCGAAGGACTATGTCATCTGGGACGATGAACTGCCCGGTTTCGGGCTCCGCGTGTTCGTCTCCGGCAAGCGCAGCTATGTCATTCAGTACCGCTCCGGTGGGCGGTCGCGCCGCTATACAATCGGGCTTCATGGAGTCTGGACGCCTGAGACTGCACGGCAGGAGGCGAAGATCCTGTTCGGACGGATCGCCCAGGGGGATGATCCGGCGGAGGAACGCCAGCTCAATCACAGGGCGATCACCATCAAGGAACTCTGCGCACTGTATGTCGCGGATCTCGAAGCCGGCCTCATTCTCGGCAAGGGCGGCCGTCCCAAGAAGCCCGGCACCATTGTCACTGACATGGGGCGTATTCGCCGCCACATCGTTCCGCTCATTGGCCGGCGGAAGGTCAAGGATCTGACGAAGGCGGACGTGAACCGTGTGCTGAAGGATATCATGGCGGGCAAGACCGCTGTTGTCGCCAAAACGAAGAAGCTCCGGGGGAAGGCGATCGTTCGCGGCGGTGTCGGTACGGCAACTCGAACGATCGGGCTGCTCGGCGGCATCCTGACCTACGCGATCGAAGCCGGGATCATTGACACCAATCCCGCTCATGGGATCCGCAAGCCGAAGGACAATGTGCGGGATCGGCGTCTGACCGAGTCCGAATATCGGTTGCTCGGCCAGATCATCAGGGATGCCAAGGAGGAGGGCCGGTACGCCGTTGTCGCTGAGATCACCCGCGTGATCGCGCTGACCGGCTGCCGTCGCGGCGAGATTATCAACCTCGCGCGAACGGAAGCGGATATCGGCGCGAGTTGCCTGCGGCTCGACGACACCAAGGAAGGCAAGTCAGTGCGGCCGGTCGGTCTGCCCGCAGTCGAGGCACTCGAGGCCCGGCTGGATGCAACTACCGGCACTTATCTGTTCCCCGGCCAAGGGGAGGACAATGCTTTCGGCTGCTTTCCCACGCACTGGAAGAAGCTGATTGAGAACACGCCGCTTGAGGATGTGACCCCGCATGTCCTTCGGCACAGCTTTGCGAGCATCGCGAACGACCTGGGGTTCACCGAAGTCACGATCGCGGCCCTGCTCGGTCACGCGAAGGGATCCGTCACCGGTAAGTACATCCACACCCTCGACACGGCCCTGATCATGGCGGCGGATACGGTCTCGGGTTACATTCAGGGACTGCTCGACGGCGTTGAATTCAAGCAGACCGCCTATGCTCTCGATCGCGACTCACGGAAGGCGGCGCTTGCCCGCTTCCTCCAAGAGGCTGCCGGAAATGATGATACGCCGGTCTCAGATGATCGTCTGGCGGCGTAACGCTGCGACCCACACTTGAAATGTGTAGCCCTGAGGGCTATAGAAACGGAGTGTTGGATGTCGGTCTTCATGAGCAAGAGCTTCGCGCGCTTTGCCCGCAAGGCGGGCTTGGCCAGCGAAGCGCTGATCGAAGCGGCATCCGCGGTGGCGGCCGGCCAGGCCGACGCCGATCTCGGCAGTGGCGTGTTCAAGCAGCGCGTCGCGCGATCGGGGGGCGGGAAGTCTGGCGGGTATCGGACGATCATTCTGTTCAAGGTCGGCGGGCACAGTTTCTTCGCCCATGGCTTTGCCAAGAATGAGAAGGCCAACATCAGCGCGAAGGAGTTGAAGGCGCTGAAACTACTGGCGGCGCTCTATCTGGGCTACTCCGCCGAGGAAATTACCGCCGCTGTCAACGGCGGCGCCTTGATAGAGGTTACGGAAGATGGTCGCGAAGACGAAAAGTAAGCGGGCCGCCAGCCCGATCCTGGCGTCGGTGCACGAGGCGGCGGCCGACCTTCACGAGCTTGGCCTCGTCGACAAGGCGACAATGCGCGAGTTCGACGCGTTCTGTCTTACGCCGGTCGAGCCGCTGTCGCCGGCCGAGATCCGGTCGCTACGGGAACGCGAGCACGTCTCCCAACCCGTGTTCGCGCACTATCTCAACGTGCGAAAGGATGCCGTGAGCAAGTGGGAGCGCGGCGAGAAGAAGCCGGATGGTCCCTCGCTCAAGCTGCTCAATCTCGTCCGGGCAAAGGGGTTGCAGGCTATCGCTTGAGCACGACTAAAGGTCGATCGGAGGATTGGTACCTCCTGTTTGATGCAATGTGCTCCCCGGCGTGATAGATCGCTCCTAGACCTGACAGCCATGTCGATCGGGGAGGTGCCGTTGAATGGCCGCCCACACCCCGGCACATTGCTGCGACCACCAAGCCGGATCGAGCTTGAACGGGTGGCGAAGGTCCCCCTCGCCGCGCTCATGTGCGTCCGAATGGCGGGTCACAATGACTGCTGGCCAGCCGAACTGGTCACCTGAAATATCGATGATCAGGCCGCCCAATTCGAGCCAGGCATGGCTGGTCTCGCGCGCGCCGTGCGCGTCATAAAATTCTTTGCAGACATAGTTGGCGGTGATGCCGAACCGTAGCTGCAGATAGTAAGCCAGCATCTCGGAGCAGTGACCGCACGCCCCGTGCGGAAAGCGATCGATGTGAATTCGTTCCCAATGCACACGGTCGATTGCGTCCAAGGCGCCTCGAAACGCGAGCGCCGCGTCAAGGATGTCGGCATCGCTGGGCAGTGCCGCAGCACCGGCTTGGGATCGCGCAGACCGATTGGCGCCGGATAAAGGGAGTGTCATTCGCGGGGCGGAGCCGCGAGCTTTGGGGGTTCCCGATAAGCCTCGAGCTGCCACGGCCCCTGATAATTCTCGATAATGCCATCGGCGGGCGCGGGCATGCCGGCGATCAGGGCGATCTGCCCCAAACACCGGCTCAGATGCCCCCGCAGCACCTCAAGGCCATCGAAATAGGCCTGGCGTATGTCGGGTGGCCGATGAAATTCGCCGAAGCGCGGATGGGGCGGCGCGCCGCTATCGCGCCGCAGCAATTCCTCGAAGGTCATGAATTGGCGGATGCCGGTGGCCATCGCATCGAGGAGCAGGAACAACGGTCCGTCCTGGAGGTCGCCGAGCTCGACTTCCTTGTCGACAATCAGCTGCCGGATATCCTTGAGCGATGCCAGCGCGTTGTCGATGCAGTCGTCGCAGCACTCCCAGGCCGACAGAACCCGGCGGTCTCGCAGCCGCAGGACGACTTCACGCGCGATCGTGCGCTCGCGGTCCTTCGGGCTGACGGCAATGCTGACGAAGGGCAGGTTCAAGGTGATCTCGCCGACCCGGCCCGCGACCTGTCGGCGGGCGCGCGCGAGCAGGGCGGTGAGATCGAACTTGAAGGGGATGTCGCCGCTTCTCATGCCGTCCAAGTAGGTGACTCAGTCCTCGTCCGATAGGGTTATCGACGCGGCGAGCGCCGCGCCGATCGGGCCGGACCGGCGTTCGAGGAAGTAGCGAACGCGATCGTCGGTGCCGTCATCGAATTGCTGCCCGACCTGACAGGTGAGCAGCAAATCGGCCGCCCAGGTTTCGAGCGGCCAGTCGCGCAGGGCGCAGGCCGATCGCAACAGGCCGTAGCTGGGCGACTGCCCCTCGGTCAGTCCTGCCAGCGCGTGGTGCACGTCATCGGCATCGACGACCCGGTTGCCCACGGCCATGTTGCCGACCCGGATCCGCTCGCGCAGTGGATAGCTGACGGAATAGGGAAGCTCGGGCGGGTTGTAGAGAAGGTAATACACCGCCTTGCCGAAATCGCGGTTGAGGCCGTCGATCAGGCCGACCTGCCGGTGGCCGGCCTGGATGGCGGCGAAGGTGCAGCTGTCGTCGAAGCTGAAGGTTCGATGCAGCGCCGCGGCAGCTTGATGTCCGTCGCGTCGAATGAACGCGTTCATGCCGTGAAGGAAGCTGATCTCATCTTCGTCCTCAACGTCCTGATTGGTCGGGAACAGGCGTTTCGATTGAAGGAGACCGATCTTCTTGGCGATAAGGCGGTCGCGCTGATAGACGAACACCAGTATCGCAATGTCGGCGGTCTCCCACCGTCGGCGTTGCGGAAAGTCCCAGTCCCAATGCGGCGGGCCCAAGCGCCGCAGACCGCCGATATTGTGGGTGTCCATTCGGACGATCGCGCCCGAAGGGAGGAGCGTCGGCGCGCTGTCGGGGATAAGCGCTTCGATCAAGCCGTCGTCGAGCGATGTCTCTCGAATGTTCGGTAGGTTGACCAGGCGCTCGCATACGCGTCGGTTCGCCTCGGCGAAGACGCTGCGGAACCACGCGACAACGTCATCAGGCATCGCTGGCCAAGGATTCAATGACTTCCCCCTTATTGGTCAATCCAAGTGCGTCAGGCGATCCCGGAAGGTGTCGCGTTGGTATCACGCGGGTTCGGCCCGGCCCAAAAGTATTGGTCGGACGTGCAGGCCACTGGGAGTGTCGGATCGGCAGTTTCAGTTGATGATCGGCGAGGGCTCATGACTGTCAGGCCGCCCGGCGAGGTGGGTCCCGGCCGCTCGGGCACGCCAATCGCGGGCCACTGTTGCCTCGTCAGCCGGTGCTGCCCCGGCAGCCACAAGGGTCTGCGCTCGCGCATAAACCTGCTTTGTCAGTTCATCGCAGACGCGTCGCTGCGCCTCCATCTTTTGGACCCAGCCCTCGGCGATCTGCCCTGCCGTCATTTCGGCCGACATTGCCTCGACGAGTTCCCGCATCGCCCAGCTCTGGGTTCGGTATTCGGTGGCGAGCGCCTGATCCGCCGGATCGTTGCTGGCGATAAGATAGTCGATCCATGCAACGAAGTGCGGAATATCCTGCATGGGAACCTCATCGGTGGAACACGCCTGCGCCGTAGCTGCATGTCCAAATATAATCCTGCGATCACGGCCAGTTCCAGCGCGAATCAAGTCCGGCCGAGTCGCATCGAGGTTCAGGTTCAAAGGAGGCTCAGCAGCCACGGCGGCGCCCACGACCCGCGCTAGTATATCCGGCTGCCGCCGGCCCTGCGACGGACGTGGAATGCTGTTGTAACCGCGCAGAATTCGCATTCTTTACCTGTCTCCGACGCTGCCGATGCGCGGCGCGCCCAACCGGAGACAGCCCAAGTGACCCAGCCCTCTGCCATCGTCCATGCGCGCAGCACTTCGATGCTGCGCAGCGCGCTCGGGCCGGCGATCGCCGCCTGGCTCGACGACAATGGCGTCGCCGAGGTCATGCTCAACGCCGACGGCCGGTTGTGGGTCGACCGGCTCGACAGCGGCATGGCCGAGACCGGCGAGCGCCTGACCGCGGCACAGGCCGAGCGCATCATCCGCCTTGTCGCCCATCACGTCGGGGCGGAGGTCCACCGCGCAACGCCCCGCGTGTCAGCCGAGCTGCCCGAGAGCGGCGAGCGCTTCGAAGGCCTGCTGCCGCCTGTGGTCGCGGCACCCGTCTTCTCGATCCGGCGGCCGGCGAGTTTGCCGCTGGCGCTCGCCGACTATGTCGCCGCCGGTACCATGACCGCGACGGCCGCCGCCTTCCTGGCCGGGGCAGTCAAGGATCGCGCCAATATTCTCGTCGCGGGCGGCACATCGACCGGCAAGACGACGCTCACCAATGCGCTGCTCGCGGTCGCGTCCGACAGCGACGACCGCATCATCCTGATAGAGGATACCCGCGAGCTGCGCTGCGACGCGGCTAATGTCCTGGCGCTGCGCACTGCGCCGGGGGTCACGATGACCGACCTGGTACGCTCCAGCCTGCGCCTGCGGCCCGATCGCATTCCGGTCGGCGAAGTGCGAGGCCCGGAAGCGCTCGACCTGCTCAAAGCCTGGGGCACCGGCCATCCCGGCGGGATCGGTACGATTCACGCCGGCACCGCGACCTCCGCGCTCCACCGGCTCGAACAGCTCATCCTCGAAGCCATCGCGCACGTCCCGCGCCCCCTGATCGCCGAGACGATCGACGTCATCGCGGTGCTCAGCGGTCGCGGCACCGAGCGCCGCCTGTCCGAGCTGGTCCGTGTCGAAGGGCTCGATGCGGCCGGCGCCTACTGCCTCCGCAACATCCATACAGCACAGGGAGTCACCGCATGATCCGTGTCCGTTCCGCCCGTCTTGCCGCCGCGCTGGCGCTGGCGGCGCTCTACGCCGCGCCCGCCTGGGCAGGCGGCTCGGGCATGCCGTGGGAGACTCCGCTCCAGTCGATCGTGGATTCAGTGCAGGGTCCGGTCGCGCGCGTGATCGGCGTCATCATCATCGTCATCACCGGCCTGACCCTCGCCTTCGGCGACACGGCTGGCGGGTTCCGTCGGCTGATCCAGATCGTGTTCGGCCTGTCGGTCGCGTTCGCGGCCAGCTCCTTCTTCCTCTCCTTCTTCAGCTTTGGCGGCGGGGCGCTCGTCTGATGGGCGAGGAGGATCTCCCCGGCTTCGCGGTGCCGGTTCACCGGGCGCTCGCCGAGCCGATCATGCTGGCCGGCGCGCCAAGGGCACTTGCCATCTTCAACGGCACGCTCGCCGCCGCAGTCGGGATCGGCCTCAGGCTCTGGATCGCCGGCATCGTCATCGCGATCGTGGGGCACGGCCTCGCCGTCTTCGCCGCGCGCCGCGATCCGCAGATCCTCCCGGTTGCCCGTCGCCACATGGCGCTTCCCACCCTCTTCGAAAGCTGATCGACCATGATGTTCCTCCGCGAGCATGCCCGCCGCGCATCGCGCCTCTCGGATTTCCTGCCATGGGCGGCGATGATCGCGCCCGGCATCGTCCTCAACAAGGACGGGAGCTTCCTGCGCGTGGCGCGGTTCCGTGGCCCCGATCTCGACAGCGCGACCCAGGCTGAGCTCATCGCCACCTCCAATCGGCTCAACAGCGCCTTGAAACGCCTCGGCACCGGCTGGGCGATCTATGTCGAGGCGCAGCGCAAGGCCTCGCCCGGCTATCCGGTCTCGACCGGGTTCGCCGATCCGGTGTCCGCGCTGATCGACGAGGAGCGGCGCGACCAGTTCGAGGGCGGCGACGTCACCCAGCCCAATTTCACCAGCGCCTACTATCTCACCCTGCAATGGCTCCCCCCGGCCGACGACACGTCGCGCGCCTCCTCAATGCTGTTCGAGGGCGGCGCGGAAGGGATCGCGACCGCCGCCGATCATCTGGAGGATTTCGAGCGGGACACGGGCCGCGTCCTCGACATGATCGAGGGCGTGATGCCGGAAGCCGCCTGGCTCTCCGACGGCGAGACGCTGACCTTTCTGCATTCGACGATCTCGACGCACGAGCAGAACATCGCCGTGCCGGAGACGCCGATGCACCTCGATGCGCTGCTCGCCGACGACGCCCTAGTCGGCGGCCTGACGCCACAACTCGGCGAGAAGCATCTGCGGGTTCTCTCCATTACCGGCTTTCCGGCCTGGACGGTGCCGGGCATGCTGGACGAGCTCAATCGGCTAGGCTTCGCCTATCGCTGGACCACCCGTGCGATCTGCATGGACAAGGTGACGGCACAGCGCACCCTGAGCAGGATCCGCCGCCTCTGGTTCTCCAAGCGCAAGAGCCTCGCCGCGATCGTCAAGGAGGTGCTGACCAACGAGGCCAGCGTCCTCGTCGATACGGACGCGACCAACAAGTCGGCCGACGCCGATGCCGCCCTGCAGGAACTCGGCGCCGACATCGCCGGGTTCGCCTATGTCACCACCACCATCACGGTGCTGGGCGACACGCCGCGCGATGCCGACCTCAAGCTCCAGTCGATCGAGAAGATCGTGCGCGGGCGGGATTTCGCGTGCATCGCCGAGAGCCTCAACGCGCTCGAAGCCTGGCTCGGCTCGCTCCCCGGCAACCCTTACGCCAACGTCCGCCAGCCGCCGATCTCGACCCTCAATCTCGCCCATGTGATGCCGGTCTCGGCGGTCTGGGCCGGGCAGGACGAAGATACGCATCTGGGCGCCCCGCCGCTGTTCCATGCGCGCACTGAAGGCGCGACCCCGTTCCGCTTCTCGCTCCATGTCGGCGATGTTGGGCACACGCTGGTCGTCGGCCCGACCGGCTCGGGCAAGAGCGTGCTGCTCGCCTTCATGGCGCTCCAGTTCCGCCGCTACGAGGGCGCGCAGATCTTCGCCTTCGACCATGGCGGCTCGATCCGCGCCGCGACTCTCGGCGTGGGCGGCGAGTGGCACGACCTCGGCGGCGCGCTCGGCGGCGGCGGCGCGCCGGTCGCACTCCAGCCGCTCGCGCGCATCGACGAGCTCGACGAGCGCGCCTGGGCCGCCGACTGGCTCGCCGCGATCCTGGCCCAGGAAGTGTTCGCGATCACCCCGGAGGTGAAGGACCATCTCTGGACCGCGCTGGGGAGCCTCGCCGACGCGCCGCTCGAGCAGCGCACCCTGACCGGCCTTGCCGTGCTGATCCAGGCCTCGGGCCTCAAACGCGCGCTTCAACCCTATACGCTGGCTGGCCCCTATGGGCGGCTGCTCGACGCCGACGGCGAGCGGTTCGGGACGCATGACGCCCAGGCATTCGAGACCGAAGGGCTGGTCGGCACGCCGGCCGCGCCGGCGGTGCTCGCTTATCTGTTCCACCGAATCGGGCGCCGGCTCGACGGGCGGCCGACGCTGATCCTGATCGACGAGGGCTGGCTCGCGCTCGACGATCCCCTGTTCGGCCGCCAGCTCAAGGAATGGCTGAAGACGCTGCGCAAGAAGAACGCGTCGGTCGTCTTCGCCACCCAGAGCCTCGCCGATATCGAAGGCTCGGCCATCGCCCCGGCGATTATCGAGAGCTGCCCGACCCGGCTGTTCCTCGCCAATGAGCGCGCACTCGAGCCGCAGATCGCCGGCATCTACCGGCGGTTCGGGCTCAACGATCGCCAGATCGAGATCATCGCCTCGGCGACGCCCAAGCGCGATTATTACTGCCAGTCGGCGCTGGGCAACCGATTGTTCGATCTCGGTCTCGGCCCGCTCGCGCTCGCCTTCGCCGCCGCCTCGCAGCGCAGCGACCTCAATGCGATTTCCGCGCTGCTCGACGCCCATGGCGCTGACGGTTTCGCCGATGCCTGGCTTCGCCATCGCGGCCTCGGCTGGGCCGCCGACATCGTCACGGCCGAGCGCCCTCCATCCCCCGCCCTCCAAGAAGAGGAGATCATCGCATGACCCCTATCCGCACCTTCTTTGTCGGCGCCGCCGCGCTGGCGCTGCTCGCCGCGCCGCCCGCGTCCGCGCAGATCACGGTCTATGACCCGACCAACTACTCGCAGAACCTGCTCTCGGCGGCCCGCGCGCTCCAGCAGATCAACAACCAGATCACCTCGCTGCAGAACGAGGCGGCGATGCTCCTCAATCAGGCGCGCAACCTGACCTCGCTCCCGACCAGCACCTTGTCGCAGATCCAGCAGTCGATGGACCGCACGCGCCAGCTGATCGGCGAGGCGCGACAGATCGCCTACAATGTCCAGGACATCGACCGCGTGTTCGACCAGCGTTATCCGGCGGGATCGCTCGCCGGAACCAGCCACGGCCAGATGGTCGGGAACGCGGAAGACCGCTGGCGCGATGCGGTGGCGAGCTTCCAGGATGCGCTGCGCACGCAAGCGACGATCGTCACCAACCTCACCGACACCCGCCGCGAGCTCGACACTCTGGTCGGGGCCAGCCAGGACGCGACCGGCGCGCTGCAGGCGGCGCAGGCGGGGAACCAGCTCGTCGCGCTCCAGACCAGGCAGATTGCGGACCTGACCGCGCTGGTCGCCGCGCAGGGCCGCGCCGCCGCGATCGAGGCGGCGCGCGCCGCAGCGGACGAGGCGCAGGCGCGCGAGCGCGGTCGCCGGTTCATCGGTACGCGCAGCGAATATCGTCCGCGCAGCGTGACAATCTTCAATGACTGAGGCGCCGGAAAAGCCGGCGCCCGCGAAGCGCGCGGGACGAACGCTCCCGTTCCGCGCGCTCGCTATCGCGCTGCTGATCCTCGCCGCCGGCATGGCGGCAACGGTGGCGCTGCGCGCACCCGCCGGCAACGACTCTCGGTTCACGGTGGGCGACGGCCGGGAAGGAATGGTGGAGCGCCCCGCTGATCCGCTTGCGACCGAGCTCGCCCGTTGCCGCACGGCCGCACCCGACACGGTCGACGAGCGCTGCCGCGCCGCCTGGGAGGTCAATCGTCGCCGGTTCTTCGGCGAAAGCCGCAGTTCGATCCTGCCGAAGGTCGACGTGCCGGCGGCGTCGCCGGCCCGCGAGGAGCGCTGACGGACATGCAGAATACGGGCGTCATCGATCGCTTCCTCGACCTGTTCGGCCGCTACATCGATTCGGGCTTCGGCCTGATTGGCGGCGACGTCGGGTTCCTCGCCAGCGCGCTCATCGTCATCGACGTGACGCTCGCCTTCCTGTTCTGGACCTGGGGCGGCGACGAGGACATCATCGCCCGGCTGGTCAAGAAGACCCTGCAGGTCGGGTTCTTCGCGTTCCTGATCTCCAACTGGAACGCGCTGGCGCAGGTCATCTATCTGAGCTTTTCGGGCATCGGCCTCAAGGCCGCCGGATCGGGAAGCCCTGACGATCTGCTCCATCCCGGCCGGATCGCGCAGGTCGGCATCGACGCCGGGCGGCCGCTCATCGAGCAGGCTTCCGAGCTCGCCGGCCCGGTCGGCCTGTTCACCAATTTCGCGGAGATCGCGGTGCTGCTGATCGCCTGGGCGATCGTGCTGCTCGCCTTCCTGATCATCGCGATCCAGATCTTCGTCACCCTGATCGAGTTCAAGCTCGTGACCCTGGCCGGGTTCGTGCTGGTGCCCTTCGGCCTGTTCGGCCGCACCGCCTTCCTCGCCGAGCGGGTGCTCGGCAATGTCATGGCGACTGGCGTCAAGGTGCTGGTCCTCGCCATCATCATCGGCATCGGCTCGACCATCTTCGACGAGTTCGTGCGCGATTTCGGGGGCACGCCGCCCGATCTCGAGCAGGTCGCGAGCCTGGCGCTCGCGGCGCTCACCCTGCTCGGCCTCGCCATCTTCGGCCCCGGCATCGCCGCCGGCCTGGTCTCGGGCGGCCCGCAATTGGGTGCCGGCGCCGCGGTCGCCACCGGCATCGTCGCCACCGGCGCGGGCGCGGCGGTCGGCATGGGCGCCGCCAGCCTGGCCGGAGCCGGGGCACGCGCCGGCACGCGCGCCGCCGGTTCGCTCTCCTCCCGGTCCGCCGCCCGCGCGAGCGGTGGATCCCCGTCGGCGCCATCGCCCCCTCCGGCGCCGGCGGGCGGCGCGCCCGCGGTTCCCCCGCCGTCGGGCGCGCCGAAGGGGGGCGGCGCTTCGGCTACTCGATCGCCCGCGCCAGCATCGTCCGGTGCCCCGGCATCGGCCGTAGAGACTGAAAGCCCGACAGCCGCATCGTCACCCGATCCTGTCGTCACCGGTGGACCGGCATTGCCCCCCGCCGCGCCGCATGCGCCGGCCTGGGCGAACCGGCTGCGCCGCCGCCAGGCGATGATGCAAGGCGCAACCATGGCCGCCTATGCACTGCGCTCGTCGGACTCCGGCGGCGGCGCGGCGCAGATTTCCGTGGAGGACCGTTCATGAATCCCTTTCGCCGCCCCTCGTCGCGGTTCGGCCGCGAGCCGAAACCCGAGACGCCCTATCAACGTGCCCAGCAGGCCTGGGACGATCGCATCGGCTCCGCGCGGGCGCAGGCCTACAGCTGGCGGCTGATGGCGTTCGGCGCGATTGCGGTGCTCGGCCTGTCGGCCGCCGACAATCTGCGCCTGCGCTACGGCACGAAGGTTGTGCCCTATGTGGTCGAGGTCGATCGCCTCGGAGCGGCGCGCGCCGTCGCTCCTTTGGAGGCCGGCTATCGGCCGACCGATCCGCAGATCGCGTGGCACCTCGCCCGCTTCATCGAGAATGTCCGCGCCCGGCCCGCCGATCCGATCGTGCTGCGGCAGAATCTGAGCGCCGCCTATGATTTCACGACCGAGCAGGGCGCGGCGTCGCTCAATGACTATGCCCGCGCCAACGACCCGTTCGCCAGTCTCGCCGACACCCAGGTCGGGGTCGACATCCGCAATGTCGTGCGCGCCTCGGCCGACAGCTTCCGCATCGCCTGGGACGAGCGCCGCTATGTGCGGGGCCAGCTGGCCACGACGACGCGCTGGTCGGCGGTGCTTACCATCGTCGTGCGCACCCCGACCGACGCCCCGACGCTGAGCCGCAACCCGCTCGGCCTCTACGTCCACGCCCTCAACTGGTCCCAGGATCTCGGAGACTGACCTATGCGAACTTTGCTTCTCGCTACCACCATGCTGTTGCCCGCCGCCGCGGCCGCCCAGGCGCCCGAGCGCGGCACGCGCCCGGTCGCCGCCGCCACCGACGCCGCCCGCATCGCTCCTCGTGAGGCGGGCTGGCAGGGCGCGACCCAGCTGTTCGCTTACGCGCCCGGCGGGCTCTATCAGGTCTATGCGGCGGTCGGCCGCGTCACCGACATCGTGCTGCAGGAAGGCGAGAGCCTGTCCGACACCGGCGCGGTCGCGGCCGGCGACACGGTGCGCTGGGTGATCGGCGAGGCCGCGAGCGGTACCGGCCCCACTCGTCGCGTGCACATATTGGTGAAGCCGACCGATCCGGGCCTGATCACCAATCTCGTCATCAACACCGACCGGCGCACCTATCATGTCGAGCTCAGATCGACGCCGTCGACCTACATGGCGAGCGTGGGCTGGTCCTACCCGCAGGACGAGCTGATTGCGATCGAGGCGCGGCAGCGCGCCGCCGAACAGGTAGCGGCGACCCGGGTCCAGGCCGGAATCGAGGCTGCCAGCCTCGACTTCGCTTATCGGCTGCGCGGCGCCAATCCGCCGTGGCGTCCCACGCAGGTGTTCGACGACGGCGCCAAGACCTACATCCTGTTCCCGGAGACGATTGCGCAAAGCGAGCTGCCGCCCTTGTTCCTGATCGGCGAGCGCAACCAAGCCGAGCTCGTCAACTATCGCTTCTCGGGCCGCTACATGATCGTCGACCGCCTGTTCGAGCGCGCCGAGTTCCGCCTCGGCACGCGGCGGCAGGAGATCGTTCGCATCGAGCGCACGCGCGCCCGGGAGCGGCAGCAGTGATGGACCACCGGCACGATCCAAGCGATCCGGCGCAGCCGCGCGCGCCGCTTTCGACCCGCGCCACGCCGCCCCGGCCGCGCCGCTTGTCGCGCAAGGCAATCGCGTTGCTGTCCGGTGCGGGAGCATTCGCGGTGGCGGGTGCGCTCGCCTACAGCCTGTCGGGCACGTCAGGCCAACGCGGGCCACAAGAGACGGTGTCGGTCGAGCGCCGCCAGGCGGAGCTGCTGAGCGATGCGCCGCGTGACTATAGCGAGTTGGCGGAACGATCGGCGGAAGGAATGGGACCGCCCGCGCCGATGACGCCGGACCCCGAGCCGACATTCGGCGGCACCGAAAGCGGCGCGGCGCCATCCACCACCGAAGCCGACCAGGCCGAGCAGCGCCGCCGCCAGCAGGCCGAGAGTGCGCGCGGCAGCCGGCTGTTCGCCGGCGCCGGCGAGGGACGCGGTCCGCCCCAAGCAGCGAACGCCACGCCCACCGAACCTGCTCCGGCGCCGCCGGCCGAGGGCACGTCACGAGCGGGCGCACCGCTCGACCGCCGCGCCGCGTTCGTCGCCGGGGGAACGCCCGAGCCTACCACCAACAGCGGCCGCCTCACGCCTCCTCCCGGCCGCCATGTCGTGACCGCCGGCTCGACGATCGCCGCGGCGCTGATCACCGGGCTTTCGTCCGACCTTGCGGGCCAGGTCGTCGCGCAGGTGACCGAGGACGTATTCGATTCCGTGACCGGACGGACGAAGCTCATTCCGCAGGGAACGCGGCTGCTTGGAGTCTATGATTCGAATGTCAGCACCGGCCAGTCCCGCGCGCTGGTCGTGTGGACGCGGATGATCCTGCCGGACGGGCGCAGCATCGGTCTCGATCGCCTGGTTGGCACCGATGCGGCCGGTCAATCGGGATTTGCCGACCGGGTCAACAATCACTGGGGCACGATTCTGCGCGCCGGTTTGCTTTCGACGCTACTCGGGGTCGGCACGCAGGCGAGCGGGTTCGGCCAGAATGACGCAATCGCCGACGCGATCCGCGACAGTGCCGGCCAGACGGTTGGCCGCGCCGGTGACCGGATCGTCGAGCGCCAGCTTGGAATACAGCCGACCATCAGCGTGCGCCCCGGTGCGCGGGTTCGCGTACTCGTAAGCCGGGATTTGATATTGGAGCCGTGGCCGGGTCGCGACGCCGGCGGTTGAATCGCCTCAGACTTGTGACGGAGCGAGCGGTGCGCGGCGTTCGATCTCGCGCAGCTCGGAAAGGGCGTGATCCAGGTAGAGAGCCGCCATTTCTTCGCTCTTGCCCATGAGCTTTGCGCGAGCAATCTCAATCAGCCTCCGAGCCTCGGCTCGGTCCCGGACGTCCGATGCCGTTCGTTGAGTCATGGAAGGATCCCGCGCAATCCGCTTGTCATCGCTGAGCAGCAAGGCATAGCATATTCGTTGTAGCGAATAAACTCCGCGCGGCATTTCTCCGACACAGTCGCGATGGACATTCGCAAGCTGGTCGGCGGCAATGTTGCACGGCTACGTAAGAAGACAGGATTGAAGCAGGAGCCGTTCAGCGAAGCTGCGGGGATCAGCCAGTCGTACCTGAGCCAGATAGAGAATGGGCACGTCAATTTGACTCTTCTGGGCGTGAACGACCTGGCCCAGGCGCTCGGTGTGCCGCCCATTGAGCTGTTTCGTGAGTTGTCGGAGATGAATCCGGACTAAAGTGGCGGGCGCGGCCTATGGCACTAGGCTGGCGCGGACATCGCTCGTGACGCCGCGCACCTCCGAATATCGGTGAGCAGCCGGTGCCGGAGCGGATTGCCGTCGGAAGTTGGCCAGATCGCCTCGATAACCGCGAGGGCATTTTCGTCCTCGATCGGGCGATAAATCACGCCGGTGCATAGCGCTACCGCGGACTCGCAAGCGATGGTCGCGCCAAGACCCATGGCGACCATCTCAAGCAGCGTGGTGCGAGAGACGGCATGCCGCTCGCATTCGATCGCGCGGCCGCCAATCTCGTATAGGACGCCACCGTCGGCCGACCCGCCTGGCGAGGTCCACAGAATGACTCGCAACGAAGCCACGTCGCCCCAATCGAGCGCCGGCTTGGCGGCAAGCGGATGATCCTCCGGAAGTGCAACAACGAGCTGCTCCTCCCACAGGGCCTCCTGCGTCAGCACTGTGCTCGCAAGGTCGGTCATGAGCGCTGCGATCATGAGGTCAATTCCGCCGTCCATGAGCTGCCGGTGCAGTTCGCTCTGTATGCCCTCGATGAGCCTGAGCTGCACGTCCGGACTCGCGCGCGTGAAGTCGGTAAGGGCGGCGCGTAGTGGGCCGGCAGCGAGGCCGGGGTAGAGGCCGAGCTTGAGCGTTCCTGCCCGGCTTTGCGCGGTCTGCGTGGCGCGCAGCAGCATCTGGTCGACGGTGTGCAGCAGCAGCCGCGCAGTCGGAAGGATGGCCTCGCCAATCGGTGTGAGTATGAGCGGCGCGCCTGGTCGACGTTGGAAGAGGTCGCCGCCGCAAAGGTTCTCGAGCCGGCCGATCGCCCGGCTGACAGCCGGTTGGGTCCTGCCGGTGCCACGCGCGGCGCCACTGAAGCTTCGCGCGTCGGCGACCTCAAGGAACATCTCGAGTTGATTGAACTCCGGGCGCCGGGACGGGCGCGGTCGCGACAGCCGACGTGGTTCCGGAGCCAACGGCATCAATGATGCTCGGCCACGCCGCGAGCGCTGCGGGACTCAGGCCTAAGGCGATTCGATACGCCGATCGGCGGGCCGAAGACTCCAGGCCAGGTCATGGCCTTGGCGTTCGGGCCGACGCAGATGGCGCCGGGCGTCCAGTGCAATGACGCCGGTCGATACGATATTGCCGGCGCCCTTCGAGCACAGGATGCTCGGCAAACGACGATGCTGTGTCGATCATGTGATGGGGTGCGGCAGCGGCGCGTCGCGCGAGGCCTTGAACAGCACGATGCCCGCCTCGAGCCGGTCCAGAATAAAATGGTCTTTGCTGGCTTTGGCGGATTTGATGTCCGCCTTGGAAAACACAGACAGAGACACCGCGCAGCGGTTTCCCAGTTCACGAGCGATAATCGCCTTCGCACGACACCACCGCGTGTCGTCAGCATAGAGCGTATGATTGACGATGACCCAGAACTCGTAGTCTGAAAAATAGAGCGAGGCCTTGTCCTCGTACCAGGTGCGCCTGGCATAGGGTCCAATAAGCACGATCTTCAGGATTTTGCCGGAGACCGGAGCAGCCACACCCTCGAACGAAGCGGCCGCACGCACGATGCGCGTGATGCGTTCAATTTCCTGTTGCTTTCTCCGGATGAGGTGCCCGACGCGAGCCATGACCACCTCGCGCGCATAGACATCCTCGATAAACTGGTCCTGCCCGTGCATGTGCGCACCTCAATTGCCGGTTCACGATTTCCGGAAATTGAACGGCGCAAGGCGATCTTGGACAATCCCGCTGAACAGAGGGGTGTTCTGATCAGGTCAGGTAATTGAGGCTGACATAACCGTCCCGAGCGGCAGCAAGCACGAGTTGACTTCGGGTCTTCACGCCATAACGCCGACGAGCGGCCTCAACGTATTCATGGATCGTGCTAGGGCTAAGGCCGAGGATTTTTCCCATTTCCCACTCGGTCTTTCCGGCGGCGATCAGCCGAAGGCAGTCAATCTGGCGCGGAGTTAGGGGTGCGCCATGAGCTTTGACCGCACGGCCTTTGACCAGTGCGCGTCCCGCCTCAAATGCAATTCCGCCGAGCAGCTGTGCCGAAATTGCTTCGGAGTAGGTAAAGGACCGATCTTTTGGGCGGGCTATGCTGAAGAAAGCGCCGCGCTCCCCAGGAATGCGAAAGGGTACCGTGTAACCCGTGGTCAGGCCATGAGCTCGGCCGCGCTCAAGAACCGACAGCTGCGCCCGCGTGGGGGCGATTACATCGGGAATGCGATCCCAGCAGAGGCCGGTGGGACTTCGGATGCTGGCGGCATGAACCGGATCGTCCCTGTACAGTCGTGCGCTAATGACCTCGTCTACCCAAGATGACGGATAGTTGGTCAACATCATGCAGCCCGAACGGTGCTTGTACAGGTCGCCGTCATCGACGAGGGCAAACCAACGAAACCCAAATTGCTGGATTGCCCCGGCGATCACTTCAGATAGTTGCGCGCTACTCTCAGCCGCTTCACATGCCTTGTGGACTTCCTCAAAGTCTCTGAGCTGTGCAGTGTCTATAGCTTGGACCATGAGCAATCTCGCACGATATTTTGCAGTCTTTCAAGCTCCATGGCCGCTTTGTCGTGTTCGATTCCGCGCATCAGTAAACTCTTCCTGCGCGTTTAATGTGTGCGATAGCTTTGGACATGCGTCGCTGGACTGCTTTTTCACTCAAACCTTCTCGGTTGGCGATATCCTTGTAGCTTATACCATCGCGACGATGGGCAAGGAAGACCGATCGGGTCTTTGGCGATAATCGGGCGAGCGTGGCTTGAACCCGTTCGAGTTGATCGCGCGCCTCAAGTGCGGCGATGGGATCGTTTCCCGCGAGCGGCACCTCGTCAACCGGAATATGGTGGGCCGTCGAACGACACGCCGCGATCCTGGCCCTGTCCCGAAGCAGGTTCGAGGCGATCGTGCTGAGATAGGCTGCTGGTCGTTCTAGCGCCATGTCAGGTTTTTTTGCCCGTGCCCCTGCCAGCCGGGCAAAACTTTCCTGAACGAGATCGGCCGCGTCCTGCCGCGCTCCGTGGCGCGCAAAGAAGCGAAGCAGCCGCGCGGAATGGACGCGATGAAGTTCTGCGAGCCCGATTAGCGAAGGCGTCGGCCCGTTCTCGCTGGAGAGTGGACGGGCCGTATCGTCGGCCGAGGGCGCTGGCTGGCTAGGGGAGGGGACCATGATCACGCTCCAAATCGCGCCGTCGGCGATCTCCGGCGGCATTCGGAAGAATTAGAGGAGGGGGATGAGGAGCAGGCAATCCCTCCGAACAGGGGGATGGGGCTGTGCGCGGCGCCGCATGCCAATATCGTCAACGTGTCGAGCGCCTGCGGGTCGTTGACCCTGAATGCGGACCCTGCCAATCCATGGCGCCAGACCTTCACGCCTGTCTGTGCCGCGTTCGTAACTCATTCTGGCGACCTAGACTGCAACTGATGGTCCCGGAACGCGACCCGCAGAAACTGCAAAGCGTCATGCGCGAAATGGAAACCGCACACGCTGCCATCTCGGGTCCAACGCGCGTTTCACAAAGCCCTCGCGATTGGGGAGTTGCATGATCTCGCTGGCCAGGACGGCGGGGTCGACAGAGCGCCGGCTCTGCACCGAAGTGGATTGGGAAGCATTGCGCCCGCGGCTTTGCGAGCGGCTTAGATCATCTCGCTCGGCTTCGCGCTCACCGATCAACTCGTTCGCGAGATTGGCGGTGCTTTCATCGCCGCCTCCGCCACAGCGCAGGATAAGCAGATTCCCGCAATTCTCGACGATAGTATGGGCCGCTTCGCCATAGACATGCTTGACCTGGGCGAATGACTGGAACCCGATGGCGACGCAGCCCCCGACCTTGCGCAGCCGCGCCTGCGCGTCCTTCAGACCCTCGATCCGGCCGAGCGCGTCGAGCTCATCGATGTGGAACCAGATACGGCGATCGCGCGAGGCGGGAAGCGAGAGGGTCTCGAGGATGGCGATGTTCATCCAGCAGGAGACGAGGCCGCGCATCGCTGCGACCTGGTTCGCGGCATAGGGCATCCAGAGCGAGCCCCTGCCTTCACGGATCCAGCGACGCAGGGAGAAGACCTCTCCACTGGCCATGGCGATCAACCTCAAGTGTGCGACTGCCGGTGCCAGCGTGCCGAGAATGCTGGCGAGCATCCGTTCGCCGCCTTCCTCGAAATAGCGAGCCGACGACGTTCCGGCGCACAATTCCTTGAGCTCGGCGATCCGGGCGCTGCCCAGCAGCGCGACATAGTCGCTCGTGCTGCCGAGCTCGAGCGTCACGAAATTCTCCATCGTGTCGGCGAGCAGGCGCTGGGCGTAGCTGATCCATTGATCATGGTCGCCGGTGCCCAGATGCGGCAGCAGCGAGCTAGCGAGAAACGCATAGTCGCTGGGAGATTCGATCTCGGCGAGCAGGTCCCAGCGGGCGCAGCGAGCATCGAACGGATCGAGTAGGATGTCACCGTCCGCGAAGAAGGCGGACATGGCGGCACCTTCCGGGTCGGCGACGATATGGCGGTCGCCGCGGCGCAGCGCGCCGGCCATGAGGCCGTGAAGCGCAGTCGACTTGCCCGAGCCGGTGGCGCCGATCGCCGCGACATGCATGGTTTCGTCCTCGCGGCTCAACGGCACCCCGGCCAAGGTCAACCCCCCGGTCAGCCGTGCCCATAATCGTCCGCGCCAAGCGCTCACCGCCGGACGCATCTTCGTACCACGCAGATGGCGAACGCGGCGCGGAGGTGCCGCGAGCCGGGCCGCGACGGCGCCGCCCAGGAAGGCGAACGTCGCCGGCATCATCACCGCGAGCGGCCAGCTGTCGCCGCGAAAGCTCCCGTAGAGTAAATAGCCGACAAGTCCGCCGCCGAGCCAGCCAAACGGTGCGAGCAGGAGCGGCAAGAAGGAACGGCGATCGAGGCCCTGGACGATACCGACCGCGATCGTGCCGGGCAGTATCGCGGCGGCGAACCACAGATGATAGTTATGGAGTGCGAGCCACGCCCAGCGCCGGTCGAGCCAGGGCTGGAGTTCGGCGCGATGTTCCCAATGCTCGTGCACCAGGTCGATCAAGGCGAACTGGCTTTCCGCCGGAATGTGCATGCGCACCAGCGGCCAGCAGACCCAGATCGCGATGAGTCCGCCAACAAAGGCGATCGGCTGGACGCCGGGCGTCGGCCCTGGTGCGCGCGCCGCGCCGCTCATATCCGGCCGGGCCATCAGCGTTCCGCTCCATAGTCGCGATCGCGGCCCCGCGCGCGGGAGCGGCCAACATCCTTGGCGGCGTTGGCTATCTTGGCGAGCGCCTCGCGCATCGCCTCGGCCGTGCGCCTGGGCTCCGCCGCACGCGCGGCGACCATCGTGCGCAGACGGTTCGCCCGCTCGCTTTGCGCCGGGTTCGCCGACTGCTCCTGCGCCGCGGCGCGCGCGCTCTTCGCCGCCTCCGTTCCGGCCGCCGGCCGTGTGCGCCCGTCCTGGCCGTAGTCGAGCGCCATTTCCTTCGGCCGCTCGCGCGCCAGAGTGCGCTTGAGCTTCTCCTCGTCTGCGAAGTCGTCGCGCCCATAATGGAGTGCGGTGGCCTCGCGATGGCGCGACAGCGCAACATAGGCGGAATGCGCGTCCAGCCCCGGCGTCGCCAGCACATGGGTTCGATCCAGCGTCATGCCCTGCGTTTTGTGGACGGTGGCCGCATAGCCATGATCGAGATGCCCATAGGATTTGAGATCGACCTCGATCCGGCGGCCATCGTCGAGCCGCACTTCGAGCCTGTCGGCGGAGGCCTTCTCGATCGTGCCGAGCGTGCCGTTCTTCACGCCGAGCTCGCGCTCGTTGCGGAGGAACAGGACGCGATCATTATCGGCGAACTGGCGCAGGCCCCGTTCGGTGCGAACGGCGACATCGTCTCCCAGCTCGTCCTCGGCGGCGCGCCGTTCGCGTGCAGCGTCGTTGAGCATTCGGACCTCCGCATTGAGATGGGTGAGGATCATGCGCGAAGCGGCAGGAGCGGCGCGGCGTTCGGCGTCCCAGCGGTCGATCAAGGCCTCGCGTGCCGCCTGACGGGACTCGGCCGCATGGACCATGCCGGCATCCGTATAGGCGTCGAGCGCATCCCCGGTCCGGCCGGTGGCGAACGCCCGCGTCGCTTCGCGCATCCATTCCACCGACTGCCGGCGCACCTCGCCGATCTCGGCCGCGCCATGACGCTCGGCAAGCAGGCGGAATGCGGCGCCGGCCTCGATCGCCTGGAGCTGCTGGACGTCGCCGACCATGACAACCTTGGCGCCGGCATCGGCAGCCTGGGAGAGCACGCGCTGGAGCTGCCTGGTGCCGACCATGCCGGCTTCGTCGATCACCAGCACGTCGCCCTTGGTGAGCGAGTCATGGCCGCCCGCCCAGCCATGTTCGAGACTGGCGAGGGTGCGCGACGCGATCCCCGATCCGGCTTCGAGATTTTCGGCGGCAATGCCCGACAAGGCGCCGCCGCGCACCCTATGCCCGGCCCGCTCCCAGGCCTCGCGCGCGACACCGAGCATGGCCGACTTGCCGGCACCGGCATAGCCGACCACCAGGGCGAGACCGGGCTTGCACAACACATGATCGAGCGCCCGGCGCTGCTCGGCACCGAGCCGCAATCCGCGCGCCTCGTTGATGCCGACCGCGCAGGCAATATCGAGCTTCGAGACGACGTGATCGCGCGCATGGGCAAGGCGCTCGGCATTGCGCACCAGCGCCTCCTCGCAGCCCAGCATGTTCGCGGTCGTGAATCGTTCGGCGCCGCGCCCGTCGCGACCGAGCGCCAGCACGGATTCGTGATGACGCATTGCGGAAAGCACCGCGTCGAACTGCTCCTTCCCATCCGAATGGCGATGCGCGAACATCGCCAGGTCGCGCATGGTGAACGTGGCCTGTTGCCGGGTTATAGCCTCCAGCCCGATTGAAGGATCCGCGACGATCGCGGCGCCATTCTCGCGCGCAATGGTTCGGTGATCTTCGGCCCGCTCGGCGTCCTCGCCCTTGGCCTCGCGCCGCGCGCCGGCCGCGCCGATCTTGTGCTGCGGCTCAAGGCCGATGCCCTGCGCCTCGTAGCTGCGATGATCGATGCGCGCATCGATCCTGAGCGCAGCGCAGCGTTCGTTCACATGCTCCGCCCAGGCTTCCCGCCAGTGCTGCAGGAGCGCGGTCGCATTCCAGTCGCGCACCTTGGCGCCGAACCCGTCGGGCCCGACTTCGCGCATGGTGAGCATGACATGGGCGTGCGGCTTGGCCTCGCCGTCGGCGCCGACGTCCCAATGCACATTGAGATCGGCGACCATGCCGCGTGTCACGAATTCGGCTTTCACGAAATCCCGAGCGAGCGCGACGCCCTGTTCCTTCGTCATCTCGCGCGGAATGGCGAACTCGACCTCGCGCGCGAGCTGCGCATCCTTCCGCTTCTCGCCCGCCT
The DNA here is from genome assembly GCA_000016765.1 of Rhizorhabdus wittichii RW1. Classification (NCBI taxonomy): domain Bacteria; kingdom Pseudomonadati; phylum Pseudomonadota; class Alphaproteobacteria; order Sphingomonadales; family Rhizorhabdaceae; genus Rhizorhabdus; species Rhizorhabdus wittichii. The sequence continues at coordinate 171,269 of CP000699.1, forward strand.
CGACCTCGTTCCAAAGGGTCTGGCGGTCGCGCAGCCGCTCGGGCGCGCCGTCCGGTAGCATGATCTCGGAATGGACGACGCCGGCCTTGTTGGTGAAGTCGTGGCCCCGCCCGAGGCGCTCGTCATGGAGCCGCTCGGCCGCCCGATAGGCGGCCGCCGCGACCGCGCTGCGTCCGCTACCGCGCCCGATGACCTTGGCCGAGAAATGGTAGATCGCCATGACAGGGCCGAGTTTACGCTCGGACCCCGCGACGTCGGTACGACGTATAAGCGCGCTCTCATGCGCTGGAGCACGCCTGAGAGATTTGACCTGTTGAATGAGAGATCAGGCGGGCCAATTCGCCAGCATCACCGAAGCGAAGGAGATGCGATATGCGGAAGGTTCGGGATTTCGACGCTGAGCTCAAGGCACTCAACGAGCGTGCAAAGCTGCTGCGGCAACGCAAGATCCAGCAGTTCGGCGAACTGGTCGAGGCGACCGGCGCCGACGCGCTCGATCCCGATCTGCTCGCCGGCGCGCTGCTCGCGGCGGTCGCGGAGAAGGACAAGGCAATCATGACCGCCTGGTCCACGCGCGGTGGGCAGTTCTTTCACGAGACGAGCCGGAAATCCTCGCGCCGCGCTCGCGGCAGCACCGAGGACGGCAAGGCGGCTGACGCAGGCGCGCAATCGGCTCGAGGCGGCGCGGGCGCGGCATGATACGAGAGCCTGGGTCGTGGCACGGCGCGAACGGACGCGGCACCTGATCGAGCTGGGCGGCCTGGTGCAGAAGGCCGGTCTGGTCGGCATCGCCGACGATGATCGCGCGATGCTCTATGGTGCATTCCTCGACCTGGCCGCACGGATGCGAGGCGAGGACGGCGCCAGCTTGCGCGCCCTATTGCGGCGGCGCGGCGCCCGTGCATTCGCAACCGAAGCGGAGGAGGAAAAAGCGGCGCGCGCCGCGGCGGTCGTCCGCAAGGTGCTGGACCGGCAATGACCAGTGCGACGCTAAGGCTCGGTCCCGATGCCGGCGCGCCCCGGCTCGGACGCATCGCGCACGGGCCCCGCGAGCGGAAACAGCACACCGCTGGAGTGCGCGGTCGCATCGTGACGCGAATGTGCCGTCCGATCGCCGTCATTGCCGACCCGCGCCGGGCTCGATCGTGGCACGTCGGACTGCGCCATGAACAGGCCCGCGTCCTGCCATCGTGGCGCGGCCGGAACGGCACCTCGCGATGGCGCCGCGCCGGTCACGCGCGCGGTGTATGCGATGGTCTCGCGGGGCAGCGGAACGTCGTTCGCAATATGGCGCTGATAGCGTCCCGGCCCGGCATTGTAGGCCGAGTAGGCGCCCGGCAATCCGAACCGCGCGACCATCTCGGCGAGATAGAGCGCACCGCCGATCATGTTCATGCGCGGATCGAACGGGTCGCGCCCAAGTCCGTGGCGCCGGGTGAGATCGGCCCAGGTTCCGGGCATGATCTGCATGCAGCCCATCGCGCCTTTGTGCGAGACGGCACGCGGGTTGCCAGCGCTCTCGGCGCGCATGACGCGCAGTACGACATCGACGGGCAGCCGGGCGCGACTTGCCGCCTCCGGCGCATGGACGGCGCAGGCCGAGGCACCGCGCGGCGAGGCGGATTGCGCGTCGGCAGGCGCGGCCGAAACGACCGCTGCAATGACGCCAAGCGCCAGGGCGGCAGGCGTCTTCACGGGCGAGTCCACAGCGGCATCGCGCGCCCGACGACATTCGAGCGTGCGGCGGGCCCGAAATAGCGCCCGTCAAATGAATCCGGGCTCTCCGTCGCGAGCAGGAACAGCTCGCTCGCGTTCAGGAGGCGGCAGCCCGACCAGCGCGGCAGCGGCCGGCCGAGCCGGTCGCGTTCCCGCGCGGTGGCGACGGAGACGCCGTCGATCGTAACGACCGCGCCATTCCGGCACACGGTCGCGCCCGCGCCCGCGGCGATCGGCTTGAGGAGGAGTGCGCCGGCCTCGACATAGTGCCGCTCCGCCATCAACCGGGTGAGGTCGGGCGATGGGCGCAACGCGACCAGGTCGCCGGGGCGGGGATCGCCGGCGGAGTCGATGCGATAGAGCCCGACGGGCACGCTCGGCGATACGTTCCAGACCAGGCGCAGAGGCGGACGATGCATAGCCGGAAGGAGGAGAGCGGCCAGCGCGACGCCAGTGACGGCGAGAAGACGCTTGCGGCGCGATGCGCGCGGGCCGATCGCGCGGGTTCCGGCACGATGGGCGGTGTGGTGCGTCACGCCCGCCCGTCCTCGTCGTCCGCGCCGCCGTCAGGCTGGCGGATGGCGGGCAGGACCTTGCCGTTGTTGGGATCGGAGGTCGATGCGCAGGCGCCGCGATCGCACCATGCGCGGAGGTCCTCGATCGAATAGATGACGCGCCCGCCGATCTTCCGGTAGGCAGGCCCGGTGCCATAGGTGCGGTGCTTTTCGAGCGTCCGCGCGGAAAGGCCGACATAATGCGCGGCCTCCTTGGTACGCAGGTAGCGCGTGTCCTTGATGATGTCGGCCATGATCGTCCTTGCGATGAATGAAGTGGCCGCGCCGCCGAGGGGACGAACAGCGCGACCGGGGACATGATCGGCGGAGGAAGGGGTAAGCGGGTGGCCGGAATAGAGGGGTGCCGGTTGCGACCACAGTCTGGGCGCGGATCGCCGCCGAATCCTTGGCGCAATGAGCCGGTCAGCTTTGGGGGTTGCCGCGCGGCGCGAGCAGGGCGCGATAACCGCCCTCGACCATGACGGCGGCCGCGTCGGCGAGGCGCCGCAGGTCCGAGCGCTCGGAGCTCGAGCGCCAGTCGTCGGGCATCGGCGCGAGCAGCTCGGCCGCGATGTCGCGCAGCGAAACGCCGTCCGCCGCGCGATCGTGAATGTAGAGCATCGCGGCCAGGCGATGGGCGTGGCGGTGGGGCCGTGGCCACAGTGGCTGGCCGATCCCGATCGCCCGGCGCAACCGCGCCGCGGCCTGGGCGCGATGGGCGAGATGCCGATCGGCATGCAGATGGACACCGAACGCCCCATGCAGGCGCGGGGCGAGGCCCGCGGGCAGCCAGAGCGCGAGCTCGGCAGTGCCGTGGCGGCGGACGAGGAGATGCGCGCCATCGGCTGTTTCGAGTCGGTATACGCCGGGCCCCCAGAGCGACGGCTCGAAGCGTAAGCTGTCGAGCGGGCGGGCCCAGGGCAGCGGGCGCACCAGCGAGATGGTGTCGCCCCGCAGCTGCGGGGTCCAGCCCATCAATGGGCGGTCGCTCGCCGGCGTGTCAGGCGCCGGCGAGAAAGGTGAGGCCCCAGGGGGCCGTCCTCCTTTCCAGCGGATGCGGCCCCAGCCGCGTGACCATATGGGTGATCCGACGTCCCGCTATGAGCGCGCGGGCTGAGGTACGGCGCGCATCCTCGCCGGTACGATCCCACAAGGCGCGGAACTCGGGATTGCGGCGGAGCCACTCCCAGGCAAAACCGGATGCGTCGAGATCGAGCAGCGTGCGATAGCTCTCTGGCAAAAGCAGCTTGTGATAGCCGGGCATATTCCCTCCGCTCGTGGATGGATTCCTTCGTCGCGGTCAGGATGAAGTGCCTGGAATCGCCGGGCAATTGCCGCTGTGGGTCATCGGCCTATGCCGTTGACGTTATGGGATGGGACCGATGGCAAGGCGCGGACTGCCGTCGATCGCGGGCGACGCCTGGTGCGGCTGCACTCCGAAGGGTGGTTGTGAAGAGAAAGGAAAAGCCCCGCCCGGATGGCTCCGGGCGGGGCGCTGGTCGGGCGGCTCAGTCGCCATTGCGCCGGGAGGGACGCGACCAGATGAGGTTGAAGGTCTCGCCGTCCTCGTCGTCGAAGAGGTTGGCGTAGATCGGGGCGGTGAAGCTCGGATCGTCGAGCTTGAGGCCGAGATAATCGCGGCCTTCGTTCGAGCGCTTGGTCCACGCCGCGCCGATTTCCGCGCGACCCACCATCACCCGATGGGAGGGTGCGTTCTCGCTGGCCGGGTTGCTGTCCGGAACGATCCGCACGCCCTTGGCCTGGACGGAGAGGGTGACGATCTCACCGACGAATTCGTCGTTGGCGGTCTTCTTGAAGTTACCGATGGTGGCCATGATGAAGTCTCCTTGTGATCCTCGAGCCCGCCCGAGTGCGGCCTCGATGGCTTGGGAAGGACCGGGGCTGCCGCGGACGCAGCCGAAGGCCCGGAGCATCCGCGGAGGACGGCGGCGGGTGCGCTTTTTTGCTCCGCGCGGAATGCGGCGAAGCCGCAGGGGAAAAAAGCGTTGCCGCAAGCCGTTGCGGCCATGAGCGGCAGAGGCGAAGCCGGACGCGGTCATCAAGCCATCTCCGAGAGGCCGCCCCTGGGCCGGGGTCGTGATCTTCCAAGCGGAGACATGGCCGCCCATGGGGCGCTTTTGCAGACACCGGCGAGCTGCGTTCGCAGGTTCGGGACGGGAACGGCGGCATAAAGGCAGGGCTCCGTCCCTCGTGCCGGCATCACCAACAGCGAGACGCTGGTCCTGCACGGCGGCTTGCGAGCTGTCGGGATCGTCGCTCTGAGGCTTGCGCCAACGAAGGCCGCGTTCCTGAGCGGACGCCATCTGGCAGCTCACCGCCGATCGCCGGCCGTCCCAACGGCGCGGCGGCACGCCGATGATCGCCGGCGCCCTTCCCGGCATGACGATGATGCAGTCGCGACAAAGGCCGCCCAGAGCCTTCCGGGCGAGGCCTCTAGATGAGGTCGCGCTGGCGATGGGCTCGGCTCAGACGGACCGTGCCATTCTTATATAACCGCAGCGTCCGTGCTTGCTGCGAAGGCAGGTGCCGCCCAATCGCTGCGTCTTGGGCGAAACCGACGATCCCAGGAGTCGGCATTTCGTTTGGCGCGGCGAGTGCGGTCGGCGATGGCTGCGCAGGAGCGAAGGAGTTACACGATGTCTGACAATTCCCCGCAAACGCTCGTGCCGGCAGCGCAGTACCTGCGCATGTCGAAGGAGCATCAGCGCTATTCGATCCGAAACCAGGCACGGGCGATTTCAACCTATGCTGAGCAGCATGGGTTCAAGATAACCAAGACCTATACCGACCCCGGCGAGAGCGGCCTCACACTGCGGGAGCGTCCTGGCCTCCAGGCCTTGTTGGCGGACGTGATCAAGCCATCGCGCCCTTTTGAGCGGATTCTGGTTCTGGATGTGAGCCGCTGGGGCCGATTCCAGAACCTCGATCAAAGCGGCCACTACGAGTTCATCTGCTTCGAAGCGGGTGTACCCGTCATCTACTGCGCGGAACCATTCGACAATGACGGTACGCCGGTGATGGCGCTGCTGAAGCAGATCAAGCGTCTCCAGGCCGCGGAATACAGCCGGGAGCTGTCGAGCAAGGTTCTTTACGCGCAGCTCCTGCAAGCGAAGATAGGCCACAAACTCGGCGGCCCCCGCCGTTTTGGATTCGAGCGGGTGCTCGTCGACGAAGACGACCAACCCATCCAGAAGCTGGAGCGGGGGCAGGCGAAAGCGCTGAACAATCAGCGTGTCGTCTACGCGATCGGTCCGTCGGACGAGGTAAAGGTCATCCGCGACATCTTCACCTGGTACACACGCGACCGGATGAGCATCCAAAAGATCGCCGAGCGGCTGACGGATTCTGACGCCCCGACCGGCGACCACCCAACCTGGAGCTATTCTCGCGTGCGCCGGATTCTTGCCGACGAGCTGGTGCTCGGCATCTATGTCTTCAACCGCACCACCCAGAGGCTTAAATCCAAACCGCGGAAGAACCCGCCCGAGGCCCTGGTCAAGACGAAGGTGACGGAGCCGATCATCAGCCGCGTTCAGTTTGAGAGCGCGGCGCGACGCCTGCGGATTCGGCGGCATAACGTTCCGCCGGAGGAGAATCTGGCAGCCGTTTCGCGGCTGCTGCGTACAAAGGGCTATCTCACCGGGAAGTTGATCGATCAGTGCCTTTATACCCCGTGCAGCAGCGTCTTGTTGCGGCAGTTCGGCTCGCTTCACCGGGTATACGAGCTGGTTGGCTACAAGCCGGAGGGGTGGTGGCATCCCCGCAAAGGAATCAAACCCGCTTCGAAGGACGAACTGCTCACCCGTCTGCGCGCGCTCCACGAGCGCCTAGGCTATGTCAACGAGCATGTGATCAACAGCGATTCCACGGTCCCGAGCGTCAGCGTCTTCCAGCGTCATTTCGGCAAACTCACTGACGCTTACCGGCTGGCGGGCATTCCGCATGGCCGGACCGAACTCCAGCGGCTTGGCCATGAACGGCTGAAAGCGAGCCGGGCGGGCGAGCCGCCTCGCAAGATTACCACGCCCCGCTGGCCGGAACTCGCGAGCAGATTCACGGATGAGGATCTGCTTGCCTGCCTTCGCCGGCTCCATGAGCAACATGGCTTCGTCACCGCGCGAATCATCCGGGAGGATGAAAATTCACCGACCCCGATGCTCTTCACCGCGCGATTTGGTTCGCTCTTGAACGCGTATGCATGCGCGGGGATCGAAAACCGTCGCTTCGACATCTGGAGTCGGGCGGGGAAGGCAAGAGCGGCGGCAAGAAGAGCCCGGAAATTGGCCATCGAGCTTCAGCCTCCCGGACGTAAGTGAGCGGTTCGCGCAGCGCTGGATGACGTCGGAACCGTGGCATCCAAGGGCTGGAATGACCTACCATATCCAGATGCTGCTGCGGAGGGCTCCGCTCAGGCGGGCCGGTGGACCCTTTGCACCGCGACCGCCGCGCAGATGGCGGCGGTGCCGAGCGCGACGACGAATGCGAAGCCGGCGAAGCCGGTCAGCGCCGCGATCATGCGGCCGACCGAATAACCGGCGACGGCGGCGGGAACTGCGAAGGCGAGCGCGACACCGAACCGGCCGTGCTTCGGAAGCGTCAGCGCCATGAAGCGGCCGACCGCGATCGCCAGCGCGAAGGCGATGATGCCAACCAGGAGCGCTGCTGCGATCGAGAGGCCGGCCCCGAAACCTGCGAGACCTGCCGCCAGGCCGACGAACAGCGGCAGCGCGTAGGTCGCGCCGGCAAGGATAAGATAGAGCAGGAAGCCGATGCCGAGCAGGGCGAGCGGCAGCAGGATGGCAATCATGGTGCGTCCTTCCGAATGTATGTCGGACGCGCTTCCACCAGCCACCGCAGCGCGTAGGGAGAATAGCAAAATTGCTCTTGCGCGGGAAGGCGCGGCCGTGGCGCATGCTGACGGTGCCCGGGCTCTTCACTGGGCGAATCCGTCATATTCGCGCACGACCCGATCGGGGTCGTCGTCATAGTCGTCGCTCGGCATGGCTGCGTAGCCGTTATCGGTCCTGATGAGGACGATGATCACCTTGAGGGTGCAGGCGAGGCTCCAGGCGAGGCGCTGTGCGGTTTCGAGGGACATGGGTGGCTCCTGTCTCGAAGGAGCGGGGCCCTTCCCCGCTCGACAGGCGCCGACGCATCCGGCCCAGGGCTGCACGTCACCGCAACGGGAGGCGCAGCCGAGCAGCGGCCGCATCCGCTTGCCGGATAGCGGACCCTTTACGGGTTGATCGTGAGACGGCCCGGGGCCGGGAAGGACTAGCGCCTCAAAGAGCGGGGAAGGGCGCCGTAGTGTGGCAGGAGCTGGGCTCGATCGTCGAAAGGCAATGACCGCATGAGATTGACCTGGGCTTGCGCGGCGGCAACAAGACGGGCGAGCGAATTGAGACACAGATAAGTCAGGGAGGCTCGCACATGCCCGAAGAGGAAAAAGGCGCAAACAGCCATCTGGAGCTTGCGACCGAGCTCACCATTGCGTGGCTCGCCAATCCCAATACCCGCGCGACCAAGGAGGAAGTGCCCGAGTTCTTGAAGTCGATGCACGAGGCCGTTGCCAGCCTGTCCAGTGACGCATCCGCGGACGCCGAGCCGTCGGCGGCAGCGCCCGAGCATGTGCCGGCGGTCAGCGTGCGCAAGTCGCTCGCGTCGAAGGATCACATCATCTCGATGATCGATGGCAAGCCCTACAAGACACTGCGGCGACACCTCTCGACCCACAATCTCACGCCAGAGGAATATCGCGAGCGCTATGGCCTCAAGGCGGACTATCCCATGGTGGCGCCCAGCTATAGCGAGCATCGCCGCGAGATGGCCAAGAGGATCGGGCTCGGCCGCAAGCCCGGGCAGAAGGCGCCGCCTCGCAAGGCGGGCGGCCGCCGAAAGGCTGCCCCGGCTGCGACGTGAACGACGCATGATCGAATTCTGAAGGTTGGAAATGCCGGACTATCGCGCCGTCATGTCGGACCAGGACTTCGAGGCGCTGATTGACGCCGCACCCTTTGCGACTGGCTCTGCGCGTGTGGCTTACGAGGTTCCTTCGGACGCTGACGTTGTGGTCAAGAAGTCGAAGGGCGCGTTCGCCGCCGCGAACCTGATCGAATGGTTCGTCTGGAGGTCGGCTGAGACGCAGAATGCTCTCCAGGCGGTGCTCGGGCGCTGCCTGGCGATAAGCGAGAGCGGCGCCTATCTGATGATGGAGCGCCTGGACGATATTACGAAGGACGATTATGCGGACGTGCCGGACGTGCCGACGTGGTTCAACGATCCCAAGCCGAATGCATTCGGAAAGCGCAATGGCGCCATTAAAATCCGCGACTATGGGCTCGGTCGAATGGAGCGACTCGTGGTCCCGGATTTGACATTTCCACCGGCCTTCGCCGTCAACGCCCGCACGGCTCGTCGCTTCGGACGCTGACCGAAGGCCAGTGATCAGTCGAACCTCCAGACCGGAATGCCCATCTTGTGCGCCTTGTCGGCAAGATTGGCGTTGATCCCAGAGCCCGGGAACGCGAGCACGCCCACCGGCAATTCGGCAAGCAGCGCGTCATTGCGCTTGAAGGGGGCGGCCTTGTGATGGCGGTTCCAGTCAGGCCGGAAAGCGATCGTCGCGACCTTGCGGCTGCGCGCCCAGCACTCAGCGATATGCTCGGCGCCGGTTGGTGTGCCACCGTGCAGCAGGATCATGTCGGGATGCTTGGCATGCACTTTGTCCAGGGCATCCCAGATGCGGCGATGATCCTGATAGTCGGCGCCTCCGGTGATCGCGATCCGGGTGCCCGCGGGGATCAGGACCTGGTTGTCCGCGCGCTTCCTCGCGGCGATGAACTCGCGGCTGTCGACCATCGCGGCGGTCAGCGCCTTGCGGTTGACCAGCGAGCCGCTGCGCGGCGTCCAGGCGCGGCCCAGATGCAGCCGGAACTGCTCGGCTGAGGCTTCGCGGAAAAATTCCATGGCGTCGCGGCGTTCGATCAAGGTGGAGCCTTCGCGCAGCAGCGTCTCGAGTTCGACCGATTTTACCTCGCTGCCGTCCTGCGCGCGGACCGAGCGGCGCTGCGCGACCTCGTTGTCGTCGAGCTGACGCTCGATACGCTCGGCGGCACGGTGAAAGACATTGCCGAACGCCCAGAGCAAGTCCTCGAGATCGGGCTCGAGACGCGTGTCCTGCAGTGTGGCGACCATCGCGTCGAACATGTCGGCGATCGCCCCAGCAGCCTGTCGCGGCTCCGGCAACGGTCGCGGGTCGGGCTCGTCCTCGAACGGGCGATAGCCATAGAGCGCGATCTCATCGAGCAGGTGCGCGGTCTGCGAGAGTGCGCCGTCTTCGTCTTGCGGATCCATGATGATCTCCTTGCCTGTCGGCCCCGCACGGGCGCGTGGGGCTTCCGGGCGATCCTCTCGGGCGGCGGCGTAGGGGCGGCGCACCCTCCTTCCCGGTCGGCTATGGTGACGACAATTTGTTTGAGGGCCGAAGCGAAGCGGAGGACGGGGCGCGGCGGCTATTTTGGTTCGCGCTGCAAAGCGAAGGCGCCAGCCGGAGCGGCGGAAAATAGTCGCCGCGCTCCGTTGCGCCGGCCCTGCGTCGCCGCCAGATCGCCCCCTCGGAGGCCCGTCCGGGCGGCTCACGACATGGCAGATGGTTATGCGGCCGACATGAGGAAGCGGTCGGCGTCGTCTGGAACCAGCTGTCGTTTGATCGCCGCGGCGAGCGCCTCTCGGCCCAGCGTGAGCAGGGCATCGTTGAAGTCGATGCCGGTCGGCGGAACGAGCGGGAGGATCTCGATGCCGTTGCCGGCGCCACGCTCGACGAGCGTGCCCCAGGCACTCGTGCCCGCCCCATCGGCATCGCGCACGACATAGAGTCGGCGAAGCGGCTTCGGCCAGACGATGGCGGCGAGGTGGGTCGACGACAGGCAAGCGATCATCGGCAATGCCGGCAAGGGCATGCGCAATGACAGGATGGTCTCGAGGCCCTCGCCGGCGGCCATGACCGGCTTCGCCGTGCCGAATCGCACGCCGTGCCCGAGCAGGTCGCCCATTGCCCGGCGTGGGGTGACGATGTCAGCCTTCTTGCATGTGGCCGCATTGAGCCATGTGCGATGCACACCCGTGATCTGGCCGTCATTGTCGGTGACCGCGGAAACGAGGGCCGGGAAGGATGACGGCGTGCCCGGTGCATCATCGACATCGGCACGATACCAGCAGCGCGGATGGAATCGCAGCCAACGTTCGGTCCGCACACCGGTAATTCCGCGAGTGCGCAGATAGGATTCGGCGAGGGTGCCGGCGATCGGCCGTGACGCAGCGAACAGACGACGGGCCGCCCTGCACGATCCGCGCGGTGCGCGCGGTTCATTCGGGTCGTAGTCCAATGCCGGCTTCGGCACCGATAGGAACGAGCGCGCTTCGTCCAGGGTTTCGGTGAAGCCAACATGGCCGCGGTTGAGCCCGATCAGGTCGAGAAGATCGCCATGCTCGCCGGTTGCGGCGTCGGTCCATTTGCCCGCCGCGCCCTTGCCATATTCGGGGCCGTCCAGGCGGACATAGAGACTGCGGCCGGGTGAACCCAGCGCATCGCCGACGATCCAGTAATTGCCGACACGACGGCCGGCGCGGAGATAGTGCCGGCAGACATCTTCGGCATTGCGCGCGAGCTTGCGCGAGAGATCGGATGCGGCACTGGACATGAATGCCTCCCGCAAAAAGATGGGGTCCGCCGCAGCGACGGACCCCAGGGCTGGCGGGGACTATTCGGCCGCGACCGGGAGCATCTCGTCGGCGTCGGCACTGTCCTCCGACGTCGGCTCGATCGTGTCGATGGCCGGTTCGCCGTCATTCGCCGTCGATGGCTCGACGTCCGATGCAGTCGGCTCGGGCGTCCGCATCGGCTCCGGCAGCCAGCCGGTGCCGGCGAGGAGCTGTTCGGCCTCGCGCGCCATATCGGCCTTGCCGAGCTTCTCGATCCGGCTGGCGGTGGCCGGATCCTTGGCCTCGCTCACCGCCTCGAGAATCCGCGCCTTGGTCACCTGGCCGAGATAGCTGGCGACAGTGGGCTGCCAGGACGCCGTCATGTCGAGACCGACAGCGTGGGCGAGCACGTGGCTGTGCGCGATCCGCCGCTCGATCGTGGCGGGCGACATCCGGCCGTCATAGGGGCTGACCCGCTCCCACTGCGCATTGACCGCATAGGCCGCGCAATGGGCGAACAGGTCCGCCTGTTCATCTGCGCAGAGCTTCCGAAGCGCGTCCCACAACTCCGCGTCGTCCTCGGGAAGCCGCGCCTTCCACGCATTGTGGCGTTCGGCGATCGCCTGGGTCGGCGGTGCCGTCCGCGTGCCCGGGGCGGACTGGCTGAAGATAGCCTTGGTGAGGCTGAGCTGGAGGCAGGATTCCCGGCTGGCATGGTAGAAGACCGAGAGAGCCATGGCGTGCAGCACCGCGGCGAACGCGACATTCGGACTCCGCGCGAACGCATCCTGGAGCGCGATGGTGCGCCAGGCGGTGAGCTCGCTCACCAACCTATCGGGGAGCGGGCGCAGCTGGTCCTCCGCCTCGTCGACCGTCTCCTCATCGGCTGCGGTGTCGGGCGCGCCGCCGACGCTGACGATGGCGCCCTGCTGCTCGTCTTCCACCATGCGGTTCTCGCCAACTTCGACATCGGCGTCGGGCTCGCTCGGGGGCTCGTCCTCGGGCCGCACGAACCCGCGCTCGATGTAGAGCGAGCCGTTCCGGTCGAGGCTGACGAACACACCGGCGCGCGCAACCTCCTCGGGATCGTAGACCAGCGGCCGTTCGACGATACCCGCGATTTCCTCGTCGACCTCGGTGATCCGCGCATCCACTTCGTCGGGGATGTCAGAGGATTGCGCCCACTCGGCTTCGAGCGCATCGGCTTCCTGCTGGAACGCGACGAGGCGGGCCTCGTCTTCCTCGCTGAGCGCGGGCTGCTCGCCGTCGATCTCGCGCAGGCCCTGCGACGCATTCCACGGGAAATCGATGGCGACCGCCACCCACTTCCAGCCTTCCTCACCGATCCGAGCGCCCTCGGCCTGGAGCTTCTCGTCGACCAGCCGGTCGAGCAGCGCGACATCCTCGAGCCAGCCACCGGAATCGTCGTCGAACAGGTCGCGCAGCACATGGCCGCCAGCCTCGGTATAGGCATCAAGCCCGACGAATCGCACGCGCCGGTCGGATGCGTGGACCGTGTTCTCGGTCAGCTTGCGACGGATATAGTAGGGCTCCGCATTGTAAGTGCCCTCGACCATCTCCCAGACCTGCTCCTGGCGCGCATGGTCCTCGGTGACCGAGAAGGCCGTGAGCTGGTCGAGCGTCATGCCGTCCTCGGCATAGATGTCGAGCAGCTTCGGCGAGACCGAAGCGAGCCGCAGGCGCTGCTTCACCACCGCGGGCGTCACCATGAAGGTGGCCGCGACGGTCTCGATGTCGGTGCCCTGCCCGACGAGGTGCTGCATGGCGCGGAACTGGTCGAGCGGGTGCAGGGCCTCACGGTGCGTGTTCTCGGCGAGGCTGTCTTCCTCGGCCGAGATCTCGTCATCGTCCCGCAGGATGCACGGGACCGGTTGAGCCTTGGTCATCTTGCGCTGCTTGACGAGGAGTTGCAGCGCCCGGAACCGGCGGCCGCCAGCCGGCACTTCGTAGAGACCGGTCTCGCTGCCCTCCTCGTCGCGCCGGGCGCGCACGGTCAGGCTCTGCAGAAGGCCGCGCCGGGCGATGTCGGCGGCGAGCGCGTCGATCGAGACGCCGGCCTTCACCCGCCGGACATTGGCCTGGCTCAGCACCAGCTGGCTGAACGGGATGTCGATCGAACCATTGAGCGCGATTTTCACATGCTTGGTCATGGGACTTCTCCACGACGGGCGGCCGGGAGCCTCTCTCTCGACCTCGAACCCGTCATGGACCCGGCGCGGCTCTCTCCCTCTGGAGGAGAGAACCACGCCATCGGGGCCATCCAGTGCTGACCTCCCGCCATGGGTCGGGAACGACGGGGATACCGGGCGGCGATCGGTCGAACCGGGCGCACCTGTCGCGCCAATCTCCTGTGAACAGCCGCCGCTCCGTCCGGACGGAGTGATGGTGGCCGGTCATCAAGGCATCTCAGCCAGGTGTCGGTCAGAGGTTGATCGCGGCGGATAGTGGGGCGCGTCTGCATATCCCGTTGGACGCACCCTGCGGCCGCTTGTCACTAAGTCCGGTCATCGCTCCCGTGCCCATGGCGAGAGGAGCCAGGCACCGCCTTCGGTGGTGCCCGGAGAAGACATTGTCGTGCCTGTTACCGCGCAGCGGCGAGCATTTTGCCGGCTCTCGCTTCGAGCGCGAGCCGCGCGTCCTGGTGCGGCTTCGCGCGGGCGACGGCCGTGATCCCCTGCACGAAGTCGAAGATCGAGGCCGGCGGCCGGCCTTCCTCGTCGAGCACGGTGGCGATGATCTTCTCGGTCTCTCCTTTCGAGAACCCGCGCTTGCGCAGGAAGTCCTGGCGGTCGTCGTCGTCGCGGGCGACGATCTGGGCGCGCGCTTGCTTGATGCCGGCCATGAACGGCGCGGGCGAGGAGGTGGCGAACCGCTCCAGCGCCGGCGCAGCCTCATGCGCAAAGCGATTGGCGGCGAATTTCGAGTGCCGGATGCTGATCTCCTCGAAACCTTCAGCGCCCCAGATGTTGCGGTTCATGCAGACCGCGCGAAGATAGAAGCTCGCCACGCCGAGAGTCTTCGAGCCGACCTCGCTGTTCCAGCAGTAGAAGCCCCGGAAATAGAGGTCTGGATCGCCATTGGGGAGTCGGCCGGCCTCGATCGGATGAGCATCATCGACGAGGAACAGGAAGACATCGCGGTCGCTCGCGTAGAGGGTCGTCGTGTCCTTGGTCACTTCGACGAAGGGGTTGTGGGTCATGGTCGACCAGTCGAGCACACCCGGCACCTTCCAGCGTGTGTCGCCGGTCCCGTTGCCGGCGATCTGCATGGCCGCGGCGACCAGCTCGTGATCCCAGATCCGGCCATAGTCCGGACCGGTGACGGCGCGCAGCTCGGTGCGGCCGTCCTCGGTTTCCAGAGTCTTCACGAGCTCGGCGCGGTGAGCCAAGAGGCCGTGCTGCAGATTGATGCCGGCGAGCGGCGCCGGAAGCGCGCGCAGGTAGGAAGACGGCGCACCGACCAGGCTGCAAAGCTGGCCGAACGACCAATGTGTGGGCGCGACCGGCGCGTCCCGCCCGGGTATGACAAGCGCGAGGCGCTCGGCATTGTCGCGATCCGCCTCGACCCGGACTTCCTGGGTCTCGACCGTCCGGGTCGCGGCTCGCTCCGCGCGGGCCTTCACCGCAGCATGAAGCTCGGTGAGCGACAGGTAGCGTTCGTCGTCGGGCCGCGAGAACCATTCGGAGGAAACGCGGCCGATGCGCTGGCCGCGGGAAATGTCGACCCTATAGGCGGCTGCGGCGGCAGGCCGGTCGGGTTGGGAAAGGACAGTTGCCATGGGAAGTCTCCGCGACGGGCGCCAGGAGCCTCTCTCCTGACCCTTTCCCGTCACGGCGATCCCGCCTTCCTCTCGCTCTACACGGGGGGCGTTGCGGGGGGCGGAGCCACCCGCATGAAGGGGTAGCGGGAGACCGAAGGGCTCACGCTCAGGGGAAGGCTTTCCCCTCCGAGGGCAAATCGGCTCTAATCTTCGATCCGCCTCACCGTGCCGGCTCTCGCTTAGTGCTTCTTATCACGCGGCGGATTCGGATCGTTGCCGGGCGCGACGGTGTCGGAGTCGCGCCAGCGCGCGTCGCGCCCCTGAATGCGCACTTCGCCGCCTCCGAGATTGCGGACGGTCTGCTTGGCGGCCCGTTCGGCTTCGCGCTGCGTGCCGTGGACGCTGCTGGCACGCTCGGCGCCAGGCGCTTTCACGGCCCAGCCCTTCGGATGCTTGGTCACATATCTGTCGGCCATGTCTGCCTCCCTGCGTTGACTCGCTCTGCGATGATGCATATATGAATCATACGCACGCCATGTCAAGTGCGAATAGTTTGTATGCTCATTAGGAGGTCGAGTTTGAGCTGGGGTGTCACACAAAGACTTGAATTTATTGAATTTCGGCTGTTCTGGGAGGGGTCGATCAATCGCGCCGACATTATGGGGTGCTTCGGCGTCTCGACTCCGCAGGCGTCGAAGGATCTGACACTCTATCAAGAGCGGGCACCCGGAAATATGGAATATGACACACGCGCCAAGCGCTACGTCGCCGCGGAGAAATTCGTCCTGCGCTTCCTCGACCCAGATCCTTATGTCTATCTCACCCAGCTGCGTTCGGTCGCCGAAGGAATTGTGCCGGCGCACGATTCCTGGATTGCTGAGCTCCCGAAAGCCGATGTGGCTCTCACGCCCAAACGCGACATCGACATGGAGGTTCTGCGCAAGATCCTGGACGCCGTACGTGAGCGCGCGTCAGTCGATGTCTTTTATCAGTCGATGAACAAAGTGCGTCCGGAACCGATCTGGCGCCAGATCACGCCGCATGCGTTCGGCTACGATGGGTTCCGCTGGCACGTACGCGCTTATTGCCACCTCGAGCTCAAGTTTAAGGATTTCCTGCTTCCGCGCATTCTCGAGGTCGGAAGCAAGGGCAAGTCCGGCGTAGCCGGCGACCAAGATTGGCTCTGGAACAACTATTTTGATGTCCTCATCGGGCCGCACCCCGACCTGACCGAGAGTCAGAAGAAGGTCGTCGCCAAGGACTACGGCATTGATCAGGGTAACGGCGTGCTCTCGATCCGCTATGCAATGCTGTTCTATGTCCTGAAACGGCTCGGTTTGTTGGATGATGCGTCAAAGCGAAGCGCTCGTACCCAGCACATCGTCACCATAAACCGTAAAGAAACCGAAGCCGCGCTGGAGAAGGCGGAGTATCAACTGTGAAGGCGTTTGGGGGGAAGGCCGCGTAATGGGGGCACGACTAGAGGACATCAAGAACGGCGCATCGGTTCGCGGTATCGGGTCCGCGCAGCCGGTTCAGGTCGTGTCGGTCGACTGGATCGGCGACCAGGCGATCAACGTCGTCTACCGCGACCATAATGGCGTGGTCGCCGAGGCCGTTCTCTACCGGGACGATGAGCACCAGCTCGCCGTCGAGCAGGCTGGGCGTCCTTGGTCGTTCGATGCTGACGGTGCGTTGCTGCGCCTGGTGACCGAGGCCAACCGCATCAAACTGGCGCATTATTTCGACCCCTATCTCGCGATCCACACGAGCCTTGTTGATCCGTTGCCGCACCAGATTTCGGCGGTCTATGGCGAGATGCTTCCGCGCCAGCCGTTGCGCTTCCTCCTCGCCGACGATCCCGGCGCCGGCAAGACGATCATGGCCGGTCTGCTCATGAAGGAGCTGATCGCGCGCAGCGATCTCGAGCGCTGCCTGGTGGTTGCACCTGGCAGCTTGGTCGAGCAGTGGCAGGATGAGCTCGGTCAGAAGTTCAATCTCGAGTTCGACATCCTCACGCGAGACATGATCGAGACCTCGCGCTCGGGCAATCCGTTCAGTGATCGGGACCGGTTGATCGTCCGCCTCGACGTGCTGGCGCGCAACGAAGAGCTGCAGGAAAAGCTCATGAGTGCGCGCGAATGGGACCTCATCATCTGCGACGAAGCGCACCGGATGTCGGCGACCTATTTCGGCGGTGAGGTCAAATATACCCGGCGCTATCAGGTCGGTCAGAAGCTCGGCCAAGTCTGCCGCCACCTGCTCTTGATGTCGGCGACGCCGCACAACGGCAAGGAAGAGGACTTCCAGCTGTTCATGGCGCTGCTCGACGGCGACCGCTTTGAGGGGCGGTTCCGCGACGGCGTCCATTATGCCGACACCGCCGACATGATGCGGCGGCTGACCAAGGAGGAGCTGCTCAAGTTCGATGGCCGGCCGCTGTTCCCCGAACGGCGCGCCTACACCGTGAAATATGAGCTCTCCGAGGGCGAAGCCGCGCTCTACACTGCGGTCACCGACTATGTGCGCACCGAGATGAACCGAGTGCAGCGTTTTGCCGAAGGTGACGGCAAGAAACGCAACAATGTCGGCTTCGCGTTGCAGATCCTCCAGCGCCGACTCGCCTCATCTCCGGCCGCCATCTATCAATCGCTGAAGCGCCGCCGCGAGCGGTTGGAGAACGAGCTGGGCGAAGCGCGCCTTGCCACGAGAGGGCGTCGCACGGGGATCGACGAGCCGTCGGTCGGCCCCGACGTGCTGCGCAATATCGAGGAATATGGCCAGGACGAGATCGACGAACTCGAGGAGCTGATCTCAACCGGCGCGACGACGGCCGAGACTGTCGAGCAGCTCGCCCTTGAAGTCGAAACGCTGAAGGGTCTGGAAGCAATGGCGCTTGGTGTGTTGCGCTCGGGCGTCGACACCAAATGGAGTCAGCTCAACCGCATTCTCGACGACGATCTGATGGTCGATGCGGCCGGGAATCGTCGCAAGCTGATCATTTTTACCGAGCCCAAGGACACGCTCCACTACCTGCTCGACAAGGTGCGCGCGCGCCTCGGTAACGCCGAGGCGGTCGATGTGATTCATGGCGGCGTGTCGCGCGAGGAACGCCGCAAGGTGATCGAGCGCTTCATGCAGGACAAGGACCTGCTCGTACTGATCGCCAACGACGCCGCCGGCGAAGGCGTCAATCTTCAGCGCGGGCATCTGATGGTCAATTACGACCTCCCCTGGAATCCCAACAAGCTTGAGCAGCGTTTCGGTCGCATTCATCGCATCGGTCAGACCGAGGTGTGCCACCTTTGGAACCTGGTCGCGGCCGACACTCGCGAGGGTGAGGTCTATGCGCGTCTCCTCGAAAAGCTAGAGGCCGCGCGCGAGGCGCTAGGCGGCCGCGTCTACGACGTGCTCGGCGAGTTGTTTGAGGGCATAGCGCTCAAGGACCTGCTCTTCCAAGCGATCCAGTATGGCGAGCAGGATGAGGTGAAGGCGCGGCTGTTCCGGCAAGTTGACGGGGCTGTCGATCAGGGTCACTTGCTCGAATTGCTCCGGCGCCGGGCCCTCACCAACGACACCATGCCCGAAGCCAAGGTCGAAGAACTCCGGCTCGAAATGGAGCGAGCCGAGGCACTGCGCCTGCAGCCGCACCATATCCAGAGCTTCTTCGTCGAGGCGTTCCAGCATCTGGGCGGGCGCCTCAAGCGCCGCGAGGAAGGGCGCTGGGAAATCACGCATGTGCCAGTGCGCATCCGCGAGCGCGACCGGCAGATCGGCACCGGCGCGCCGCTTCAGAAGCAATATGAGCGGATCTGCTTCGAGAAGGGTCTGATCCACCAGCAGCCGGTCGCCGCGTTTGTTTGTCCCGGCCACCCGCTGCTCGAGGCCGTGATCAGCCTTATCCGCGAGCAATACGAGCAGATCATGCGCCAGGGCGCGATTCTCGTCGACGATACCGATGCCGGCGACGCTCTCTCGGCGATCTTCCTCTTGGAGCACATAGTCCAGGACGGCCGCGCGACGAGCGCCGGCAAGCCACACGTGATTTCGCAGCGACTCCAGTTCGCCGCGATCGACAAAGCCGGCGATGCCCGCAACGCGGGCATCGCGCCGCACCTTAACCTGCGGCCCGCAACGGCCGAAGAAGCCGGCGTCGTGCGCGATCTGCTCGATGAGGACTGGCTGACCAGCGAGCTGGAAAGGACCGCCATCCGCTTCGCCACCGTCGAGCTGGCGCAAGGGCATGTCGCCGAGGTCAAGGCGCGGCGCCTGCCCGAGATTGAGAAGGTCGAGCAGGAGGTCCGCGCCCGGCTCAAGAAGGAGATCAATTATTGGGACTCACGCGCCTTCGAGCTCAAGGAGGAAGAGAAGGCCGGCAAGAAGACGCGGCTCAATTGGCAGAATGCCCAGCGACGCGCCGAGGAACTAGCGGAGCGCCAGAAGCGGCGGATGGACCAGCTCGAACGCGAGCGGTTCATCTCGTCACAGCCGCCGCGGGTGCGCGGCGGCATGGTGGTCATCCCGCGCGGTCTGCTGGAGGCTCGTCATTCTCCCGCCGTGGCGAACCGTTTCGCCGAGGACCCGGCAGCGCGGCGAGCGATCGAGCTTGCCGCGATGGAAGCAGTCATGGCCGCCGAGCGCGCGCTGGGACACGCGCCGGTCGACGTCTCTGCCCAGAAGATCGGTTACGATATCGCCTCGCACGATCCGAAATCTGGGCATTTGCGCTTCATCGAGGTCAAGGGCCGCATTGACGGGGCGGACTCCGTGATGATCACGCGCCAGGAAGTCATTACCTCGCTGCACGAGCCAGAGAAGTTCATTCTGGCGATCGTGCCCGTCGCTAGCGGCTTTGCGCATGAGCCGCACTATGTGCGCGGGGCGCTTGTCGAGCGCGAACCATCGTTCCTCGAGACGGCGATTCAGTTCGACTTGCGGCGTTTGTTGGCGCGGGCGGAGTCACCGCGATGAGGATCGGCCTTAGGTGTGAACGGTGGGGAGCGCGCCGATGAGCGCCAAACGCCAGTCGGTTGCGGCCTCTGCATCGCCACCAGTCTTTTTCGAGGCGATCCGGACCCGCGCGGCACAGCGTTGGGATCAGCTTGAGGCTGACCCCGAACTGGCCGGTCCGTGGCATCAGCTATTCAAGCAGGTGCAGAGCCCGCGCCATATCCTCTCTGAACTGCTGCAGAACGCAGATGATGCCGGCGCCAGCGAAGCGCATGTGTCCATCGAGGGCGAGCGTTTCGTGTTCGAGCACAACGGAGAGGATTTCATCGAAGCGCATTTCGCATCGATCTGCCGGTTCGGCTACTCGAACAAGCGCGCGCTCCACACGATCGGGTTTCGCGGGATCGGCTTCAAGAGCACGTTCAGCCTCGGTGATCGGGTCGAGCTTTACACCCCCTCGCTCGCGGTCGCGTTCGAGAAAGCGCGCTTCACCGAACCTCATTGGATCGGCGGCGAGCGCCTAACCGTGGGGAGCACGCGCGTCGAGGTCGCCATCGCCAGCGACCTGCGCCGGCGGGAGGTCGAGAAGAATCTCGACGAATGGCTAAAAAGCCCAACTTCGCTGCTGTTTTTCAGGAATATCCGCAAGCTGCGGATCGGCGAGAAGACCGTGCATTGGCAAAGCATGGGTGCTGGCCCTGTTCCCGACAGCGAATGGATGGCGCTTGATGACAAGGACGAGAATCCCTTTCTGCTCATGCGGTCGGGCGAGGAAGCCTTCCCCTCGGATGCACTCGAGGAAATTCGCCAGGAACGCATGCTGGGCGCCGAGGACGGTGGCGAGTTTCCGCCCTGCCGGATCGAGATCGTGCTGGGCGCGAAGGGACGACTCTATGTGGTCCTGCCAACCGGCGTCGAGACCCCGCTTCCCTTCGCTTGCAACGCACCCTTCATCCAGGATCCCGCGCGTCTCAAGATCAAGGATCCCTCGATCTCGCCCACCAACCGCTGGCTGCTCGAATGTGCCGGCACGCTCGCGGCCGAGGCGATGGCGGGATGGCTACGGGACGCGAAGACCGGGCTTGAGGATCGCGCGGGGGCCTATGGGCTCATGCCCGACGTCAACCGCGAGGCGAACGATCTTGAAGGGGCGTGCGGCGCGATCGTCGAGCTGGCGTTTGATGAGGCGATTGGTGAGGCGCCGATCCTGCTCACCGATGAGGGGAAGCTCGTCGGCGGCAAGGCGGCCATCATCATGCCGTCCGCCATCTTCGACATCTGGCCGGCCGAACAGGCGATGGCCTTGCTCGACGAGGATGCGCGGCCGGCACTCTCGCGGCATGTATCGCGCGCGAACCGCACCAAGCTCCAGAACTGGAACTTGGTCGAGGCGTTCAGCAAGGAGAACCTGCTCGAGCGCCTGGCCGAGGTTCACCTGCCGCGCCCGGCGACCTGGCGCCACCTACTCAACTTGTGGACCTACATCGCGCCTGAGGTGACGGGCTATGGCTGCACTGATCCCAAGGCGCTGCGGATCGTGCCGGTGCAGGGCCAGGACGTGCTTTTCGCGGCATCGGAGGTGGTACGCCTCGGCGAGAAGAAGTTGCTCCAGTCGGACGAGGATTGGGCGTTCCTTTCCGAACATCTGGTCGTCGTCAACCAGAACTGGACGCGCTTCCTCGCCGACCAGCGCCGCGACAAGCCGGACGCGAAAGCCACCCGCGAGGACCCCGTCCAGGGCGCGTTCGATGTGCTGGAGGAGATCGGTCTCGACGCGACCAGCGACGTGAGCGCCGTGATCGAGCGGATCGCCGAGGCCTATTTCGGAGCGGGCCAACCCAAATTGGCCGATTGTGTGCGGATCGCCCAGATCGCCGCCAAGCTCGGTGCGACGATCGGCGCTTCGTTCCGTTACGCCGCGGCCGACCGCAAGCTGCGGCGAACCAGTCAGACCGTTCTGTTCGACGAGGACGGCACGCTCGATGCGCTTCTGCCCAAGACGATCCGCGAGACGCAGCTCCTGCATCCCGATTATGTCGCGCGCTTTTCGTCGTGCTCGCGCGAAGAATGGCTCCGCTGGGTCGGCTCGGGTCGTTCGGGACTTCACACGTTCGTGCCCTTGGCCTCCACGCGGTTCAGCGTGTACGGGCGCTCGCGCATCGCGGCCGAGGCCAAGGCGCGGGGGCAGAATGGGCCGCTCCACTATCCTTACGTGACCGACAATTTCGTTGTCGAGGATTGGGACTTCGCCGCCGATTATTGGAAGCACTGGCAGGCGGTATCAGGCTCCGACCCCAGCATCTGGGCGAAGGTCGCGGGAAACATCCTCGCGCAGCGTGAAAGTTATTGGTCGCGGGCGTCGAGCGCCCGGTTGTTGCAGGTCGCGACCACCGGATCGACACGCGCGGTCAGCTGGGAAACCCTGGTGGCGGGCTGGGTCCTGAAGCTCCGGGACAAGCCCTGTCTTCCCGACACGCGCGATGTCGCGCAGCTGCCCGCTGACCTGCTGCGGCGAACGCCGGAGACCGAATCCTTCATCGATGTCGAGCCTTTCGTGCATGGGCTCCTCGACCGGGAAGCGACGCGGCCGCTGCTCGACATTCTCGGAGTCCGGCGCACACCGAGCGGTCCTGGCCAGCTGCTCAAGCGCCTGAGGGCACTGGCGGGATCGGCTCGCGCGCCGGCGCATGAAGTCGAGAAATGGTATCGCCGCCTCGACACGATGCTGGAGAGCTGCTCGACGGCGGACGCCGTGAGCGTCAAGGATGCCTTCAAGACCGAGCGGCTGATCCTCGCGCAGGACGGCTCGTGGGTGACCGCGGGGAGCGTCTTCATCCACGGCGATGAAGAGGATGTGCCGGGGGCAGCGCTCATTCGCGCGTCGGTCGCCGATCTCACCCTCTGGCACCGTGTCGACGTCGCCGACCGTCCGTCGGCCGATCTGGCGCTTCAGTGGCTGGGGTCGCTCGCCTCCGGTTCATCGCTTTCGCCAGACGACGCGCGCCGCGTGCGTGCGCTCCTCGTCAAATATCCCGTCCGCATTTGGCAGGAATGCGGGCACTGGATGAACCTGCTCGGCGAATGGGCGGCGATCGACACGCTCGATTATGCGCTCAGCATGCAGGGTCTGGTGCGGTGGAGTCATCTCCACGATTGGGTGAAGCGCAAGACCGCCGACTTGCAGCGCTTGTCCGGTGAAATCGCGCGCGAGGCACCCTTTACCGGGCTGGCAGCCCTGTCAGACAAGATCGAGGAACGGTTTGACCAGCCCTCCTTCCCGGCCGGGTTCGAGGACAAGCGGGCGTGGCTCAGCGCCTTTGGCAGGCAGCTACAGCGGATCGAGCTTGACGATCCGGCCGAAACCGAGCGTGTTCGCGCGGTCGCCGTCGATATTGCCGATACCGCCTGGGTGACTGCACCACGGCTGGAAGTGATCCCCTATCTGGATGGCACGCCTGCCGGTACTGGGCGGCCTGCCGATCTCGTCTGGCTCGATCGCACGCTGTTCGTGACGCCGCTCTCCAAGGCCAAGCTTGCCAAACGCGTGCCGGAAGAGATCGGCAAAAGCCTCTCCCCCGATGTTCGCTCGGCACTGGCTTATGCGTTCGAACGGTCCGCGGACGATATCCGGGACTATCTGGAAGAGAATTTCAGGCTCGCGCCGGAGGACAGCACTTACGAACCGGCTGACACACCGTCGGCTGATGCAGCGCCCGAGTCCTCCACCAACAGCCCACCGGCGGAAGACTCAAGGCCGGATGACGAAACCATAGAACCCGAAGACGACGCGGTATTGCTCAATGCCGATGATGCGGATGCGGATGCGCCGGCATCCTCGGCCGAACCATCTGACGACGCGCCAAGCGATGATCTGATGGACGAGCCCGCGTCCCCATCCCGGCCACGGGCGGCGCCAAAGCCTCGCCAGCCCGGTGTCATGGCACGTTTTGCGCTTGCGCAGGGGTTTAAGGCCGATGGCGAGGATCGCTTCTTCCATTCGGATGGAAGCTGGATCGCTCGCGCCAACGGCGCCAAATTCCCCTGGGAGCGCCGCTCGGCGAGCGGCGAGGTGCTGCGTCATTATTATCCGAAAGAGCATTGCCTGGAGCGAGAGCCGCTCCAGGTGGAAGCCGATGTTTGGGGCCTGCTCGACCAGAAAGCTGACATCTACTCCTTCATTCTCGTCAATCCCGAGGGTGAGCCCGTCGAAATGACGGGAAGCCGCCTATGCGCCCTGCGCGATGGCGGCGAAATTACCATTCACCCCGCAACGTACAGGCTGGTTTATGACCTCGACGAATAATCCCAAGAAGAAGCTCATAGAGGTCGCGATCCCCCTCGAAGCGATCAACGGGGCGTCGGCGCGCGAGAAGTCGATCCGTCACGGACATCCATCCACGTTGCACCTGTGGTGGGCGCGGCGGCCGCTGGCGGCGTGTCGCGCCGTGCTGTTCGCCCAGCTCGTCGACGACCCATCGAGTCATCCCGATCTGTTTCCGACCCATGAGGCTCAGGAGATCGAGCGCAAGCGTCTGTTCGGGATCATCGAAGACTTGGTGATCTGGGAAAACTCGACGAACGAGGAGGTGCTGGACCGCGCCAAAGCCGAGATCCGCAAGAGCTGCGGCGGCGAATTGCCACCGGTCTACGATCCGTTTTCGGGCGGTGGATCGATCCCGCTCGAGGCGCAGCGTTTAGGTTTGCCAGCGTACGGATCCGACTTGAACCCGGTGGCGGTGATGATCGGCAAGTCGATGATCGAATTCCCGCCTAGGTTTAAGGACAAGCCGGCGATCCATCCTGGCGTGAAGGAACGTCAATTCTACAGAAATGCGGAGGGGCTGGCAGAGGACGTCAAATACTATGGCGGATGGATGCGCGATAAGGCACGTGAACGCATCGGGCATCTTTATCCTCAGATAGACCTGCCGAAGGAATACGGACGCGGTAAGGCGACTGTGATCGCGTGGATCTGGGCGCGCACGGTGCCGAGTCCCGATCCTGCTTTCGGCAATGTACAGGTTCCCATCGCGGCGAGCTTCTTGCTGAATTCCAAGTCGGGCCAGGAGGCCTGGATCGAGCCCATCGTCGACCGAAATGCCAAGGCAATTACATATCGCATTCGGCACGGCGGAGCGAAGTCCGAAATCGCCGCAGCAAAGCAGGGAACCAAAGCCGGGCGCGGCGCGAACTTTCGCTGCCTCATGTCGGATACGGCGATCACACCTGAATATGTGAAGCAGATGGGCCGAGATGGGCGTATGGGTCAGACGCTCATTGCCGTCGTAGCGGAAGGCAACAGAAGTCGCTCCTATGTGGCTCCAACTGAAGACCAGGAGGCCATCGCCTTTTCGGCGAAGCCTGATTGGAAGCCAGAAACTAGCCTTCCGAATGACCCACGGAATTTCTGGACGGTGGATTACGGCCTCACGACGTTTGGCGATCTGTTCACCGATCGGCAGTTGGTGGCACTGAACACCTTTAGTGACCTAGTGCATGAAGCAAGAGCGCAGATCGAGACCGATGCCCTGGCCGCTGGCCTGTCCTCAGATCCCACACCCCTGCGGGAGGGGGGCGCAAATGCGAAAGCATATGCCGAGGCAGTAAGCCTGTACCTGGCGTTTGCGATTGATCGCATGGCAGATGCAGGTAGCTCGATCGCGACTTGGGCTAGCGGAGGCTTTATTCGGTTTACCTTCGCACGCCAGTCGATTCCGATGACGTGGGATTTCGCTGAGTGTAATTTCTTCAGCGACAGTACGGGAAACTTTGGTGGCGCCGTCGAATGGATTGTCCGAGCTATATCTGAGTTTCAGCCCCGGAATAATGGTTCGCTGCGCCAACAGGATGCTCAGCAGGTCGTTCTGCCCGATATTGCTGCGATTTCGACCGATCCGCCTTATTATGATAATATCGCATATGCCGATCTCTCGGATTTCTTTTATGTCTGGCTGCGGCGGGCTACGAAAGATGTATTCCCTGACCTGACGGCAGTGCTAGCTGTCCCAAAATCTGAAGAGCTGGTCGCTACGCCATATCGACACGGTGGCAGAACGGGCGCTGAGCTATTCTTCTTAAACGGAATGACGCAGGCCATTGCCAGCCTCGCCCGTCAGGCGTCGTCCGAATTCCCGGCGACTATCTATTACGCGTTCAAGCAGAGCGAAGTCGAAAAGGAGGGGCTAAGTTCGACGGGCTGGGCCACGTTCCTCCAGGCAGTAATTGACGCTGGCTATGCAATTGTGGGCACATGGCCGGTGCGCACCGAACGGTCTGCCCGCACGATTGCGTCAGGCACCAACGCACTCGCCAATTCAGTGGTCCTCGTCTGTCGGAAGAAGGAGGCAGCCGCAGAGGTTGTCACTCGTGCAGAGTTTATCAGGGCCATGAAACGTGAATTGCCGGCGGCGATCGCTGAGCTCCAAGCCGCTAACATTGCCCCAGCCGACATGCCGCAATCGGCCATTGGCCCCGGGATGGGCGTGTTCTCGCGCTATAAAGCCGTTCTTGGCTCCGACGATACCCCAATGAGCGTGAAAGGCGCGCTTCAACTCATCAACAAGGAACTCGACGAATATCTGGGCGGCATCCAGGGCGAATTTGACGCCGACACGCGGTTTGCCATCACCTGGTTTGAGCAATACGGGCTCGGCAAGGGCGATTACGGCACTGCCGACAATCTCGCCCGCGCCCGTGGCATCTCGGTCGAAAGCGTGAAACATGCCGGGATCGTGGACAGCGCTGCCGGCAAGGTTCGCATTCTTGCTCGCGACGAGTTGGATGATGGTTGGGAGCCGGAGAGTGACGGCCATCTGACCGTTTGGGAATGCCTCCAGCACCTCGTTCGGCGGCACGAGAAGGACGGCACCTCTCACCACACGGCTGTCCTTCTGAAGAAGATCGAGGCCATGGCCGAAGCAGTGAAGGATCTTGCCTACTGTCTGTACGATATTTCCAGCAACAAGCGGAAAGATGCGAAGGAAGGCAATCCATACAACGCCTTGATCGCCGATTGGACCGAGCTGACGCGACAGGCGGCAACAATCCACGACACGAGTGGCGACCGCCAAGCCCGGCTGGATATTTGAGGGGGAATGAGACGTGGCTAAGAGCACGCGCCAATACGTTTTCGAAGGCATGGAGCTGCTGCCGACGGCGCTCATTCCTTTCGTCGAGAAGCGACTTGAAAATTCGCTGAAGGGGCACTGGCAACTGGAAGTGGTCCAGCGCGTCCAGGGTCTGAAACCGAATTCCGCAGGCGATGTAGGCTGGGATCAGCAGGGGCTGCTCAAGACGATGATGGCGTTCTGGAAGGACGCTTTCGCAACTGTGCTCGGCCATCCGGAGCGCTCATACGTTTCCGAGCTTCTCGACGTGAGAAACAGACTCTCCCACAACGAGAACTTCACATACGACGACGCCGAACGCGCGCTCGACACGATGCGTCGAATGATGGAGGCGATCAGCGCCGGCGAAACGGCCGAGCAGCTCTCCAAGATGCGCGATACGATCCTGCGCACGAAATTCACTGAGCTTCAGCGCAACGAAGAACGCCGGAAGACCCAACGCCTGGAGATTTCGGTCGAGACCGTCGCGGGCCTTCTTCCCTGGCGCGAGGTGGTCGAGCCGCACCAAGACGTCGCCACCGGGGAGTTCCAGCAGGCGGAATTCGCAGCGGACCTCGCCAAGGTCCACTCGGGCAGCGCGCCTGCCGAATATCGCGATCCCAAGCAGTTCTTCAGCCGCACCTATCTGACCGAGGGCCTGAGCGCCCTTTTGGTCGGCGCGGCGAAGCGGCTGTCGGGAACCGGCGGTGATCCGGTCGTCGAGCTGCAAACCAACTTCGGCGGCGGCAAGACCCACTCGATGCTCGCCCTCTATCACATGGCAGGCACGACGCCGGTGCAGGATCTGTCCGGTCTCGACCGGCTGCTCGATGAGCACGGCCTCTCCGTACCCAAGACCATCAATCGCGCGGTGCTCGTCGGCACGTCGCGCGGGCCGCAGGACGTCCTCAACACCGAGGATGGTCGCAAGATTCGCACGACCTGGGGCGATCTGGCATGGCAGCTCGGCGGCGCCGAGGCCTTCGACATGATCGCCGAGAACGATGCCAACGGCATCGCGCCGGGCTCCAACGTGCTTGAAGCGATCTTCAAGAAGTTCGCGCCGTGCCTGATCCTGATCGACGAATGGGTCGCCTATCTTCGGCAGATCTACAAGGTGGAGGGGCTGCCCTCGGGGTCGTTCGATGCGAACCTTTCCTTCGTCCAGTCGCTGACCGAAGCGGTCAAGGCGAGCCCCGGCACGCTGCTCGTCGCGTCTTTGCCGGCGTCACAGATCGAGGTGGGCGGCGAAGGCGGTGTCGAGGCTCTGGCGCGGCTCAAGCAGACATTTAGCCGCGTCGAATCTTCATGGCGACCGGCCAGCCAGGAAGAGAGCTACGAGATCGTCCGGCGCCGTCTGTTCAAGGAAATTCCCGGCGACAAATTCCACCACCGCGACAACACGCTGAAACAGTTCGCCAAGCTCTACCGCGACAACGCCAACGACTTCCCGCAGGGCTGCGCGGACGAGGATTACCGGCGCAAGCTAGAGAAGGCCTATCCGATCCATCCCGAGCTGTTCGACCAGCTCTACACGAGCTGGGGATCGCTCGAAAAATTCCAGCGCACGCGCGGCGTCCTGCGCCTGATGGCGCAGGCTATCCACGAGCTTTGGATGAGCGCCGACCCGTCGGTGATGATCATGCCCGGCAGCGTCGCGGTGAGTTCGCCTCGCGTGGAGCCGGAGCTGCTCCACTATCTCGACCTGACTTGGCAATCGATCATCGCCGGCGATGTCGATGGCACGGCGTCCACGCCTTATAGGATCGATCAGTCGGCGCCCAATCTGAATCGCTATTCGGCAACCCGGCGGGTAGCGCGCGCGATCTTCATGGGCACTGCGCCGACGCACCAGCAGCAGAATACCGGCCTCGACGACAAGCAGATCAATCTGGGGGTCGTTCAGCCGGGCGAGCGGCCCGCGATCTTTGGTGACGCGCTACGGCGGCTGACCAACCAAGCCAAGTTCATGCACGCCGATCTTGGCCGGTACTGGTATTCGATGTCGGCGAGCCTCAACCGCATCGCCACCGATCGCGCGGCGCAGATCGAAAATGCGCTCGTGATGATGACCATCGACAACGAGCTGACCAAGTATGTGAATGGCCTCGCCGATCACGGCCATTTCGATGCGGTGCAGGCTGCGCCTTCGTCTTCGGCCGAGGTGCCGGATGAGGCGGGCGGCGTGCGCGCCGTGGTACTGGGCGTCGCGCATCCGCATCATGGTCGCGATGGCTCGGAGGCACTGGTCGAGGCGAAGGACATTCTCACGCAGCGCGGCAGCACGCCGCGTGTCTATCGCAACATGCTGGTGTTCATCTCGGCGGATGCGCGCCAGCTCGACAATCTAAAGGACGCCGTGCGCGGAGCGTTGGCCTGGGGCGAGATTGTCCGCGACAAGGATCGCCTGAACCTTCCGCCCAGCGACCAGAGGCTGGCGGAAACCAAGCTGGCCGAGGCGAGGGAGACAATGAAAACCCGCCTCAAGGAGGCATGGTGCTACCTGCATTATCCGGCGCAGGAGAGCGCTCAGGCCGATGTGGAGTGGGTGTCCGGCAAGATCCCCGCACAAGATGGATTGCTGGCGAGGGCCAGCAAGAAGCTTCTTGCCGAGGAGGGCTTGCTGACCGAGCTCGGGCCGACGCGCCTCGACCGCGATCTCCAGAAATACATCTGGAACGGCAAGCCGCACCTGTCGCTGAAGGACCTGCGAGAATATCTCAACCGCTACATCTATCTTCCGCGCCTCAAGAATGAGCAGGTGTTGGTCAAGGCGGTGCAGGCCGCCGTGACCGGCATGTTGCCGGGACCGTTTGCTTATGCCGAGCGGTGGGATGAGAAGACGGACGCCTATTTAGGGCTCGCGATCGAGCAGGCGGTCAGCGCAATAGTCGTCATCGATAGCGACAGCGTCATCGTGAGGCCCGATGTCGCCGAGGTACGTCGGCCAGCGCCGGCCCCACCCGGCCCGGCCGGTGGACCGGAAGAGCCGGGCGACAAGTCATCGGAGACTGGAGAGCGGCCGACCGGCGGCGTACCCGAGCAGCCCACTGCCGAAAAGAGGCCGACCCGGTTCACCGGCACAGTGATGATCTCGGCGGAACGACCGGCGAGAGACATGCATCAAATCGTCGAGGCGATCGTCGAGCAGCTGACCACGCTGCCGGGAGGCCATGTCAAGCTCAGGCTGGAGATCGACGCGGAGATTCCGTCGGGGCTGGATCGCGCCAAAGTACGGACGTTGGTCGAGAACGCCACCACGCTCGGCTTCATCGAGAAGTCGGTCGAATAGCCGTGGTCGACGCCGCCCCGCGCGACCTCATCTTTATCTCCAAGGCGACGCCCGGAGATGACGCCTTCGTGTTGTGGCTCGCGCCGCGTCTCGAAGCCGCCGGATACAAGGTTTTCGCGGACATATTCGACCTCGATGCCGGTGATGAATGGCGCGGAAAGCTGACCGCGGCGCTCCAGACGCGCGCGGTCAAGATGCTGCTGTGCTGCAGCGACGAGACGCTCGCCAGGCGAGGCGTTCTCGAAGAAATCGCCATCGCCGAGGACCTGACCAAGCAGCTTCCGGACTCCAATTTCATCATCCCTCTCAAGATTCGCGCCTTCAAGAAGGTTTTCGGGATCGGCGGCCTGCAATATGTCGATTTCGAGAGCGGCTGGGCGAAGGGATTGGCGAACCTCCTGAAGTCGCTTGAAAAGCAGCAGGTACCGAAGGCCGGCGGCGGCGTTATCCAGCCCGAGTGGTATGCTTATCTCCGCCGCCATGCGGTGGAAATCGAGGGTGCGCCCGAGGTTTTGACCTCCAACTGGCTTCGCATCATGCGGATGCCGGACAAGCTTAACCATCTGGTGCCGCGCAACCGGGCCAACGAGGCCGTGCTCCGCAAGCTCGGCGCTTCCTTCGAATTTCCTATGGCCGAATTTGGCGACGGTTTCCTGACCTTCGCCAGCCCGCCCGATCTGGAAGAGTATTTCGAGCAGGTTGGGCCGTTTCGCACCGAGCGCGACTTCGATATTCTCGGTTTTCTGGAGAATGGATCGGCGGACGCCGGGATCGAGGGCCGGGACGCCAAGTCCATCATGGTCAATCTCTTCCGCCAAGCGTGGGAGAAGCATTGCGTCCGCCAAGGTTTCCTCGCCCACACATTCTCAAACGGCCTGTCCTTCCATGTCGGGGAAGAGAAATTTGGCCTCAAGAAACGTATGTCGTGGGGCCGGCAGGGCGAACGGCGAAGCTCGATGCTGCGCGGTGTCGCTCGCAAGAAGATCTGGGAATATGGCGTCAGCGTCGTTCCCAGCCTGTTTCCCTATCCGCACATGCGGCTGAAGGGCCGCGTCCTGTTTTCCGACATCGGTGATCGCAACAAGGCGATCGTCATCCCGGACACGAAGACCCAGTTTCGGCTGCGCCGCTCGGTCTGTTCGAGCTGGCGGAACAAGGCATGGCATGGGCGTGTGATGGCCTTCATGGAGTTATTGGCCGGCGACAGTCCTTATGTCGATCTCGCCGTGGGCTCAGGCGGCAGCATCACGCTCGACGCGATGCCGATCCAGTTCACGGCGCCCGTGACCGCCCGTCAAACCAATCGCCTCGGCGAGGATGCGGAGGATCCCGACACGTCGACGCTGGGCGGTCACTTTGAGGACGAGGACGCGTGATCGAATTCCCCGAAAAATCGGCCCCCGTCCTCTACATTCCCGAGCCGCCACTCGGATTTGGGCATGGGCAGACGTCTGATCATCCGAAGGATGGCCTCACTCTCTATGGCCCGGCCTCAGCGCCCGATCGTCCGCAGATCACGATCGGCGCAGTTGGCACCAAGCACGGCCTGGGATTCCTCCGACGCTGGCTCGAAGCGATCAACACACCTGTTGCGATTCCGCCTCGTGGCAAACGCGACAAGGAGTTCCGCCTGCATTTGTCGGATTTTCCCGGCCTCGAAGAGGCATTCGGGATCCGTACCGATCCGGCCGCCTTGATCACGTATGAGCTCGAGACCACGGAAATCGAGGCTGCCATAGCGATCGAGAACCATCACGAGGCGGTGGCAGCGACGACCAAGTTGTTCATCGACCCCATCGATCGCCACGCAAAGAATGAGGAGCGAACGGTCGATGTCTGGATCTTTGTCGTGCCGGAAGCGGTGTTCGAAACCTGCCGACCAGTTGCGGGTCAACGCCGAAAGGTCGAGCTCGTAAAGGGGGAGCTTTCCAAACGCCAGAAAGGCCGCGCCGATCTTCCGCTGCTGGCTGGGATCATCGATAACACGCTTGAGGCTGTGTTCGATGACATCCCTGACTTCCACCGTCAGATCAAGGCGAAGCTGTTGAAGCAGGGAATGACATCCCAGCTCATTCGCGAGACGACCCTGGCTCCCTACGAGTTCGTGAACAAGGCAGGATATCCGAAGCGCGGCACCCAGGATTCTGCTACCGTCGCCTGGAACCTGGCGACTGGCCTGTTCTACAAGACGCAGGCTGAGCCCCCCTGGAAGATTGCCGGCATGCGGCCGGGAGTCTGTTATGTCGGCTTGGTCTTTAAACTCCTCCCCAACCATCCCGATAATCACGCCTGCTGCGCGGCGCAGATGTTCCTTAGCGAAGGAGACGGCGTCGTCTTTCGCGGGGCGAACGGACCTTGGCAGACCGAAAACAGGGAATTCCACCTCAACGATCTGGCGGCTGGGAAGCTGATTAAGACGGTTCTGGATACATACAAGCAGCGCTTTGGGGCCTATCCAAAAGAGCTGTTTATTCACGGCCGGACCAAATTCAACGACGCCGAATGGGATGCGTTCAGCAAGGCCGCGCCGGATAGCACCAATATCGTAGGGGTCCGTATCCAGTCGACCCACGGCGAGACAAAGTTCTTCCGCGATGGCGATTATCCATGCCTTCGCGGTACGGCAATCCGGCTTGGCGACAAGGATGCCTTCCTGTGGACTACGGGATATGCGCCCCGCATCGACACCTATATCGGCCCGGAAACACCTAACCCGCTGTTCGTGACCGTGCTGCGCGCCAGCGGGGAATTTCCGGCTGTCGAGGTCGTGCTGACCGACATTCTCGGCCTCACAAAGATCAACTATAATGCTTGTAATTTCAGCGACGGGCTTCCGGTCACCATTCGTTTCGCGGACAAGGTTGGTGAAGTGCTGACCATGGGAAGCGCCGCTGGAGCTGAGCGGCAACCCTTCAAATTTTACATCTGAGCGACGAGCTGCCTAGTCTACGGTGCGGACTTCAAGTGAGTCCGTGACAGAAGCCGATGTTGATGCGCGGAGCCTGTTCCGATGGGCCCAACGAGTTCGCGAAATGTCTGGCGAAGTGTTCGAAGCCGGCCATGTTGTGTCCGAGACGGCGGCGACTAAGGGTTGGCGCACCCGACAGGATTCGAACCTGTGGCCTTCGCCTTCGGAGGGCGACGCTCTATCCAGCTGAGCTACGGGTGCATTTGCTTACGCGGTGCTTACGCGAGTTTCCTGCGAGTGTGAAGCGAAGCGCGTCAATCTCACAAGGCATTGTTCTAAAAGTCTTTTTTCGTCTCCTTAACCGTCCAACTGGGCTTGACATTTGCCTTCGGAGGGCAGCGCTCTATCCAGCTGAGCTACGGGTGCGTCGAGGGGCGCTTAGCAAAGCGATCCGCGAACCGCCAGCGCAATTTCGGATTGCGCCGCAGCTATTTCGGCGCGCCCGTGATCGGCTGGAATTTGCCGAGGCCGCAACTCGCGCCCTGCGGGACGGGCGAACTGTTCAGCACGGTGATGATGTCGACCGAGCAGAGCTGCGACAGCGAGGTCGCATAGGCGAAGCGCTCCTCGAAGCCGAGGCCGGGGCAGCTCTGCGGCAGGACGTTGCGGTAGACCTTGCCGCCGTTCATGTAGAAGTCGATCGTCCGGTCGTCGCGGACGCGGGTGTTGCGGATCGAGCGGAGCTGAATGCAGTTCTCGGCCGGGCCGGCCGGCTTGATCTTCGCCTCCTGCTCGGGCTTCAGCGGCCGGGCGTCGGCCGTCATCCCGATGGCGGCCAGCATCAGCGCCGCCGCGCCCGCGCTCATCCTGCTCATCGCCGTCTCCTGTCGCCTCGGGTGCTTCGTCCCGCCGGTCGCGCGATCATACGCTCGATTCGCGGCGAGGGTTACGGAAAAGCGGTCAGGCCGCCCTGGGCGGGGGCGGCGCGGGGGTCTTGGGCTTGAACGCGCACAGGTCGGCGACCGGGCAGCGCCAGCATTCGGGCTTGCGCGCCTTGCAGATGTAGCGGCCGTGCAGGATCAGCCAGTGATGCGCCCCCTGCAGGAAGGGCTTGGGCGTCACCTTCTCCAGCTTCAGCTCGACCTGGAGGACGTTCTTGCCCGGCGCCAGGCCGGTGCGGTTGGCGACGCGGAAGATATGGGTGTCGACCGCGATCGTCTCGGCGCCGAAGGCGGTGTTCATCACGACATTGGCGGTCTTGCGGCCGACGCCGGGCAGTTCCTCCAGCGCCTCGCGGCTTTGCGGCACCTCGCCGCCATATTTGTCGACCAGGATGTGGGCGGCGGCGATGACGTTCTTCGCCTTGGTGTTGAACAGGCCGATCGTCTTGATATGCCGCTTCAGCCCTTCCTCGCCCAGTTCCAGCATCTGCTGCGGCGTGGTGACCCTGGCGAACAGCGGGCCGGTCGCCTTGTTCACCCCGACGTCGGTCGCCTGCGCCGACAGCGCCACCGCGACCAGCAGCGTATAGGGGTTCACATAGTTGAGCTCGGTCTCCGGCGCGGGATCGTCCTCCGCGAGCCGCCGGTAGAATTCGAAGATGTCCGCCTTCTTCATAGGCCCAGCACGTCGCCCATCGCGTAGCGGCCGGCCGGGCGTCCCGCCATCCACAGGCAGGCCTTGACCGCGCCGCGCGCGAAGATGGCGCGGTTCTCGGCGCGGTGGCCGAGCTCGATCCGCTCATTGTCGGTCGCGAACACGACCATATGGTCGCCCGCGACCGATCCGCCGCGCAAGCTGGCATAGCCGATCGTGCCTTCCTCGCGCGGGCGGTCGTTGCCATGGCCGATCCGGTCGAAGCGGTTGAGCGCCTCCGGGGTCGCGTTGCGGCCCTGCGCGGCGGCGGTGCCGAGCAGCAGTGCGGTGCCCGAGGGCGCGTCGACCTTGTGGCGATGGTGCATCTCGACGATCTCGATGTCCCAGTCGGAACCGAGCCGCGCCGCGGTCTCGCGCACCAGATGGGCGAGGATGTTGACGCCGAGCGAGGTGTTCGCCGACTGCAGCACCGCCAGCCCGCGCGCGGCGGCGTCGTCGATCAGGCGGTGATGCTCGGGCTGGAGGCCGGTGGTGCCGACCACCAGCGCCACCTTCGCCGCCAGCGCGGCGTCGAGATGGCCGGCGAGCGCGGACGGCGCCGAGAAGTCGACCAGCACGTCGCTGGCGGCGGCGAGCGCGGGGGCGTCGCCATGCGGGCCGAACACCGCGCCCTCCTGGTCGACGCCGCCGGCGAGGCCGGCGCCCAGTTCGGGGGCCACGGTGGCGATCGCGCGGCCCATCCGTCCGTTCGCGCCCAAAATCCCGATCACCGTCATGCCGTGCCCCTCGTCTTCGTCGCGCGCTTCATGGCGGGCGCCGTCGCGCGACGCAAGCATGCGATCGCCGCTGGCGTTGCGGCGGCGGCCATGCTCAAACGGAAGGGTCGGAGGGAAAGGAGGCTCGCATGGTTCCGTCGGACTGGATGTTCTCGCTCGAATCGGCGCTCGCCACGCTGCCCGAGGGGCCGGACGGCCGCTTCGCCTATCCGATCCGGCACGGCTCGATGCGGATCGGCGTCTATGCCCCGCTCGGCATCGACGAGCAGGCGCCCCACGAGCAGGACGAGCTCTACATCATCGCCTCGGGCACCGGCACCTTCGCCAAGAGCGGCGAGCGGCGACCGTTCAAGCCGGGCGACGCGATCTTCGTCGAAGCGCATGCGCTCCACCGTTTCGAGGATTTCAGCGACGATTTCGCGACCTGGGTGATCTTCTGGGGGCCGAAGGGCGGCGAATGATCCTGTCGCTCGGGCTGGCCCTCACCGCGGCGACGAGCGCCGAGGTTCCCGCATCGTCGCCCTTCGCGGGCATGCCCAATCTCACCTTCCGCTATTATGACGTCGAGGGCCGCACCCCGGCCCAGATCTACGCGTCGATGCGCGCGCGGGCGCCGCAGAAGGGCGACGGCGTGGCGCACACCGCCTGGCACATCCGGGTCGGCTGGCGCCAGACGCGGCGCGGCAAGACCTGCGAGGTCGCGGACCCGATCACGAGCCTGTCGATCACCGTGGTCCTGCCGCGCCTCGCCACCACCGACGGGGTGACGCCGGAGGGGCTGGCCTTCTGGGAACGGACGATGCACGGGCTGGAGATCCACGAGGCGGGCCATGCGCGGATCGCGATCGACCATCGCAACGACTTCGTGAAGGCGGCGGCGAAGGCGAACTGCGGGTCGATCAAGGATGTGGCGAAGCGCACCCAGGAGCGGATCGAGGATATCCAGGAGGAGTATGACCGCCGGACGCGCCATGGGCTGACGCAGATTCCACGGCCGGGAGAGACGCCATGACCGACATCCGCAACATCGTCGTCCTGACCGGCGCCGGCATCTCCGCCGAGAGCGGGCTCAACACCTTTCGCGGGCCGGGCGGCCTGTGGGAGGGGCATCGGGTCGAGGACATCTGCACGCCCGAGGCGCTCGCGCGCAACCGGGCGCTGGTGCTCGACTTCTACGACCAGCGGCGCGCGGCGCTGGCGACGGTCGCGCCCAATGCCGGGCATGTCGCGCTGGCGCGGCTCGATCGCGAATGGCAAGGCGGGCTGCTGATCGTCACCCAGAATGTCGACGACCTGCACGAGCGCGCCGGCGCCGAGCGGATGCTGCACATGCATGGCGAGCTGATGTCGGCCTTCTGCGAGCATTGCGGCCATCGCCAGCGCTTCGGCGGCGCGATGCTCGACGGGACGCGGTGCGGCGGCTGCGGCGCGGCCGACACGCTGCGCCCCGACATCGTCTTCTTCGGCGAGATGCCCTATGAGATGGACCGGATCGACGCGGCGCTGGGCGCGGCCGACCTGTTCGTGTCGATCGGCACCTCGGGCGCGGTCTATCCGGCGGCGGGCTATGTCCAGCAAGCGCGCCACGCCGGGATCGAGACGCTCGAACTCAACCTGGAGCCGTCGGCGGGGAGCTATTTCTTCCACGAGACCCGGCTGGGCCCGGCGGGCGAGCTGGTGCCGGCGTGGGTGGAGGAGATGCTGGGAAAGTAGCTCCCCTCCCTGCAAGGGAGGGGCCGGGGGTGGGTCGCGAGCGCAGCGAGCGCCATGACCGTTCCGCAGAACTCCGCCAAGGGGCATCGAGCCCCTTGGCTCCGTACCCCACCTCTATTCCCTCCCCTGAAGGGGAGGGGCATATCTGCTCAATCCACCCAGTCGAGGCCGATCTCGCGGTAGAGGCCGCGGTCCTCGCCCCATTTCTCGGCGACCTTGACGTGGAGGAAGAGGTGGACCTTGCGTTCGAGCAGGGTCTCCAGCTCGGCGCGGGCGCGCGAGCCGATCTCCTTCAGGCGGACGCCGCGCTTGCCCAGCACGATCGCCCGCTGCGTGTCGCGCGCGACCAGGATCTGCTGGTGGATCGCGACCGATCCGTCGCGCCGCTCCTCATATTTCTCGGTCTCGATCGCCGAATCATAGGGCAGCTCGGCGTGGAGCTGGAGGTAGAGCTGCTCGCGCGTCACCTCGGCGGCGAGCATCCGGTCGGTGGCGTCGGAGACCTGCTCCTCCGGGAAATGCCACGGCCCCTCGGGCACTCGGTCGGCCAGCGTCTGGCGCAGGTCGGCGACGCCGTCGCCGGTCGCGGCGGAGACCATGAAGATCGCCTCGGGGGCGAGCTTCTCCTGCAGGCGCACGGCCAGTTCGAGCAGGCTCTCCTTCGAGCAGATGTCGACCTTGTTGAGCACCACCAGCTTGGGCTCGCGCCGCTGGGCGAGCGTGTCGAGCAGCTCGCCGATGCGGTGGGTGATGCCGGTCTTGGCGTCGATCACGAAGGCGATCAGGTCGGCGTCCTGCGCGCCGCCCCAGGCGGCGGCGACCATCGCCCGGTCGAGCCGGCGGCGCGGCGCGAAGATGCCGGGGGTGTCGACCAGCAATATCTGGCTCTCGCCCGCGATCGCGACGCCGATCAGCCGGGTGCGGGTGGTCTGCGCCTTGGGGCTGACGATCGCGACCTTCTGGCCGACCAGCGCGTTGACGAGGGTGGACTTGCCCGCATTGGGGGCACCGACGACGGCGACGAAGCCGCAGCGCTCGGTCATGACAATTTCTCCAGAAGCGCCTTGGCGGCGGCGGTTTCGGCTTCCTGCTTCGAGCTGCCCTCGGCGCTCGCCTCGGCCCGGCCGGGGATGGCGACGGTGACGGTGAAGCGCGGCGCGTGGTGCGGGCCGCTGCGGTTGCCCATGGTGTAGACGGGCGGCTTGCAGCGAT
Organism: Rhizorhabdus wittichii RW1; assembly: GCA_000016765.1. Taxonomy (NCBI): domain Bacteria; kingdom Pseudomonadati; phylum Pseudomonadota; class Alphaproteobacteria; order Sphingomonadales; family Rhizorhabdaceae; genus Rhizorhabdus; species Rhizorhabdus wittichii. The sequence goes on from CP000699.1 coordinate 209,594, forward strand.
GGGCGGCGGCCCATTCCTGCAATGCGGACTTGGGATGCTTGGGCGCCTGCGCCTGGCCGGTGGCGCGGTCGTCCCAGGCGCGGCGGACGAAGGCCTGCGCGGCGTCGAGCCCGCCTTCGAGGTAGAGCGCGCCGATCAGCGCCTCGACCACGTCGCCCAGCACATTGTCGCTCTGCACCGCGCCGTCGTCGCGCGCCTGCTTGCCGAGCTTCATGTGCGTCGCGACGCCGATCGCCCGGCCGACGTCGGCGCAGGTCTCGCGGCTGACGATCGCGTTGAGACGGCGCGACAGCTTGCCCTCGGGCTCGTCGGGGAACAGCTCGAACAGCCAGGCGCCCGCGACCAGGCCGAGCACCCGGTCGCCGAGGAATTCGAGGCGTTCATAATGGTTCGGGCCGTAGCTGCCATGGGTCAGCGCGCGCTCGAACAGGGCGAGGTCGCGCGGTTCGTGACCGAGCGTGTCGGCGATCCAGGCGCGAAGGGCGGTGTCGTTCATCGCGCGCGCCTTAGCCGATCGCGGGGATTGCGTCACCTCCGCCCGCGCGGCAGGGTGGCGCGATGGGCGACGTGGTCAATCTCAACAAGGCGCGCAAGGCGAAAGCGCGGTCCGGCGCGAAGGTCGTCGCCGAGGCCAATCGCGCGAAATTCGGCCGCACCAAAGCGGAAAAGGACCGCGACCGGATCGACAAGGCCCGCGCCGACCGGCTGGTCGACGGCGCGAAGCTGGAGGAGTGACGGAAACTGTCAGCGCGCCAGCATCATCATCGTGGCGAGGCCGACGGCGCTGCCGCCCCACAGCAGCAGCGCGGTGCCGAGGAAGCGGATCAGCGCGCGGCGGCGGGCGACGGGATCGAGGATATAGCCGTCCGCGGTCCGTTCGGCGAGCATCTGCTGGAGCGCGTGGGCGGGCGAGGGGACGTGCTCGGCGACGATGTCGGCCGAGAAGGCGACGACCTTGCCGCGCACGCGGCGCTCCCGGAAGGGGGCGGCGTCGGCATCGGGCTTGTGCTTGAACAGGGCCATGGTCGTCTCCAGTCGGCCGCATGATGCGGCCGAATGCGTTAACGAAAGCCTAAGGGCTTCAGCCGATCGCTTCCCAGGCCTCGACGATCTCGGCCAGGTAGGAGCGGGCGCGGTCGACCAGCTCGGGCTGGTTGTCGCGGCCGCCGAGCCGCACCAGGCGGCGCGCCTCGCGGTAGATCTTCGCGAGGTTGACCGCGATCTCGCCGCCGTTGCGGTAGTCGAGGCTGGTTTCGAGCGCGAGCAGGATGTTCGACGCGCGCGCCTGCCTGTCGATCGCCTTGGCGGTCATGCCGGCGCGCTGGGCGGCGGTCATGATCTCCAGCGCCTTCATCAGCTCCTCGAACAGGATGCCGATCAGCCGGTGCGGCGAGGCGCCCTCGACGCGGCTGTCCACGTCGACCGTCTGATAACGGAGCTTCGCCCCATTCATCGGGCTGCCATAACCGTGGCTCATATACATAAGGATTCGGCCTCTTCGTTTAGCTGCTGCTGTCGTTGGTCCAGAGCTTGATCTGCTGGCTCAGATAGCTCTGCGTCGACGAGAAGGCGGACAGCGCGCCCTGCATGCGGGTATATTGGGCGGTGAGCTGGGCGCGGTAGGCGGTGTCGCGGGCGGTCAGCTTGTCCTTGTCGTCGGAGATCGACTTCTTCTCGTTGTCGAGCCGGGTCTGCGAGGCGGTGAGCTGGCCGGACGAGGCGGTCAGCTCGTTCTTGATCGCATCGAGCGCGCCTTGCAGGCCGAGGTCGATGGTGATCGTCGCGCTGGCGACCGGGCCGAGCACGTCGAACGACAGGCCGGCGGCCGCCGAGGTGAACGACGCCTGGACGCCGGTGGCGCCGAGCGGCAGCGTATAGCCGCCGTCGAGCGTCGCCTGCGCGGTGCTGCCGGAGCCGCCCGGGGTGGCGTTGGTGACGGTGTAGACGCCGCCCTTCACCTGGCCGACCGCATTGGTGATCTGGATCAGCGGATTGTCGCTGCGCTGGCCGGGGTTGAACATCGCCTCGACCGCGGCCGGGTTGCTCGCCATCACCGAGGACAGCTTGGCGCTGTCGAGCGAGAGCGTGCCGTCGCGGTTGGTCGACACGCCGATCTCGGCCAGCGTCGTCGGGCTGCCGTCGCTGGCATAGGTGAGCCGGGTCGAGGTGAGTCCGCCGAGCTTGGTGACGAGCGCGCGGATGCCGGCGTCGCTGCGCAGCGACCCTTCGGTGCCGGTCATCGCGGTGAGCGTCGCCTTCATCTCGTTATAGGCGGCGACGAAGTCGCTGACGGCCTGCTTGATCGAATCGACCGGCTGGCTCGATCCGATCGACACGGTCGTGCCCGGCGAGGCCGAGACGAGGTCGATCTTCACGCCGGGGATGACGTCGCTGAAGCTGTTGCTCGCCTTGTTGACGGTGACGCCGTCGACGACGATCTGCGCGTCCTGCGCCTGCTGCTGAAGCGTCAGGCCGGTGACGGCGTCGGGATCGTAGGTGGCGGGATCGAAGGCGAAGCGGTCGAGCTCGCCAGTGGTGCCGCTCGTCACCTTGAGCGAGAAGGCGTTCGCCTCGCCGGTCGCGCCCTTCACGACCAGGCGCGCGCCGGTCGAATCGGTGACGATGCTGGCGGTGACGCCGAGGCCGCTGTCCTTGATCGCCTGCGCGAGGCCGGCGAGCGAGTTGTTGGCGGAGGTGATGGTGATCGTCTTGGTCTTGTCGCCGACGGTCAGTTCCATCGTGCCGAGGCCGACCGGGCTCGCCGCGCCGGGCAGGGCTGCGGCGGTCAGCGTCTGGGCGCTGGCGATCCGCTCGACCTTGATCGTCGAGGACAGGCCGCTGAGCCGCGACCCCGCGACCGCGCTGACGTTGACGATCGAGCTGTTCGAGCTGGTCGGCTGGGTGAACAGCGAGCCGCCCGAGATCAGCGAGGACAGCGACGAGGAGAAGGTGGTGATCGAATTCACCGCATTGGCGAGGTCGGAGATCTTCGCGGTGTTCGCGGTCTCGCGGTCGGTCAGCGCCTTGGTCTTGTTGGCGATCGCGGCGGTGGCGAGCTGGTCGACCAGCGAACTGGTGTCGATGCTCGACGCGCCGAGCGCGGTCAGGATGGACGAACCGACAGACGTGACCATGGACTTCTCACCACCTCGCTGCTGCCGGTAACGGCGCATTCGGCGAGGGGTTTAGCCGGGCAAGTCCTTTTAATTTCCTAACGGCGGCTAACCATGTTTCGAGAGATGGGCGAGAGCCTGCCCCACGACGTCATCCCGGCGGAGGCCGGGATCTCGGGCGGCTCTTGCCTCCAGCTCGCCTCCCCATCTCCTGAGGCCTCGGCCTCCGCCGGGGCGACGGAAGGGGCTATCCCGCCCGCCTGCCTTCCTCGTCGAACCGCGCCCCCTGCGGCACGTCGACTTCGGGCTGGGCGATGCCCTCGGCCATGGCGCGGTCGAGGTTGAAGACGAAGGCGAGGATCGCCGCGACCGCGATGAACAGGTCCTCGCGGATCACCTGGCCCGAGCGGCTGGTATAATAGATCGCGCGGGTGAGCTGCGGATAGTGCAGCATCGGAACGCTGTTCTCGGTCGCCAGCTCGCGGATCGCCTGCGCCGTCGCGCCGCGGCCGCGCGCCAGCACGACCGGCGCGGTGTCGAAGCCGGGGCGGTAGCGCAGCGCCACCGCGAAATGGGTCGGGTTGGTCAGCACCACCGTCGCCTCGACCACCGCCTTGCGCGCCGATCCCATCGCGGCGGCCATCTGCTTCTGGCGGATCGCGGCCTTGAGCTCGGGCGAGCCTTCGGTCTGCTTCGACTCCTCCTTGATCTCCTGCTTCGACATGCGCAGCCGCTTGCCGCGCTGGAACATCTGCATCGGCACGTCCGCGCCGGCCACGACCGCGAGCGCGAGGGTCATCACCAGCACCGCGAAGACGAAGGTCGAGCCGAGGCTGTCGAGCGCGGTGCGAAGGTCCTGCTGCCCCATCGTCACGATCGCGGCGATCCGGTCCATCAGCAGCCAGTAGCCGACCGCGCCGAGCGCCAGGATCTTGAGCAGCGACTTGCCGAGCTCGATCAGCCCCTGCATGCCGAAGATGCGCTTGAGCCCCGCCATCGGGTTGAGCTTGTTGGCCTTGAAGCCGAGCGCCGACCAGCGGAAGCCGAGCGACCCCAGCATGGCGGGCGCGGCGATCGCGGCCGCCAGGGTCAGCGCGAACAGCAGCAGCAGTGGCAGCGCCACCGTCGCGACCATCGCCAGCGCGGCCGAGAGCGGATCGAAATTCTCGATCGCGCCGGCATCGAAGGACAAGGCGTTGGACAGCATCCGCTTGAGCGCCGCCATCGCCCAGGGGCCGGCGATCGCGATCCAGCCGGCGCCGACGACCATCACCAGCGCGGTGCCCAGTTCGCGCGACTGGAGGACGTCGCCCTTCTCGGCGGCGTCCTGCCGCCGCTTCGGGGTCGGGGCTTCGGTCTTCTCGTCGTCCTCGGGACCCTCGGCCATCGCCTATCTCCCGAGCGCGAGCAGCCGCGCCTCGGCGAGGCCGCGCTGGATCGCGGCGGTGATGCCGTCGGCCATCACCGGGGCGGCGATCGCCAGCAGGACGAGGCCGGCCATCAGCGTGGCGGGCAGGCCGACCGAGAAGATGTTCATCTGCGGCGCCGACCGCGCCAGCATCGCCATGACGAGCTGGACGAGGATCAGCGCGAAGCCGACCGGCAGGGCGATGGCGAGGCCGGCCGCGAACAGGTCGCCGCCGAACAGCGCCAGCCCCTGGATGCTGCGCGCGCCGAGCCAGGCCTCGCCCGGCGGCAGCGCGCGATAGCTCTCGACGATGATCGCGGCGAGCTGGAGATGGCCGCCGGTCGCCAGGAACAGGAAGGTCGCGAGCAGCGAGAGATATTGGCTGACGGCGGGGGAGGGCGATCCGGTCGCCGGGTCCATCATCCCCGCGAAGCCGAGCCCCATCGCGTTGCCGATCACCTCGCCCGCGACCAGCGCGGCGGAGAAGCCGATCTGCACCGCGAAGCCGAGCGCGAGCCCGGCGAGTATCTCCCCCGCGACCAGCAGGAAGCCCTCGATCGTCACGATCCCGCCGACCGGCATCACGAAGGGCGTGTTGGCCAGCGCGGGGATGCCGATCGCCAGCGCCACGACGGCGCGAAGCTGCATCGGCACCTGCGGCGCGCCGAACACCGGCGCCGCGATGAACGCCGCGCCCGGCCGGATCATCGCGATCATCCAAAGCCAGAGCTGGGTTTCGATCCCCGCCAGGCCCTGGGGTATCATGGGAGCGCCATCATCGGAGCATGTCCGGGATGCGGGCGAATATCTCGCGCGTGAAGTCGGCGAGCAGCATCAGGATCGCCCCGCCGAACAGTGCCAGCGCGATGCCGACGACGATCAGCTTAGGGACGAAGCTCAAGGTCTGCTCGTTGATCGAGGTCGCCGCCTGGATCATGCCCAGGATGATCCCCGCGACCAGCGCCGGGATCAGGATCGGCGCCGAGGCGAGCGCGAGGATCCACATCGCCTGCTGGGCGATGCCGATGAAATAGTCGGGGCTGCCGGCGCTATCCATGACCCAGTTCCGCCGGGGTGACGATCGGAAAGGCGCTCATGTCGCGAAGCTCGCCGCGAGCGAGCCCATCGTCAGCGCCCATCCGTCGACGAGGACGAACAATAGCAGCTTGAACGGCATCGATATGATCGCCGGCGACAGCATCATCATGCCGAGCGACATCAAGGTCGACGCCACCACCAGGTCTATGATCAGGAAAGGCAGGAAGATCAGGAAGCCGATCTGGAAGGCGGTCTTGAGCTCGCTGGTGACGAAGGCGGGCAGCAGGATCGAGAAGGGTATGTCGGCCGGCCGCGCGAATTTCGGCGCCTTGGCGAGGTCGGCGAACAGCTTGAGGTCGGTCTGGCGGGTCTGGAGGACCATGAAGCGATGCAGCACCGCGCCGCTGCGGGTGATCGCCTCCTCGATCGTGATCTGTCCGGCGCCATAGGGCTTGAAGGCGTCGGCGTTGATCTGGTCGATCGACGGCCGCATCACGAACAGCGACAGGAACATGGCGAGGCCGACCAGCACCTGGTTGGGCGGCGTCTGTTGCAGGCCGAGCGCCTGGCGCAGCAGCGACAGGACGATGATGATGCGGGTGAAGCTCGACATCATCAGCACCAGCGACGGCAGCACCGTCAGCAGGCTCATCAGCACCAGGATCTGGAGCGACAGCGACAGCGGCCGGCCGTCGCCCGCGATCGTCGTCATCGCTCGGTCGAGCGCGCCGGTCTGCGCCGGCCCCGCGGTCGAGGCCAGCGCCGGATCGGCGATCAGCGGGGCGGACAGGAGAAGCGCGGCGACGGCGAGAATCGATCGGATCGTCGGGCGGCGCGGGGCTGTCATGCACGGCGTTTCAGCACTTGGGCAGGGTAACTTCAAGCGGTTCATCGCCGCCAGGGATCGTCATTCCGGCGAAAGCCGGAATCTCCCTTCTCTTTGTTGTGGAAAAGGCAGCGAGATCCCGGCTTTCGCCGGGATGACGGGGGGAGGCTACAAGAAGCTATACGGATCGACATCGACCGCGACGCGGACGCCGCGCGGCCATTGCAGCGGGCCGAGCCAGTCGCGGATCACCTGCTGGACGTCGAGCGAGCGGCGGGCGTGGACCAGCAGGCGCTGCCGGTGGCGGCCGCGCAGCATGGCGAGCGGGGCGGGGGCGGGGCCGTAGACGTGCATGCCGTCGATGGCGGGCGCCGTCCGGCCGATCAGCCGCGCGGTGGTCGCCGCCTCCTCCAGCTTCTCGGCGGAGATGATGATCGCGGCGTAGCGGCCGAAGGGCGGCGCCTCGGCGATCTTCCGCGCCTCGGTCTCGGCCGTGTAGAAGCTCTGCGCGTCGCCCGAGAGCAGCGCCTGGATCACCGGGGCCTTGGGCGCATGGGTCTGGATATAGACATGGCCGGGCTTGGCGCCGCGTCCGGCGCGCCCGGCGACCTGGGCGATCTGCTGGAAGCTGCGCTCGGCCGCGCGCAGGTCGCCGCCCGACAGGCCGAGATCGGCGTCGATCACCCCGACGAGGGTCAGCTCGGGGAAATGATAGCCCTTGGTGACGAGCTGGGTGCCGACCACCACGTCGATGTCGCCCGCCTCCATCCGTTCGACGAACTCGGCGGCGCGGGCCGGGGTGGAGAGCGTGTCGGAGGTGGCGATCGCCACCCGCGCGTCGGGGAACAGCGCCGCCACCTCGTCGGCGATCCGCTCGACGCCGGGGCCGCAGGCGACCAGGCTGTCCTCGTCCTTGCACTCCGGGCATTCGGCGGGCGGCGCCATGCTGTGCCCGCAATGGTGGCATTGCAGCCGGCCGAGCAGCCGGTGCTCGACCATCCAGGCGGTGCAGTTCGGGCATTGGAAGCGGTGGCCGCAGGTCCGGCACAGCGTCAGCGGCGCATAGCCGCGCCGGTTGAGGAAGAGCAGGCTCTGCTCCTTCTTCTCGAGCCGGTCGGCCAGCGCGCGCACCAGCGTCGGCGCGATCCAGCGCCCGCGCGGCGGCGGATCGGCGAGCAGGTCGATCGCCTCGATCTCCGGCATCTCGGCGGCGCCGTGGCGCGCGGTGAGCTTCAATTCGGTGTAGCGGCCGATCGTCGCCTGCTGGCGCGTCTCGATCGCCGGGGTCGCCGAGGCGAGCACGATCGGGATCTCCTCCAGCTTGGCGCGCATCACCGCGACGTCGCGGGCATGGTAGAGGACGCCGTCCTCCTGCTTGAAGCTGGTCTCGTGCGCCTCGTCGACGATGATCAGGCCGAGGTCGCGATAGGGCAGGAACAGCGCCGATCGCGCCCCGACGACGACCTTCGCCTCGCCATGGACGATGCCGCGCCAGGCGCGCCGCCGCTGCGACTGGCGCAGCTCGCTGTGCCAAGCGACGGGGAGATGGCCGAAGCGCGCCTCGAAGCGCTTGAGAAAGGGTTCGGTCAGCGCGATCTCGGGCAGCAGCACCAGCGTCTGCCGGCCGGCGCGCAGCGCCTCGGCGACCGCTTCGAAATAGACCTCGGTCTTGCCCGATCCGGTGACGCCGTCGAGCAGGAAGGGCTGGAAGCGCTTCGCCGCGACCGCCTCCGCCAGCATGCCGGCGGCGAGCTGCTGCTCGTCCGACAGCTCGACCGCCTTATGGTCGGGATCGGGGGCGTCCCACGGCGTGTCGATCGACACCGTCACCGCCTCGATCGCGCCCGACTTGACGAGGCCGCGGATCACGCCCTCGGACACGTCGGCGATCGTCGCCAGCTCGCGGATCAGGCCCTGGCGCTGGCCGATCCGGTCGAGCGCCTGCTCGCGCTGCGGGGTCATCCGGCCGGGCCGCTCGCCGGTCGCGCGATATTCGACGATCGTCCGCGCGCCGTCGAGCGCGCTGGAGGAGGGCAGCGCCATCCGCAGCACCGCGGCGGGCGGCGCCAGATAATAGTCGGAGGTCCATTCGATCAGCCGGCGCAGCGGGGCGGCGAGCGGCGGGACGTCGTAGACGTCGAGCAGCGGGCGGAGCCGGTTGTCGCCGACCTGGTCGGCCGAGGGCAGCGTCTCCTCCTCCCACACCACGCCGACCATCTGCCGGGGGCCTAGCGGCGCGAGCACGATGCTGCCCGGCTCGACGACATGCTCGCGGTCGGCGCGATAGTCGAGCGGCCCGAGGGCGGGGTTGAGCAGGAGGACATGGGCGCGGGCCATCCGCCCGTGCTTAGGGGGAGCCTCCGGCCGCCGCAATGCCACCCCCGTAGAAGCGGTGGATAACCCGTTCCGGGCCTAGGCGAGGGGCGTCGCGGCCGCTATAGGCAGCGGCAATCAGATATGCAGCCGGAAGGGCCTTCCTACATGAAATTCTTCGTCGACACCGCGGACACTGCCGACATCGCCGAAATGGCGGCGACCGGCCTGCTCGATGGCGTGACCACCAATCCCTCGCTGATCGCCAAGTCGGGCAAGCAGTTCGTCGACGTGATCGCCGAGATCTGCAAGATCGTGCCGGGCCCGGTGTCGGCCGAGGTCGTCGCGCTCGACCATGCGACGATGATGAAGGAGGCCGAAGTCCTCCGCAAGATCGCCGACAATGTCTGCATCAAGGTGCCGCTGACGATCGACGGGCTCAAGACCTGCAAGGCGCTGTCGGACGACGGCACCATGGTCAACGTCACGCTCTGCTTCTCGGCCAACCAGGCGCTGCTGGCCGGCAAGGCGGGCGCGGCGTTCATCTCGCCCTTCGTCGGCCGCCACGACGATGTCGGCCTCGACGGCATGGGCCTGATCGCCGACATCCGCCAGATCTACGACAATTACGACTTCGGCACCGAGATCCTGGTCGCCAGCGTCCGCCACCCGATCCACATCCTCGAATCGGCGAAGATCGGCGCCGACGTGATGACCGCGCCGCCGGCCGTGATCCGCGCGCTGTTCAACCATCCGCTGACCGACAAGGGCATCCAGGGCTTCATGGCCGACTGGGCCAAGACGGGGCAGAGCATCCTCTGATCCCGCTGGCGCTGCTGCTGGCCGCCGAGGCGCCGGCAGCGGCGCCGACGATGCCTTCGACCTTGGGCGCCGCGATCGAGACGGCCACCGCCTGCCCGCGCGGCCGGTCGGGCGAGATCGTGGTGTGCCGGCGCGGCAATGCGGCGGAACGCTACCGCATTCCCGAGGCGCTGCGCCCCGACGGCTTCGACTTCCACCAGGAAGCGGTCGACGGCGTATCGCGCGAGCGGCACCGGCTGATGGAAGGCGGCGAGAGCGGGATCGGTTCCTGCTCGCCGTCGGGGGCAGCGGGCGCGAGCGGCTGCCTGGTCCAGAAATTCCGGGCGTGGGAGCAGCAGAAGGCGGGGCATTGACCCCTTTCTCGTCATGCCAGCGAAGGCTGGCATCCATGTCTGTTCTCTCCCCGATGGCCAACTGGCTGATGAGAGACATGGGCCCCAGCCTCCGCTGGGGCGACGTATATGGGTGAGGGGCTCACACCTCCCACAATCCCCCATTGAGTGTTAACCAATGCAGGGTAAACTGCCCGCATGGGAAGCGTGATCGACTTCGAGGGCGGCGCGATGGCCTCGCTCAAGCGGCGAATGGCCGAGGTCGAGGAGGCCAATCAGGACCTCATCGCCTTCGCGCGCGGCCATTCGGGCGCGGTCTCGTCGATCCATGCCGCGGTGCTCGCGGCGACCGAGTCGGACGGGCTCGATCATCTCATCCACATCGTCACCCAGGTCTGGCCCGACATGCTCGGCCTCGACGCGGTGTCGGTCGCGCTGTTCGTCGGCGACCAGGGGCTGCGCGCCGATGCGTCCGGCATGCAGTTCGTCGAGCGCCGGATCATCGAGCGGTCGATCGTCGACATCGAAGGCGTGGTGATGCGCAGCGTCGAGCGCGGCCACCCGCTGTTCGGCCCGGCCTCCGAACTGATCCGCGCCGAGGCGTTGATCCGGCTGTCTGCCGAGGCGCCGCTGCCGGGCGGGGTGCTCGCATTGGGCCAGCGCCGCCCGATGGGCTTCGACACCCGCGCCGGCTCCGAATTGCTGGGCTTCCTCGGCGCGATGCTTTCGCGCATGATAGGGCGGTGGTTGCTGCCCTAACTTTAGACGATCATCCCGCCCGCGACATCGCCGTGGCGTGGGCCGATCATCTCCGCCGCGACCGGCGCCGGTCCGAGCATACCGTCCGCGCCTATCTCGCCACCGCGCATCGCCTGATCGCCTTTCTCGGCCGCCATCGCGGCGCGGCGGTCGACGGCGCGCTGCTGGCGCGGCTCGATCGCGGCGATCTGCGCGGTTATCTGGCCGAGCGGCGCGGCGAGGGGCTGTCCAACGTCTCGACCGCGCGCGAACTGTCGGCGGTCCGCAATTTCCTCGACTATGTCGCCGAGCGCGAGGGCGCGGCCAAGCCGGTCAAGGTGAAGGGACCGCGCATCAAGAAGGGCGTGCCGCGTCCGGTCGCCCCCGACGATATCGCCGCGATCGCCGAGGATGCGGCCGAGTCCGCCGCCGAACCCTGGATCGCCGCGCGCGACGAGGCGGTGCTGCTGCTACTCTACGGCGCGGGGCTGCGCATCGGCGAGGCGATGGCGCTGACCGGCGACATCCTGCCGCTCGGCGATACGCTGAGCGTCACCGGCAAGCGCGCCAAGACGCGCATCGTGCCGATGCTGGCGCCGGTGCGCGAGGCGATCGAGCGCTATGTCGCGCTCAGCCCCCATGGCGCGGCGCCGGGCGAGATATTGTTCCGCGGCGCGCGGGGCGGGCCGCTCGCGCCCGAGCTGATCCGCCGCGCGATGCGCGCCGCGCGGGTCCGGCTGGGGCTGGGCGAGCGGACCACGCCGCACGCGCTGCGCCACAGCTTCGCGACCCATCTGCTCGGCCGGGGCGCCGACCTGCGCTCGCTCCAGGAACTGCTCGGCCATGCCAGCCTGTCGTCGACCCAGGTCTATACCGGCGTCGACGCCGCGCATCTGATGGACGTCTACCGCAACGCCCATCCGAGGGCGTGATCCCCCCTCAAAAAATCCTCCCTGGCCGCAGGCCGGGGAGGGGGACCGCCCATAGGGCGGTGGAGGGGTAGCCGCGTCCTCCTACCGCACCGATGCTGGAAATGTGGGATTTACCCCTCCACCGTCCTGCGGACGGTCCCCCTCCCCATGCTCCGCATGGGGAGGATCGGGAGGCCTATTTCCGCGCCGGGACCCAGTCGGCGAAGGTCGGGGTGTCGCTGACCTTCCAGACCTGGCCCTTGGCGTTGAGATAGAGCTTCTCCATCTCGTTGCGCTTGAACGGGCGCGAGCCGAGGCGGCCGAAGATCGCGATCTGGTTGCCGCTCTCGTCGACGCCGCGGTCGCGGTCCAGGCCCTTCGACAGCGCCAGCGCGGGCGAGGGGGTCTTCGCCCAGGCGATCAGCTCGGGCTTGGGCGCGGGCGAGAAGCCGTAGAAATTGGGCTGGCTGTCCGGCGAGGTGAGCTGGATCACCTTCAGGCCGTTGCGGCCGTCGGCGACATAGGCGAACAGCGAGGCGTTGGTGGTGCCGACGATCACGTCCTCGGCATCGTTGAGCCGCCCGTCGAACGTCACCTTCTCGTAGAGCTTCGGCTTGAGCGGCCGGGTGATGTCGACGATCACCAGCCCGTCCTGCTTCGCCGCGACATAGGCATAGGTGCGGGCCAGGTAGATGCGCTGCGCATTGGCGATCGGCAGCGTCGCCGACGGGATCAGCACCGGCTTGTCGAGCTGGGTCACGTCGACGAGCTGGAGGCCGTCGGCGGTCGTCACCCACAGATAGCGGAACTGCAGCGCCGAGGCGCGGGCGTCGCGCAGCGGCACCGTCGCGGCGAGGCGCGGATGCTTCGGATCGCTGATGTCGACGACGACCAGCCCGACAGCGGCGGCGATATAGGCGTAGTTGCCGCCGATCGTGATGTGGCGCGCGCCGGCGAGGACGTTGTTCTCGTTCCAGGTGGCGGTGCGCTTCAGGAAGTTGTTGCGCGGCTCGCCGTCGGCCAGCGTCTCGACATTGACGACGATCAGGCCCTCCACCGAGTCCGTGACGAAGGCGTAGCGATAGATCTCGCCCATCTTCTGTTCCTGGTTCTCGGGATAATATTTGAGGATGTGGTCGTTGCGCTCGGTCGAGATCGCCTGGTCGGTCGGCAGCGCCATGCAGGTCGCGTTCTGCGACGGGACATGGGTGTCGTGGCCGAGCGGGGAGAAGGGCGCGGTCAGGATGCGCTGCGAGGTGCCCTTGTTGGCGATCGACGCGACGTCATAGACGCGGAACCCGCCCTTGCCCTCGGCGACGAAGAAATATTCGCCGCGGAGCTGGACGCAGCGCGCCGCGCCGCCGGTCGGGTGATGGGTGTTGGCGAACTCCTCGAGCGAGTCCGGCTCGCCCGACAGCTTCTTGTCGAAGCGGGTGCCGCGCACCCATTCGATCAGCTCGCGGCCATGGTCGAGATGCTGCTTGTACCATTCCGGATAGGCATATTTGTGCAGGTAGGAGCCGATCACCGCCTGCGGCTCGTCCCATTCGGTCACGCGGATCGCCTCGATCCCCTTCTCCAGCCCGGTCCAGGCGTTGAGGCCGACGAAGTTGACGAAGTTGGTGCCGAGCAGGTTGAGCTGGGCCATGATGGCGTTGTTGTCGTCTTCCTCCGACAGGTGGCAGTCGGTGCACTTCTTCGTCTCGGTCTTGCGGACGGTGTGCGGGAAGTGCGGCGCGAAGGCCTGGCTGGAGAAGCCGGCCGACGAGATCGGCGGCTGCTGCACATAGATGCGCTCGCGGTTCAGGTTGGTCGACGACAGCACCAGCGCGGATGTCGACCGGATCGGGGCGATGATGTTGCCCTTGGTCGTCTGGTGGATGCCGAGCTGGTACATCTCGTCGCGCGCGACCTGCGGGTTGTAGCTGGCGAAGTTGCGCGTCTCCCAGCCCTCATATTTGTGGGAGCTGGTCTTCCAGTTCGCCTCGATCGGCAGGTGGCAGCCGCCGCACGAGGTCGTCCACGACAAATGGCAGGTGAAGCAGGCCATCTTGTCGGTGTCGTGGGCGCGGTCGGCCTTGGCGATGCCCGGGCCCCAGAGATATTGGCCGGTGTCCTTGCCGGCCTTGCCCATCAGCTTGGAGCGCGCCGCCAGCGGGTTGAAATGGGCGCTGTTGCGGTCGACCGCCTCCTTGACGAGCGAGACCTTCCATTCGAGCTTGGGATCGACGATCGAGCGCTGGATCAGCGCGCGCTCGCCATTGGCGTCGGTGGTCCACTCGAAGCGGCGCTTGCCGTCCTGGTTGCGCAGCAGCGACAGGTCGGTGCCGCCCGGAGGCGCGGCGGGGCCCGAGGTGCGCAGGGTCGGGAAATCGTCGGCGGTGCCGTGGCAGTCCTTGCAGCCGATCTCGACCGCGGCGGCGACCTCGCCATAGATCAGGCCGCTGCCGTGGCTGTCCTGCGCGAAGTGGCAGTCGGCGCATTGCAGGCCCTTCTCGGCGTGGATGTCCATCATGTGGACCGCCTTGCCCTTCTGTTCGCCGACGGGGGCGAATTCGGGCATGCCCGCCTTGCGGAACTTCTCGGGATCGTCGGGCGAGACGATGTTGCCGGCCTCGTCGAGCAGGTTGCCCTCGCGGTCGCGCTTGTAGACCGCGCGGAAGTTCCAGCCATGGCCGTGATAGTCGGCGAACTGGGTGTCCTTGGCGCGCGGATTGATGTCGTCATAGACGTTGCGCGTGAAGTCGAGATCGCCCCATTTGCCGATCGCGGCGGCGCCTTCGGGGTTGCGCTCGTAGACCGCGTGGCGCTCGGCCATGGTCGGATGCTTCTGCTTCTCCGGCCACATCAGCGGCGCGTCGGCCTCATAGTCCCACATCGTGTAGCCGAGGTAGGAATTGAGGAAGATGTTGGGCTGGTGCATGTGGCAGTTCATGCACTGCGCGGTCGGGATCGCCTTGGTGAAGGCGTGCTCGATCGGGTGGCCCTTCTCCTTCATCGCGCCGATCGGATGGCGCGGCGTGTCGGCGGTGCCGTGGTCGTCGCCGTGATCGCCTTTGGGACCGCTCCCCTTGGCGCCGTGGCCGCCATGGCCGTCGTCCTTGGGTTCGAGCCGGTCCTTGATCGTCGGGTCGACCGTCGCGGTCTGCCCGTCGCGGCCATATTTGGCGTAGATCAGGCTGTGGGTCGGATCGCGATCGTTGGCATAGACGACGTGGCAGCCCGAGCAGCCCGAGCTGCGATAGTCGCCGGGCTGGTCGTTGGTGCCCATGAACCACATGAACGGGTCGTTGAGGCGCGTCTTGTGGAGGTTGAGCACGGCGATCGCGACGCGCAGGCCGGTGCCGGGGCCGCGGTTCGACTGCTTGAGGTCGGGACGACCCGGCTCCTCGAGGCGCTGGATGCTGCCGGTCGAGTTGGGCAGGCCGATCTCGGCGAAGGTGCTGTTGATCGTGCGGCCGCCGCGTTCGAACACGCGGAAGACGTCGGCGGGCGGGAGCACGTGCCAGGTCGGCAGCGGATAGACGACCGGCAGCGCGCCGCGCGCCTTCTGCTCGGGCGTCACGGTGCCCGCGGGCGTGCCCGGCGACTTGACCTGCGCCGGCTCGCCCTTGCTCGTATAGGCCTCGCCGAAGATGTAGTTCTTATAGGGGACGATGCCGTTGTTGTAGGCGCCGCCGCCGAAGAACATCGTGCCGGTCGACATCAGCGAGCGCTCGGCCGCCTGGATGATCTCCAGGTGGCAGGAGCCGCAGGCCTGGCGCGCGACGCGATAGTCGCCCGGGTTGACGAAGCGCACATATTCGGGCGCCTCGCGGTTGAGCAGCGTGTAGCCGCGCTTCGGGTTGGCGGGGGAGGGCCAGTGCCAGCTCTCCGGATATTTCGGCAGGACGTGCGCCTTGTCGCGGGCGCGGGTATAGGCGGCGTCGCCCATCTTCGCGCCGGCATCGACATGGACGGTCGCGTCGCCGCCATGGCAGTCGACGCAGCCGAGCACGACCGCCTCGGTCTGGTGCATCGTCTTGCGGTCGGTCGCGGTGTGGCAGGAGACGCAGCCCGCGCTCTTGCCGTCGGCCTCGGCCCAGTCCTGGGTGCGCGGGGCGTCGGCGAATTTGGGATAGCTGCGCGCGACCGGCTTCTCGCCCTCGGAGGCCGGGGCGGGCGAGGGCGCCGAGACGAGGAAGGCGACCGCCGCCGCCAGCGCCATCGCGCCGCGCGCCGCCCACCGCATCGTCACCAGGGATCCCAAGCCTCGCATCTACATCCTCAGAAAGACAGGATCGCGTTGAAGAGGACCGAATAATATCGGTCGTCGCCGCGCGAATTGGTGAAGAGGTCCGAAAAGCCCTTGCCCGGATCGAGCACCGCGCCCGACAGGCGGAAGACGATGTTCTGGATCATGCTCGGCCGCCAGATCAGCGCGCCCGACAGGTCCCAGCCGATCGACTTCGGAATGCTGCCCTCGTTGCGCAGTTCGCGCAGCGTCGCGGTGTTCTCGAACCACAGATGGTTGAGGTTGGTCGAGAAGCGGAGCTGCGGCAGGATGTCGAAATCGGCGCCGACCCCGAGCAGCATCGTCCCCGGATTGTTGAAGTTCGACTGGCCCTGCTCCTTCGAGGTGCGCAGGTCGTTGAGCAGGCCGTTGCGCGGCGACAGCGCGACGTTGACGCCGCCGCCCGCGAAGGGGACGGTCTGGCGGATCCAGTAGCTGGTGTCGGCGCCCGCGAAGATCGGGTTCTCGAAGATCGCCGAGAAGCCGGTCTCCTTGTTGTCCTTCGGCTTGCCGTCGCCGGTCGCGTAGAGGCCCGACAGCTTCACGCGAATCCAGTCGATGTCGTAGCTCAGCTCGGCCGCCGCGAAGAAGGCGCGGATCTTGGCGGGTTTCGAGGTGAAGAAGCTGTTCCGGTCCTCGCCGAAGGCGCCGTAGAGGGTCGACGACAGGTTGAAGCGCTTGAGCCGCCCGTCGAGGCTGTAGCCGACATAATAGACGTCATATTCGCGCGGCCGCTGGTCGCCGAGCAGGGCGGGGCGGACCGGGAAGCCGTTATGGTCGAGCTCGCGCTCGGTCTCGCGGTTGAAGTTGGCGGTGAACGAGGCGAGCGAGGTCAGGCCCGGCAGCGGGAAGTCCTGCGCGAAGATGTTGGCGCTCAGGATATAGTCGTCGCGCGGCTTCTTCGTGATGTCGTTGAGGCCGCTGTTGGTATCCTTGTCGAGCCGCCAGATCGCCTGGAGGTTGAACTGATAGCGGTTGTTGTCGCGATTGCCGAAGAAGCGGATGCCGAGCTGGTTGTCCTGGAACAGGAAGCCGCGGAAATCGAACTGGAAGGGCTGGATGCCGATGCGGATCGAGTCGAAGTCGAAGCGGTCGGAACGGTTGCCCAGATGCTTGTCGACGAAGAATTCCTGGACGCCCAGGAAAGTGTCGGTGCGGTGCGTCGGGCGCGAGGATTCGACGTTCAGGACGCGGCGTTCCTGCACGTTCACATAGTTGACCTGATAGGCCAACAGGACGCGATATTCGACGTCCGGCGGCTTGTAGGCGGTCGATCCCTTGGTCAGGCCGAAGCCGAGCAGGCCGGTCTGGGCGAGGACGAGGCTGCGGTCGCGCCCGAAGGTGTCGATCGCGCCCGGATAGCTGCTCGTCTGGTCGGCGACCGGGGTCGGGAAGGAGCGCGGCTCGACGACCGTGTCGGAGATCGCGTTGATGCCGAAGAACCAGTCGTCGCCGGTGATCGGCAGGAAGAAGGGCTTCTTGTCGAGCTGGATCGGCCGGTCGGCCTTCAGCGGGTTCTGGTGATAGGGGTCGAAGCGCGACTTGCAGACCGTCTGGAGCCCGACGAAATTCTTGTCGGGACACAGCGCGGTGACCAGCCGCCAGCGATCGGGGATCGGGAACTGATCGGTCGGGAAGGCCTCGGGCGGGGGGGCATAGACCGCGCCGACATTGTTCTGGACGACCGGCGCCGGCAGCTCGGTGACGTAGCCGGGACGGCGGCGGCCGGCGATCATCGGATCGTCGACGGTGGCGCCGGGCTCGACGCTGCCGGGGACGGCGAGCGCATCGGGGGCGGGCGCGTCGACCGGTGCTGTCGCGTCGCGCGGCTGCGCGGCGGCCTCGTCGGGCGCGGCCGAGGCCAGCGCGACCGCGTGGAGGAGCAGGGAGGAGAGCGCTGCCGCCATTATTTCCCGCCGCAGACGTCCTGGTCGGACGTATCGAGGAAGGGAGCGAAGGGGCAGTTGACGAAGCGCAGGCGGACGCCCGCGCCGACCGCCACGATGATGTTGTCGGCGCGGATGTCCTTGGGCGCGTTCGAGACGGTGGTGACCCGCTCGCCGCCGTTATGGAGGCCCAGGAAGGAGATCATGTCGTCCTGGTCGATGCCGTCGCCGGACACGCCGACGCCGCCGATCAGCTTGTTGCCGCGATAGACCGGCACCGATCCGGGGAAGATCTGCATGCCGTTCTGCAAGCGGTTCTCGGTCGTGCCGGGAACGTCGGGCAGGAAGGTGCAGCGCTGGCGCGTGTCGGTGGGCGAGGCGCCCAGCACGAAGCCGAGATGCTCGGCCAGGTTGTTGAAGATCAGCGCGCTCTGCAATCCGGTGGAGAAGGGACTCCACTGGTTGAAGGGGCGCGACAGCGGTCCGTTGGGCCGTCCCACCTCGCCGTCCGGGAAGAAGGGGCGCGAGAGATTGCCGCCCGAGCGATCGGCGAAGGCGTAGGTGCCGGTCAGCGCGCTCGGATCGTTGAGGAAGGTCCGGACCTTCTGGACGAAGGACTGGACGTCGGGGCTGGTGTCGCCGAGCAGGTCGGGCGCGGCGTGGGCGCCCGAGAAGAAGGTCGCGGTGCGCGCCTTTTGCAGCGACACGTCGGTGCCGAAGATCGGGGCGTCGGGGCCGCGCACCATGCCGAGCACGACGCCGCGCGTGTCGACGACGGTCATCGTCACCTGCGCGCGGCTGTCGAGCGGCTTGCGGATCTGCGCGCGGGCGCGGCTCATCACCTTGAAGGCTTCCTCGAGGATCGCCTTCACCTCGGCCTGGGTCAGCGGCGTCGAGACCTCGGCGGCGTCGGTGCCGCCGCGCAGCGGGTAGCGGTTGTTGCCGGCGCCGTCGGTCAGGACGAAGGCGTCGACATTGTCGATCGCGTTGCCCGAGCTGCGCTCGGCCGCGGTCACCGCGCGATAGCCGGACGCCTCGGTGCCATAGGCATGGCCGGCGAGCACCGCCGGGGTGCTTCCTTGCGCATAATAGCCCGGGATCGATACCAGCGATCCGGTGCCCGACAGGGCAGAGAAGGCGCGGGCGTTGGCCGGGTTGGTGCGCAGCTTGGAGGTGTCCGCGTCGGTATAGCGAAGCTGGACGATCACCTGGATATTGTTGGCGCGGACGTCCTGGGGCGCATCGAAGCCGCTCAGGCCCGCCGTCGCGATATATTCGTCGTCGTCGCTGTCGATGTCGTCGACGTTCGGATCATAGCCGTAGAGGCCGTCCGACATGACGCCGATGCCGCCGACCACCACGCCGTTCTTGTAGAGCGGGAAGCCGCCCGGATCGGCGGCGAGGCCGAGCGGCGAGCGCTTCGGGCCGATGAAGGCGGCGCTGCCCCCGGCGGGCAGGTAGCGCCGCGAGAAATCCGAGCAGGGGAGCTGGCTGAACTGCACGCCGAACAGCGGGCCGCCGGCGAGTTGGTTGTTGCCGGGCGGATAATGTTCCTGGACGATGAAGCTGGCGGTGCGGGTCGAGAAGGCGTTGCCCGAAGAGGACAGATAGGCGCCGGTGATCGCCTTGGCGATCGCCGCCGCCGCGAGCGGGTTGGCGGCGGGCGATCCGGCGACGACGAGGCCCTCGACGTCGGTCGGCGTCACGACGCGGTGGGTGGTCTTGATCGTCAGCGTCGTCGGCGCGCCGGTCATCTGGTAGACGGCGAGGACGTTGCCGACCCGGTCGACGATCGCGATGACGGCCGGCTTGTTGCGCGCCGCGGCTTCCTCGATCGCCTGCGCCAGCACCTTCTGCACGTCGGCGACGGTCAGCGCCTCCTGGGCCGGCGCGGTGTAGAGCGCGGTGGGCGTCGGCGTCGGGGTAGGGGTGGGCGTCGGGGTCGAACTGCCGCCGCTGCCGCCGCCGCCGCAGGAGGCGAGCGTGAAGGCGAGGGCGGTGAAAGCGGCTACACTACGCGAGGCAACGGTCATTTGAGGGCCCTTATCGAAGCGGCTGCCTGCCCCAGGGCCGCCCGGAATTCCGCGGGACGATAGGCGTTGCTGTTGCCCACCGCCTTGTACGCCCGATCGATCGCGCCGCGCGCGCCACGGGCCCGATCCTCGCTGACATGGCCCTGGCGGACCAGCGCGTTGAGCAGCGTGTCGACCGCCATCACCGCCTGCGCCGACCCTTCATAGTCGGTGAAGCGCGGCGAGATGGCGTTGCCGGCGATCGTGTCGATGATCGCGAAGGTCTGCTCGCGGCCGAAGGCGCTGCGGCTCAGCGTGTCGGCGAGGCTGCCCGCCGTTGCCGACAGCCGGCGCGCGGCGGCGACGGCAGCCGGGCGGTCCTTCGCCAGCGCGGCGTGGAAGGCGCGCGAGTCGGCATCGAACTTCGCCGCCATGCCCGGCGCCGCGACCTTGGCGGCGGCCGACAGCATGATCATGTTCTCGTCGTTGAACGGCGGCATCCCCGACGGGATCGGGCGGCCCGGATTGGCGACCCAGTTGGCCCGGCCGTTCGGGCCGTCGATGATCTGGCGGTGGCAGCTCTGGCAGTCGAAGAAATAGATTTCCGGGAAGATGCCGTCGGTGCCGAGCCTGGGATTGGCGAACAGGTTGGTCGCGCGGCCGACCGCCGTCGCCTGGCCGACCGCCCAGAGCTGGACGTTGTTGGTGCGGCGCTTGCGCTGCACATAGTCGGCGTCCTCGTCATGGTGCTGCTGGAGCGCCGAGAAGAGGTCGACCTCGAACGCGACGCGCGGGTGGCCCGCGGCCATGATCCGGTGCGAGACGAACTGGCCGGGCTTGTCGCTGCCGAGATGGCAGTCGAGGCACTTCTCCGCGCGGGCGCGCGGCTGATCGAGCGGGTAGAGCCCGCGCGCGACGTTGGCGGCGTGGCTCTGCCCGACCGCATAATGGGTCGTCAGCCAGCCATTGCTGCCGCCCGCGCCGCCATGGCAGCCTTCGCAGCCGACGCCGTCGCTGACCTGCCAGCGCGGGCCCTTGCCGTTGAAGGCGGGATCGGCGTGGCAGCCGAGGCATTCGCCGGCCGAGGTCGCCGGGCCGATCCCCATCTTCGCGGCGATCGCCTGGCCGCGCGCGGAGGCGAGGGCGGCATAGGTGCGGCTGTGCGCGCCGGTCTTGCTCGACGCGTTCTGCCAGTGGAGGATCTCGTCCTGGCGGACGACCTTGCCGGTGGGCTCGCTGCGGCCGTGGCAGGTCGATCCCGCGCAGGAGGCGACGCCGACATGGACCGCGCCGGTGGCGGCGGACGCCGAGGAGGCGACCGCCTGGTCGGCCGTGCCCGTCGTGGCGAGGAACAGCAGCGCGATGCCGAGAACCGCGGCGCCGATAAGCCCGCAGACACAGGATAGCCTGCTCGAGACCTTACCCCCCAATTCGGCGCTCCCTAACTGCCGATGCCCATTCGTAAACGCCACTTTTGCCCCTGGGCGGTCACGATCGAGAGTTTGTATCGCTCTTTAACCGCCCGATGGCAATCATTCAAAGCTTATCAAGCGCTTCGCCGCCGGATGACGAGATTGCGGATCTCGGTCATGTCCTCCATCGCGAAACGGATGCCCTCGCGGCCGAGGCCCGAGTCCTTGACGCCGCCATAGGGCATGTTGTCGACCCGGTAGCTCGGCACGTCGTTGACGACGACGCCGCCCACGTCGAGATCGTCCCAGGCGTCGAGGATCTTGAAGATGTCGCGGGTGAAGATGCCGGCCTGGAGGCCGAACTTCGAATCGTTCACGATCCTGAGCGCCTCGTGCCAGTCGCTGAAGCGGATCAGGAAGGCGGCGGGGCCGAACGCCTCCTCGCGGTTGAGCTTGGTGTCGGGATCGACCTTCTCGAGCAGCGTCGCCTCGAGCATCGCGCCCTCGCGCCTGCCGCCGCACAGCAGGGTCGCGCCCTTGGCGGTCGCCTCCTGGATCCAGCCGTCGAGGCGCTCGGCCTCCTTCACGTCGATCATCGGGCCGACGAAGGTCTTCTCGTCATGCGGGTTGCCGGCGATCAGCGTCTTGGTCTTGGCGACCAGCTTGTCGCGGAACGCGTCGTAGACCGCGTCGTGGACCAGGATGCGCTGGACGCCGATGCACGACTGGCCCGACTGGTAAAAGGCGCCGAACACGGTACGCTCGACCGCGTCGTCGAGGTCGGCGTCGGCATCGATCACCACCGCGGCGTTGCCGCCGAGTTCGAGCACGATCTTCTTCTTGCCGGCGCGGGCCTTGAGGTCCCAGCCCACGTCGGGCGATCCGGTGAAGGACAGCAGCTTGAGCCGGTCGTCGACCGTGAACAGGTCGGCGCCGTCGCGCGCCGCCGGCAGGATCGAGAAGGCGCCCTTGGGCAGGTTGGTCTCGGCCAGCACCTCGCCCATGATGATCGCGCCGAGCGGGGTGCGGCTCGCCGGCTTCATCACGAACGGACAGCCGACCGCGATGGCCGGGGCGATCTTGTGCGCGGCGAGGTTGAGCGGGAAGTTGAACGGCGAGATGAACGAGCAGGGGCCGATCGGCACCCGCTTCCAGATCCCCTGATAGCCGCGGGCGCGCGGCGAGATGTCGAGCGGCTGGACCTCGCCGGTCATGCGCACCGATTCCTCGGCGGCGATGCGGAAGGTGTCGATCAGGCGGCCGACCTCGCCGCGCGAGTCGTTGATCGGCTTGCCGGCCTCGACGCACAGCGCGTAGGCGAGCTCGTCCTTGCGCTCGACGAAGCGGTCGACGCAATGCTGGAGGACGGCCTGCCGTTCGTAGCTCGCCATCTTCGCCATCGGCTCGGCGGCCTTCACCGCCCATCCGATCGCGGCGTCGATCGTCTTCGCATCGGCCAGCGCGACGCGGGTCGCGACCTCGCCGGTGAACTTGTCGGTCACCTTCAGGTCGGTGTTCGGCTGCTGCGCCTCGTTGGCGAGATAGAGGGGATAGGTGTCTTTGAGCTTCATCGCGGACCGTCCGTTATCGTCATCGCCGGGAGCGGCGGGGGTGGCGGCTCCATATAGGCAGCCAGGCGACCCCGCCGAAATCGATCATAACGGAATTAAGATATTTCCTTGCTGAGCGTCTTGATGTCCTTGTTGAGGATCTGGTCGTTCTCGGAATAGTCGACCGGGCAATCGATCAGGTGGACGCCGGGCGTGTCGAGGCATTCCTTGATCAGCTTGGTCAGATGCGCCGCGCTTTCGACGCGGTGGCCCTTGGCGCCGTAGCTTTCGGCATATTTGACGAAGTCGGGATTGCCGTAGGTCAGGCCCCAGTCCTTGAAGCCCATGTTCGCCTGCTTCCAGCGGATCATGCCGTAGGAGCTGTCGTTGAGGATCAGCACGGTGATGTTGAGGCCGAGGCGGACCGCGGTCTCCATCTCCTGGCTGTTCATCATGAAGCCGCCGTCGCCGCAGATCGCCATCACCTTGCGGTCCGGATAGACCATCGCCGACGCCATCGCCGAGGGCAGGCCCGCGCCCATCGTGGCGAGCGCGTTGTCGAGCAGCACGGTGTTCTGCTGGCGCGCCGGATAGTTGCGCGCGAACCAGATCTTGTAGACGCCGTTGTCCAGGCAGATGATGCCGTCGGCCGGCATGGCGCGACGGATCTCGCGCACCAGGTGCGGCGGGAAGATCGGGAAGCGCTCATCGTCTTCGAGCGTCTCGGTATGGGCGACCTCGGCCTTGCGGGCCTTCATCATGAAGTCGAAATTCCAGCGGCCCGACGGGACGATGTCCTTCTGCATCTTCCAGATGGCGTTGGCGATGTCGCCGATCACCTCGACCTGCGGGAAATAGACCGGGTCGACCTCGGCGGTCTTCGAGCTGACGTGGATCACCGGGGTGCCGCCGTTGCGCATGAAGAAGGGCGGCTTCTCGATCACGTCATGGCCGACGTTGATGATCAGGTCGGCATGCTCGATCGAGCGGTGGACGAAGTCGCCCGCCGACAGCGCGGCGCAGCCCAGGAACTTCGGGTGGCATTCGTCGATCACGCCCTTGCCGAGCTGGGTGGTGACGAAGGGGATGCCGGTCTTCTCGATGAACTGGAGCAGCATCCGGCCGGTCTGCTTGCGGTTGCCGCCGGCGCCGATCACCAGGATCGGCGACTTCGCGTCCTCGATCATCTTCACGGCGGCGCGGACCGCCTTGTCCTCGGCCTCGGGCCGGCGGGCGAGCGAGCGCTTGAGCGGCTTCGAGTCGGTGTGCTCGTCGGCGACGTCTTCGGGGAACTCGATATGGGTCGCGCCCGGCTTCTCCTCCTCGGCGAGGCGATAGGCCTCGCGGATGCGGCTCGGGATGTTGTCGGCCGAGGCGAGCTGATGGGTGAATTTGGTGATCGGCTTCATCATCTCGACGACTTCGAGAATCTGGAAGCGGCCCTGCTTCGACTTCTTGATCGGCTTCTGGCCGGTGACCATCAGGATCGGCATGCCGCCGAGCTGCGCATAGGCGGCGGCGGTCACGAAATTGGTCGCGCCCGGCCCGAGCGTCGCCATGCAGACGCCGGTCTTGCCGGTGTGGCGGCCATAGGTCGCGGCCATGAAGCCGGCGCCCTGTTCGTGGCGGGTCAGGATCAGCTTGATCTTCGTCGACCGCGAGAGGCTGTCGAGCATGTCGAGGTTTTCCTCGCCGGGAACGCCGAAGATATATTCGCAGCCCTCCTCTTCCAGACATTGGATGAAGAGATCGGATGCCTTCGTCGCCATGCTATGCCCCCCTTACTGTCGTCGCGCCCCTGTTGCGACCATGCAAGATGGGCGATTGCTATGTCATTTCGGCGACGGGGAACAGGATTTTTTACAATCTGTTGCGGATTGATTCCGCCACAATTGGTTGAAGCCCGTTCGGGACGCGCCTGTCGGCGCGTCGCGGCACCGGCCCACTCCCCCACCCGGCCACCCAGCGGCAGTATCTTATGGGTGGCCGGGTGGGGGAGTGGCCGGTGCCGCCTTGAAATGCGCCCTTCCGCGCATTTCCAAACGGCTCTCAGAGATCGAGAATCCAGTCCCAGCGCATGTCGCCGGCCCCGTCCATCACCGAGACCCCTCGTTCGGCGAGTTCGTCGCGGATGCGATCCGAAGCGGCATAGTCCTTGTCGGCGCGCGCGGCCTGGCGCTGTTCGATCAGTGCCTCGATCTCGTCGTCCCCGATCCGCGCGTCGGCGGGGCGGAGCCGCAGGTCGACTCGCCGAAGGCGCAGCAGGCCGAGGCCGAGCGCGAGGTCCATCGACGCGAGCAGCCGCAGCCGTTCCTCGGCGGGGATCGCCTTGTCGGCGATCGCGGTTTCGAGCAGCGGCAGGGTCTGCGGCACCATCAGGTCGTTCGACAGCGCCTCGTCGAACTGGACGATCAGCGCATGGGCCTTCGCGCCGAGCCCCGCCTCGACGACCGAGCGCTGATAGGCGAAGGAGGCGCCCTTGCTCGCGCCGGTCTCGTCGATCAGCCGCAGCCAGTCGGGATCGCCGGCCTTGTCGCGGAGCTGCTGCGCGGCGAGGACGAGCCGGGTCAGCCGGGTCAGCGCCGACGCCAGCGCCTCGGGCGAGAATTCGAGCTCGGAGCGATAATGCGCCGACAGGCAGAGCAGGCGGTAGGCGAGGGGATGCACGCCCTTGTCGATCACGCCCGCGAGCGTCGCGAAGCCGCCCTTCGACTTCGACATCTTGCCGCCGCGATCCACCAGGAAGTTGTTGTGCATCCAGAAATTCGCGCCCGACGCAGCGGTGCCGGTGAAGGCCTGGTTCTGGGCGATCTCGTTGCAGTGGTGGATCTCGCGATGGTCGATCCCGCCGGTATGGATGTCGAACTGGCTGCCCAGATATTTCATGCTCATCACCGAGCATTCGAGATGCCAGCCGGGCGCGCCGGGGCCCCAGGGCGACATCCATTCCATCTGCCGCTGCTCGCCCGTCGCCGATCGGCGCCACAGCGCGAAGTCGGCGGCGTTGCGCTTGCCCTCGACCTCGGCGATGCGGCCGACCGTCTCGTCGCCGCGCGCGCCGGCGAGGCGGCCGTAGTCGGGCACCTTCGACGTGTCGAAATAGAGGCCGCCGTCGAGTTCGTAGCTCGCCCCCGCCGCCTCGATCGTCCGGGCGAAGGCGATCATGTCCTGGATATGGTCGGTCGCCACGCTCCACAGCGTCGGCGCGATGATGTTGAGGTCCCTGAGGTCGGCCTTGAACGCGTCGGTGTAGAAGGCCGCGATCTCCCAGATCGTCCTGGCCGCCTTCTTCGCCGCCGCCTCCATCTTGTCGTCGCCCTCGTCGGCGTCGGAGGTCAGGTGGCCGACGTCGGTGATGTTGATGACATGGTTGACCGGCCAGCCCTTCCAGTTGAGCGTCCGGCGCAGCGTGTCGGTGAAGACATAGGCGCGCAGATTGCCGAGATGGGCGAAATTATAGACCGTCGGACCGCAGCTGTAGAGGCGCACCATCGCCGGATCGATCGGCGCGAAGGCGCGGGTCGACCGGGTGAGGCTGTCGAACAGCATCAGGGGGGCGCCGGCGGGTGCGGTGTCGGTCATCGATGATCCCATAAAGATAGCGGCGCGGCTCTAGAGCATTTTGGCGGACGGGGCCAAGGGGCCTGTCTTGAAAAGGACGTGAGCCCAAAGCCGTCATGCCGGCGGAGGCCGGCATCTCCGGAGAGAGGAGAAGAGGTCGAGGCAGGAGCCGCCCGAGATGCCGGCCTCCCGCCGGCATGACGCTTTTGGTTGTGACGGGGGCGTGCATAAAGAAGAAGGCCGGCAGGTCGCCCCGCCGGCCTCCGCTCTGCCCCGAAGGGAGGGATCAGCCCTGCGACTTGCCGTCGGGCAGCGCGACCGTCTCGATCAGCAGGTCGAGCTGCGCGTTGCAGCCGGCCTTGATCAGCGACTGGGCCATGTCCTCGAGGCCCGGCGAGGTCGGCTTGACCACGACGAACTTGAGCGAGGTCGGGGCCTTGGCGCCGTCCCAGCTCAGCTTGTAGGCGCTGCCGTCGGTGACCGGCAGGCTGGCCGGCCACAGCCCGGCGGCCTGGCCGGCGGCGAGGTCGATGGTGCCGCTGGTGCCGTCGGCGCGGGTGACGCGGACGCTCGCCGCCTTGCTCGCGTCGGGGCGCCACACCGTCACCGACGAGGTGTCGGCGACGCACATGTTCGCGCTGCGGGTGACGTCGACATACCAGACGTTCGGGTTGCGGCCGGCATTCTTGTCGATGCCGCTCGCGCTGCGCACCGCCCCGATCCGCGCGCGCCGCTCGCCGCCGCCCGAGACGAGCGCGCCCAGTGTCGAGCCGGTGGTTGCCGCCGCGACGGTCGATCCGGTCGAGCTGAACGTGCCCGGGCCGCTGAGCGTGCGGGTGCCGCGACCGTCGAGCAGGACGACGGTGTCGCCGGCCTTCAGCGTGATCTTGGCATTGTCCGGAAGCGCCTTGCCGGCCGGATAGACCTTGGCCGAGGGGCCCGCCGAACGGACCACCAGCGGGGCCGCCACGGCGCTGCCCGCCAGCATGATTCCAAGGAA
The DNA here is from genome assembly GCA_000016765.1 of Rhizorhabdus wittichii RW1. NCBI lineage: Bacteria > Pseudomonadati > Pseudomonadota > Alphaproteobacteria > Sphingomonadales > Rhizorhabdaceae > Rhizorhabdus > Rhizorhabdus wittichii. Next base: position 236,789 of record CP000699.1, read on the forward strand.
CGCCGCAATGGCAGCCTGCGGCCGGCGTTTATTTGTCCAGAGCACTATAACCTCCCGGTCCAACCTCACGAAGACGCTCTATCAGATTGGCGAGCGCCTTATCATCAGGATTTTCTGTGGCCATCTTTTCGAACTCGGCCAACGCACCTTCATCTCCTGCATCATATCTACGGAAGATGTCTGTGAACTGTTGCACAGCGGTTTCGGAAAAATCGAAGACGGGTTCGAACACTTCCATCGGGGTCGACCGGCCCGACACGGCGATCCGCCCGACCGGCCGGAAACAGCTCAGCGCCGAGCGCTCGACCACCGTGTCGCTGACCAGCGTCTTGGTCTTGAGATATTTGTTGGCGCCCTCGAGCCGCGACGCGGTGTTCATCGAGTCGCCGAGCGCGGTGTACTGGATGCGGCCCTCGCCGCCGAAATTGCCGACGATCGCCTCGCCGAAATGGACGCCGACGCGGGTGACGCCGATCGGCGGCACGCCCTCGGGCGCCTCGCGGCGGAACTGCTCGCCCGCCTCGTACATCGCCACCGCGCAGCGGACGGCGCGCTCGCAATCGTCGGGGCGGCTGATCGGCGCGCCCCAGAAGGCGACGATCGCGTCGCCGACGAACTTGTCGATCGTGCCGCCATGTTCGAGCACCGTCTCCGACAGCACGTCGAGATATTTGTTGAGCAGGAAGGCGACCATCTCCGGCTCGATCTGGTGGCTGAGCTTGGTGAAGCCCTCCAGGTCGCTGAACAGCGCGTAGATCTCGCGCTTCTCGCCGTGGAGCTGGAGCCGCTCCGGATTCTTCATGATGTCCTTGGCGATGTCGCCGGGCAGATATTTGCCGAGCGCCGACTGCGCGAAGTTGCGCTGCTCCGATCCGATGCCCCGCGCCGCGGTGCCGACCGCCGAATAGGCGAAGACCCAGCCGATCAGCCAGCCGAACACCGGCAGCCCCTGGGTGTCGATGCCGTGGAACTGCCAGATGAACGGCACCGCCGCGATCGCGCCCGCCTGGACCAGCAGCAGCAGGCCGAGCTTCCAGATCTTCATGTTCGACACCGCCGTCAGCGCGCCGAGCGCGATCACGCTGAGCGCGATCAGCCACAGGCCCCAGCCCGGAATCTTGCGCGGCATGATGTTGTCGAGCATCTGCGCGAGCAGCGTCGCGTGGATCTCCAGCCCGATCGTCGTCTCGCCCTTCTGGATGCGCGAGGCGGGGGTGATGAACTGGTCGACGTCGGGGATGTCGCCGCCGATCATGATGTAGCGCCCCTCGATCTGCGGGCGGAACGCCTCGATCAGGTCGGGATTGGCGATGATCTCGATCGGGAATTTGTCGAACACCGGCCGGTCGGCGAACTTCGGCAGCCGGTAGCGGATCGATCCCTGGTAGGACCGGAACTGCTCGCCGCCGCCGGTCAGCGAGTTCGCCATCAGCGGCGGCAGCTCGCGCGGCTGGTTCGGCCAGCTCCGCATCACCCCGTCGTCGTCGGCGAGCAGGCGGATGCTCGTCGGGTGGACGTTGCCGGGTTTGGTCTGCCGCAGGAAGTCGCGGAGGAAATTCTCCTGGTCGAGCGTCATGAAGGTCGTGTTGGTCGCATGCGACGCGAAGCCCAGATAGGTCGGCGTCTTCATCGTCCGGAAGGCGTCGATCAATATCTGGTCCTCGGGCGTCGGCTGATCGACGAGGATATCGATGCCGATCGCCTTCGGCTTCATCCGGTCGAGCGCGAGCAGTCCCTTGGCCAGCATCGAGCGGTCGAGCGGCGAGCGGCGGCCGGTCAGGCGCAGCGTGTCCTCGGTGAAGGTCACCATCGCGATGCGCGGATCGGTCTCGACCCGCGGGCTGGCGAGCAGCAGCCGCACGTCGAACAGCGCGCGCTCGGCGTCCTTCGCCAGCATCACGTTCCAGCTGTAGCGGGCGAAGGCGAGGCCGAGGATCAGGAAGATCGCGGTGACGACGAGTCGGGTCGCGCCGATCTGCCGCAGCGTCTTGCGCAAGAGCGGACCGAAACCCCGGATACGCGCCGCCAGTGACACGCCTTCGCCGCTACCCGCCATAGAATCCCCCAATATGCCCCGGCGGGATATTAGAGCGATTGCGAGGCAGATGGGAAGCGGCGAGTTCGCTTGCAATCCGTGACGGTCCGGGGCAGGGTTCCCATTCTGTTCCAAAGGATGCCCCATGTCGCCGATCGCCGCCCTTGCCTTGCCCGCCTGCCTGCTGATCGGGCTGGCAATCGGCTGGCTGGTGCGCGGCCGGCTGCTGGCGAGCGGGGCCGAGGACGCCGCCGGGCTGCGCCGGGCGCTCGACGCCGCGCGCGACGCGCTCGCCCGGTCGGAGGCGGATCGCGCCGGGCTCGCCGCCGAGCGGCAGGCGCGGACCGAGGCATTCGAGGCGCAGATCCGCCAGCTCCAGGAGGCGAAGGAGCAGCTCGCGGCCCAGTTCGCCGAGGTCGGCGGCAAGCTGCTCGACCAGGCGCAGCGCCAGTTCCTCGAACGCGCCGACCAGCGCTTCCACCAGGCGGGCGAGAAGAACGAGGCGCAGCTCAAGGCGCTGCTCAACCCGGTCGAGACCACCCTCAAGCGCTATGAGGAAGGGTTGCAGCGGGTCGAGAAGGAGCGGGTCGACAGCTATGCGGGCCTGCGCGAGGCGGTCGAGCTGGTCCGCCAGGGGCAGGGGCAGGTGCGCGACGAGGCCGCCCGCCTCGTCAACGCGCTGCGCGCCAGCCCCAAGGCGCGCGGGCGCTGGGGCGAGCAGTCGCTGCGCAACGTGCTCGAACAGGCGGGCCTGTCGCCCTATGCCGATTTCGCGACCGAGGTCTCGGTCGACACGGAGGACGGCCGGCTGCGGCCCGACGTCGTCGTCCGCCTGCCCGGCGGCCGCAAGCTGATCGTTGACGCCAAATGCTCGTTCAACGCCTATATGGATGCGAGCGAGGAGGTCGACGAGGCGGCGCGCGCGACCCTGCTCAAGGCGCATGCGGCGGCGCTGCGCACCCATGCCAACCAGCTTGGCCAGAAAAGCTATTGGGATCGTTTCGGCGATGCGGCCGATTATGTCGTCATGTACATCCCGGGCGAGCATTTCCTGTCGGCGGCGATGGAGCAGGACCCCGAGCTGTGGGACTGGGCGCACCAGCGCCGCGTGCTGATCGCGACGCCGATCAACCTCGTCGCGCTCGCGCGCACCATCGCCAGCGTCTGGCGGCAGGAGAAGATGGCCGAGGAGGCGCGCGCGATCGGCCGGCTCGGCAAGGAGATGTACGAGCGGTTGTCGACCGCGGCCGGCCATCTGCGCCGGGTCGGCGGCGGGCTCAACAGCGCGGTCGAGAATTACAACAAATTCGTGTCGAGCTTCGAGGGCCGCGTTCTCGTCACCGGTCGCAAGTTCCGCGAGCTCAACGTCGAGACCGGCGACAAGGAGATCGACGAGCTGGGCGCGATCGAGACCCGCGCGAGCGAGCCGTCGGTCGACCTGCTGGCATCGCCAGAGGGCGGCGAGCCGGGCCTGCCGAACTGACGCGGCAGACGGTCGATGGCGCTGGCGGAGAACAGGCCCGACCATTGGCTGTCGCTGCGGATCGTCTGGGCGGTGCTGATCGTCCTCACCCTAGTCTTCGCCTGGGTCTCCGCCACCGAATATGCGCGTCGCGACGCGATCCTGCGCGGCGGCCGCGAGCTTTCGGCGCGGGTGGTGGCGCAGTATCGCAGCGACCCGTCGCCGCTGGAGAGCTGCTCGCTGCGGATAGAGTTCCGCGACCGGACGATGGCCTTCCAGGACGGTCTGCCGATCGCCTGCGGCGAGCTGGCCGACTATCCGGTTGGGCGCCGCTTCGCGATCGTCGCCGACATGGAACGCGGCGACTGGATGCCCGCCGGCCAGGGCCGCTTCCCGCCGGCGATCTTCGGCGTGGTGGCGGGGCTGGTCGGGCTGGCCTTCGCCGGAGTCCACACCCTGCGGATGCGCGGCCAGCCGGACAGCGAGGTTTATTGATATCACCGTCGCCCCGGCGGAGGCTGGGGCCCATGTCTCTCACCAGCCAGATGCCATCTGAGGAGACGACAGACATGGATGCCAGCCTCCGCTGGCATGACGATGGAAGAGGGGGTTAAACAAAACCCAGATCATAGAATGGAGACCATCGATGGCCGATCTTTCCGCCTTTCCGATCACCCGGCGCTGGCCGGCCGAGCATCCCGACCGCATCCAGCTCTATTCGCTCAACACGCCCAACGGGGTGAAGGCGTCGATCATGCTGGAGGAGACGGGGCTTCCCTATGAGTCGCACCTCGTCGACATCACCGCCGACCAGAGCCACACGCCCGAATTCCTGTCGCTCAACCCGAACGGCAAGATTCCGGCGATCATCGATCCCGACGGCCCCGGCGGCCGGCCGCTGGGCCTGTTCGAGTCGGGAGCGATTCTGATCTACCTCGCCGACAAGAGCGGCCGGTTCATCGCCGCCGATCCGGCGCTGCGCTACGAGACGATCCAGTGGGTGTTCTTCCAGAATGCCGGGATCGGCCCGATGTTCGGCCAGGTCGGCTTCTTCAACAAATTCGCCGGCAAGGCCTATGAGGACAAGCGCCCGCTGGAGCGCTACGTCGCCGAGTCGAAGCGGCTGCTCGGCGTGCTCGAACAGCGGCTCGACGGCCGCGACTGGATCATGGGGACGGACTATAGCATCGCCGATGTCTCGACCCTCGGCTGGGTCCGCAACCTGATCACCTTCTACGAGGCGCGCGACCTCGTCGAATATGACGGCCTGAAGAACGTCCCCGCCTGGCTCGACCGCGGCCTCGCCCGCCCGGCGGTGCAGCGCGGGCTGGAGATTCCGAAGCGGGGGTAGAGCCTGCCGGCATGAGGAATTAGAGGCTGACCCCGATCCGCGCCGAAACCCGCCGTCCGGCGTCGGCCGCGATCGGGCCGCTGGCCACGCGGCGGCCGTGCCAGCTGTCGGTCAGGTCGACGCCGATCGTGAAGGGCCCGGCGACATAGTCGACGCGCAGCGCCGCGTCGGTGTAGCGGCCGTGCGGGCGGAGGCGGGCGGAGCGGACGGGATCGTCGGACGTGCCGCTCGACCGGCCGACCTGCGCGCCGACCGTGACCGGCGTCCCGACGATCGCGACCGAGGCGGCGGCGGCGAGGTAGAGATTGTCGCCGCCGATCGCGTCCTGCTTCGGGGCGTAGAGGCCGAACAGGTCGAACTGGACGGGGCCGATCGTCGTGCCCGCGCCGCCGCCCAGCTCGACATAGTTCGCGCCGCCATGGCCGGGGAAGGCGTGGTGGCTGATCTGGGCGTCGGCGCGGATCGCGCCGAAGTCCTGCGTGTAGACGAGGGCGCTGTCGATCCCGATCGCGGCGCCATCGTGCCGCGCGCCGTGGCGCAGCGTCGTGCCCGCGACCGAGACCGACAGGCCCTCGGCAGGTTGCAGCGACAGGCGCGCGCTCGCCGCCGGACGGCCGTCGCTCCAGCTCAGCCCGCGGCGGCGCTCGTCGCTGGTCAGCGTCGCGGAGAGCGAGGGCGACCAGTCCGCCGCCCGCGCCGCCTGCATTGCCTGGCCACCGAGCAGCAGGCCGGAAAAAATGGTCGCTGCCCGGAGACGCACGATCAGCTCGCGTTCGGCCGCGCGGCGGCCTCGAGCTCGGCGAGCAAGGTCGCGCGGTCGCGCTCGACCACCGCCAGCACGTGGCGGCGGACCTCGTCGCCGCGCGCGGCGACCTCGCGCTCGATCGCCTTCTTCGCGGCGGTGCAGGTGCCGGGCTGGCTGCCCTTGAGCTGCAGCCCGGTGTCGACGACGCGGCTGAGTCCGTCGGCGCCGCCCAGCCTGCGCTCGACCGCCACCCTAGCGACCCAGGCGCAGCGGACGACCCCGCCGGTCCGCGTCGGCGGCGACATCCCGGTCTGGCGGGTGCTGAGCGCGGTGCTCGCCCGGTAGTCGATCGTCACGGGCGCGCCGCGATGCTCGATCGTCGTGCGATGGAGATGGCCTCCATCCGCGCCCGCCAGGGATGCGGTCAGCGCCCCCAAAAGCATCATCATGGTCATTGCGTTCTCCTGCTTGCGCCGCCGTTCCTGCGGGCGGTCGCGACAGCCGAGGTATGACCGCTGTGTTGCTGGTCCTTTGCTGGGCGGCGACATTTGCCGCCGCCCGTCGGGATCAGTTGGCCAGGGATCAGTGGGCGCGAGGCGGGACCGGGCCGTAATCGGTCGGGTCGTTGGCGGTGACCGACAGCAGCGCCGTCCAGGCGGCGACATTCTGGCGGAGCTGCGCCGGATCGACCTTGTCGAGCGTGTCGTCGGGGGTGTGGTGGACGTCGAAATAGCGGGTGCCGTCCTGGCCCAGCTCGATCACCGGGATGCCGAGCTTCTGGATCTCGGAGATGTCCGATCCCGACGCGTCGCCGTTGCGCGGCGCGGGCTGGATGCCGAGCGGGGCGAGCGCCGCCGCGAGCGGCTTCATCGCCGGCAGGGCGGCCTCGGCGATCGAGGTCTGGTAGCGCCAGATGCGGTCCGAGCCGAAATCGGATTCGGCGAGCAGATGGTGTTTCTCGTCCTTGTGCTTCTCGCGATAGGCGGCGCCGCCGAACAGGCCGATCTCCTCCGATCCGAACCAGACGACGCGGATCGTGCGCAGCGGCTGCCCGGCGTCCATGATCCGCTTGGCCGCCGCCGTGGTGATGGCGACGCCGGCCGCGTCGTCGATCGCGCCGGTGCCCTGGTCCCAGCTGTCGAGATGCCCGCCGACCAGGACGATCCCGGCATTGGGGTCGCGGCCCGGCACCTCGGCGATGACGTTGCCCGACAGGCGCTTGCCCGCCATCCGGGCGGTCGCCTTCAGCGCCACCGTCACCGGCTGGCCGCGCTTGAGCACCCGTTCGAGCTGGTCGGCGTCGGGATTGGCGAGCGCCAGCGCCGGGATCGGCTGCGCGCCGTCGCTCCAGCTCTGCGCGCCGGTGTGCGGCGCGCGGTGATGGTCGGTGCCGATCGAGCGGATCAGGATCGCGGCGGCGCCGAGCTTCGAGGCGACCGAGGGCCCTTCGCGGCGGACCTTGCCGACCGTGCCGTAATGCGATCCGTCCTGGGTCACGGCCATGCGGTGGGTGAGGAAGACGGTCTTGCCCTTCACCGCCGCGGGATCGGCGGCCTTGAGCGAATCGAGGCTGTCGAAGCCGATCACCTCGGCGGTCAGCCCCTTGGCCGGGGTCGCGGCGCTGTTGCCGAGCGCGGTGAGGACAAGCGGCTGCGGATAGGGCGCGACGATTTCCGCGCTTGCCTCGCCGCGCTCCCAATAGGGAACCTCGAACGGCTCGACCCGGACGTTGGAGAAGCCGAGTGCCTTGAGCCGGGCGACCGCCCAGTCGCGGGCGCGCGCCTCGGCGTCGCTGCCGGCGAGGCGGGGGCCGATCTCGGTGGTCAGGCCTTCGGTGATGTCCCAGGCGACGCTGTCGGTCAGCGCCGCGTCGCGCAGCGCGGCGGTCTCTTCCGGCTTGGCCTGGGCGAGGAGGGGGGAGGAAAGGGCGGCGGAGGCGGCGAGCGCCAGCAACGAAATTTTCTTCATGGGGTTGGTTGCTAACCATCCGCTCCCCATTTGCCAATTGCCCTGTCGTCGGTTAGTGGCGGCGGCAAATCCCAGCCCTGACGTTCGATGAGGTTCGCGCCCGATGGCCGTGCAATATAGTTTCGTGATGAAGGGTCTGACCAAGACCTTCCCCGGCGCCAACAAGCCGCTGTTCAACAACATCCACCTGCAGTTCCTGCCGGGGACGAAGATCGCGATCATCGGCGTCAACGGCGCCGGCAAGTCGACCCTGATGAAGGTCATGGCCGGCATGGACACCGATTATTCGGGCGAGGCCTGGGCCGCCGAGGGCGTCAGCGTCGGCTATCTGCCGCAGGAGCCGCAGCTCGATCCGGACAAGACGGTCAAGCAGAACGTCATGGACGGCGTCCGCGAGGTCGCGGACATGATCGACCGCTTCAACGCGATCTCGGCCGAGATGGGCGATCCCAAGGACGACACCGATTTCGACGCGCTGATGGAGGAGATGGGCGTCCTCCAGGAGAAGATCGACGCGGCCGACGGCTGGACGCTCGACAACCAGCTCGAGATCGCGATGGAAGCGCTGCGCTGCCCGCCGGGCGACCTGCCGGTCACCGGCCTGTCGGGCGGCGAGAAGCGCCGCGTCGCCCTGTGCCGCCTGCTGCTCGAAAAGCCCGACATCCTGCTGCTCGACGAGCCGACCAACCATCTCGACGCGGAGAGCGTCGCCTGGCTCGAACAGCATCTGGTCGATTATTCGGGCAACGTCATCCTCGTCACCCACGATCGCTACTTCCTCGACAATGTCGTGGGCTGGGTGCTCGAGCTCGATCGCGGCCGGGGTATTCCCTATGAGGGCAATTATTCGTCGTGGCTCGACGCCAAGGCGAAGCGCATGGAGCAGGAGGAGCGCGAGGACGCCGGCCGCCAGAAGGCGATCAAGGAGGAGCTGGAGTGGATCCGGCAGAGCCCGAAGGCGCGCCAGACCAAGTCCAAGGCGCGTATCCGCGCGTTCGACGAACTGGTCGAGAAGCAGAACAATCGCGCGCCCGGCAAGGCCCAGATCGTCATCCAGACCCCCGAGCGCCTCGGCGGCAAGGTGATCGAGGCCAAGGGGCTGACCAAGTCCTATGGCGACAAGAAGCTGTTCGAGGGGCTCGACTTCACGCTGCCGCCGGGCGGCATCGTCGGCGTGATCGGGCCGAACGGCGCGGGCAAGACCACGCTGTTCCGGCTGATCACCGGCCAGGAGACCCCCGACGCCGGTTCGATCGACATCGGCCCGACCGTCAAGCTCGGCTTCGTCGACCAGAGCCGCGACGCGCTCGATTCGAACAAGAACGTCTGGGAGGAAGTGTCGGAGGGTCATGACATCATGACCGTCGGCAAGTTCGAGATGTCGACCCGCGCCTATGTCGGCGCGTTCAACTTCAAGGGCCCCGACCAGCAGAAGAAGGTCGGCCAGCTCTCGGGCGGCGAACGCAACCGCGTCCACATGGCGAAGATGCTCCGCAAGGGCGGCAACGTGCTGCTGCTCGACGAGCCGACCAACGACCTCGACGTCGAGACGCTGCGCGCGCTCGAGGACGCGCTGGAGAATTTCGCGGGCTGCGCGGTGGTGATCAGCCACGACCGCTTCTTCCTCGATCGCCTCGCCACCCACATCCTCGCCTTCGAGGGCGACGGCCATGTCGAATGGTTCGAAGGCAATTTCGAAAGCTATGAGGAAGACAAGCGCCGCCGCCTCGGCGACGCCGCCGACCGGGCCAGCGCCGGGGCGTACAAGAAGCTGACGCGTTAAGGAAAAAGCCCGGACCTCAAGAGGTTCCGGGCTTTTTCTTGTTCATTCCGACCGTCATCCTGGCGAAAGCCAGGATCTCCCTTCTTCTTCGTCGGCAGGAAGGTAGTGAGATCCTGGCTTTCGCCAGGATGACGAACTCCTCACATATAGTTCATCGGGTCCGGCGTCGGCAGCTTGCAGGCGCTCTGGTAGCCGCGCTTGCACATCGCGACCTGGGCGCGCCAGTCGCGCATCGCCATGGCATAGGCCTCGCGCTGGCGGATGAAGGTCGCGTCGTTCTCCAGCACCTCGCGGTTGTGCTGGCGTAGCGCCGCTGCATAGGCCGCCTTGTCGGCCTCATATTGGGCCTGGTTCTCTTCGTTCTGCGCCTGCGCGACCGCGTTGTTGGTCTGGGTCTGGGCGATCGCGCTGCCGACCTTGTCGTTCAGCGCCCGGGTCTCCGGGACCTCGCGGGCGTCGGCGGCCTGGTGGGCGGGATCGGTCTGGGCCGGACTGCTCTGGGCCGCGAGCGGGGCGACGGCGATCAGCGCGGTGATCGCCAGGATCGAACGGGCTATCATGGTCAAGCTCCTCAACAAATGATCGAGGGGCTCAACGAACGGAGAGGGGCGGGCGTTCCGGCCCCCTCGCCAAAGGAAGCGTCAGGCCGGCGAGAACTCGCCGGTTTCCTCGTCGAGCAGGTGGAGGATGCCGTCGGCGACCGCGAAATAGGCGCCGTGGATCTTCAGCTTGCCCTTCTGCTCGCGGATCGGCACGCAGGGGAAGGTGCGCAGGTTGGCGATCGAGACCTTGACCGCCTCCCATTCGAGCGCGCGCACCGCTTCCTCGCCATGGCCATGCTCGGCGACGACCTTGTCGCGCGCCTCGTCGAGCATCGACATCCAGTCGGCGATGAAGCCGCCCTGGCCCTTCTCGGCATTTTCGAAGCGGCGGGTGAGCGCCGCCGCGCAGCCGCCGCAGCTCTGGTGGCCGAGCACGACGATCTCGGGCACTTCGAGCTGGGTCACCGCGAACTCCAGCGCCGCCGAGACGCCGTGACGGCCCGCCGTGGTCTCGAACGGCGGCACCATGTTGGCGATGTTGCGGACCATGAAGATCTCGCCGGGCGAGGTGTCGAAGATGATCGTCGGATCGACCCGGCTGTCCGAGCAGGCGATCACCATCAAGCGGGGATTCTGCCCACTGGCGAGCTGCGTCCAGCGTTCGCGTTGTTGTTTCCAGCCATTCGCCTTGAAGCGGCGATAGCCCTCGATGAGCCCGGAGAAGTCGGTCATGAGCGAGTGCCCTAGACCTGAGCGGGGGGACTGGCAAGAGCGGCCCTTATCGCCTATCTGGCATCCCATGAGCGAACCCCTGCCGATCACCGACGCCCCGAAGCAGCGCAAGCCCGACTGGATTCGGGTCAAGGCGCCGATGGGCCAGGCTTTCTCCGATACCAAGGCGCTGATGCGCCGCCTCAACCTCGCCACCGTGTGCGAGGAGGCGGCCTGCCCGAACATCGGCGAATGCTGGACCAAGAAGCATGCGACGGTGATGATCCTGGGCGACACCTGCACCCGGGCCTGCGCCTTCTGCAACGTCAAGACGGGCATGCCGCGCCCGGTCGACGCGCTGGAGCCGCAGCATGTCGCCGACGCCGCGGCCGAGCTGGGGCTGGAGCATATCGTCGTCACATCGGTCGACCGCGACGACCTGCCCGACGGCGGCGCGAAGCAGTTCGTCAAGGTGATCGAGGCGCTGCGCCGGACCACGCCCAGGACGACGATCGAGATCCTTACCCCGGATTTCCGCAACAAGGCCGATGCGGCGATCGAGATGATCGTCGCGGCGCGGCCCGACGTCTACAACCATAATCTCGAAACGGTGCCGAGGCTCTATCCGACGATCCGGCCGGGCGCGCGCTATTATGCGTCGCTGCGCCTGCTGGAGACGGTCAAGCGGCTCGACCCGACGATCTTCACCAAGTCGGGCATCATGGTCGGGCTGGGCGAGGAGCGGCTCGAAGTCCATCAGGTGATGGACGACATGCGTTCGGCCGACATCGATTTCCTGACGATGGGCCAATATCTCCAGCCGACGCCGAAGCACGCCAAGGTCGCCGACTTCGTCGCGCCCAAGACCTTCGAGGCCTATGCCGCGATCGCGCGGGCGAAGGGCTTCCTGCTGGTCGCGGCGACCCCGCTGACCCGGTCGAGCTACCATGCCGGCGACGATTTCGTGAAGCTGCGCGACGCCCGCAATGCCGAGCTGGCCCGCAAGGCGGCGGTGCCGGCCGCCTGACATGCCTCGCCACCGCGAGACCCGGACGCTGCCCTATAGCCCGGAGCAGATGTACGCGCTCGTCGCCGATGTCGCGTCCTACGCCGAGTTCCTGCCCTGGGTGTCGGCGGTGCGCGTCCGCTCCGACAGCGAGACCGAGATGGTCGCCGACCTGATGGTCGGCTTCAAGGCGCTGCGCGAGAAGTTCACCTCGAAGGTCAGCAAGCAGCGGCCGGCGAGCATCCATGTCGACTATGTCGATGGGCCGCTCAAATTTCTCCACAACGACTGGGCCTTCGCCGCCGACGGCAAGGGCGGGTCGATCGTCGACTTCTCGATCGACTTCGAGTTCCGGTCGCGGCTGTTCGAGATGATCGCCGGCCAGATGTTCGACCGGGCGCTCAGGATGATGATCAACGCGTTCGAGGAGCGCGCGGCGAAGCTTTACGGCTCCTCGGCCAGCGTCGCCCCCGGCATCAGCAGCTCGAGCGCGCACAGCGCCGCCTGAAGCCGGACGCCGCCGCGTCCCAGGTCGCCGAAATGGCGCTTGTCGGCGGCGATGTCCTCGGGATCGGCGCCTTTCCGCGCGCGGCCGAACACCACCGTGCCGACCGGCTTCTTCTCGCTGCCGCCGCCGGGGCCCGCGACGCCGGTGATCGCCACCGCGGTGTCGGCGCCGCTCTGCTCCAGCGCGCCGCGCGCCATCGCCCAGGCGACCGCGATCGACACCGCGCCGAACGTCTCGATCATCTCGACCGATACGCCGAGCAGCGAGACCTTCGCCTCGTTCGAATAGGTGACGAAGCCGCAGCCGAGCACGTCCGACGATCCCGGGATCTCGGTCAGCGCGGCGGCGACGAGGCCGCCGGTGCAGCTCTCCGCCACCGCGATCTTGCGGCCCTCGGCGCGGTTCGCCTCGATCACCCGGCGCGCGGCCTCGACCAGCTCGGGGGGCAGCAATGTGTCTTGGTGCTCGGTCACGATCTCTTCCCCTTCGCTATATGGACGGCACGCGCACCGTTGCAACCGCCTGCGCCGCGATCCCCTCGCGCCGGCCGGTGAAGCCGAGCCGCTCGGTGGTGGTCGCCTTGACGCTGACCTGGCCCGCCGTCAGGCCGAGCAGGGCGGCGATCCGGTCGCGGATCGCCGCGCGGTGCGGGCCGACCTTGGGCGCTTCGCAGATGATGGTCAGGTCGACGAAGTCGACGATCCCGCCCGCCGCCGCGACGAGGTCGCGGGCATGGGCCAGGAACATCGCCGAATCGGCGCCTTTCCAGCGTTGGTCGCTGGGCGGGAAATGGCTGCCGATATCGCCCGCCGCGATCGTGCCGAGCAGCGCGTCGGTCAGCGCGTGGAGCGCGACGTCGGCGTCGCTGTGCCCGGCGAGGGCGCGGTCATGGGCGATGCGGACGCCGCCGAGCTGGACGCCGTCGCCGGCGGTGAAGCCGTGGACGTCGAAGCCCATCGCGGTGCGGCTGATCATCGCCATCCTTTCCTCGGCGGCCTCGAAATCGGCGGCAAAAGTGAGCTTCTCCAGGCTGCGGTCGCCCTCGACGATCGCGACCGACAGGCCGTGGGCGCGCGCGACCTGCGCGTCGTCGGTCGCTTCGCGCGCCGGGTCCCAGGCGCGGTGCGCGGCGAGGATGTCGGCGCGGCGGAAGGCCTGCGGCGTCTGGACGCGGTGCAGCCCGTCGCGCGGCACGGCGTCGCCGAGCAGGGCGTCGCCCTTCGCCAGCGTGTCGGCGACCGCGAGCGCGGGAACCGCGCCGTCGCTGCCGTCGAGCGCGGCGATCAGCCGGTCGATCACCGCGGCGGGCAGGAAGGGGCGGGCGGCGTCGTGGATCAGGACGATGTCGGCGTCGACCGCCGCCAGCCCGGCGATCACCGAATCGCGCCGGGTCGCGCCGCCGGTGACGGGCGGGGGCAGGGTGCGTCCGCCGACCGCCTCGGCATGGAGATCCTCCTGACCCGCGCCGATCACGACCTGGACGCTGCCGATCGCCGGATGGCGCGCCAGCGCGTCGACGGCATGGGCGAGCACCGCCTTGCCGCCGATCCGGCGATATTGCTTGGGCACGCCGCCGCCGCTGCGGACGCCCTGTCCGGCGGCGACGATCAAGGCGGCGATGCTGGGCTTCCCCGTCATGCGCCGCGCTTTAGGTGGGGGGGCTCGAACAGTAAAGCTCGGGCCGCCGTCGCCCCTTGTCCGTCATCCTGGCGAAAGCCAGGATCTCCCTTCTTTCCCGGGATGTGGGAAGGCAGGGAGATTCCAGCTTTCGCTGGAATGACGATTTGGTTGGGCAATGTCACCTCGCTTGCTCCCCGGCCGCTTTGCGGGTAGAGCGATTGCCGCTTTTTTAGGCAATATGGCTTCATGACCCCCAGACTGCGCCCCATCGACATCGGTCCCGTGCGGATCGACAGCCCCGTGATTCTCGCGCCGATGACCGGCGTGAGCGACCTGCCGTTCCGCAAGGTGGTGCGCGGCTACGGGTCGGGGCTGAACGTCACCGAGATGATCGCCAGCCAGGCCGCGATCCGCGAGACGCGCCAGTCGGTGCAGAAGGCGCTGTGGGACCCGGCCGAGGAGCCGGTGTCGATGCAGCTCGTCGGCTGCACGCCGAAGGAGATGGGCGAGGCGGCGAAGCTCAGCCAGGATCGCGGCGCCGCGATCATCGACATCAACATGGGTTGCCCGGTGCGCAAGGTCGTCAACGGCGACGCCGGATCGGCGCTGATGCGGACGCCCGAGCTGGCGGTCGAGATCGTCAAGGCGACGGTCGCGGCGGTCGAGGTGCCGGTCACGCTCAAGATGCGGATGGGCTGGGACCATGACAGCCTCAACGCGCCCGAACTGGCGCGCATCGCCGAGGATGTCGGCGTGAAGATGATCACCGTCCACGGCCGCACCCGCTGCCAGATGTACAAGGGATCGGCCGACTGGGCGTTCATCCGCCGGGTCAAGGAAGCGGTGTCGATCCCGGTGATCGTCAACGGCGACATCTGCTCGATCGAGGATGCCGAGACTGCGCTCGACCAGTCGGGCGCCGATGGGCTGATGATCGGGCGCGGCGCCTATGGCCGGCCCTGGCTGCTGTCGCAGGTGATGCATTATCTCGCCACCGGCGAGCGCAGGCCCGATCCGACGATCGAGCAGCAATATCACGTCATATTAGCGCATTATCATGCGATGCTCGAACTCTATGGGAAAGAGGTCGGCGTCAACATGGCGCGCAAGCACATCGGCTGGTACACCAAGGGGCTGGCCGGCTCGGCGGAGTTCCGCAACGCCGTCAACCAGGAGCCCGACGCCGCCAGGGTGATCGCCATGCTCGGAGAATTCTACGCGCCATGGCTCTCCCGGGCAGCAGCCTGATCCGCTTCGGGCGGCGCGCATCCGCGGCGGATCGTCCCGCCGACGCCCCCTCGGCGGCCGAGATCATGGCGGCGATGGCGACCGCCGTGCTGACCATCGATCCCGAGGGGCAGGTCGTCGAGATCAATGCCGCCTGCGAATCGCTGTTCAACCTCAGTCGCAGCCAGATCGTCGGGCATGGCGTGCTCGACGCGATCGGCCATCCGCTGACGACGATGCCCAGCGACGCGCCCTTCGCCGCCTATGACATCGACATCGTCCTGCCGGGCCGGCGGCGGATGCGGGTCGACCTGATGGTCGCGCCGCTGCCCGACCGGCCGGGCTGGCGCGCGGTGTCGATCCACGGCCATGCCCGCAGCGCGATCGGCGCGCGGTCGATCGACCGCGAGGGCGGCACCCGCACCGCCGTCGCCGCCGCGGCGATGCTGGCGCACGAGGTGAAGAACCCGCTGTCGGCGGTGCGTGGCGCGGCGCAGCTGCTGGAGACGAGCTGCGACGAGGAATCGCGTCCGCTCACCCGGCTGATCCGCGAGGAGGTCGACCGCGTCGCCGCGCTGATCGACCGGATGCAGGGCTTCACCGACACCCGCCCGATCGAGATGACGCCGCAGAACATCCACGCCATCCTCGGCCATGCGCGCGAGGTGGCGCTCAAGGGCTTCGCGCAGGGGCGGGTGATCCGCGAGGTCTATGATCCGTCGCTGCCGGCGGTGCTCGGCCATCGCGATTCGCTGATCCAGATCGTCATCAACCTGCTCAAGAACGCCGCCGAGGCGATGGGCGAGGAGCCGGGGGCGATCACGCTCACCACCGCCTATCGCCACGGCGTGTCGAT
The DNA here is from genome assembly GCA_000016765.1 of Rhizorhabdus wittichii RW1. Lineage (NCBI taxonomy): Bacteria > Pseudomonadati > Pseudomonadota > Alphaproteobacteria > Sphingomonadales > Rhizorhabdaceae > Rhizorhabdus > Rhizorhabdus wittichii. The sequence continues at coordinate 252,603 of CP000699.1, forward strand.
GCGCCGCGCCGACGGCGACGCGCGCCAGCCGCTGCCGATCGAGCTGTGCGTGATCGACGAGGGCCCCGGCGCGCCGCCCGAGATCGAAGGGCATCTGTTCGATCCGTTCGTCACCACCAAGCGCACCGGCAGCGGCCTCGGCCTCGCGCTGGTGGAGAAGCTCGTTTCCGACCAGGGGGGAATCATCGAATATGCGCGCGAAGGCACGCCGTCGCGGACCGTGTTCCGCCTCCTGCTCCCGCGCGCGCGGGTGACGGCATGACCGGAACCGGGGGCAGGGTCCTGGTCGTCGACGACGACGGCGCCATCCGCACCGTGGTGCGCGAGGCGCTGCGCCGCGCCGGCCATATCGTCGAGACGGCGGCCTCGGTCGCCGAGCAGCGCCGGCTGTTCGCCAGCTTCGATCCGCAGGTGCTCGTCACCGACGTGATCCTGCCCGACGGCAACGGGCTCGACATCATCCCGGAGATGCTCCGCACCAATCCCGGCCTGCCGGTGATCGTGCTGTCGGCGCAGAACACCTTCACCACGGCGCTGCGCGCGACCGAGCAGGGGGCGTTCGACTATCTGCCCAAGCCGTTCGACCTGGGCGAGCTGACCCGCGCCGTGTCCGATGCGCTGGCGGCGCGGGCGGGCGGCGGCGCGGCGGCGTTCGACGGCGAGGCGGCCGAGGACCTGCCGCTGATCGGCCGGTCGCCGCCGATGCAGGAGGTCTACCGCACCATCGCGCGCGTCGTCGCTAACGACCTGACCGTGCTGGTGCTGGGCGAATCGGGCACCGGCAAGGAACTGGTCGCGCGCGCCATCCACGATTTCGGGCCACGCGCCGCGGCGCCCTTCGTCGCGATCAACATGGCGGCTATCCCGCGCGAGCTGATCGAATCCGAGCTGTTCGGCCATGAGCGCGGGGCCTTCACCGGCGCGCAGGCGCGCAGCGCCGGCCGCTTCGAGCAGGCGCAGGGCGGCACGTTGTTCCTCGACGAGATCGGCGACATGCCGATGGAGGCGCAGACCCGGCTGCTCCGCGTCCTCCAGGCGGGCGAGTTCACCACGGTCGGCGGCACCCGCTCGATCCGCGCCGACGTCCGCATCATCGCCGCCACCCACAAGGACCTGCCCAGGCTGATCGCCGACGGCGGCTTCCGCGAGGACCTCTATTACCGCCTCAACGTCGTGCCGATCCGCCTGCCGGCGTTGCGCCAGCGCGGCGACGACATCGGCGAGCTGGCGCGCTTCTTCCTCGACCGGGCGGCGGCGGACGGGCTGCCGCGCAAGGCGCTCGACGCGGGCGCGGTCGCGCGGCTCATCCAGCATGGCTGGCCCGGCAACGTCCGCGAGCTCGAGAATCTGATGCGCCGCCTGGCGGTGCTCAGCCGCGAGGACGTGATCACCGCCGCGCTGGTCGAGCAGCAGCTCCACCAGCGCCCGGCGGCCGACGTTCCACCGCCCGTACCGGCGGGCAGCGGCGGCCTCGCCGATGCCGTCGAGCAGCACCTCGCCCGCTATTTCACGACCTTCGGCCGCGAGCTGCCGCCCGACGGGCTCTACGACCGGGTGCTGGCCGAGGTCGAGCGGCCGCTGCTCGAACTCAGCATGGCGGCGGCCAAGGGCAACCAGCTCCGCGCCGCGCGGCTGCTGGGGATCAACCGCAACACCCTGCGCAAGAAGCTGACTGACCTCGGGATCGATGCGGGGGCCTCGCGCCGGGCGGATTGAATCCGGTGTCCTAGAAGCGGTGCTGGCCCTTGCCCCAGTCGCCCATGTCGCATTGTCCGGCGAAATTGGTGACGGCCTTGACCTCGATCCGTCCGGTGCGCCGATCGACGGTGAAGCGCGGCTTGTTCATGCCGTTGAGCCGGTAGCTGCCCGATATCCGGTCCGGCGTCACCGCCAGGTTTTCGATGTCCCACCAGCCGTTGTCGCCGCCCGAGTGAATCGGCGGCACCAGGCTCTTGCCGAGATGGATGCGGCCGGAAGCGCCGTAGAGCTCGATCTGCACGTCGGAACTGAAGCCCTTGGCGCCGTTCTGGGGCGTGCTCCATTCCCATTTGTGGTTCCACGGGTTCCAAGCATAGCGCGACGGTTCGACGGTCGGCTTGGTTCCCGCGCCGTAGCAGACGAGGACCAGCGATTTCGCGTCGTGCCCGGGCGCCTGCTGCGCCCCATAGGCTGGGCGGGACGCGTCCTGCGCGTCGCAGTTCCCCGGCGGGACGGCATCGATCGAGGCATAGCGGCCGTCGATGGTGGAGACCGACACGCAGCGTCCTTTCCGCTCGTTCCACCAGAAGGTGAAGCGCTGGTCGCGGACGGTGTTGCTGACCGTCGCGCGATAGCCGCGCGCCTCCATCTGGGTCTCCGCCCCGGCGGCGCGGGCGCCGACCAGGTCGGCGACATCTTCGCTGCTTTGCGCCTGCCCCGCCGCCGGGACCAGGATGAGCGCCGAAAGGAGGAAGGAGGATCGGCCTTTGAACGTCATGGCTGGCATCCTGTGATGGCTCGTCGATGGGCGAGCATATCAGCCGGACCGAGGCGGGAAAGAGCAAAGTCGGGCCGCCGATATCGGCGGGGCCGATCGGCCGCTATCGCCGGACCGACGACCCCGCTCGACCAAATGCATGTTAACTGTGTTCCCGAAGCCACGCCCTTGTGGTAATCCGGCCACGATGGCTGCATATGGGCTTGTATCCAGGCGATGGCGCAGGCGCGCGGTGACGGCGCTGCGGCCACGGCGCCTGCTGCCTTTGCTGGAGATATTGGCGCCGCTGGCCGCATTGCTGGTGGTCGCGGTCAGCTATCGGGTCGTCACCGCCAGCGGCAAGCCCGAAATCCCGATCTCGCCGACCGTCGTGGCGCTGCTGCTCGGCGCCAACCTGCTGTCGTTCATGGTGCTGATGGTGCTCGCCGCCCGCCGGGTGGCGCTGCACCGCGCGGCGCGGTCGGGGCTGGGGGGCAAGGCGCGGCTGCACGTCCGCCTCGTCGCCTTCTTCTCGCTGATCGCCACCGCACCGACGCTGCTGGTGGTGATCTTCGCGTCGCTGCTGTTCCAGCTCGGCACCGAATTCTGGTTCTCCGACAAGGCCACCGTCGTGCTGCGCAGCTCCGAGCGGGTCGCGCAGGCCTATGTGACCGAGAGCAAGGAGCGGCTGCTCGGCGACATCCTCGCCATGTCGGGCGACCTGCGCAGCGCGCTGTCGGCGACGACGATCGACGATCCGCGCTTCGCGCCCTTCTTCGCGCGCCAGGTCGCCTATCGCGGCCTGTCGGAAGCGGCGATCATCAGTGTCGACCGCGCCGGAACGCCGCAGCTCATCGCGCTCGCCAATCTCGACAAGCGGCCGCTCGACAAGCGCCTGCCGCCCGCGACGCTGCCCTTCCTGGCGGGCGGCCAGCCGCGCATCACCGCCGGGGCGGGCGACCGGATCGAGGGCACGATCCTGCTCGACGCGGCGAGCCGCACCTATCTCTACATCTCGCGCCAGTCGGACCGGAACGTGCTGGCCCAGGCCGCCCGCGCGCGATCGGCGCTGGGCGACTATGTCGCGACCGTCGACCGCGCCCGCGCGCTCCAGCTCCGCTTCAACATCCTGCTGATGATCATCGCGCTGGCGATCCTCGGCATCGCCATCTGGGTGGCGATGACGGTGGCCGACCGGCTGGTCCGCCCGGTCAACGACCTCGTCGCCGCCGCGCGCCGGGTCGCGGCCGGCGATCTCAGCGCGCGCGTGCATATCGATCCGAGCCCCGACGAGATCGGCACGCTCGGCAGCGCCTTCAACCGCATGACCCGCAAGCTGGGCGAGCAGACCGGCGCGCTGGTCGCCGCCAACAGCCAGCTCGAAAGCCGCAGCGCCTTCATCGAGGCGGTGCTGTCGGGCGTGACCGCGGGCGTCATCTCGGTCGACGGCGACCGCCGGATCACGCTGGTCAATCCCTCGGCGCGGGCGATGCTCGCCCTGGAGGAACCGGTCGACGGCCGGCCGCTCGCCGACATCTCGCCCGAGCTGCACCATATCCTCGACGCCGGCGACCGCGAGGCGGTGGTCCAGATCGTCATCGCCGGCGAGCCGCGCACCCTGTCGGTGCGCGCGGTCGCGGCGGAGGGCGCGCGGGTGCTGACCTTCGACGACATCACCCAGCGCCTCGCCGACCAGCGCCGCGCCGCCTGGGCCGACGTCGCCCGCCGCATCGCGCACGAGATCAAGAACCCGCTGACCCCGATCCAGCTCGCCGCCGAACGGCTCCAGCGCCGCTACGGCAAGGAAATCCAGTCCGATCCGGGCGTGTTCGAGCGGCTGACCGCGACGATCGTCCGCCAGGTCGGCGACATGCGGCGGATCGTCGACGAATTCTCGTCCTTCGCGCGCATGCCCAAGCCGGCCTTCCGCGAGGAGGCGATCGTCGACATCGCGCGGCAGGCGATGTTCCTGCAGGAGGTCGCCCATCCGGCGATCAGCTTCAGCCTCGACAGCGAGGGGCTGACCCCGACGATGATCTGCGACCGCCGCCAGCTCGGCCAGGCGCTGACCAACCTCGTCAAGAACGCGGTCGAGGCGATCGAGGAGAACCCCGCGCAGCACGCCCCGGGCGTGATCGCGATGACGATCCGCATCGCCGAGCGGCGGCTGCGCATCGTGCTGGCCGACAACGGTCCCGGCCTGCCGCCCGAGCGCGAGCGGCTGACCGAGCCCTATATGACGACGCGCAAGCGCGGCACCGGGCTCGGCCTCGCCATCGTCCGCAAGATCGTCGAGGACCATCTCGGTACCTTGGCACTGCGCGACCGGCCCGGCGGCGGCACCATGGTCGAGATGGATTTCGACCTGGAGGCGCTCGGCAGCCTCGCCGTCGAGGGCGCGGACCGCGCCGGCAACGCGGCCGAGGAAGCGAAATTCCCCGAACTCAAGCGAAGTGGAACTGGTTGAGGCATGGCGCTCGAAATCCTGATTGTCGACGACGAGGCGGATATCCGCGACCTGGTGGCGGGCGTGCTGGAGGATGAGGGCTATGCCGCCCGCACCGCCGCCGACAGCGACTCGGCGCTCGCGGCGATCGACGAGCGGCGGCCGTCGCTCGTGCTGCTCGACGTCTGGCTGCAGGGATCGCGCCTCGACGGGCTCGACCTGCTCGACGAGATCAAGCGCCGCGACCCGAGCCTGCCGGTGTTGATGATCTCGGGCCACGGCAATCTCGACACCGCGGTGACGGCGATCCGCCGCGGCGCGACCGACTTCATCGAGAAGCCGTTCGAGGCCGAGCATCTGCTGCTGCTGGTCGACCGCGCGACCGAGACCGACCGGCTGCGCCGCGAGAATGCGACGCTCAAGGCGCAGATTGGCCAGGAGGAGGAGCTCACCGGCAATTCGGGCGCGATCAACGGCATCCGCGCCACGCTGAAGCGCGTCGCCGCGACCGGCAGCCGCGTGCTGATCAGCGGCCCGGCCGGCGTCGGCAAGGAGGTGGCGGCGCGCCTCCTCCATGTCTGGAGCCACCGCGCGCAGGCGCCCTTCATCGTCGTCAGCGCGGCGCGGATGGAGCCCGAGCGGGTCGAGGAGGAGTTGTTCGGGGTCGAGGAGAATGGCGAGCTGCTTCGCCCCGGCCTGCTCGAACAGGCGCATGGCGGCACGTTGTTCCTCGACGAGATCGCCGACATGCCGCTCACCACCCAGGCGAAGATATTGCGGGTGCTGACCGAACAGGCGTTCAACCGGGTCGGCGGGCAGCGCATCGTCAAGGTCGACGTCCGCGTCGTCTCGGCCACCTCGCGCAACCTGGCCGAGGAGATCACCGCCGGGCGTTTCCGCGAGGACCTCTATTATCGACTCAACGTCGTGCCGGTGAACATCCCGCCGCTGGCCGAACGGCGCGAGGACATCCCGGCGCTGGTCGAACATTTCCTGGCGCGCTTTGCTTCCGAGCGACGGGTGCCGACTCCGGTCGTCACCGACGATGCCGTGGGCGCGCTGCAAACCTATGACTGGCCGGGCAATGTCCGTCAGCTCCGCAATATCGTCGAGCGGACGATCATCCTCGCCCCGGGCGAGCGGATCGGCCAGATCGAACTCGACATGCTCCCGCCCGAGATATTGAGCGACCAGGCGCGGCTCGCGCCGGGCGAGGCGGCCCGATCGATCATGGGGACGCCGCTGCGCGAGGCGCGCGAGACGTTCGAGCGCGAATATCTGCGCGTCCAGATCCGCCGTTTCTCGGGCAATATCTCGAAGACGGCCTCGTTCATCGGCATGGAGCGCTCGGCGCTCCACCGCAAGCTCAAGACGCTCGGGCTGGTCGACCCGCGGGAGGAGGGGGAGGAGTAACCTCCGGACCGTCATCCCGGCGAAAGCCGGGATCTCACTGTCTTTCAATAAGCTCCGGCAAGATGTTGAAGAAAAAGGGAGATCCTGACTTTCGTCAGGATGACGACGGGAGGGTTGCGGCGAAGCGAGCGGTTTTGCTGCAACTGCGAGATGGACGCGCCCGCCAAGCTGCTATATGAAGCACCCAGCCCCGCATGTGGCGCGGGCTGCACGACGCCATGCAACGGCGCAATCAGCGGGCCATGACCCGCCAAGACCGGAGACCGGCAATGGCCGACAAGGTCAATAATCTTCAGGATATCTTCCTCAACTCGGTCCGTAAGACCAAGACCCCCGTCACGATGTTCCTCGTGAAGGGCGTCAAGCTCCAGGGCATCATCACCTGGTTCGACAATTTCTCGGTCCTGCTGCGCCGCGACGGCCAGTCGCAGCTCATCTACAAGCACGCCATCTCGACGGTGATGCCCGCGCATCCGCTCGACATGGCGGAGATCGACAAGAGCTTCGAGGACAAGAAGTCCCACCTGCTGCAGGAGGTGTTCCTCTCGGCGGTGCGCAAGGCGCGCGAGCCGGTGACGATGTTTCTCGTCAACGGCGTCATGCTCCAGGGCGAGATCGCGGCCTATGACCTGTTCTGCATGCTGCTGCGGCGGGATGGTCTCAGCCAGCTCGTCTACAAGCATGCGATCTCGACGGTGCAGCCGGCGCATCCGATCAACCTGGCCGAGATCGACAGCACGGACGACGATTGAGCGTCTTCAACCGTGACGAGGACGACGGGCTGAGCCGCGGCGCGCGAGCGCTGGTGGCCCTGCCCGAACGTTCCGGCGACAATCCTCGCAGCGCGGAGGCGCGACTCGACGAGGCGGCAGGGCTTGCCGCCGCGATCGGGGTCGACGTGGTCGACAAGCTCGCCTTCCGCCTGCGCGATCCCAAGCCCGCGACCCTGTTCGGCTCCGGCCAGGTCGACCAGATCGCGCTCGCCGCCCGCCAGGGCGAGGCCGAGCTGATCATCGTCGACGCGGCGCTGACCCCGATCCAGCAACGCAACCTGGAGAAGGCGACCGAGGCCAAGGTGATCGACCGCACCGGCCTGATCCTGGAGATCTTCGGCGAGCGCGCGGCGACCGCCGAGGGCCGGCTGCAGGTCGAGCTCGCCCATCTCGACTATCAGGCGGGCCGGCTGGTGCGGAGCTGGACCCATCTCGAACGGCAGCGCGGCGGCTTCGGCTTTCTCGGCGGCCCGGGCGAGACCCAGATCGAGGCCGACCGCCGCCTGATCCGCGACCGCATGGCGAAGCTGCGCCGCGAGCTGGAGCAGGTGCGCCGCACCCGCGGCCTCCACCGCGCCCGGCGGCAGCGCGCGCCCTGGCCGGTGATCGCGCTGGTCGGCTACACCAACGCCGGCAAGTCGACCCTGTTCAACCGCATGACCGGGGCCAAGGTGATGGCCGAGGACCTGCTCTTCGCCACGCTCGACCCGACGATGCGGCAGATTTCGCTGCCCGGCCTCGACAAGGCGATCCTGTCCGACACGGTCGGCTTCGTCTCCGACCTGCCGACCCAGCTCGTCGCCGCCTTCCGCGCGACGCTGGAGGAGGTCACCGGCGCCGACATCATCCTCCACGTCCGCGACATATCCCACCCCGACAGCGACGCCCAGGCGGGCGACGTGCTGGCGGTGCTGGGCGAGATCGGCGTCGGCCCCAGGGCGCCGGAAGGGCATGGCTCAGGCGAGGCCGGCGAGGGCGCGCCGATCCTCGAGGTCTGGAACAAGATCGACATGCTCGATCCCGAGGCCCGCGCCGCGACCGAGGCGGAGGCCGCGCGCCGCGACGACGTCGCGCCGCTGTCGGCGCTGACCGGCGAGGGCGTCGAGGAGCTGCGCCGGCTGGTGTCCGACCGGCTATCGACCGGCAACCGCGTCCGCACCCTGTCGGTGCCGATCGCCGACGGCGCGGCGCTGGCCTGGCTCCACGCCAATGGCGAGGTGATCGGGCAGGAGGTCGAGGGCGATGCGATGATCGTCGAGGTGCGGCTGTCGGACAAGGATCTGGCCCGCTTCGAGGCGCGGTAGCAAGATTGCTGTCATCCCAGCGAAAGCTGGGATCTCACTTTTACTGAGCGAGCCAAGATAATGAGATTCCAGCTTTCGCTGGAATGACGTTCAGGATCGTTTCACCCGCACCCAGAGCGCTTCCTTGTCTTCGAGCGACAGGCCCTTGAAGGCCTCCCCGGCGATATCCTCCATCGCGCGGAAGCGTTTCTCGAACTTCAGGTTGGCCGCGCGCAGCGCCGCCTCGGGGTCGATGCCCAGCTTGCGCGACCAGTTGACCACCGCGAACAGCAGGTCGCCCATCTCCTCGAAGCGGTCGGCATCGGTCGCCGCCGTGCGGACCTCGTCGATCTCCTCGGCGACCTTGTCGCGCGCGCCGTCGGGATCGGGCCAGTCGAAGCCGGTGCGCGCGGCGCGCTTCTGGAGCTTTTCGGCGCGGAGCAGCGCGGGCAGGGCGGACGCGACCCCGGCCAGCGCGCTGCCGTCCTCCGACGCGCCCGCGCGCTCGGCGGCCTTGATCTCCTCCCAGCCGGGGCTCGCGCCGTCGCCGAACACATGGGGATGGCGGCGGATCATCTTCGCGCTGATTGAATCGAGCACGTCCTTCAGGTCGAACGCGCCCGCCTCCTCGGCCATGCGGGCGTGGAACACGACCTGGAGCTGGAGGTCGCCCAGCTCGTCGCGCAGCGCCGCCATGTCGTCGCGCTCGATCGCGTCGGCGACCTCATAGGCCTCCTCGATCGTATAGGGGGCGATGGTGCGGAAATCCTGCTCGACGTCCCAGGGGCAGCCGGTTTCCGGGTCGCGCAGGCGCGCCATGATGTCGCGAAGTTCCTCAAGCATGACCGTCACCTATCCCAGGGCGGCACCGGCGAGAAGAGCGCCCGGAAATGGTCGACGAAGGCGCCGGCATTGGGCGCGCCGGCGGTGCCGCGCGGCTGCACGGCGTAGATGGCGACGTCGGTCGCGCCGCTGATCTCCGGCAGGATGCGGACCAGCGATCCGTCGCGCAGCGCCGGGCCGACGTCCCAGGTCGACCGCAGCGCGATGCCGAGCCCGGCGACGGTCAGCTCGCGCGCGACCTCGCTCGAATTGGTGCGGACCGCGCTCACCCCGTCGAGCCCCACCGGACCGTCGGACCCTTCGAGCCGCCAGGGGAATTGGTGGTCGGCGGCGAGCAGCCGGTGCCGGGAGAGGTCGGCGAGGGTCGCGGGCGTGCCCTGCGCGGCGAGATAGGCGGGGGCGGCGCAGAGGATGCGGCGATTCTCGGCCAGGTGATGGGCGACCAGCGATCCTTCCGGCCGGGTGGCGATGCGGATCGCGACGTCGATCCGTTCGCCGAGCAGGTCGACGAAGCCGTCGTCGAGGTCGAGCGACAGCTCGATCCGGGGATAGCGATCGAGGAAGGCGTGGAGATAGGGGGCGACGTGCATCCGCCCGAACGAGGTCGGCGCCGAGACGCGCAGCCGCCCGCCCGGCTGCCCCACCCGTCCGGCGACCCGCGCCTCGGCGGTGCGGACCGCGTCGAGGATGTGGCTGGCATCCTCGTAGAAGCCCTGGCCGACATCGGTGAGCAGCAGCCGCCGCGTGGTGCGATGGACCAGCGTCGCGCCGAGCCGCGCCTCGAGCCGGGCGAGCCGCTTCGACACCATCGCCGGGGAGATGCGCAGCCGCCGGCCCGCGGCGGACAGGCTGCCGGCCTCGACGATGGTGACGAAAAGATTGTAATCTTCATGCATCCCGTCCCCTGCTGCCCCAACATCGGTTGCAATGCCATCGCTAATCCCGGATGACGGGATGGGGTTTGATGCGGGGATCGGGGCGGTGCTTCAGCGATGGCTGTTCCATCTGGGCTGCGTGCTGGCGCTGGCCTGGCCCGCCTTTATCAACGGGCAGCCCTTCTATTTCCCCGACAGCACCGCCTATGTCCGCGCCGCCGACAGCGCCGCCTATATCTTCTCGGGCGAGCGCATCCGCACCGAATGGACCGAGCATTATCGCCGCTCGCTCGACCCCGAAGCCAAGGCGCGCGACGCCGACCGCCATGTCGGCGCGCGCGGCAACGACCTCGCCAGCGAGAGCATCATGGCCGGCCGCTCGCCCTATTTCGGGGCGCTGCTGTGGCTCAGCTACCTGCTCAGCCGCTTCTGGCTGTTCGTCGTCGCCCAGGCGGCGATCGCCTATTGGCTGGTCCGCGTCGCGCTGCGCCTGTTCGGGCTTGCCCGGCCGGCGACCGTCGCGGGGACGGTGCTGCTGCTGTCGGCGGTCACCGCCTTGCCCTATTTCACCGGCCTGCTGATGCCCGACCTGCTCGCCGGGATCGGCATCCTCGCCTTCCTGCTGCTCGCGATCGATCGCGGACGGCTGGCGCGGGGCGAGCGGATCGGGCTGCTCGCGCTGCTGCTGCTGTCGGTGGTCGCGCACCTCACCCATATCCTGATCGTCGCGGCGATGGCGGCGGTGCTGGCGATCCGGGCGTGGGCGGGGCACTGGCCCCGCGCGCGGATCGTCGCGCCGATCGCGCCGACGCTGCTGATCCTCGCCGCCGGGATCGCGTCGGTGCTGCTCACCTCGACGGTGGTCGAGCAGGTGTTCGGTCGCAAGCCGCTGCTCGTCCCGCTGCTCACCGCGCGCTTCATGGCGGACGGGCCCGGCCTCGACTATCTGCGCCGCCATTGCCCGGAGGCGGGGTTCGCCGCCTGCGCCTGGGCCGATCGCGACGAGGTCGTGGCGGCGGACCTGCTCTGGTCGCACGATCCGGCGAAGGGCGGCTATATGTTCGCCGACGCCGCGACCCGCCGGGCGCTGTCGGCCGAGGACAAGGCCTTCGCCCTGGCGGTGCTTGCCGATCATCCGCTGGCGCAAGGGGCGGACATCCTCTGCAATGGCTGGCGGCAGGCGATCGCGGTCGAGGCCGACCTGCTCAACTATGCCTGCGTCGCGGGCCCGCATTGCTGGCCGGCGCTGCCGCCGCGCGAGCGGGCGGCGTTGCAGGCCAGCCTGGGCGGCCGGGGGCTGTGGCCGCAGCCGGCGATCGCGCGGCTGCAACAGGGCGCGATCGTCGCCGCGATCCTGCTGCTGCTGGCCTGGCTGGCGGTCGATGCGCGGCGGGGCGGCGAGCGGCGGGACGACCTTCGTCTCTGGCTGCTGCTGATCGTCGTCGCGCTGGCGGCCAACGCGCTGCTCGGCGGCGGCATATCCGAGCCGCAGGCGCGCTATCAGGCGCGGATCGTCTGGCTGCTGCCGCTGGCGGCGATCATTGCCGGCCTGCTCTGGCGCGGCGCCGGGGAAGCGCGCGCCACGGACGGATGACAAGCCCCGCGGCCCCGGCTATCAGGCCGTCATGACGCCCGATATCGCCGTGATCCTGCCCTGCTACAACGAGGAAGCGGCGATCGGCGCGACGGTCGCGGCTTTCCGCCGGGCGCTGCCCGACGCGCGCATCTACGTGTTCGACAACAATAGTCGCGACCGCACGGTCGAGGTCGCCCGCGCCGCCGGCGCGATCGTCCGGACCGAGCGGATGCAGGGCAAGGGCCATGTCGTGCGGCGGATGTTCTCCGACGTCGAGGCCGACATCTATGTGATGGCCGACGGCGACGCGACCTATGACGCCGCCGCGGCGCCGGAGATGATCCGGATGATGTTCGACGAGCGGCTCGACATGGTGGTCGGCGCGCGCAAGTCGGAGGTCGAGGCCGCCTATCGGCGCGGGCACCGTTTCGGCAACCGTATGCTGACCGGCCTGCTGGCGCGCCTGTTCGGACGGACTTTCTCCGATATCCTATCGGGTTATCGGGTTTTCTCGCGACGGTTCGTGAAGAGCTTCCCGGTGCTCTCGGCGGGCTTCGAGATCGAGACCGAGATCAGCATCCACGCGCTGGAGCTGCAGATGCCGGTCGGCGAGCTGGTCACCCAATATGGCGCGCGGCCGGAAGGGTCGGCGTCGAAGCTGTCGACCTATCGCGACGGCTGGCGCATCCTCTGGACGATCGCGACACTGTTCCGGATCGAGAAGCCGATGCTGTTCTTCGGGGTGATCGCGGCGGCGCTGGCGCTGTTCGCCGTGCTGCTCGCCATCCCGCTCGGCATCACCTATTTCCAGACCGGGCTGGTGCCGCGGCTGCCCACCGCGATGCTCGCCACCGGGTTGATGATCCTCGCCTTCCTCAACCTGTTCTGCGGGCTGATCCTCGCCACCGTCGTGCGCGGCCGGCGCGAGGTGCGACGGCTCGCCTATCTCAGCTTCGCCGCGCCGGGCGGCGACGACCGCTCGATCGGCAGCACCACCGCCTGACCCTCGATCGTGCCGGTCCAGGCGCGAATATTATAGCAGTCGCTCAAATATTCGGGGGTCAGCACCGCGCCGGGAGCGCCGTCCGCGACCAGCCGACCTTCATGGAGCAGCAGCAGCCGGTCGCAGAAGCGCGCGGCCATCGCCAGGTCGTGGAGGATCAGCAGGACGAGTGTCCCCGCTTCGGCCTCGGCGCGCATCAGGTCCATGAGTTCGAGCTGGTGGCCGGGGTCGAGCGCGGCGAGCGGCTCGTCGACCACCAGCACCGGCGCCTCGGCCGCCAGCGCGCGGGCGATCAGCACGCGGGCGCGCTCACCGCCCGACAGTTCGGTGACGACCCGGTCGCGCAGGCCGCCGATGTCGGCGCGCGCCATCGCCCGCTCGACCGCGTCGCGATCGGCGCGCGCCATCGCCGAGAAGGGGGCGAGATGGGGCAGGCGGCCGAGCGCGACCAGTCGCTCGGCCGTCAGCGGCCAATGCACCGTCTGCCCCTGCGGCAGATAGGCGATGCGGCGGCCGAGGTCGGCGGGAGAAAAGGCGCGGACGTTGGTCCCGTCGATCGCGACGCGCCCGGAGGCCGAGCGGAGCAGCCCGGTCACGGCGCGCGCGAGCGTGGACTTGCCGGCGCCGTTGGGGCCGATGACGCCCACGAGGCTGCCCGAGCGCATCTCGGCATCGATCCCATGCAGGATCGCGCGGCCGCCGAGATCGATCCGCAGCGCCTCGATCGACAGGGTCACCATAGCCGCCGCTCGCGCACCAGATGGTAAAGGAAGACGGGGACGCCGAGCAGCGAGGTGAGCACGCCGAGCCGCAGCTCGCTGTCGGCGGTCGGGATCAGCCGCACCGCGATATCGGCCGCGCTGAGCAGCGCCGCGCCGCCGAGCGCCGAGGGCAGCAGCAGCGCCGAGGGCGAGCGATCGGTGAGCGGGCGGAGCAGGTGCGGGACGATCAGCCCGACGAAGCCGATCGCGCCCGACACCGCGACCGCGCCGCCGACCCCGATCGCGACCCCGGCGAGCAGCCGCCAGCGCAGCGCGCGCAGGTCGACGCCGAGCGTCCGGGCGGCATCCTCGCCCAGGGTCAGCGCGTCGAGCGCGCGAGCGTTCCACAGCAGCAGCGTCGCGCCGATCGCGATGCAGGGCAGCGCCAGCCAGAAATGCTCGAACGAGCGATCCTCGAGCGACCCCATCAGCCAACTCATGATCTCCATCGCCGCGAAGGGATTGGGCGCGAGGTTGAGCGCGAGGCTGATCCCCGCGCCGCCGAGCGTGCCGACCGCGATCCCGGCGAGGATCAGCGAGAGCGGGCTTTCGGCGCGCCCGGCGAGCAGCAGCAGCGGCGCGAGGCCGAGCAGCGCCCCGGCGACCGCGAGCAGCGGCAGCGCCAGCGGATGCGCCTGGGCGAGCCCGAAATAGAGCGCGATCACCGCGCCGAGCGCCGCGACGTTGGAGGTGCCGAGCACCGACGGCTCGGCGAGCGGGTTGCGCAGATAGCCTTGCAGGACCGCGCCGCCGAGGCCGAGCATCCCGCCGACCAGCAGGCCGAGCAGCGCGCGGGGCAGCCGCAGTTCGAGCAGCACGGCGCGCAGCACCGGATCACCGCCGCCCGCCAGGATCGCGGCGATCTCGCCCGATCCGAAGCGGGTCGGCCCGGTCAGCAGCGAGCCGACGGCAAGCAGCAGCGCGGCGGCGGCCAGCGCGGCGATCAGGATCAGGCGCTTGGGGAAGGTGCTGCTCATCGGGGCGGCTTGACCCTAGCGGGCCCTTCTCCGAATGAGAAGCCGATGCGGTTCCGAAATCTTGGCCGGCTCCTGACGGGGTTGTCGCTGGCGCTCGCGGCGGCGGGCCCGCTGTCGGCCGCGCCGCGGCGGATCGTCTCGCTCAGCCTGTGCGCCGACCAATATCTGCTGCTGCTCGCCGATCCGGGCCAGATCGTCGCGCTCAACCGCTTCTCGCACGATCCGGCGATGTCGTGGGGCGTCGCGAAGGCGCGGCGCTTCCCGGCGGTGCGCGGCAGCGCCGAGGAGATGCTGACGCTGAAGCCCGACTTGGTCTTCACCTCGGGCTTCGGCACCCCCGCGGCGCTGGCGGTGCTGCGCAGCCGCAAGGTGCGGCTCGTCGACATCGGCTGGGCCGACAGCTTCGCCGGCATCGAGCGGACCGCGCGGACGATCGCCGCCGAGATCGGCCATCCCGCGCGCGGCGAGGCGCTGATCGCGGCGATGCGCGCCCGGATCAGGGCGCTGGGCCCGCCGCCGGGGCGGGGTCGGATCGCGGCCTATTATCAGCGGCGCGGCTATCTGACCGGGCAGGGGACGCTGATCGACGAGATGATGCGTCGCGCCGGGCTGACCAACCTCGCCACCCGGCTCGACCGGCCGATGCTGTCGCGCCTGTCGCTGGAGGAGATGGCGGTGGCGCGGCCCGACTTCCTGCTCGTCGAGAATGGCGACCAGGTCCGCGACAAGGGAACCGAGCTGCTCCAGCACCCGCTGCTCCGCCGCGCGGTGCCGGCGGGGCGGCGCATCGTCATCCCCGAGGCGCTGACCACCTGCGGCGGGCCGTCTTATCCCGACGCGATGGCGACCTTGTACCGGGGGATCGAGCGGGCGGATCGCTAATCGTCATGCCAGCCTCTCGACTGCCTGCAAGGCAGGCGCTCGGGATAAACTTCAGCCAAAGGCTGAAGGCTGGCATCCATGTCTGCACTCTCCCCGATGGTCATCTGGCTGATGAGAGGCATGGACCCCAGCCTTCGCTGGGGCGACGTGGCGGTTCAGCGCGTCTCGCCGTCCTCGCCGCGATATTTGAGTTCGAGGTAGCGGCCCTGGGTCGCGAGCTTGTTGAGGTCGCCGCTGACGATCTGCTCGCTCAGCCGCGCCAGCTCCTCGTCGACGACCTGGAGGCCCTCGACGAGCTGGCGATCAGGCGAGCTGCCGTTGCGTTCGGCGCGGCGCATCCCCTCGGGCACGCGCTTGTAACCCTCGACCAGCTCGGGAAGCTCCTCCGCCATCAGCTTGCGGAACTCGAAGGCGGCGGGTTCGCGCGGGTCGATCTGGGCGAGTTGGGGGCCGATCGCCTCCAGCTTGATGCCGATCGCGTCGGCCAGTTGCTGCGCGGGCGCGGGCAGGGCGGGGCGCTGCGCCTCCAGCCAGCGTTCGGTCTGCGACGGCAGCAGCGGCAGCTCGCTCTTCGCCATCTGCTGGGGGGTCGGCTCGGGCGCCTGCGGCCAGCCGAGGATGCCGAAGAACACGATCGCCATCGCCACCAGCATCAGGAAGAAGCCCCAGATGCCGAGCGGGGTGACGAAGCTGCCGATCAGCCCCCCGGCCAGCGCGACGCCGAGCACCGCGAAGAAGGCATATTTGAGCCGGCGGAAGAAGCCGACGACGCGGCGGCGATGCGCCTTGATCGCGCGGGGCGTGGTGCGCGCGCGGATGCGTTCGAGCACCTCCTCGGCGCGGTCCATGGTGACGCGGCTGTCGGCCATCGGCTGTCCCGCTATCCTATTCCAGCGCCTTGAACGGCTCGGCCTGCGCCTGGTTGGCGCCTTCGGCCCGCGCGATATAGCCGCGCGACTTCTCGACCTCGCTGGTCAGCGTGTTGACGGTCTGCTTCATCGACGACAGCGCCTCGACCTTGAAGCGGTCGATCGTGTCCATCGTGTCGTAGATGTTCTGGAAGGCGCGCTGCAGCGTCTCGATCGGGATGGTCGAGGCGGCCGCCTGCTTGTGGATCTCGCCGGTCTGGTTCTTGAGCATCGAGCCGGTCGACTCGATCATGTTCGCGGTCGTCGTGTTGAGCGCGGTGATCTGTTCGAGGACCAGCTTCTGGTTGGTCAGCGCCTGCGCGACCGTCACCGCGGTGCGCAGCGCCGAGACGGTGGTGGTCGAGGCGCGGTCGACGCCCTTCACCAGCTCGACATTGTTCTTCTTGACCAGGTCGAGCGCGAGATAGCCCTGCACGGTGACCGCCATCTGGGTCAGCAGGTCCTGGCTGCGCTGGCGGATGTAGAACAAAGCGGTCTCGCGGATCGTCTTGGCCTTCTCCGGATCGCTGCTGTCGAGTTCGAGCGCCTTGGCCTCCAGCTTGTCGTCGAGCTTCTTCGACAGGTGGATCATCTGTTCGAGCCGGCCCATCGCCGCCCACAGATTCTGCCGCTCGACGTCGATCGCGGCATTGTCCTTGATCAGCTCGTCCTTGCCCGAGGCGAGGTTGCGCAGGATCGAGGAGATGTGGCTCTGCGCCGACTTGTAGCTGTCGAAATAGTCGCGCATCCGGCTGCCGAACGGGATGATCCCGAACAGCTTCCGGCGGGTGAACAGGTCGCCCTTCGATCCGGGGTCGAGATCCTCGATGGTGCGGCGCAGCTCGGCCAGGTCGGCGCCGACGCCGGTGTCGGCATCCATCGCGCGGACGGGACGGTCGAGGAAGCGGTTCGACTGGCCGGCCGCCTCGGCGATCTCCTTGCGGCCCATATTGCTGATCGAATCGACGCGCTTGCCGAATTCGGGGCTGTTGACGTCCTGCGCGACCAGTTCCTCGATGAAGCCGTCGACCTTCTCGTCGAGCTTGGTGCGCTGCTCGTCGCTGAGCGGCACGAGACCGGCGGCCTTCTCCGGGGCGAGCACCTTCACCGGAGCCGGCGCCTGCAGCACCAGATCGGGTTCCTCGGTCGTCGTCGTGGTTGCCATGCCCCTTGGTCTCCTGATGCGTTGTTGGACGGAAGATGGCCGCATGGGGTGCATTATTCAAGCGATACGGCGCGGACCGCGGAGCCGCTCCGGCCGGCGTTACGATTGCGCATTCCAAAATCGAACGATTGCGTTTTCTGCAATCGTCATTGCCGCATCAGCATTTGTCGAATCGGGCGCCGGCCCGCAAAGGGAGCGGGCCTTTCAGGCATCCTCTCCTAATGACTTACGGGCTGGTTCTTCGGAGCCGGCCCTTTTTTTTGTCGGCGGGCGATCGGGCCCGTCCTGCGGATAAAGGTCGAAAGGGCGGAACGGCGCCCTTGTTGCATTGCGCCAATTCCGCTATGCGCGCGCCAGATTCCTCCAAACAGGACCGGATATTATATGAGCCTTCGCAACGTGGCCATCATCGCCCACGTCGATCACGGCAAGACCACGCTCGTCGACCAGCTTTTCCGGCAGTCGGGCACTTTCCGCGACAACCAGCGCGTCGAAGAACGCGCGATGGATTCGAACGACCTCGAAAAGGAACGCGGGATCACCATCCTGGCCAAGTGCACCTCGGTCGAATGGGAAGGGACCCGCATCAACATCGTCGACACGCCCGGCCACGCCGACTTCGGCGGCGAGGTGGAGCGCATCCTGTCGATGGTCGACGGCGTCATCCTGCTGGTCGACTCCTCCGAAGGCGCGATGCCGCAGACCAAGTTCGTGACCGGCAAGGCGCTGGCGCTGGGGCTGCGCCCGATCGTCGTGGTCAACAAGATCGACCGGCCGGACGAGCGCACCCAGGAGGTGCTCGACGAGGTGTTCGACCTGTTCGTCTCATTGGACGCGACCGACGAGCAGCTCGACTTCCCGGTCCTGTTCGCCAGCGGCCGCAACGGCTATGCCAATGAGGACCCGTCGGCGCGCTCGGGCACGCTGAAGCCGCTGTTCCAGAAGATCGTCGACCATGTGCCGGCGCCGAAGGCCGATCCCAACGGCCCGTTCAAATTCCTGGTGACGCTGCTCGACCGCGACAATTTCGTCGGCCGCATCCTCACCGGCCTGGTCCAGAGCGGCACCGTCAAGATCAACTCGCCGGTCCACGCGCTCGATCCCGAGGGCAATGTCGTCGAGACCGGCCGCGCGTCGAAGATCATGGCGTTCCGGGGCCTCGAGCGGGTTCCCGTCGACGAGGCGAAGGCCGGCGACATCATCTCGATCGCGGGCCTGACCGTCGCGACCGTCGCCAACACCATCGCCGATCCGAGCGTCACCGAGCCGCTGCACGCGCAGCCGATCGATCCGCCGACGCTGTCGATGCGCTTCGCCGTCAACGACAGCCCGATGGCCGGCCGCGAAGGCAGCAAGGTGACGAGCCGGATGATTCGCGACCGTCTGTTCCGCGAGGCGGAATCGAACGTCGCGATCAAGGTGACCGAGAGCGACGACAAGGACAGCTTCGAGGTCGCCGGCCGCGGCGAGCTCCAGCTCGGCGTGCTGATCGAGACGATGCGCCGCGAGGGCTTCGAGCTCGGCATCAGCCGCCCGCGCGTGCTGTTCCGCGAGAATGAGCAGGGCGGCCGCGAGGAGCCCTATGAGACCGTCGTGATCGACGTCGACGACGATTATTCGGGCACGGTCGTCGACAAGATGGCGCAGCGCAAGGCCGAGATGACCGACATGCGCCCGTCGGGCGGCGGCAAGACCCGCATCACCTTCTCGGCGCCGTCGCGCGGCCTGATCGGCTATCATGGCGAGTTCCTGTCCGACACGCGCGGCACCGGCATCATGAACCGGCTGTTCGAGAAATACGGCCCCCACAAGGGCAATATCGAAGGCCGCAAGAACGGCGTGCTGATCTCCAACGGCGCGGGCGAGGCGAACAGCTATGCGCTCGGCCCGCTCGAGGATCGCGGCATCCTGTTCGTCGGCCATGGCGAGGCGCTCTACGAGGGCATGATCGTCGGCGAGAACGCCAAGACCGACGATCTCGAAGTCAACCCGATGAAGGCGAAGCAGCTCACCAACTTCCGCGCCTCGGGCGGCAAGGACGACGCGATCCGCCTGACCCCGCCGAAGCGGATGACGCTGGAGCAGGCGATCGCCTATATCGACGACGACGAGCTCGTCGAGGTGACGCCGAAGTCGATCCGGCTGCGCAAGCGCCACCTCGACCCCCACGAGCGCAAGCGCGCGAGCCGGGCCAAGGCGGCGGCTTGAGGCCATGACTTTCCCCTCCCTTTCAAGGGAGGGGATCAAGGGGTGGGTGGCGAGCGCAGCGAGCCTGCCCCGGCCATTCCATGGAACTCCGCCGAGGGGCGTCGAGCCCCTCGGCTCCGTCACCCACCCCCGGCCCCTCCCTTGAAAGGGAGGGGGGTGATGTGGCTAGTCGAACAGCTCCTCCAGGAAGCTCTTCTTCCGCTTGTACCTGTGGCGGTCGTCATGAGGGCGGCCGTAGGACGGCTGCGGCGCGGGATCAGGGCCGCGCGGCGGTGCCTGCGGCGCGAGCTCGGCGGCCGAGCGCTCGATGATCTTGTCGAGCTCGCCGCGGTCGAGCCAGACGCCCCGGCATTGCTGGCAATAGTCGATCTCGACATTCTGGCGCGTGCTCATCGTCAGCGGCACCGCGCAGACGGGGCAGTTCATGGACATGATGGTCGTCTCCCTCGATGGTGCGCCCGGCGCGTGAGGAAGATGGACCCCGCGTCACCGAGCATGCTCGATGCGGTCCGACATCACGATCCGATGGATCGCCAGAGGGGCCCGGTCCCGCTCCCTTGAGATAGGGAGCAGGCGGGGCAGGGCAAGGGCCGATCAGTTCGGCAGGTCGGTGCGGCCCATCAGGTGGAGGTCGACCGCGCGGGCGCATTGGCGGCCCTCGCGGATCGCCCAGACGATCAGGCTCTGGCCGCGCCGCATGTCGCCGCAGGCGAAGATGTCGTCCTGGCTGGTCGCATAGCCGCTGGTGTCGGCCTTGACGTTGCCGCGCGGATCGAGCTCGACGCCGGCCTGCTCGATCATTCCGGCGGTGTTCGGGCCGAGGAAGCCCATCGCCAGCAGGACGAGGTCGGCCTTCAGCGTGAACGCGCTGCCCGGCACCTCCTGCATCCGGCCGTCGACCCACTCGACCCGCGCGCATTCGAGCGCGGTGAGCTGGCCGTTGGTGCCGATCGCGCGCCTGGTGACGACCGCCCAGTCGCGCTCGCAGCCCTCTTCATGGCTCGACGAAGTGCGCAGCTTGAGCGGCCAGTTCGGCCAGGACAGCGCCTTCGCCTCCTTCTCGGGCGGCCGGGGCATGATCTCGAGCTGGGTGACCGAGGCGGCGCCCTGGCGGTTCGAGGTGCCGACGCAGTCCGAACCGGTGTCGCCGCCGCCGATCACGACGACATGCTTGCCGGTCGCGGTCAGCGAGCCGCGCGGCGCGGCCCGCAGCTCGTCGTCGCCGGCGACCCGCTTGTTCTGCTGGGTCAGGAACTCCATCGCATAGCGGACGCCCGACAGCTCGAAGCCCGGAACCTCCAGCGGGCGGGGCTTCTCGGCGCCGCCCGACAGCACGATCGCGTCGAAATTCTCGCGCAGCGAGTCGAGCGAGACCTGGACGCCGACTTCGGTCGAGGTGCGGAAGGTGACGCCTTCGGCCTCCATCTGCACCAGCCGGCGGTTGATCAGATGCTTCTCCATCTTGAAGTCGGGGATGCCGTAGCGGAGCAGTCCGCCCATCCGGTCGTTCTTCTCGAACAGGGTGACGCTGTGGCCGGCGCGGGCGAGCTGCTGCGCGCAGGCGAGGCCGGCCGGGCCCGATCCGACGACGGCGACCGACTTGCCGGTCCTGCGGGCCGGCGGCTGCGGCATGATCCAGCCTTCCTCCCAGCCGCGATCGACGATCGCGCATTCGATCGACTTGATCGTGACGGGGGTGTCCTGGATGTTCAGCGTGCAGGCCGCCTCGCACGGGGCGGGGCAGACGCGCCCGGTGAACTCCGGGAAATTATTCGTGGAATGAAGAACTTCCAGCGCGTTCTTCCAATCATCCTCGAACACGAGATGGTTCCAGTCCGGGATGATGTTGTTCACCGGACAGCCATTGTGACAGAAGGGGATGCCGCAGTTCATGCAGCGCGACGCCTGGTCGCGCAGGTCGTTGCCCGCGAGCGGGACGACGAACTCGTTCCAGTGCTTCAGCCGCTCGCCGGGCTTGGTGTAGCCGCGGTCCTTGCGCTCGATCTCGAGAAATCCGGTTGCCTTGCCCATCATCAATCTCCGGTCATTCGGCGGCGACGTTGGCGGCGGCGAGGCGCTCGGCCTCAAGCTGCTGCAACGCCCGCCGATAGTCGCGCGGCATGACCTTCACGAAGCGCGACAGCGTGGTGTCCCAATCCTCCAGCAACGCGGCGGCCTGATCGCTGCCGGTGTGGAGATGATGCCGTTCGAGCAGGATGCGCAGCCGCGCCGCGTCATGGCGGAGCATGTCGCCCATGCCATAGTCGTGGACGCTGGCGGCGCGCTGGTGCGGGCGGCCCTCCTCGACGTCGGCGTCGGCGGCGGGATCGATCGGCTCGACGTCGACCATCGCCAGGTTGCAGCGCTGGCGGAACAGCCCGTCGGCGTCGTGGACATAGGCGATGCCGCCCGACATGCCCGCCGCGAAGTTGCGCCCGGTGCGGCCGAGCACGGCGACCACGCCGCCGGTCATATATTCGCAGCCATGGTCGCCGGTGCCCTCGACCACCGCGATCGCGCCCGAGTTGCGGACCGCGAAGCGCTCGCCCGCGACGCCCTGGAAATAGGCCTCGCCCGCGATCGCGCCGTAGAGCACGGTGTTGCCGACGATGATGTTCTCCAGCGGATCGCGGTCGACCCCGGCCGGCTGGCGGACGATCACGCGGCCGCCCGACAGGCCCTTGCCGACATAGTCGTTGCCGTCGCCGGTCAGCTCCAGGGTGACGCCGTGCGCCAGGAAGGCGCCGAAGCTCTGCCCCGCGACGCCGGTCAGGCGGACGGTGATGCTGTTCTCCGGCAGGCCCTCATGGCCGTGGCGCTTCGCAACCTCGCCCGACAGCATCGCGCCGACGGTGCGGTTGACGTTGGCGACGGGCCGCTCGATCACCACCGGCTCGCCCTGTTCGAGCGCCGGCATCGCGGCGGCGATCAGGTGGTTGTCGAGCGCGGCGTCGAGGCCGTGGTCCTGGAACTGCGAGTGGTGGAGCGTGTTGCCCATCGCCGGCGGCGCCTGGTGGAGCAGGCGGCCGAGGTCGACGCCGTGCGCCTTCCAATGGTCGAGCGCCGGACGCATGTCGATCCGGTCGACCCGGCCGACCATCTCCTCTATCGTGCGGAAGCCCATCTCCGCCATGATCTGGCGCAGCTCCTCCGCGACGAAGAAGAAATAGTTGATCACATGCTCGGGCTGGCCGGTGAAGCGCGCGCGCAGCACCGGGTCCTGGGTGGCGACGCCGACCGGGCAGGTGTTGAGATGGCATTTGCGCATCATGATGCAGCCGGCGGCGATCAGCGGCGCGGTGGCGAAGCCGAACTCGTCGGCCCCCAGCAGCGCGCCGATCGCGACGTCGCGGCCGGTGCGCAGCCCGCCGTCGACCTGCACCGCGATGCGGCTCCTGAGGCCGTTGAGCAGCAGCGTCTGCTGGGTCTCGGCGAGGCCGATCTCCCACGGGCTGCCGGCATGGGTGAGCGAGGTGAGCGGGGAGGCGCCGGTGCCGCCCTCATAGCCGGAGATGGTGACATGGTCGGCGCGCGCCTTGGAGACGCCGGCCGCGACCGTGCCGACGCCGACCTCCGACACCAGCTTCACCGAGATGCGGGCGCCGGTGTTGACGTTCTTGAGGTCGTGGATGAGCTGCGCCAGGTCCTCGATCGAATAGATGTCGTGGTGCGGCGGCGGCGAGATCAGGCCGACGCCGGGCGTCGAATGGCGGACGCGGGCGATGTTCTTGTCGACCTTGTCGCCGGGCAGCTGGCCGCCTTCGCCGGGCTTCGCGCCCTGCGCCATCTTGATCTGGATGTCGTCGGCGTTGACCAGATATTCGGCGGTGACGCCGAACCGGCCCGAGGCGACCTGCTTGATCGCCGAGCGCATCGAGTCGCCGTTGGGCAGCGGCTTGAAGCGATCGGCTTCCTCGCCGCCCTCGCCGGTGTTCGAACGGCCGCCGATGCGGTTCATCGCCATCGCCAGCGTGGTGTGCGCCTCGCGCGAGATCGAGCCGAAGCTCATCGCCCCGGTGGCGAAGCGCCTGACGATCTCGGAGGCCGGTTCGACCTCGTCGATCGACAGCGGCCGGTCGGCCTTCTTCAGCGTCATCAGGCCACGAATCGTCAGCAGCCGGGCGTTCTGCTCGTTGATCGAGCGGGCGAACGCCTCGTAGCGCTCCTTGCTGTTGCCGCGCACCGCATGCTGGAGCGCCGAGACGCTCTCGGGCGTCCAGGCATGCTCCTCGCCGCGGATGCGGTAGCCATAGACGCCGCCGACATCGAGCATGTTGCGGTAGATCGGGTTGTCGCCATAGGCGGCGGCGTGGCGGCGGACGGTCTCCTCGGCGAGCTCGGCCAGGCCGATGCCCTCGATCGTCGTCGCGGTGCCGGTGAAATATTTGTCGACGAAGGCCGAGGACAGGCCGATCGCGTCGAAGATCTGCGCGCCGCAATAGCTCTGATAGGTCGAGATGCCCATCTTGGACATGACCTTGAGGATGCCCTTGCCGATCGCCTTGATGTAGTTCTTCTGCACCCCGTTGGGCGACAGCGGCAGCTCCTGGCGGACGCGGATCTCCTCCAGCGTGTCGAAGGCGAGCCAGGGGTTGATCGCCTCCGCGCCATAGCCCGCGAGCACGCAGAAATGATGGACCTCGCGCGCCTCGCCGGTCTCGACGACGAGGCCGGTCTGCATGCGCAGCCCCTGCTTGACGAGATGATGGTGGACGGCGGCGGTGGCGAGCAGCGCGGGCATCGCGATCCGGTCGGCGCTCTGGGCGCGGTCGGACAGGATCAGGATGTTCTTGTCGGCGAGCACCGCCTCGGTCGCCGCCCAGCACATCTCCTTGAGCGCCATGGCGAGGCCGTCGGCCCCGGTCGCGGCATCCCAGGTGATGTCGATCGTCTCGGTGCGGAAGGCGCCGTCGAGCTGCTCCTCGGCCGAACGGATGCGGGTCAGGTCGCGGTTGGTGAGGATCGGCTGGTCGACCTCCAGCCGCTTGTGGGTGCCGGCCTCGCGGCCGAGCAGGTTCGGGCGCGGGCCGATCATCGACACCAGCGACATCACCAACTCCTCGCGGATCGGGTCGATCGGCGGGTTGGTGACCTGCGCGAAATTCTGCTTGAAATAGTCGTAGAGCAGGCGCGGCCGGGCCGAGAGCACGGCGATCGGCGTGTCGGTGCCCATCGATCCGATCGGGTCCTCGCCGGCGCGGGCCATCGGTTCGAGGAATCGGGCGATGTCCTCCTGCGAATAGCCGAACGCCTGCTGGCGATCGAGCAGCGCCTGCGGGTCGTTGGGCAAAGCGGGGGTGGCGGTCCCGTCGTCGGTCGCCAGCACCTCGAGGTCCTTGAGCTTGTACTGGTTGGCCTCGAGCCACTTGGCGTAGGGCTCGGCCTCGGCGAGGCTGGCCTTGATCTCCTCGTCCTCGATGATCCGGCCCTGCTCCATGTCGATCAGCAGCATCTTGCCGGGCTGGAGGCGCCACTTGCGGACGATCTTCTCCTCGGGAACCGGCAGCACGCCCGATTCCGACGCCATGATCACATGGTCGTCGTCGGTGACGAGGAAGCGGGCGGGGCGCAGGCCGTTGCGGTCGAGCGTCGCGCCGATCTGGCGGCCGTCGGTGAAGGCGACGGCGGCGGGGCCGTCCCACGGCTCCATCAGCGCGGCGTGATATTCGTAGAAGGCCTTGCGCGCCGGGTCCATCAGCGGGTTGCCGGCCCAGGCTTCCGGGATCAGCATCATCACCGCATGCGCCAGCGAATAGCCGCCGGCGACGAGCAGCTCCAACGCATTGTCGAGGCAGGCGGTGTCCGACTGGCCGTGCGGGATGATCGGCCAGATCTTGTCGAGATCGGCGCCGATCAGGTCGGACTCCATCGTCCGGCGGCGCGCGTTCATCCAGTTGACGTTGCCGCGCACCGTGTTGATCTCGCCGTTGTGGGCGATGAAGCGGTAGGGGTGCGCCAGCTTCCAGCTCGGGAAGGTGTTGGTCGAGAAGCGCTGGTGGACCAGCGCGATCGCCGAGGTGGTCAGCGGATCGGACAGGTCCTTGTAGAAGCTGCCGACCTGGCCCGCGAGCAGCAGCCCCTTGTAGACCACGGTGCGGGTCGAGAAGGACGGCATGTAGAGATCGGTCAGGCCCGGCAGGTCATGCTTGCGGGCGAGGGCTTCGAGCGGGTTCTGGGTCTGCTTGCGGATGACGAGCAGCTTGCGCTCGAACGCATCCTGGTCGGCGCAGTCGCCGCCGCGGCCGATGATCGCCTGGCGGATCACCGGCATCTCGTCGAGCACCGCCTGGCCGAGGCCGGCGGTGTCGACCGGAACGTCGCGCCAGCCGATCAGATGCTGGCCTTCCTTGGCGATGAACTTCTCGAAATTGCCGACCGCCAGGTCGCGCGCGGCGGCGTCGCGCGGCAGGAAGCACATGGCGACGCCATAGTCGCCGGGGGCGGGCAGGGCGACGCCGATGCCGGCGGCCCAGGCGCGCAGCAGCGCGTCGGGAATCTGGATCAGGATGCCGGCGCCGTCGCCGAGCAGCGGATCGGCGCCGACCGCGCCGCGATGGTCGATCTTGAGCAGGATCTCGAGGCCGCGCTGGACGATCGCGTTGGATTTCTCGCCACGGATGTTGGCGATGAAGCCGACGCCGCAGGCGTCATGCTCGTTGCGGCTATCGTACAGACCCTGATTGTGCGGATAGGCCATCCGGCATGCTGCTCCCTTGGGCCCGATCGCGCGGGCGTTTCGGCCGTGCCTATACAGGGATGATATCCCGAGTGAACCCTCCAAAATCACATGGCCTTGCAAACTAATCTTTCAGTGATGGCTCTCCACGCGATAATTTCCCGTTTTTCCGCCGATCCGTGCAAAATAGGGTGATTTCCGGAACGGGCGCCCATCCGTATAGTCCCCAATGTCGGAACGGCCCGTCCGCACCTAGCAATCTTCCGGAGGACGAGACGGAGACCTGCGGTGAAGAACATCCTGTTGCTGGTGCATGACGACGAAGGGCAGGAGGCGCGATTCCAGGCGGCGCTCGACGTCACCCGCGCGCTCGAAGGCCATCTCACCTGCGTCGACGTGGTCGTGCCGCCGCAGGCGCCGGCCGAGCTGTGGGACGGCGGTGCCGGAAGCGCGCTGCTGATGGCCGAGGAGCGCCAGCGCGAGGCCGCGAACCGCGCGACGCTGGAGCAGCGCCTGGCGAAGGAGGACGTCTCCTGGAGTTGGGTCGACATGGTCGGAGAACCCGGACGATGCCTGCGCGGCGCGGCGGCGATCGCCGACCTGATCGTGGTCGACCGCGATCCGCACGGCGCCGTCGCCGGACTGGTGCTGGAGAGCGGGCCGCCGGTCCTGGCCGTCCCCGACCGGGCGCGGGGCATCGCTTTGGGCGGCCGCGCGCTGATCGCCTGGGACGGCTCGCCCGAGGCCGAGGCGGCGCTGCGCGCGGCGGTGCCGCTGCTCGGGCTGGCCGAGCAGGTGATGATCCTGCAGGTCGACGACGGATCGATCCGCATCCCGGCGGGCGAGGCGGCGAGCTTCCTGTCGCGGCATGGCATCCACCCACTCGTCATCCTCGAAAAGGCGACGAAGGGCCGGGCGGAGGCGAACATCCTTGCCGCGATCGCCGGGCAGCGGGCGGACTATCTGGTGATGGGCGGCTTCGGCCGGTCGCGCCTCGTCGAGGCGCTGTTCGGCGGGGTTTCGCGCAGCCTGCTCTCGAAAAGCCCGGTGCCGCTGTTCATGGCGCACTGAGGCGGGTCGTTTCGCGCCTTGCGGCCGGCCGGCTTGCGCTTATGGTCGGCGCCGTGCGGATCCGAGGAAAGATGTCGATGGGCAGGACCATCCCGGCCGTTCTCCTCGCCCTGGCGGCGGTGGGCGTCGCCGCCCTGGTCCAGGTCGAGCTGGCGATGTCGACCGGCGCGGCGGGCGACTATCTGCCGCTGATCGTCGCGATGCTGGTCGCGGGCCTGACCGGCGGCAGCGCCGCGGCGGCGATCGCGGCGGTCGCGGCGACCGGCTTCGTCGTGCTGCAGGGGAAGGGCGCGCCGCTCGATCATGCGCGCGCCGCCGACCTCGCCGGCTTCCTCCTGGTCGCGGCGGTGATCGTCGGGCTGTCGCGCTCGGTCGAGCGGACGCGGCGCCGGCTCGCCCAGGACAAGCTGGAGGGCTATCGCCGCGCGGTCGCGGCGAGCGAGACCGCCGACGAGCTCAACCTGCTGATCGACGGCGCGACGGACCATGCGATCTACATGCTCGACCCCGACGGCCGGGTGACGATCTGGAACAAGGGCGCCGAGCGGCTGATGGGCTGGAGCGAGGCCGAGGCGGTCGGGCAGCCGATCGCCTTCTTCTATCCGCCCGAGGCGGTGGCGGCGGGCAAGCCGGCGGCGGACCTCGACCGCGCCCGGCAGGAGGGCCGCTTCGAGGAGGAGGAATGGCGCATCCGCAAGGACGGATCGCAATTCCTGGCGCATATGTCGCTGACCGCGCTCTATGACGAGCATCGCCAGCTGCGCGGCTTCGGCAAGGTGATCCGCGACGTGACCGAGCAGCGCGCGGTCGAGCGGCAGCTCCGCTCCAGCGCCGGGCAGATGCGATCGATCCTCTCGACCGTTCCCGACGCGATGGTGGTGATCGACGCGCGCGGCCTGATCATCTCGTTCAGCGCCGCCGCCGAGCGGCTGTTCGGCTATGCGGAGGCGGAGATGCTGGGCAGCAACGTCAGCCGGTTGATGCCGTCGCCCTATCGCGAGCGGCACGATTCCTATCTCGACCGCTATGCGCGCACCGGCGAGCGCCACATCATCGGCATCGGCCGCAAGGTGATCGGCCAGAAGCGCGACGGATCGACCTTCCCGATGGAATTGTCGGTCGGCGAGGCCGAGGCCGGGGGCGAGCCGGTCTTCACCGGCTTCATCCGCGACCTCAGCGAGGCGGTGCGGATGGAGGAGCGGATCGAGGACCTGCGGTCGGACCTGATCCATGTCGCGCGGGTCAGCGCGATGGGGACGATGGCGTCGACGCTGGCGCATGAGCTCAACCAGCCGATCACCGCGGTGGTCAACTATGTCGAGACGGTCCGCGACATGCTCGTGGAGCCGAAGGCCGGGGACCTGCCCGTCATCCGCGAGGCGCTGGCGGAAAGCGCGAGCGAGGCGATGCGCGCCGGGCAGATCGTCCGGCGGCTGCGCGAATATGTCGCCCGGGGCGATGTCGAGAAGACCGTCGAGGACCTGCCGGCGCTGATCGACGTCGCCGCCAAGCTGGGCCTGATCGGCGCGCAGGAACGCGGCGTCGAGCTGCGCTTCGACGTCGATCCGCTGGCCGGGCCGGTGCTGGTCGACCGGGTCCAGATCCAGCAGGTGCTGATCAACCTGATGCGCAACGCGATCGAGGCGATGGCCGACAGCCCGGTCCGCCTGCTGCGGATCGAGACGCGCAGGGAAGGCGACGGCATGGTGCGCGTGACCGTCGCCGACAGCGGGCACGGCGTCGCGCCGGAGATCGAGGCAGGCCTGTTCAGCGCCTTCAACAGCACCAAGGCGGGCGGAATGGGGCTGGGCCTGTCGATCTGCCGGACGATCGTCGAGGCCAATGGCGGCCGGATCACCTATGAACGCGATCCCGGCGGCGGATCGCGCTTTCACTTCACCCTGTTGGGCTTCACGCCGGAGGACGAGCATGGATGACACGCGGCTGGTGCATATCGTCGACGACGAGGAGGCGATCCGCCGATCGACGCGCTTCATGCTGACGACGGTGGGCTATGCCGTCGAATGCTGGGAGTCGGGCACCGCCTTCCTGAAGGCCGTCCGCCATGCCGCGCCGGGCTGCATCCTGCTCGACGTGCGCATGCCCGAGATGGACGGGCTGCAGGTCCAGCAGCAGCTCAACGAGCGCGGCGTCACCATGCCGGTGATCATCCTGACCGGCCATGGCGACATCTCGACCGCGGTGCAGGCGATGAAGGCCGGCGCGGTCGACTTCATCGAGAAGCCGTTCGAGAGGACGGCGCTGCTGGCGGCGATCGAGGCGGCGCATGCGCGCCTCGGCCGGCAGGCGGACGAGGCGGCGCGCGGCGCCGAGGCACAGGTCATGCTGGCCAAGCTGACGGCGCGCGAGCGCGAGGTGCTCGACGGGCTGGCGCGGGGCCTGCCCAACAAGACGATCGCCTATGACCTCGCCATCTCCTCGCGCACCGTCGAGGTGCATCGCGCGAACCTGATGACCAAGCTGGGCGTCAAGAGCCTGTCCGACGCGTTGCGGATCGCCTTCGCCGCCGGGCTCGGATAGATCGAGGGAGGCGATCACTGTCGCCGGATCGATCAATTGTACCGTGGGAGGATAATGGCTTAGCCCTGCTGCATCCGTTGCAAATGATGACCGAGTGGAAGGAGTGATCGACATGTCCGACAATCCGCAGAATGCCGGCAAGTGCCCGGTGACCCATCTGACGACGGCCTTCGGCGCGCCCGTGGTCGACAACCAGAACAGCCTGACCGCCGGCCCGCGCGGGCCGCTGCTGATGCAGGACGTCTGGCTGCTCGAGAAGCTCGCCAACCTCAACCGCGAGGTCATTCCCGAGCGGCGCATGCACGCCAAGGGGTCGGGCGCGTTCGGCACCTTCACCGTCACCCATGACATCAGCCGCTACACCCGCGCCGACATCTTCTCGCAGGTCGGCAAGAAGACCGAGATGTTCGCCCGCTTCACCACCGTCGCCGGCGAGCGCGGCGCGGCCGACGCCGAGCGCGACATCCGCGGCTTCGCGCTGAAATTCTACACCGAGGAGGGCAATTGGGACCTGGTCGGCAACAACACGCCGGTCTTCTTCCTGCGCGACTCCCGCAAATTCCCCGATCTCAACAAGGCGGTGAAGCGCGATCCGCGCACCAACATGCGCTCCGCCACCAACAACTGGGATTTCTGGACGCTGCTGCCCGAGGCGCTGCACCAGGTGACGATCGTGATGTCGGACCGCGGCATCCCGAAGAGCTACCGCCACATGCACGGCTTCGGATCGCACACCTACAGCTTCTACAACGACGCGGGCGAGCGTTTCTGGGTGAAGTTCCACTTCCGGACGCAGCAGGGCATCGACAACCTGACCGACGCCGAGGCGGCGGCCGTCGTCGCCGGCGACCGCGAGAGCAACCAGCGCGACCTCTACGAGGCGATCGAGCGCGGCGATTTCCCGAAATGGACGATGTTCATCCAGGTGATGCCGGAGAAGGACGCCGAGACCTATCACGTCCACCCGTTCGACCTCACCAAGGTCTGGTACAAGTCGGACTATCCGCTGATCGAGGTCGGCGAGTTCGAGCTCAACCGCAACCCGGAGAATTTCTTCCAGGACGTCGAGCAGAGCGCCTTCGCGCCGTCGAACCTGGTGCCCGGCATCGGCGTGTCGCCCGACAAGATGCTCCAGTCGCGGCTGTTCGCCTATGCCGACGCGCAGCGCTACCGGCTCGGCGTCAACTATCACCAAATTCCGGTCAACGCTGCGCGCTGCCCGGTGTTCAGCAACCATCGCGACGGCCAGGGCCGGACCGACGGCAATTATGGCGGCCTGCCGCATTATCAGCCGAACAGCTTCGGCCAGTGGGTCGACCAGCCCGATTTCCGGGAGCCGCCGCTGAAGATCGACGGCAATGCCGACTTCTGGAACTTCCGCGAGGATGACGACGATTATTTCACCCAGCCGCGCAAGCTGTTCCAGTTGATGACGCCCGCCCAGCAACAGGTGCTGTTCGACAACACCGCCCGCGCGATGGGCGATGCGCCGGACTTCATCAAGCAGCGGCACATCGACAACTGCACCCGCTGCGACCCGGCCTATGGCGCCGGTGTCGCGAAGGCGCTGGGGATGTCGGCGAAGGCGCCCGGCGACCTGCCGGCCACGCCCGAACTGGCCGACTGAACCGGCCGGGCTGCGCCATATCGGCCGCTTCGGCCGTCCGACGGGGAAGGGCGTTGTCCTTCCCCGTTTCGATTCCGGCCCTTGCTTGCCTCCCTTGCTTGACAACGGCGCCCGGCGGGAGCAGGAGCGCCGCCCGTCGGCAGTTCCGCCGACAATCAGGAAAGCCAACCGACCAATGCCAAGCGACAGTAGTCGATTGCCCTTGCTGCTGACGGTCGCCGGCCGAGCCTGATTTTTTGTCAGTCTCGCCCCGGGTGCCGCCAGCGGCATCCGAAGAGGTGAGACATGAACTCAACGACCCCGATCGCCCGGGGTCTGCGTCCCTTCTCGCGCATGTTGCGCGTGACGGCGCCGAACCGGGCCGACATCATCGCCGTCCTGCTGCTCGCGGGACTGTCCATACTCGTCATCCGCGGCGCCGAAGGCATGGCCGAGCCGCTCGCGCGGCTGCGCAACGCGCCGGTGACGCTCGATCCGTGGAACCTGCCCGGCTATGCGCTGCGCACGACGCTGCGCATGTTCGCGGCGCTGTTCGCGTCGCTCGCCTTCACCCTGGCGATCGGCACGCTCGCGGCCCGCAGCCGGCGGGCCGAGCAGATCATCGTGCCCGCGCTCGATATCCTTCAGTCGGTGCCGATCCTCGGCTTCCTGACCTTCACCGTCACCTTCTTCATGGGCCTGTTCCCCGGGCGACAGCTCGGCGTCGAGCTGGCGTCGATCTTCGCGATCTTCACCAGCCAGGCGTGGAACATGGCGTTCAGCTTCTACCAGTCGCTGCGTTCGGTGCCGTCCGACCTGGAGGAGGTGTCGCGCGGCTTCGGCCTGTCGCCGCTGCGCCGCTTCCTGCGGCTGGAACTGCCCTTCGCGACCCCGGCGCTGGTCTGGAACGCGATGATGTCGATGTCGGGCGGCTGGTTCTTCGTGGTCGCGTCGGAGGCGATCACGGTGGGCAACACCTCGGTCACGCTGCCGGGCATCGGCTCCTGGCTCGCGCTCGCCATCGACCGGAGCGACTTCACCGGCGTCGCCTGGGCGGTCGGCGCGATGGCGGTCGTGATCCTGCTCTACGACCAGCTCGTCTTCCGGCCGGTGGTCGCCTGGGCCGATCGCTTCCGCTTCGAGCAGGTCGCGAGCACGGAACGCCCGCGCTCCTGGGCCTATGAGCTGTTCCGCCGCACCCGGCTGCTGCCGCTGCTGCTGATGCCGCTCGCCGGGCTCGGCCGGGCGCTGCTGATGCTCGATCCGGTCCGCGCCCCGCGGCCGGCCGGACGCGCCGAGGCGCGGCGCGGCGTGATCGGCGACAGGGTCTGGACCGCCGCGATCGCGATCGCCGTGCTGTTCGCCGCCTGGACGATCATCGGCTATGTCGGCCGGACATTGGACTGGGCGGAGGCCGCCGCCGTCTTCGGCCTGGCCTGCCTGACGATGCTGCGCGTGCTGGCGCTGATCGCCGTCGCCAGCCTGATCTGGGTCCCCGTGGGGGTATGGATCGGGCTCCGGCCGCAATGGGCCGAACGGCTCCAGCCGGTGGCGCAGTTCCTCGCGGCCTTCCCGGCCAACGTCCTCTTTCCGTTCGCGGTGATCGCGATCGTCCGCTGGAAACTCGATCCCGACATCTGGCTGTCGCCGTTGATGGTCATGGGGACGCAGTGGTACATATTGTTCAACGTCATCGCCGGCGCCAGCGCCATTCCGACCGACCTGCGCGAAGCGGCCGGCATGTTCGGCGTCAGGGGCTGGCAATGGTGGCGGCAGGTCGCCTTGCCCGGCATCTTCCCCTATTACGTCACCGGCGCGCTGACCGCGAGCGGAGGCTCGTGGAACGCCTCGATCGTCGCCGAGGCGGTGTCGTGGGGAGACGATCATCTCCACGCGTCGGGGCTGGGCGCCTTCATCGCCGATGCGACCGCGATCGGCGACTATCCCCGCGTCGCCCTGGGCATCGCGATGATGTCGCTCTTCGTCATCGCCTTCAACCGGCTGCTCTGGCGACCGCTCTACAGCTTCGCCGAGCGTCGCCTGCGCCTCGCCTGATTCCCTTTCGACCCAGATTCCCTTTCAACAAGGAGCCTCGATATGGCTGCCACCATCCTCGACCGTCGTCCGCTCGTCCGGGTCGTCAATGTCCGCCACCATTATGGCCGGGGGCATGGCCGCGCCCTGGTGCTCGACAATGTCGACCTCACCCTCGACGAGAACGAGATCGTCGGCCTGCTCGGCCGTTCCGGCTCGGGCAAGTCCACCCTGTTGCGCTCGATCGCCGGCCTGATCGCGCCCAGCGAAGGCGAGGTGCGCTTCGTGCCCAGCGAGGACGGCTCGCCGCCGAGCGTCAGCATGGTCTTCCAGACCTTCGCGCTGTTCCCCTGGCTGACCGTGCTCCAGAATGTCGAGCTGGGGCTGGAGGCGCGCAGGGTGCCCGCCGCCGAGCGCCGCACCCGCGCGCTCGCGGCGATCGACCTGATCGGCCTCGACGGCTTCGAGAACGCCTATCCCAAGGAATTGTCGGGCGGGATGCGCCAGCGCGTCGGTCTGGCCCGCGCGCTGGTGGTCGATCCGTCGCTGCTGCTGATGGACGAGCCCTTCTCCGCGCTCGACGTGCTCACCGCCGAGACGCTGCGCACCGACCTGCTCGATCTCTGGTCGGAGGGGCGGATGCCGATCCGGTCGATCCTGATCGTCACCCATAATATCGAGGAGGCGGTGCTGATGTGCGACCGCATCCTGGTCTTCTCGTCCAATCCCGGCCGGGTCGCGGCGGAGATCAGGGTCGACCTGCCGCAGCCACGCGACCGGCTCGATCCCGCGTTCCGGGCGCTGGTCGATGAGATATACGCGCTGATGACGGCGCGTCCGGCCGCCGCGCCGGCCCATGACGGGCTGTTCCCCGGCACCGGCATCGCCATGGCGTTGCCGGTCGTCTCGACCAACGCGCTGGCGGGCCTGATCGAGGAGGTGGACGGCGCGCCCTTCGACGGCGAGGCCAGCCTGGCCGACCTCGCCGACCAGCTCCAGTTGGAGGTCGATCAGCTCTTCCCGATGGCGGAGACGCTGCAACTGATGCGGTTCGCCGAGCTCAAGGGCGCGGACCTGCGGCTGACCCCGGCGGCGCGGCGCTATGCCCAGGCCGATGTCGACACGCGCAAGGGCCTGTTCGCCCAGGCGCTGCTCGCGCATGTCCCGCTTGCCGGCCATATCCGCCGCATCCTCGACGAGCGGCCCGGCCATGTCGCGCCCGCCCGCCGCTTCCGCGACGAGCTGGAGGACCATATGTCGCCCGACTATGCCGCCGGGACGCTGAGCGCGGTGACGCATTGGGCGCGCTATGCCGAGATCTTCGCCTATGACGAGGATGCCGACCGCTTCAGCCTGGAAGATCCGAGCTGATGCGGGCGGCATCCTGGGGGGCGTGGCTGCTGCTGGCGGCGCCGGGCCCCGCCTTCGCGGCCGGCGGCGGCCATGTCGTCGACGATGCGGCGGTCGAGGCGCCCGGCGCCTGCCATGTCGAAAGCTGGGTCACGCGGTCGAGCCATGGCGCGGGGCTGATCAATGTCGCGCCGGCCTGCACCCGCGAGGCATGGCCCGATCTGGAGATCGGCGGGTTCGTCTCGCACGGCTGGACGCGGGCCGCCGCCGATACGGTGATCGGCATCGCGCCGAAACTGATGCTCCGATCCGAGGATCATGGCCTCGGCGTCGGGGTCGCGACCAGCGTCGGCTACGATATCGGCCACGGCCGGATCGAGACGGCTTCGATGATCGTCCCGGTCACGATCCCGGTGGGGGCGCGGCTGCGATTCAACCTCGACGGCGGCTGGCAATGGTCCCGCGCCGATCACGGCCATGACCTGTTCGTCGGCGGACAGGTCGAATTCGCGCTGCGGCCGACCGTCGGCCTGATGACCGAGCTGTTCACCCGCGACCAGGGCAAGCCCGGCGGACAGGCGGGCGTGCGCTGGACGGTGGACGCGGGGCGGATCGACCTGGATGTCCTGGCGGGCCGCTATCTGGACGGGGCGACGCCGACGGCGATCACGATCGGGGTGACGGTGCGCCGGTGAGGGCGCGGGGCCGACCGGTCATGCGTCTGTCACAGCGGGCTGACACACAGGCCGGGGCAATGACGACCGAGGA
Organism: Rhizorhabdus wittichii RW1; assembly: GCA_000016765.1. NCBI lineage: Bacteria > Pseudomonadati > Pseudomonadota > Alphaproteobacteria > Sphingomonadales > Rhizorhabdaceae > Rhizorhabdus > Rhizorhabdus wittichii. The sequence goes on from CP000699.1 coordinate 288,217, forward strand.
ATGAGCCGGACCATGACTTCGCCCGATGCCCCGCCCTCCTTCGAGATGGAGCGTATCAAGCAGGAGATCGCCGACAGCTTCGACGAGGAGCTGGAGATGGAGATCGACGAGAGCCGCCTGGAGGCGATGCTCGGCGAGCTGGCCGAGCATCCGGAGCAGGAGCAGCTCGACCGGCGCCTCTATTTCCGCGAACTGTTCCGCCTGCAGCATGAGCTGGTGCGGCTGCAGGACTGGGTCCAGCACAGCGGGCTCAAGGTGCTGGTGATCTTCGAAGGGCGCGATTCCGCGGGGAAGGGTGGGGTGATCAAGCGCATCACCCAGCGGCTCAATCCGCGCGTCTGCCGCGTCGTCGCGCTGCCCGCGCCCAATGAGCGCGAGCGGACCCAATGGTATTTCCAGCGCTACACCGCGCACCTGCCCGCCGCCGGGGAGATCGTGCTGTTCGACCGGAGCTGGTACAACCGCGCGGGCGTCGAGCGGGTGATGGGCTTCTGCACCGAGGACGAGGTCGAGGAATTCTTCCGCTCCGTCCCCGCGTTCGAGCGGATGCTGGTCCGTTCGGGCATCATCCTGCTCAAATATTGGTTCTCGATCACCGACGACGAGCAGCAGTTCCGCTTCAACATGCGGATCCACGATCCGCTCAAGCAGTGGAAGCTATCCCCGATGGACGTCGAATCGCGGCGGCGCTGGGAGGACTATACCCGCGCCAAGGAGGCGATGCTGGAGCGGACCCATATCGAGGAGGCGCCCTGGTGGATCGTCGAGGCGGTCGACAAGAAGCGCGCCCGCCTCAACTGCATCGCCCATCTGCTCGGGCGGATTCCCTATGACGAGGCGCCGCGCCCGTCGGTGGTCCTGCCGGCGCGGGTGCGGCACGACGACTATATCCGCCACCCGGTCCCGCGCGAGATGTACGTTCCCGAAATCTACTGATCGGAACGGCCCCGTCGCGGCGGATCAGAACAGCGACGAGAAGAGCATGTAGAGCGTGCCCGACAGCAGGATCGACACCGGCAGGGTCAGCACCCAGGCCATGGCGAGGTTGCGGATCGTGCTCATCTGGAGACCCGAGCGGTTGGCCGCCATCGTTCCCGCGACGCCCGAGGAGAGGACATGGGTGGTCGATACCGGCAGGCCGAGATGGTCGGCCGCGAAGATCGTCCCCATCGCCACCAGCTCCGCCGACGCGCCCTGCGCATAGGTGAGGTGCGACTTGCCGATCTTCTCGCCGACCGTGACGACGATCCGCTTCCAGCCGACCATCGTGCCGAGGCCGAGCGCGAAGGCGACCGCGACCTTGACCCAGGTGGGGATGAAGCGCGTGCCGGCGTCGAGCGAGGCCTTGTAGGTGTCGAGCGCCTTCTTCTCGCCCTCGCTGAACTGGATCGCCTTTTCCTTGCCCAGCCGCTTGATCCCCTCGGAGGCGAGGTACATGTCGTTGCGGACGTTCTCGACCGCCGCCGCCGGCACCTGGGCGAGCGAGCCATATTCGGCGACCTGGCGATCGATGTCCTTGACGAGCGCGGCCATCGCCGGGGTGACGGCGGGGGTGAACTGCCGGTCGGCGATATAGGCGGTGACGAGCTTGCGGGCGTCCGGCGCGGCGATCCCGGCATCCGGGCCTTCATGCAGCGCGACGCGGGCGGCGTCGGCGTTGGCGTGGAATTCGGCGGTGTAATGGGCCGGCACCGCGCGGTTCAGCGCATAGGCGGTGGGCACGGTGCCGATCAGGATCAGCATGATCAGGCCCATGCCCTTCTGCCCGTCGTTCGAGCCATGGGCGAAGCTGACGCCGGTGCAGGTGAAGATCAGCAGGCCGCGAATCCACCAGGGCGGCGGCAGGCCGTCCTTCGGCTCCTGGTAGAGCGCCTGGTTGCGGACGAGCAGCTTCATCGCCACGAACAGCAGCGCGGCGACGCCGAACCCGATCAGCGGCGAGAAGAGCAGCGCCTGGCCGATCTCGGTCGCCTTCGACCAGTCGACCCCGGCGGTGCCGCTCTTGCCGTGCATCATCGCATTGGCGACGCCGACGCCGATGATCGAACCGATCAGCGTGTGCGAACTGGAGGAAGGGATGCCGATCCACCAGGTCGCGAGGTTCCAGATGATCGCGGCGATCAGCAGCGCGAACACCATCGCGAAGCCGGCGTTCGAGCCGACCTGCAGGATCAGCTCCACCGGCAGCAGCGAGACGATGCCGAACGCGACCACGCCGGTCGACAGCAGCACGCCGAGGAAATTGAAGAAGCCCGACCAGACCACCGCGACATGCGCGGGCATGGCGTTGGTGTAGATCACGGTCGCCACCGCGTTGGCGGTGTCGTGGAAGCCGTTCACGAACTCGAAGCCGAGCGCGATCATCAACGCGACGAACAGCAGGATGAACGGCAGGATCGCCAGCGCCGAGACGCCGGCGGCGTTGGCGTCCATATAGATGCTGTAGGCGACATAGGCGATCGCCGCGACGATCGTGGCGCCGAAGCCCAGCTGGCCGGCGAGACCGAGTCCCCCGTCGAGATTGGGCCGGGAATGCTGGTCGGATGCTGCGATCGTCGCGCTCATGGGGGTCCGCCTTGGATCGTTGCCTTCCCGTCCAGCTAGGCATTGAACATGACACCGCTGTTACGCGGGTGGGCGCGCCGGTCTTCAGATAGGCGATGATATGCGCGCCCGAGGCCGAAACCGGCCCCGTCGCGCCGGAACATGATAGCGTCGGCCCAAAGGCGTGGGAGAGGGTCGGTGAAGCTGCTTTTCGCGGGCGGGAAGGTCTGGGACGGTCTGGCCGAGGAGGCCGTGGCCGCCGACGTGCTGATCGAGGACGGGATGGTCGCCATGGTCGGCGCCGTCCCGGCGGGGCGCTGCGAGGGCGCGCGGCGGGTCGACGCGCGCGGCGCGACCCTGATCCCCGGCATGGTCGACGCGCACGCCCATCTGAGCTTTCCCGTCGTCACCTACGCCTATCAGATCGAGGACACGCCGCCCGAGGAGACGGTGCTGATCACGATGCACAATGCCCGCATCCTGCTCGATGCCGGCTTCACCGGGGTGGTGGGGGCGGGATCGCCCAAGCTCCGCGCCGAGGTCGTGATCCGCAACGAGATCGAGGCGGGGCGCATCCCCGGCCCGCGCCTGATGGCGTCGACGCCGACGCTGACCGCCACCGGCGGACTGAACGACACCGCCCAGCTCCACCAGGGGCGCGACGTGGCGGCGATGGTGGTCGACGGGGCGGACGCCTGCCGCCGCGCGGTGCGGACCGGCTATCGCGAGGGCGTCGACCTGGTGAAGGTCAACGTCTCGGGCGACGATTTCTTCCCGCGCCCGTCGGGCCGCACCACGACCCTGGCCGAGGACGAGATGCGGGCGATCGGCGAGACCTGCGCCGCGCTCGGCCTGCCGATCAGCGCGCATGCCCGCTCGGCGGAGTCGATCAAGCGCGCGCTGCGCGCCGGCGCGACCCTGATCAACCATGCCGATTTCGCCGACGAGGAGGCGCTCGACATGCTCGAGGCGGCGAAGGACCGCGTCTTCGTGGCGCCGACGATCGGCTATTATCACAGCCTGCTCCACGACAGCCCGTTCGACCGCGCCACGCTCGACCGGATGGGCGTCGAGGCGGCGATGGAGGCGAATGTCGAGGTGCACCGCACGCTCCGGCGGCGCGGGGTGCGCGCGGTGATCGGCGGCGACTATGGCCTCGCCTGGCAGCCCAACGGCGGCAACGCGCGCGACGTCGCGCATTTCGTCACCTATCTCGGTTATTCGCCGCGCGAGGCGCTGGTCGCCGCGACCCGCAATGGCGGCGAACTGATGGGCATGGGGGCGGGCAGGATCGCGCCGGGCGCGCCGGCCGACCTGCTGCTGGTCGACGGCGATCCGCTCGTCGATCCGACGCTGCTCGCCCGATCCGACGCGTTGCTCGCGATCGTCAGGGGCGGCGGCCTGCATAAGGCGCCGGCCGTCCCGGAGCGGGCTGCGTGATCCCGTTCAACATCTTCCAGGCCGCCTATGTCGCCGCCGACATCGACGCCGCCGTCGCGCTGGCGGCGCGGCGCTTCGGCGTGGCGAAGATGCAGGTCAACCGCGCCGTCGCGATCGAGACGGGGCGGGGGGCCGCGCTATGTCATTTCGCGCTGGCGTTCGTCGGCCCGGTCCAGATCGAGCTGATCGCCCCGGCCGGCGGGACGGACGAGGTCTATCGCGACATGCTGCCGCCCGACGGTGGCCTCCGGCTCCATCATATCGGCTGCCTCGTCGGCAGCGATGCCGAATGGGACGCGGTGCTGGCCGATGCGGCGGCCTCCGGCGTGGCGATGCCGGTGCGCGGCGATTTCGGCGGGCTGATGCGCTACGTCTATCTCGATCGCCGCGCCGAGATCGGTCATTTCGTCGAATATATGCGGCCCGGCCCCGCCGGCCAGAGCCTGTTCGAGGCCGTTCCCCGCTTCTGAGGCGGGCCGCTCGGCCGCGATCGTCGGGGTGCCTCGGGTCGTCGGACAAAAGGAGAGGCCTGACGGCATCCGTCAAGCCTCCCAGACGTCCCATGCTTCGAGGGACCGTCGCCTCCATCCCCGCCGCTACCGCCTGGACGGCAGCGGGGGAGGGGGAGGCGACCGGGGCATCACCGCAGCATGCGGCAATCTTCAGAAATGGTAGCGCAGCGTCGCGCCATAGGTGCGCGGCATGCCGGGCGTGTGGCTGGTATAGCCCAGGCTGTCGAGGTTGATCAGCAGGAAGTCGTACTTCTTCTTGGTGACGTTGTTGACGAACAGCGCCACGTCGAAGCCCGATCCCATCACCCGGTTCCAGCTCGCGTCGAAGTTGAGCAGGCTGTAGCCCTTCACGTCGGTATAGCCGGGGACATAGGTGTCGTTCCCGCTATAGTCGCCGGTGTGGTAGTAGCTGACGCCGACCGAGGCGTCGCCCTGGCCCTCGTCGAGCGGCGCGAGCAGGCGGGCGCCCAGCGTGTAGACGTTGCGCGGCGCACGGGCGAACGGATCGTTCGAGTGATCGGTGCCGTCCGGATAGATGAACTTGGTGAACTTCGCGTTGGTATAGGCGTAGTTCGCGGTCAGCTCGATCATCTTCACCGGGCGGAACAGGATGTCCGCCTCGATGCCGTAGATCCGCGCCCGGCCGGCATTGGTGGTCACCGTGGTCGGCGGCACCGCCACCGGATCGGTCAGCAGCCGCTGGATGTCCTTGTACTTGGCGTAATAGCCGGCGAGGTTGGTGCGCAGGAAGGCGTCGCCCATCCGCCAGTCGGCCTTCACGCCGACCTCGACGTCGTCGACCGTCTCCGGCCGGAAGGTGCGGCGCAGGCCGGCCTCGGTCGAGGCGCGGGCGCCGAAGCCGCCCGTGCGGTAGCCGTGGCGATGGGCGATGTAGACCAGCTTGTCCGCCGCGATCTTATATTCGAGGCTGACATTGTAGGTGACCTCGGAGAAGCTGTCCTTCACGCCGAGCTCGCACTGCGCCAGCGGCACCGCGGTTTCGGGCGTCGCCGGATTATTGTCGAGATCGCGGGTGAAGCGGCAGGCGGTCGCGGTGCGGTTGCGGATCGTCGCCTGGCGCTCGTCGCGGTTGTAGCGGATGCCGGCGGTGAGGCTGAGCCCGCCGCCGAAGCGATAGGTGCCCTGCGCGAAGGCCGCATAGCTGGTGTTGCGCGCGGCGGTGTCGGTGTTGCTGTACGCCGTGCCGGGGAAGGCGGCGACGTTGTCCGGCTCGACCAGGCCCGGGTCGACCGCGCCGACCGCCGAGATGCCCTGGTTGCGGCCGCTCTCGCGGAAATAATAGAGGCCGGCGATCCAGTTCAGATTGGCGGTGTCGCCGAGGATCTGGAACTCCTCCGAAAACTGCTTGGCGCGATCGATGCGCTCCTGCGGGTGCAGCGCGTTCGAACTGCCGTCCATGTCGTCGAAAATGTGATCCTTCACATGGCGATAGCCGACGATGTTCTTCAGCTTGATCGTCTCGGACAGGTCGAAGCTGGTGGTGTTGGCGATGTCGTGGGTCTCGACCTTGGTGAAGATCGGCGAGCCGTTGGCGATGCGGTAGATGCCGCGCGCCTGCTGCTCGGCCAGCAGGTCCTCGAGCGGGCGATAGCCGCGCGACGCGCGCACCGCGGCGCCGTTGAGCGAGCCGGTGGCGCGGACATTCTGGAGGAAGCTCGCCGTGCCGCCGTCATTCTCGTGGAAATAATTGTAGACGGTCAGCGATTCCAGATCGTCGTTGTGCATCAGGATCGAGGCGCGCGCGCCCTCCTGCTTCGTGTCGTTGACGTTGCGCTGGAGAATCTCGTCATAGACGAAGCCGTCGTCGCGCTGCCGCTGGCCGGCGACGCGGATCGCGATGTTGGGGCTGAGCGGCACGTTGACCATGCCCTCGACGTTGAAGGTGTCGAGATTGCCGACGGTCACGCCGACCCGTCCCTCGAACTCGTCGGTCGGCCGGGCGGGGCGGATGATGATCGCGCCGCCGGTGGTGTTGCGGCCGAACAGCGTGCCCTGCGGACCGCGCAGCACCTCGACCGAGGCGATGTCGAACAGCGCGCTGTTGATGCCCTGGGTGCGCGCCGCGACGATGTCGCCGATATAGGTCGACACCGATTGGTCGGCGAGGATCGTCAGCTCCTGCTGCGACAGGCCGCGGATCGAGAAGTTGGGCAGCGAGCGGCTGCCGCCCTGGCCGGGCACCGAGGTGAGGCTGGGCACCAGCCGGCTGAGCTGCGCGACGTTCTGGATGTTGGCGCGTTCGAGCGCGGCGGTCGACACTGCGCTCACCGCGAGCGGCACGTCCTGGAGGCGCTCCGCGCGGCGGCGGGCGGTGACGACGATGTCGTCGATGCCGCCGGCGGCCGGCGCCTCGTCGGCGGGCGCCGCCCTGGCGGCTTCCTGCGCCTGGGCCTCGACCGGGATCATGGTCAGGAACGCGATGGTCGCAATACTGGCGATGTGTAGTGATTGTTTCACTTTTTCCTCCCCTGTTCTTGGATGTCCTAAAGCAGATGCGTGCTTCACAGGATGAGGCGCAGCTTAACAGGTCGACCGGAGCGCGCCGACAATGGTCGGGCAAAGTCGCCCAGCAATCGCGTATGCGATCCCTCGCCAGCGAATATGTGCCTGCTTCGAAGGTTCCGCTTGCTTTATTTGAAAAGCTGAGCTGTCATATTTGAATAAGGAACCTTCCTTAAATCAAAAGTTATATAGTACTCGCTACATAGTGGTCGCGGTGGCGGATGTTCGCCGTCATTCGGATCGCCCGGCTCGATTCGCGGCGGTCCGTTGCAACCGCCGCCCGCTCGCGGCATGACGGCGCGATGGCGAGCGAGGATGGATCTGCGGACACCGGGCGGGAAGACAGGGCGGGCAAGGCGCTGTCGGTGCTCGCGCGTCCCGAGGCGCTGACCGGGCGCGTCGCCGGGCTGATCCGCCAGGCGATCCTGTCGGGCGAACTCGCCCCCGGCGAACGGCTGAGCGTGCCCGAACTGGCGCGCCGCCTGGGCGTCAGCCGGACCCCGGCGCGGGAGAGCCTGTTGCTGCTCGAACGCGAGGGGCTGGTTGTGCCGCGATCGAGCGCGGGCATGGCGGTGATCGCGGGCGGGCGCGAGGAGATACTCGACCTGCTCGACATCCGCGAAGGGCTGGAGATCATGACCGCGCGGCGCGCCGCCGAGCGGATCGACGCGGCGGGCGTCGCGCGGCTCGAGGCGATCCTCGCCGATCACAGGGCGGTGCTGGAGGAGGGCGACCTCGCCCGGCATGTCGAGCTCGACGCGGCCTTCCATGCCGCGATCCGCGAGGCGGCGGGCAACGACCGGCTCGCCCGCCAGCTCGGCCAGATCGAGCTGCAGCTGCGCGTGCTCAACGGCCGCCTGTCGCGCGCCGAGGGCTGGAGCGGACGCGCGGTGCTGCGCGATCATGCCGCGATCGCCGGGGCGATCGTCGCCCGCGATGCCGACGCCGCCGAGCGTCATATGCGCGCCCATATCGGGCGCACCCGCGCCTTCCATCTCCGCTCGCTCGCCACCACCTGAAGCGCCGCCGATCACCAGCATGATGCTTTGACGCCGATCGCCCCCGGCGGCTTGCCGCGCGCACGGGGCGGGGCATGCTGCGCCCCAGGCGGGCGATTTCGCCCCAGCGGGAGCGAGGAGAAGCGGCATGGCGCGGGTCGAATGCGTGCTCGATATCAGGGCGGAGTCGGGCGAGACCCCGGTCTGGTCGGTGGCCGAGCAGCGGCTGTTCTGGGTCGACCAGCTCGCCTTCACGCTCAACGCCTTCGATCCGGCGACGGGGCGCAACGAGGCCTGGACGATGCCGGCCCATATCAGCAGCTTCGCGATCCGGGGCCGGGGCGGGAAGCTGCTCGTCGCGCTGCGGACCGGGTTGTTCGACTTCGACCGGGCGAGCGGCGCGCTGACTCCGGTCGCGGCGCCGCCGCCCTATGACCAGGCGGCGCTGCGCTACAATGACGGGCGCTGCGATCGCCAGGGGCGCTATGTCGTCGGCTCGGTCGACCTGGACTTCTTCGAGAACCGCATCGCCGGCCGGGCGGCGGTCTATCGGCTCGACGCCGCCGGCCTGGCGCCGATCGTCACCGGCATCACCTGTTCCAACGGGCTGGCGTTCAGCCCCGACGGGCGGACCATGTACCTGGCCGATACCGTGCAGAACGCTGTGTTCGCCTATGACTATGACGTGGCGACCGGGACGCCCGGCAACCGGCGCGACTTCGTCCGCTTCGGCCCCGACGAGGGCAAGCCCGACGGGGCCGAGGTCGACAGCGAGGGCGGCTATTGGGTCGCGCTGCTGATGAAGGGCGCGGTCGCGCGCTACACGCCCGACGGCAAGCTCGACCGGCTGATCCCGGTCCCGGTGCTGCAGCCGACCAAGATCGCCTTCGGCGGACCGGACCTCGCCACCCTCTACCTTACCAGCGCGGGCCATCGCCACATGCCCGGCGACGAGCCGCTGGGCGATCAGGCGGGCGGGCTGTTCGCGATCGACACCGGCTTCAGGGGGATCGCCGAGCCGCAGTTTGCATTTTAGTTTTGCATGCAACATGTAAATTTGATTAGAGGAAGGTCATGACGATCCGAGTCCTCGACCCCACCGCCTCGCTGGCGCACGACATCGCCGATCCGGGCCCCGACGCCGGCGCGCTGCGCGGCAAGCGCATCGCCATCCGCATCGACATGCTGTGGCGCTCCTGGGACTGGGTCAGCGCGATCTGGGCGGAGGGGCTGCGCGCCGAGGGCGCCGAGGTGACCTTCTGGCGGAGCTGCGGCCGGACCGGCGCCGAGGGCGAGGCGGCGGCCATGGATTATGCCGCGCTGCTGCGCGAGAGCGACGCCGCGATCGTCGGCCTGGGCAATTGCGGCTCCTGCACCTCCTGGACGATCGCCGACGCGCTGGAGGCGGCCGCCACCGGCCTGCCGACCATCGCCGTCGCCACCGCCCATTTCGAGGGGCTCGCCCATAATCTCGCCAAGCGCGGCGGGCGATCGGGGCTCCGGCTCCACGTCCTGCCCTATCCGCTCGACATCCTGCCACGGGACCAGGTTGATGACATTGCAAGAGACCAATATCGATCGTTCCTGCGGAATTTCGGGGTGCGAGGCGGACTGGCTGAGCAGTCGGCGGCATGAGGTCGACGAGGATATCGTCGCCTTCAACCGCTTCGCCATGGCGCAGGGCTGGGGCGACGGCCTGCCGCTGATCCCGCCGACCGAGGCGCGGGTCCAGGACTTCCTGGTCGCGGGCGGGCGCTTCCCCGACGAGCTGGTCGCGATCCTGCCGCCGCTGCGCGCCGAATGCACCGTCGAGAAGATCGCGGTCAACGCGGTGATGGCGGGCTGCGCCGGCGACGCGATGCCGCTGCTCTGCGCCGCGATCGAGGCGATGGCCGATCCGAAGTTCGACCTGGCCGGGCTCAACGCCACCACCGGATCGGTCGTGCCCGCGATCATCGTCAACGGCCCGGTCCGCCACGCACTCGACATACCCTGCCAGGCCGGTTGCCTGGGCGGTGTCGCCGGTCCCGCGCCGGCGATCGGCCGGGCGATCCGGCTGATCATGCGCAACGTCGCGGGGCAGTTGATCGACGCCACCTCGCAAAGCGTCTACGGGACGCCGGGGCGGGTCGCCGGCATCGTCTTCGGCGAATGGGAGGAGCGCTCGCCCTGGGCGCCGCTCGCCGAACGGCGCGGCGTCGCGGGCGACGCGGTGACCGTCTACGGCGCGATGGGCACCGCCAATATCTGCGACGTGGTGGCGGACAGCGCCGACGGCTTCCTGGACATCATCGCCAAGTCGATGGCCTATCCCGGCGCCAACGGCTTCCTCACCTCCTCGGCCTTTTCGGAGACGCTGTGCGCGATCAATCCGGTCTGGGCCGAGGTGATCGCGAAAGCCTATCCCGCCATGGCCGACGTCCAGGCCTATCTGTGGGACAGATGCGCGCTGCCGATCGACTGGTGGCGCCCAGAATATCGCGCGCCGATCGAGGCGCTGGGCCGGATCGAGCCCGACGGGCGCGTCCACCTGACGCTGACGCCCGACGACGTCATCGTCATGGTCGCGGGCGGCCTCGGCGGTCTCCATGCGGCGATGCTGCACAGCTGGGGCACCTGCCTGACCGTGACCCGGCCGATCCGATGACGCCGGTCGTCATCGTCGGCGACCGCGTCCGCACCCGCGACGAGGCGATCGAGCGCGGCGCGCGGCTCGCGGCGGCGATGCATGCGGCGGGGGTGGAAGCGGGCGACGCGGTCGCGCTGCTGCTCCGCAACGACTTCGCGGTGCTGGAGGCCAATCTCGCGGTGCGGCGGCTCGACGCCTATGGCGTGCCGGTCAACTGGCACTGGCATGCCGACGAGATCGGCTATGTCCTGCGCGATTGCGCGCCGCGGCTGCTGATCGGCCACCGCGACCTGCTGGAGGCGATCGAGGACCGTATCCCGGCCGGGCTGACCGTCGTCGCGATCGGCGGCGATCCGGCGCGGGGCTGGATCGACTATGACGGCTGGATCGCCGGCCATGAGCCGCATGCCGGCACCGGCACCGGCCTGGGATCGTCGATGGTCTATACCTCGGGGACGACCGGGCGGCCCAAGGCGGTTCGGCGCCTGCCCGCCTCGGGCGAGGAATCGGCGCAGCGCGCGCGGGTGCTGGCGGCGATCCACGACAGCGCGCCCGGCAATGTCGCGCTGGTTACCGGGCCGCTCTACCATCTGTTCGGCCAGGCGCTGATGACCGCCACCTTCGGTGCGGGCGGATCGGTGGTGATCATGGAGCGCTTCGATCCGGAAGCCTGCCTGGCGCTGATCGAGCGCCACCGCGTCACCCACAGCGCGCTGGTGCCGACTTTGTTCGTCCGGCTGCTGCGCCTGCCCGACGCGGTGAAGGCCCGCTACGACCTGTCGAGCCTGCGTCACGTCGTCCATTCGGGGGCGCCCTGCGCGCCCGAGGTGAAGCGGGCGATGCTCGGCTGGTGGGGGCCGGTGCTGCACGAGACCTATGGATCGACCGAGACCGGCGTCGTCACCAAGATCGGCCCCGCCGAATGGCTCGAACGTCCGGGCAGCGTCGGCCGCCCGGTGCTGACCGGCGAGGTGCGCATCCGCGGCGAGGACGGCGGCTGGGCGCCGGCGGGCACGGTCGGCGACGTCTATCTGCGCATCCACGGCACCCCCGACTTCACCTTCCACGGCGATCCCGCCAAGCGCGCGGCGGTCGAGCATGACGGGCTGGTCACCTGCGGCGACATCGGCTGGCTCGACGCGCAGGGCTATCTCTTCCTGTGCGATCGCCGCGTCGACATGCTGATCTCGGGCGGGGTCAACATCTACCCGGCCGAGATCGAGGCGGCGCTGCTCGAACATCGGGCGATCGGCGACTGCGCGGTATTCGGCGTCCCCGACCCCGAATATGGCGAGGCGCCGGTCGCCTATGTCCAGCCCGCCAGCGCGATCGACGCCGGGGCGGTGCGCGCCTTCCTGCGCGGCCGGCTCGCGGGCTACAAGGTGCCGCGCCACATCGTCCTCACCGATGCGCTGCCGCGCGAGGAGACCGGCAAGATCATGAAGCGCAAGCTGCGCGAGCAATTCCTGGCGGCGGAGCGCGTCGATGGCTGATCCGGCGACGGCGGCGCTGGCCGGGCTCAGGGTGATCGACATGGCGTCGCTCTACGCGGCGCCGTTCGCCGCGACGATCATGGCCGATTTCGGCGCCGACGTGCTTAAGATCGAGCCGCCTGGCGGCGATCCGTTCCGCGAGAGCAGGATGTGGCCGCTGGTCGCGCGCGGGAAACGCTGCCTCGAACTCGACCTGCGCGCGGCCGAGGGGATCGAGACGCTCAAGGCACTGGTTGCCGAGGCCGACGTGGTCGTCGAGAATTATCCGGCGGCGCTGCTGCGCAAGCGCGGCATCGGCTGGGAGGTGCTGTCGGCGATCAACCCCCGGCTGGTGATGCTCAGCGTCTCCTGTTTCGGCGCCGACGGGCCCTATGCCGACCGGCCCGGATCGGGCACGATCGGCGAGGGCTTCGGCGGGCTCACCTGGCTGACCGGGGAGGGCGACGGGCCGCCGATGCTGCCCAGCGTCGCGCTGGGCGACGCGGTCGGCGCGATGAGCGCGGTGATCGGCGTGCTCTCCGCGCTCTACTGGCGCGAGCGGAGCGGGCAGGGCCAGCAGGTCGACACGAGCCTCTACGAGCCGATCCTCCAGATCGTCGCCCATGCTGCGCAGCGCTGGTCGCCGGGCGATCCGCCGATGCGCTGCGGATCGAAGCTGCCGGGCGTGCTGCGCAACGTCTATGCGACCGGCGACGGCCATTTCGTCGCGCTCTCGGCCAGCACCGCGCGCCACCATGCCGATCTGGTCGCGCTGGCCGGCGGCGCGGAGGGCGACGACGATGCCCGCGTCGCCGCCTGGATGGCGGGACGGACCCGGCACGAGGCGATCGACGCGCTGGTCGCCCGGCGCATCCCGATCGCCCCGGTCAACGATCTCGACGCGCTGCTGGCCGATCCGCACGTCCGCGCGCGCGACAGCCTGCGCCATGTGCGCAGCGAACGGCTCGGCGATCTCGCCCTGGCCGCGCCGTCGCCGCGCCTGTCGCACACGCCGGCGCAGATCGGCGAGATCGATCCGCCGCTCGGCACCGACGCCGATGCGGCGCTGGCGCGATGGGCGGCGGCCTGACGCCGCGCCTCGACGGGCGTCGGCGCTTCGCCGCGCATCTCGGCATCGCGTCCCCCGACCGGCCGCTGCTCGGCGGCGGCGTCGATCCGATCGCGCAGATCGAGCGGGCGCATGTGCTGGGCTTTGCGGGCATCACCGACAACGGCCTGATGCTGCGCCCGCCCGACGTGCAGCGGCAGATGGGCGAGCGGCTGCGCGCCTTCGGCATGGAGATGGGCAGCTTCACCCACGACCCGCCGGGCGAAGGGCCGCGCTTCTTCTGGGGTGCGCCGCAGCCCGATCTCGCCGCCGCGCTCGCCCCGACCTTCGCGGCGGCCGAGCGGGTGAGTGGCGTCATCAACCTCGTCCTACTCGATGCCGGCGCCCCGCGCGCCGACCAGCTGGCGCGGGCGACCGACAATCTCGGCCGGGCGGCGGCGCTGGCCCGTGCGCGCGGATTCCGCCTCGCGCTGGAGCCGGTCAGCCGCATCCGGGTGCCGCTCGCGCTGGTCGAGCATATGGCGGAGGCGGCGGCGATCGTCGCCCGGATCGACGACGAGGCGCTCGGGCTGATCGTCGATAGCTGCCACATGGCGCTGGGCGGCGAGGACATCCCCGCCGCGATCCTGGCCCAGGCCGATCGCCTGCGCGTGGTGCAGATCGCCGACGTGCCGGGCCGCGTCGAGCCGGGGGCGGGAGGACTGGCCTTCGCGCCGATCCTGGCCGCGCTCGACCGGATCGGCTGGCGGGGGATGCTGGAGGCCGAGTTCGATCCGCTCGGCGACGAGGCCGCGATGCTCAGGGCGCTGGCCAGGCTGGGCTGACCCCATCGTCATTCCCGCGAAAGCGGGAATCCATGGACGGCGGCCCGTAAGAGGCTGAATGTGCCGTGACCGTGGATTCCCGCTTTCGCGGGAATGACGGAAAAAGTGGGGAGATTCGCGGTATCCGATCACATCCTGAACGCCTTTAGCCCTGGCTCTCGGGTACATGGACGATCAGCCCGTCGAGCGCGGGGGTGATGCGGATCTGGCAGGATAGCCGGGAGTCGGGCCGGCGGCCGCGCGCGAAATCGAGCATGTCGGCTTCGCCTGGGTTCGGTTCGCCCACCGCCTCCAGCCAGGCGGCGTCGACATGGACATGGCAGGTCGCGCAGGCGCAGGAGCCGCCGCATTCGGCGACGATGCCGCTGACGCCGTGGCGCTTGGCGACCTCCATCAGCGAGAAGCCGTTGTCGCCCCGCGCGATCGTCACCGCCCCGTCGGCGTCGATGAATCGGATCTCGGTCATCATGTCTTCCTAGGGCGGGCCGCCTATTTTCGTCTTCTGTGTAGTGGGGACATCATAGGTGCGATCCCTTGCCGGGCGATCTTGCAACGAACCGGCGCGCCCGGCCACATCCCGACGAGAGAAGGACGCCGGGATCGGCGCGGAGGAGGGATGATGCGGGCCGCCATATTCCACGGCGCGGGCAAGCCGATGACGATCGAGGACGTGCCCGATCCCGAGCCCGGCCCCGGCGAGGCGGTGATCAAGGTGTGCCGCTGTGGCATCTGCGGCTCCGACATCGGCATGACGTCGGGCAGCCATGCCGATTATCCCGCCGGCACCACCCTGGGCCATGAATATGCCGGCGAGGTCGTCGCGGTCGGCAGGGACGTGTCGAACCTCAAGGTCGGCCAGCGCGTCTCGGCGATGCCGGCCAAGGGCTGCGGGCGCTGCGCCTCCTGCCTGGCCGGCTTTCCGCTGGGCTGTACCGCGATGGCGGGGATGATCGGCGGTTTCGGCCAATATATGCGGATCTACGCGCCCGCCGCGATCCACCTGCCCGATACGCTGTCGATGGCCGACGGCGCGCTGGTCGAGCCGCTCGCGGTCGGCCTGCGCGGCGTCGCCCTGGCCGGGCTCAGGCCCGGCGCGACGGTCGCGGTGCTCGGCGCGGGCGCGGTGGGGCTTGCTGCGATTTACTGGGCGCGGCTGCTCGGCGCCGGGCGCATCGTCGCCATGTCGCGCTCGGCGCGGCGGGCCGACCTCGCCACGGCGATGGGCGCCGACGGCTTCGAGGCGTTCGGCGAAGGCGAGGGCGACCGGCTGGCGGCGGCGCTGGGCGGCCTGCCCGACGCGGTGCTCGAATGTGCCGGCGCGGTCGGCCTGATGCAGAAGGCGGTCGAGTTGGTGCGGCCCGGCGGCACGATCGTCTCGCTCGGCTTCTGCGGCAGCCCCGATCCGATCATCCCGTCGCTCGCCACCTGGAAGCAGGTGACGATGAAATTCTCCTTCGCCTACGACCTGCGCGAGTTCCAGCATTGCGCCGATGCGCTCGACGCCGGCCATGTCGCGCCGCGCATGATGGTCAGCGAGACGATCGGGCTCGACGCGCTGCCGTCGGGCTTCGAGGCGCTGCGCACCGGATCGACCCAGACCAAGGTGCATGTCGACCCCTGGATCGCCGCATGAGCATGGCGGACCTGCTCGCGCCCGAGACGATGCTCGCGGCCTCGACGGCGCGCACCGGCCTGTCCGACTTCGGCGATCCCGGCTTCCGCGAAGGGTTCGACCGGCTGCTGTCCGACATCCGCGCGCTCGACCTGCCCGAGGCCTTCGCCCAGGCGACCGCCTTCCGCATCGGCCAGTTCCTCGACGCGCGCGCGCTGGCGGTCGACGGGTTACGCCGGCATGGCGAGGTGCTGGCGACGCCGGTTCGCCGGCCGCTGATCATCGCCGGGCTGGTCCGTTCGGGCACCACCGCGCTGCATCAGCTCCTCTCGCTCGATCCGCAGTTCCAGGGCCCCGAGCATTGGCTGACGGTGGCGCCCAAGCCGCGCCCGCCGCGCGACCGGTGGCAGGACGATCCGCACTATCGCGCCGTCGCCGATTCGATCGCCGCCTTCGTGGCGAGCGCCCCCGAGATGCTCGACGACCATATGATGTCGGCGGACGGCATCGAGGAATCGCTGTTCATCCTCGCCACCGGCTTCGCCAGCAACATGTGGCCGTCGATGTGGCCGGTGCCGCGCTACGACCTCTGGTATCGCGACCGCGACGACCGCGACAGCTATCGCTGGCTGGCCGACGTGCTGCGGCTGATCGGCAAGGGCGACGACCGCCGCTGGCTGCTCAAGAACCCGACCGACCTCTTCTCGCTCGGCGAGGTGCTGGACGTCTTCCCCGACGCGATGATCGTCCAGACGCATCGCGATCCGGTCGAGGCGATGCCGTCGATCTGCAACCTGATCCTCGCCGCGCAGCGCGTCTTTTCGGGCGATCGCGCCGATCCGGTGGCGATCGGCGGGCGCGAGGCGGAGATGTGGGCGGTGGCCCTCGACCGCGCCGAGCGGGTGCGCGCCGGCAGCGCCAACCGCTTCTTCGACATCGAGTTCCGCGATTTCACCCGGGACCAGCTCGGCACGGTCAAGCGGCTCTACGATCATTTCGGCCTGACCCTCGACGCGTCGACCGAGGCGGCGATGCAGGCCTGGCTCGACGCCCATCCGCGCCGTGCGGCCGTTGCCGGGCCACGCTACCGGCCCGAGGATTTCGGCCTCACCGCCGACGGCCTGCGCGAGCGCTTCGCCGACTATCGCGCCCGGCGCGGCTACGCCTGATCGTGAAGGAGACGGAGATGCGCAACCTGCTCGGCGGCACGTTCCACCAGATCGCCTATGTCACCGCCGACTTCGACGCGGGGCTGGCGGCGCTGCGCGCCGGCCATGGCATCGAGCGCTTCCTGGAGCTGCGCGACATCCGCTTTCCGGTCGATCGGGCGGGCGCCGAGGCGCATTGCCATATCGCGCTCGGGCGGACCGGTGGGCTGGAGATCGAGCTGATCCAGCCGCTCGGCGGCGCGGCCGACCTCTATCGCGAGCCGCTCGACCGGCCGGGCCCGCTGCACTTCCACCATGTCGCGCAGCGGGTCGACACGCTCGCCGAGCTGGAGGCGCTGCACCGGACCGCGAGGGAGCGCGGCTTCGCGATCCCGATCGATTCCGAATCCAACGGCATGACCTATTTCTACGCCGACGCGCGCGCGACGCTCGGCCATCATGTCGAATATATCTACGGCTCGCCCGACTATTGGGCGGCGGTCGGGGCGATGATCCCGGAGAATTGAGGCGGCGGGGCGCGGCCTCAAATCACCCCTTCGTCCCCGAGCGCGTCGATCTCGGCCTCGCTCAGGCCCAGCTCCCCGGCCAGCACGGCGCGGGTATGCTCGCCCAGCATCGGCGGGGCGCGATAGTCGGTGATCGGCGTCTCGGAGAAGTTGAGCGGGCTGCGGATCAGGTCGAGATCGGGCTTGAGCGGGTGCGGCGCGCGGACGCGCATGCCGCGGTGCCGCGCCTGGGGATAGTCGAACACCTGCTCCAGGTCGTTGATCGGGCCGCTGGGGATGCCGGCCGCGCCCAGCTTCTCCAGCCAGTGGGCGACCGTGTCGGTGGCGAAGATCGCGTCGAACACCTCGGTGATCTCGTCGCGATGCTGGACGCGCAGCACATTGGTGTGGAAGCGCGGATGGGTGGCGAGCTCGGGATGGCCGACCGCGTCGCACAGCGCGACATATTGCTTGTCGTTGCCCGAAGTGATCATGATCGCCCCGTCGCTGCACGCGAATTTGCTGGTCGGCATGCCGCCATTGCCCTGGGTGCCGCGCCGCACCGGGACCTCGCCCGAGGTGAGGTGGATCTGGGCATAGTGCGACAGGGCGGAGATGCCGCAGTCGAGCAGGGCGACGTCGATATACTGGCCTTCGCCGCCGGCGGCGTCGCGATGATAGAGCGCGGCGAGGATCGCGTTGGCGACGTTGAGGCCGGTGAACAGGTCGATGATGCTGGGGCCGACCTTCATCGGCCCGGCGCCGGGCTTGCCGTCGGGCACGCCGGTGACGCTCATCAGCCCGCATTCGCCCTGGAACACCGCGTCATAGCCGGGCTTGGCGGCGAGCGGCCCGGTCTGGCCGTAGCCGGTGACCGAGCAGTAGACGATGCGCGGGTTGATCGCCTTCAGGCTCTCATAGTCGAGGCCGTAGCGCTTGAGGTCGCCGACCTTGTAATTCTCCATCACCACGTCGCACGACAGGACCAGCTCGCGGATCAGCGCCTGCCCGCGCGCGGAGGCGATGTTGAGCGCCACCGACCGCTTGTTGCGGTTCACCGACATGTAGAAGGCGTTCTCGCGGGTGCGGTTGCCTTCGGTGTCGCGCAGATAGGGCTCGCCGAAGATGCGGGCGTCGTCGCCCACCACCGGCCGCTCGATCTTGATCACGTCGGCGCCCATGTCGGCGAGCACTTGCGATCCAAACGGGCCCGCCAGCACGCGGGTGAGATCGAGGACGCGGATATTCTCGAGGGGTAGTCTGGCCATGGCTCAACCTGCAATTGCCCGATCATCCCTCGCCACGGCCCGGCGCCATGGCAAGGGACGCCGCCCGCCTGTTCACAACCATGATATGCCGATGCGCGCGCTTTCCGGCAGGCCCGCGGCTCTCGCCTTTGCGGCGGGGTTGGTCCAATTGCTGGGCCGAGAACAACCGAGGATAGGATTGGAGGCCGCATGGGCGACATCTTGCGGGACACCCCGGCCGAAGGCGTCTGCCGCCTCACGCTCAACCGTCCGGACGCGCTCAACTCGTTGAGCTACGCCATGTATGGCGAGCTGATCGATCATCTGGAATCGATCCGCTACGATCATGACGTGCGCGTCGTGTTGCTGACCGGCGCCGGCCGCGCTTTCTGCGCGGGGCACGACACCCGCGCCGGCGGCGCGCCCGACTGGGTGGACGAAGGGCTGGGCAAGGCGCAGTGGCAGCGCCGGATCATGGACAAGCTCGGCCAGATTCCGCTACGGATGCGCGCGCTGCCGCAGCCGGTGATCTGCGCGGTCAACGGCGCGGCGGCGGGGGCGGGCTATGCGTTGGCGCTCGCCGCCGACATGACGGTCGCCGCGCGATCGGCCAAGTTCGTCAATGCCTTCCACAATGCCGGCACCGGCCATGAACTGGGCTTCAGCTACATGCTGCCGCGCCTCGTCGGCGCCCAGCGGGCGGCCGAGCTGATGCTGACCGGCCGCGCGGTGATGGCCGAGGAGGCGGAGCGGATCGGGCTGGTGCTGCGCTGCATCGACGACGCGCGGCTGATGGACGAGGCGCTGGCGCTCGCCGACGCGGTGATGGCCAACAGCCCGATCGGCATCGCGCTGACCAAGAGCTCGATGTGGTTGAACGCCGACGCGCCGAGCCTGGAGGCGGCGATCGAGATGGAGAACCGCGCCATCTTCATGAGTCAGTCGACCGGCGACACCGGAGAGAAGCGCAAGGCCTTCTTCGAGAAGCGCCGGCCCAAATTCACGGGGCAATGAGATGAGCGCGATCGAACCGCTGCTGCGGCCCTTCGCGCTGCGCGGGCTGGAACTGCCCAACCGCGTCGTGATGGCGCCGATGACGCGCTACCGGTCGCCGGCCGGGGTGCCGACCGGGGAGGTGGCGAGCTATTATGCCCGGCGCGCGGCGACCGGCCTGGGCCTGATCCTGACCGAGGGCGTGGCGCTGCCGCATTATGCCGCCGCCGACCATCCCGACATCCCGCGCATCGACGGGGTCGAGGTGCTGGAGGGCTGGCGCAAGGTGATCGAGGAGGTCCATGCGGCCGGCGGGCGGATCGTGCCGCAGCTCTGGCACCAGGGGCCGATGTGGAACGTCGAATATGCCGGCCCCGGCACCGGCAATCCGATGCGGCCGTCGGGGATATGGGGCCCTGCCGACGGGGTGATCTCCTTCCGGCCCGAAGGCCGCGACGCCAGCCTGGCGCCGGTGCCGCCGATGACCGATGGCGACATCGCCGACGTGATCGCTGCCTATGCGCTGGCGGCGCGCAACGCGGTGGCGCTGGGCGCCGACGGCATCGCGATCCATGGCGCGCACGGCTATCTGATCGACACCTTCCTGTGGGATTACACCAACCGGCGCGACGACCGGTGGGGCGGCGATCCGGCCCGCCGCGCGGCGTTCGGGGCGGAGGTGGTCCGCGCCATCCGCGCCGAGATCGGCGAGGACCGCCCGATCGTGCTGCGCTTCTCGCAGTTCAAGATGCAGAACTACCAGGCCCTGCTCGCCGACACGCCCGACGCGCTCGGCGCGCTGCTCGGCCCGCTCGCCGATGCCGGGGTCGACCTGTTCGACGCCAGCCAGCGCTATTTCGACACGCCGACCTTCGAGGGATCGACCCTCAACCTCGCCGGCTGGGCGAAGAAGCTCACCGGCAAGGCGTCGATGACGGTGGGCGGCGTCGCGCTCGACAAGGCGCGGGGCCATGCGAAACATATCGACGACAGCCAGCAGTCGGTGAACAACCTGTCGCTGCTGGTCGAGCGGTTCGAGCGTGGCGAGTTCGATCTGGTCGCGGTCGGCCGGGCGATCCTCAACGATCCGGCCTGGTTCACCAAGGCGGTGGCGGGCGAGCCCTTCCTGCCGTTCGATCCCGCCAGCCTGGAGCGGCTGACATGAGCGGCATGACCGATATCGCGCAACGGATCGACCGGCTGGAATCGCAGGCGGCGATCCAGCAGCTTCCGATCCGCTACGCGCTGGCGGTCGACGGGCGCGACCTCGACGCCTGGGTCGGGCTGTTCGTCCCCGACGTGAATTGCGGGCGGCGCGGATCGGGCCGCGCGGTGCTGCGTTCGATCATCGAACCGGCGGTGCGGACCTTCTACCGCTCGATCCACCAGATTTGCGGCCACCGGGTCGAGTTCGACGATGCCGACCATGCCCGTGGCGTGGTCTATTGCCGCGCCGAGCATGAGGCCGAGGGCCAGTGGATCGTCATGGCGATCGCCTATTTCGACAGCTATGAACGGCGCGACGGCGCCTGGTATTTCGTCCGCCGGCAGGAGAAGCACTGGTACGCCGCCGACTGGCAGGAGCGCCCGAGCGCGCCCTTCACCGGCTGGGCCGCGCACCCGCATCCGCCGACCTTGCCGCAGGAATTCGAGGCCTGGAATCCCTTCTGGGCCGAAGAGGCCGCAGACCGCATCGCCGCGCTGACGGCGCTTCCGACAGGAGACACAGCATGAGCAGCAACCGCCGTTTCGAGGGCCGTTCGGTGATCGTCACCGGCGCCGGATCGGGCATCGGCGAGGCGACCGCGCGCGCCTTCGCCGCCGAGGGCGCGCTCGTCGCCATCGCCGAACTCGACGGCGACAAGGGCCGCGCGGTGTGCGACGCGATCGTCGCCGAGGGAGGCACCGCCCGCTTCGTCGAGACCGACGCGACCGACGAGGCGTCGGTCAGGGCGATGGTCGAGGCGGCCTGCGCCGCGCACGGCCCGGTGCGCCACGCCTTCAACAATGTCGGCGCGGCGAAGCTCGGTTCGCTGGAGGAGCTGAGCCTCGACGACTGGAACTGGACGGTCGGTATCTCGCTGACCAGCACCTTCCTGGCGATGAAGCACGAGATACCGGTGATGAAGGCCAATGGCGGCGGGACGATCGTCAACACCGCCTCGATGTCGGGCCGCATCTTCACCCCCTCGGCGCCGCCCTCCTATTCGGCCGCCAAGGCCGGGGTGATCCATCTCAGCCATTATGCGAGCTGCACCTATGCGGCGGACAATATCCGGGTGAACAGCGTGCTCCCCGGCCTCACCGCCACGCCGCAGATCGCGTCGATGTTCACGCTGGAGCAGCAGGCCGAGGTCGCCAGCCACCACCAGATGATCCACCGCTGCGTCCAGCCCGCCGAGATCGCGGCGGCGGTGCTGTTCCTGTCGAGCGACGAGGCGGCGATGATCACCGGTCGCGGGATCGAGGTTTCGGGCGGCGGGGCGCACGCGTCGTAGGGGCTGTCCCTTATCTTCTCGTCATTCCCGCGAAAGCGGGAATCCACGGTTACGGCCCATTCCGTCTCTTGCGGGCCGCCGTCCATGGCTTCCCGCTTTCGCGGGAATGACGATATGGGGCGGAGAGAAGCCTGGCCTCGACCCGCCCGCGCCGTCACCCCATCTCGTCCATCCTGATCCAGCGGCGTTCGGCGTCGGCTCGTTCGACCGCTTCGACCACGCGGTGGACGGCGGCGGCTTCGGTGAAGCTCGGCGATCCCTCGCGGCCCGATCGGATCGCGGCGGCCATGTTGGCGAACATCCAGTCCATCGCCACGAACGGGCGCGGGCCGGTCTCGCCGCCGGTCGTGCCCGGCACCATGTAGAAGGCGGGGTCGATCTCGACCTCGGCGCAGGCGCGCTCGCCATAGGGCATCAGCCGCGCGTCGCCGGCGTAGAGCCTGGCCGAGAGCAGGTTGCCGAAGCTGGAGTCGCTCAGCAGCAGCCGGCCGCGGTCGCCCCAGACCTCGACCCGCCAGCCTTCGGTGTCGGGCACGCACCAGCCGGCCTGGAGGCTGCCGATCGCGCCGTTCGCCATGCGCAGCGTGGCGGTGCCCAGGTCGTGGGTCTCGGGGCGCAGCACGTCGCCATTGGGCAGGAACCATTCGGGCACCCCGGTCGCGAGCAGGCCGGTGGCCTCCTCGACCGGGCCGATCAGGTGGGTGAGGAACAGCAGCGAATGGGTCGCGAAATTGCGCCAGCCGCTGCCGCCGCTGCTCTTCTCCGCCAGCCAGTAATAGGGATCGGTGTTGCCCGACCAGGCGCTGTAGCAATAGGGTTTGTCGTTCTCGACGATCAGCGGCAGGAACAGCTGGACGTGGAAGCCCAGAGGCTTTCCGATATAGCCCGCGTCGATCATCGCCTTCATCTGCTGCGCGGGCGGCGACCAGCGGAACTGCGCGTCGACCACGCCGACCACGCCCGCCGCCTTCTGCGCGTCGCGCATCGCATCGGCATCGGCGACCGAGGTGGCGAAGGGCAGCGCGTCATAGACATGCTTGCCGTTGCGGAGCGCGGCCATCACCATCGGGAAGCGGAAGGAGGGGCGGGTGCCGACGTCGATGATGTCGAGATCGGGATCGGCCGACATCTCCTCATGGTTCCAATAGGCCTTGGGGATATCGAAGTCGGCGGCGGCCTTCTCGGCGGTCTCGCGGCGCGATGTGCAGATCGCCGCGACCTCGACGCCCTCGATCCTGCGCCATGCCGCGCCATGGACCTTGAGGCTCCAGTTCGCGCTGATGATGCCCACCTTGAGCGGCTTCGCCATATGACCGTCTCCCTCGCTTTCCGATCGAGACTGGCCCAGTCCGCCGCGACGGAAAACCCGCCGGCCATGGCCTATCGCCTATGTGATCATGCGGCCGGGGGCGGGCGGGCGGATTGGCGGCGGCGCGCGGCGCCGACTATGCCGACCCCTGAGAGGACAGCGCATGGACCGGATCGACTTCAGCGGGCAGGTGGCGGTGGTGACCGGCGCGGGCGGGGCGCTCGGCGGCGCCTTCTGCCGCGAGCTGGCGCGACGCGGGGCGGCGGTCGTCGCCAACGACCTGGGCGGCAGCACCACCGGCGAGGGCGGGTCGGCCGACTATGCCGACGCGATCGTCCGCGAGCTGCGCGCGGCGGGCGCAAGGGCGGTCGCGAATTACGACAGCGTCGCCTCGGCGGCCGGCGGCCAGGCGATCGTCGATACCGCGCTCCGGCATTTCGGCCGGGTCGACATCGTCATCAGCAACGCCGGCAACCAGCGCAACGCGCCGTTCGGCACGCTGACCGAGGAGGATGTCGAGGCGGTTTACGCGGTCCATGTGAAGGGCGCGTTCAACGTCTGCCAGCCCGCCTATCGCGAGATGGTGAGGCAGGGCTATGGCCGGCTGGTGCTGGTCGGCTCGCAATCGGGGGTGTTCGGCAACCCGATGCGCGCCAATTACGGATCGGCCAAGACGGCGATGATCGGGTTGATGAACGTGATCGCGCAGGAGGCGCCCGCCGGTATCGCGGTCAACACGCTGTTCCCCAACGCGCAGGGCGGGCGGCTCGGCGGCACGCCGCTGGCCGAGCGGCCCGACATCGATTTCCTCAAGGCGGCGGGGGAGCGGACCCGCCACTTCGCCGACGCGATGAAGCCCGAGTTCGTCGCGGCGCTGGCCTGCTACATGGCGAGCCGCCAGTGCGACGGATCGCAGAACATGTATTCGGTGCTGGGCGGCAAATATTCGCGGCTGTTCATGGGGCTGACCGAGGGCTGGTACGCGCCGGGCCCCGACGCGCCGAGCTGCGACGACATCCTCGCCCATATCGGCGAGATCGACGATCGCAGCCGCTATGCGGTGCCGTTGAGCGGGCTCGACGAGATGGACACGGTGCTCGCGGCGCAGCGCGCGGCCCATGGCTGACGGCGGGACCGGGCAGGCCGGCGACGCGGCGATGCGCGTTTCGGCCGGCGAGATACTGGCGATCGAGCCGGCGGGCGGGGATCGCTTCATCGGCGGCGCGGGCGGCGTCAACCATATCGGCACCGTGTTCGGCGGCCGTCTGGTCGCGCAGGCGCTGCTGAGCGCGGTGCGCACCGTCGCGGCGATGCCGCCGACTTCGCTGCACGGCTATTTCCTGGCACCGGCGCAGGTCTCGCTGCCGATCGAATATCGGGTCGCGCGGCTGCGCGACAGCCGGCGCTTCGCCCATCGCCAGGTGACGGCGGTGCAGGAGGGGCGAGCGGTGTTCACGCTGCTCTGCCAGTTCCACGCGCCCGAGGACGGCTTCGTCCACCAGGCGGCGGAGATGCCCGACGTGCCGCCGCCGGAGGAGGTCGCGACCCTCCAGCAGTTCGTGCGCGACAATGGCGACCGGCTCGATTTCGCGGCGATCCGCAACTTCTCCGGCGCGCTGCCGATCGAGATGCGCGCGATCGCGCCCGAAGCCTATTTCTACGAGCGGCCACGGGAGCCGATGCGCGACTTCTGGTTCCGCCTGCCCGGCGCGGCGGCGATCGACGATCCGCGCGAACAGGCCTGCCTGCTCGCCTATGCCAGCGACTATTGGCTGGCGGGGGTGTCGGCGACGCCGCACGGCTTTCCCACCAATAGCAGCTCGTTGCTGATCTCCAGCCTCGACCACGGCCTGTGGTTCCACCGTCCGGTGCGCTGCGACGAGTGGTTGCTCCATCACACGCACAGCCCCGCTGCCGCCGACGGCCTGGGCTTCGCGCAGGGGCGGATCTTCGATCGGGAGGGACGACTGGTGGCGTCGACCACACAGGAATGCCTGCTGCGCCAATTACCGCCGGAAGCATAACGATGGAGGGAGAGCAGGGCATGGCGTTCACGGACACTCCGCTGGCCCCGGCGATCGGGTCGGTCGTCGAGGGACTCGACCTGTCGCGGGACATGAGCGAGCCGACGATGCGCCGGCTGCTGGCGCTGCTGTTCGATCGCGGCGTGGTGGTGATCCCCGGCCAGACGATCGACGACGCGGCCTATGTCCGCTTCGCCTCCTTCTTCGGCACGCCGCTCGACTTCTTCATCCCCGAGCATCGCAACGCCGATTTCCCGGCGATCATCCGCATCAACAACGATCCGGCGACCCCGGCGGCGATGCGCGACGGCGCGGTCCACTGGCATTCGGACAGCAGCTATGAGAGCGTGCCGGGCTGCGTCACCATGTTGTTCGGCAAGGAGGCCCCCGACCAGGGCGGCGAGACCCATTTCGCCAGCACCAGCGCCGCCTATGCCGACCTGCCCGAGGCGACCAGGGCGCGGATCGACGGGCTGGTCGCGCGCCACGAGCTGGGCCGCGCGCCCTGGATCGAGGGGGAGACGCGGCCCGATCCCAACCGGCCCCCGCGCAAGACCGACGCGCCGAGCCATCCGCTGGTGATGGTCCACCCCGTGACGGGCCGGAAGGGCATCTTCACCTCGGGCACCGCCTATGCGATCGACGGGATGGACGATGCCGAGGCGACCGCGCTGATCCGCGAGCTGCGCGAGCATGTCGCCAAGCCCGCCTATCGCATCAGCTACAAGGCCAGGCCCGGCGACATCGTGCTGTGGGACAATTTCGGCACCGTCCACTGCGCCAGCCCGATCGAATATTCGAACGAGGCCGGCAAGCGCCGGCTGCTCCACCGCATCAGCACCAAGGGGATGCCGGCGCTCTGCTCATAGAGAGGCCGGTCAGTCCGGCTGGCGTTCCGGATAGCGGCCCATGGCGAGGTAGCAGCAGGCGGCGAGGGCGAAGGAGGCCGAGGCGGCCATCAGCGCGAAGTTGTAATTGCCGAACATGTCGTAGCCCTTGCCGATCATGCTGGCCCCGAACGCCACGCCGAGCGCGATGCCGAGGGTCGAGACGCCGTAGATCGAGGCATAGCTGCGCAGCCCGAAATAGCGGGCGATCATGAAGGCGACGATGTCGATCTCCGCCCCCTGGCCGAGGCCGATCAGCAGGATCGCGCCGTAGAACATCACCGGCGGCACATGGTCCTGCAGCAGGAACAGGCAGCCGACTGCCGGCAAGGCGTTGAGCACGAAGGCGACGGCGGGCGCCCAGAAGCGATCGACCAGCAGCCCGCTGAGCAGCGCCCCCGCCGCCGCGGCGAGGCCGAGGGTGGAGACCGCCGCCACCGCCATCGACGCTTCCAGCCCCTTGGAGACGGCGAGCGGCTTCATCTGCGACATCAGCGAGACGACCGGCACATAGTTGAGCACCGCCGCGGCGGTGAGGATGCGGACCTTGGGCTGGGCGAGCAGCACCCGCCAGCTGTCCGCCAGGCCATGGGCGGCGGCCGCGCCGATCCGTTCCTGCGCCTTGGCCGGCACCCAGAACCAGACCAGCGGCAGCGCCAGCATCAGCACAAGCCCGCCGAGCAGCAGATAGCCGCCCGCCGTGCCGTAATGGCCGATCACCGGGAACAGCGCCATCGGCACCAGCGCGCCGGCGACGGCGAGCCCCGATCGGCCGATCGCCAGCGCGGTGCCGCGCGTATGGTGGAAGGCGCCGCTCAGGATGCGGGTGAAGGTGATGCCGGTGGTCGACATGCCGACCAGCGAGAAGAAGAAATAGGCCGCGTAATAATAATCGAGCGATCCGCGCATCAGGGCGAGCAGCGCATAGCCGATCGCGGTGAGGACCAGTCCGGTCGACAGCACCGGGCGCACGCCGTAGCGATCGGTGAGCGCGCCGACCACGGGTGCGGCGAAGGCGGTGACCAGGCCGAAGCTGTGGACCAGCGCGATCTGCCCGCGCGACCAGCCGAACTGGGCCTGGAGCGGCTCGACGAACAGGCTGGAGACGGCGGCATAGAGCGAATAGCTGATCGACCCGCCGATCAGCGCGGCGAGGCCGGGCCGCCAGGCCTGGCGCCATTCGTGGACGACCATCGCGCCATGCGATCGGCCGTCATGCGCTTCGCCCATTGCCGTCCGGTCAGCACGCACATCCGCTCTCCTGCTTCGTAGCGAGCAGTCCTGCGCCCGCGACGCGACGCGCGCAAACCGAATGACGGCGCAGCGCCAGCCCCTACGCATATGTGTACATCCCGCCCGGCCCATTGCCACCCGTCCGGGCCCTCACCACGATCGCCGGCGGAGGAGAGAGGCATGTCGGACATCCTGGTCGAGCGCCGCGACGAAGGCATCGCGGTGGTGACGATCAACCGCCCGGAACGGCTCAACGCGCTGACTCGCGAGGCGGTCGCCGCCCTCAACGCCACGCTTGACGGCATCGCCGCCGACCCCGGCTGCCGCGCGGTGATCCTGACCGGCGCGGGGCGCGGCTTCTGCTCGGGGCAGGACCTCGCCGCCGCCAATGCGCGCAAGGGCGACCGGGCGAGCGGCGTCATCGAGAAGCTGTTCTGGCAGGAGCAGTTCGCCGGCATGGGCAAGCGGCTGCGATCGATGCCGCAACTGGTGATCGCGGCGGTAAACGGTCCGGCGGTGGGTGCGGGCATGGCGATCGCGCTGAGCGCCGACGTCCGCATCGCCACGCCCTCGGCGCGCTTCCTGGTCGCGGCGGTGCGGATCGGCCTGTCGGCGGGGGAGAGCGGGATCAGCTATCTGCTGCCGCGCATGATCGGCATCCCGCGCGCCTTCGACATATTGCTCACCGGCCGGCCGATCGAAGCCGAGGAGGCCGAGCGGATCGGGCTGGTGCTGCGGCTGGCCGAGCCGGCGGCGCTGGTCGACGAGGCGATCGGCTATGCGCGCGCGGTGCTCGCCAACAGCCCCTATTCGGTCGCGCACAGCAAGAAGCTGATGTGGGAGAATCTGGACGCCTCGTTCGATGCGGCGATCGGGGCGGAGAACCGCACCCAGATCCTCGCGACGATGACGCAGGACTATGCGGAGGCGACCGCCGCCTTCGTCGAGAAGCGCCCGCCGCGCTTCGAGGGGCGCTGAACGGAAGGGGAGGATCGATGGACCTGGGTCTGACGGGCAAGCGCGCGCTGGTGACGGGCAGCAGCTCGGGCATCGGCGCGGCGACGGCGCGCATGCTCGCCGAGGAGGGCTGCGCGGTGGTCGTCCATGGCCGCGACGCGGCGCGCGCCGAAGCGGTCGCGGCCGGGATCAGGGATGGGGGCGGCACCGCCCATGTCGCGCTCGGCGATCTCGCCACGCCGGACGGCGCCGATGGCGTCATCGCCGCGGTGCGGGCGATCTGGCCCGAGGGGCCCGACATCCTCGTCAACAATGCCGGCGGCTCGGCGGCGAGCCCGCAGCCCTGGGAGGAGATCGGCGACGCGACCTGGCTCGCCAGCTACCAGAAGAACGTCGTCGCGGCGGTGCGGCTGATCCGCGCCTTCCTGCCAATGATGAAGACGCGCGGCTGGGGGCGGCTGATCCAGGTCGGCAGCGCCAGCGGGGCGCAGCCGGTGCCGGTGCTACCCGACTATGCGGCGGCCAAGGCGGCGATCAACAATATGAGCGTCGCGCTGGCGCGGACGCTGGCCGGCAGCGGCGTCACCGCCAACACGGTGTCGCCGGGCCGCACCCTCACCCCGGCGGTCGAGCGCGCCTTCGCCGGACGCGGCGCCAATGCCGCCTGGAGCGCCGACCAGGGCGACGGCGGCAGCGTCGGAGCCGTGGCGATCGGAACGCCGGAGGACATCGCCTTCGCGATCTGCACGATCGCGAGCCCGCGCTCGGGCTTCGTCACCGGCGCCAATATCCGGGTCGACGGCGGCCAGGTGAAGGGCGTCAACTGAGCCCGCCGCTCGGGGCAAGCCAGTCATCACATTTCTGATCAGACAGGTCGAGGATGCCGCGCGGGTCGCAGGCAGAGCGCCACGATCATGTCGATGCCCTCCGCCAGGAAGGCGTCCTCGGGCATCACCGGCCGGCCTTCGGCGACGTCGCAGTCGCGATCGAAGATCATGTCGAACAGCGAGCAGCAGGCATAGCGGAGGCGATGCATCAGCAGGTCCTCGGGGATATCCCCGGCGAGGTCCTTGAGCAGGCTGATCGCCTCCAGGCTGGCGGGGGTCGTCCCCATCTCGCGCGCGCGCAGCTCCTGCCCCTGGCGCCAGCGCAGCGCATGGCGGAAGAAGGCGGTGTAGCGGTGGACGCCCTGGGCATCGAGCAGCTCGTAATTGGGCTGCACCAGCAGCCGCGCCACGGCATGGGGATCGCGGGTCTCGCCGCGTTCATGCATTTGACGCAGCAGCATTTTCCGGCGCGCTTCGAGCGTCGGCAGGCGGTGCTGCCAGATCGCCCGGATCAGCTCGGCCCTGTCGCCGAAATGATAATTCACCGCCGACTTGTTGGCGACGTTCGCCTCCAGCCCGATCTGGCGCAGCGACACCGCCTCGATGCCGTAGCTGCCGAACAGCCGCTCGGCGGCTTCGATGATCGCCATCGGCGTGGATTTATAGGAGCGGGAAGGGTGGCCGGCCATGCCGTCGGGGTGCGCCGAACGCCCTGCGCGGTCAAGCCATTCGCGCTCCGGAGGCGGCATGGCCGGCGCGCGTCGGAGGGCGGCGCGGGATCGTTGCCGCATCCCCGCGACAACCGGCGAAGCGCCCGTCGGCCAGCCTTCGGCATATATCAGATAGACGATGAGGCGCCTTCCTTACCGGCCGGGCTCTATGGGGCGGGGCACGAACCGGATATCAGGATCGGGTGAGGCCGGACAACGGCCCCGGGGATCACCGTAACCAACCTAGCCATTGAGATATTGGGGAGGAAGCATGCGCTGTCGCACCATTTTTCTGTCGGGATGCGCTTTCGCGCTGAACGCGCTGCCGAGCATGGGCATGGCCCAGACCGCCGTTCCGCCGCAGGCGGCCGAAGCCGCTGACGTCGCCGCCGGCGACATCGTCGTCACCGCCCGTCGCCGTGAGGAATCGATCCAGGACGTGCCGATCTCGGTCTCGGCCCTGTCGGGCGAGCAGCTCCGCCGCCAGGGCGTCACCGACGCCCAGTCGCTGCAATATGCGACGCCGTCGCTGTCGATCACCAGCGCGCAGAGCCAGCGCAATACCGTGGCCTTCGCGCTGCGCGGCCAGCGCACGCAGGAGACCCAGCTCTTCACCGATCCGCCGGTCGGCACCTATTTCGCCGAAGTCGTCCAGCCGCGCCCCTATGGCTTCGGCAAGACCTTCTTCGACCTCCAGTCGGTCCAGGTGCTCAAGGGCGTCCAGGGCACGCTGTTCGGCCGCAACATGACCGGCGGCGCCGTGCTCGTCGAGCCGGCCCATCCCGAACTCGGCTCGTTCAGCGGCGAGGTCCGCGGCCAGTACGGCAATTACGACATGAAGGACCTCTACGGGATGGTGAACATCCC
Source organism: Rhizorhabdus wittichii RW1 (assembly GCA_000016765.1). Taxonomy (NCBI): domain Bacteria; kingdom Pseudomonadati; phylum Pseudomonadota; class Alphaproteobacteria; order Sphingomonadales; family Rhizorhabdaceae; genus Rhizorhabdus; species Rhizorhabdus wittichii. The sequence continues at coordinate 319,046 of CP000699.1, forward strand.
GGTCGGCGACAATTTCGCGATCCGCGTCGCCGGCAAGACCCGCAAGCGCGACGGCTGGGCCCATGAGGTGACCACCGGCCGCGATTACGACAACCAGGATTTCAACACCTTCCGCGTCTCCACGCTGTGGAAGCCGATCGAGGGGCTGGAGACGCTGACCGTCGGCGACTGGTACAAGTCGAAGGAGCACGGCACCGCCGCGTTCATCACCGACCTGCGCCTGCCGTCGGTCATCTCCAACTATGAAGGGCTGCGCGCGGCAGGCCTGATCACCGCCAACATCCCGGCGCAATATGCCGCCGCCCGCGACATGTTCTACAAGAAGCACTTCACCCTCGACATGGGTGCGGGCGAGGGCGGCAATCTCGACGTCTTCGGCAAGCCCTACGAGAACATCAAGAACTGGGGCATCACCAACAAGACGACCTGGGAGCTGAGCGACACGATCACGCTGAAGAACATCTTCGGCTATCGCCGCCTCCAGCGCGACCAGGTGCAGGATTATGACGGCATTCCCGCCTTCCTGATCACGCCTTATCAATATGCTCGCAGCCGCAACATCAGCGAGGAGTTCCAGATCCAGGGCAAGGCCTTCGACCGGAAGCTCGATTATATCGCCGGCCTCTATTATTTCGAGGAGAAGGGCAAGGACGGCTCGCTGGCCAACACGCTGCCCGAGCTCAACATCGTCGGCGCCGGCCAGAACCCGCGCACCGCGTCCGCGACCCAGTTCGTCACCGCCAACCCCGGCGTCGGCTATTCGCGGACGGCTGCGGCCTTCCTGGCCGGCACGTTCCACGCGACCGATCAGCTCAGCCTGTCGGGCGGCCTCCGCTACAATTACGACAAGCGCAAGATCACCGTTTCGCCGTCGCTGCCGTTCCGGACCAATCCGGCCGGCGGCACGGGCGTCTGCTCGTTCGATATCGACGCGGCGACCGCCGGCACCCAGACGGTGCCGTTCGACCAGTGCTCGTTCACCAACCAGAAGTCGTTCAAGGAATGGACCTACGACGCGACCGTCCAATATGAGCCGTCGGCGAACGTCACCGCCTACGCCTCCTACCGGCACGGCTTCCGCGCCGGCGGCTTCTCGACCCGCGCGACCAGCTACGTCACCCTCGCGCCGTTCCTGCCCGAGTTCGTCGACGAATATGAGATCGGCCTGAAGACCAGCACGCGGATCGGCTCGTCGGGCCGCCTGACGACCAGCACGGCGATCTTCCGGCAGGACGGCTCGGACGTGCAGAAGCAGCGCGCGACCTTCGTCAACGGCAACGTCTTCACGGTCATCGACAACACCGCCAAGCAGCGCAACAGCGGCGGCGAGTTCGAGGCGACGCTGAGCGTGCCGAACTTCTCGCTGACCGGCTTCTACTCCTACACCAAGGTGAAGATCCTGCGCGGCGCGGCGGTATCGGCGATCGGGCCGGAGATCGCGCAGCGCGGCACGCCGAAGAACCAGGCGGGCTTCACGGCGACCGTCTCGCCGCCGATCTCGGAGGATGTCGGCCAGCTCAACCTGATCGGCAACTTCACCTGGCGCAGCAAGAACTATCTCGACGATTTCGAGGTGAGCGGCGTCCAGCCGGCCTTCGCGCTGGTCAACCTGCGCGCCGAACTCAACGACATCGGCGGATCGAAGGCCTCGATCGCGTTCTTCGTCAACAACGCGACCAACGAGGTCTACCGCATCGGCGTCCTCGGCCTGGTCGCCGAAGGCCTCGGCTTCTCGTCGAGCGTCTATGGCGAGCCGCGGATGTATGGCGTCGAGCTGGGCTACAAATTCTAACCCCTCGGTCCGCAAGGCCGAACCTCAGCAGGGGCGCACCATGTGCGTCCCTGTTTTCTTTTGGCCTGCTTTCTTTTGTGGGGAGGACAGCATGGTTGAGATCGTCCATCGGCCGGCCCTGCCGCTGCCGCTGTCGCCCGAACAGGTCGACGCCGGCTGGTTGAGCCGCGCGCTGGGGCAGACCACGCCCGGCGCGGTGGTGGCCGCGGCCGACATCGTCGACATCGTTTGGGGGACATCGACCAAGATCAGGGTCCGCGTCGACGGGCATGACGGGCAGGGGGCGGCGTTGCCCGCCACGCTGATCGTCAAGGGCGGCTTCGAGGAGCACAGCCCCCGGATGGCGGCGATGTACGCCAATGAGGCGCGCTTCTACGCCGACATCCAGCCGCACGTGCCGATGCCGTCGCCGCGCTGCTGGTTCGCCGGATCGGACCCGGCGTCGCACCAGTCGATCGTGATCATGGAGGACCTGCGCCGCGATGGGCTGGCCTTCTGCGATCCGCTCCAGCCCCAGGATTTCGAGCCGATCGCCCGCCGGCTCGAGGTGATGGCCGGCTATCACGCCGCGACCTGGCAATCGCCGCGCTTCGAGCCGGGCGGGTCGTGGTCGGACATCCACAGCCGGTTCGAAAGCTGGGGCCTCGACTATATGCGCCGCTATCTCGTCGCCGACGTCTGGGCGCACTACATGGCCTCGCCGCGCGGCGCGGCGGTCTCCCGGCGCTTCCACGACCGCGCCTGGATGGAGCGCGCGCTGCTGCGGATCGGCGAGATCCAGCATGCCCAGCCGCGATGCCTGATCCACGGCGACACCCATCTCGGCAATCTCTACGTCGCCGAGGACGGCACGCCGGGCTTCTTCGACGCGCAGGTGGCGCGCACCGCCTGGCATCATGAGGTGTCCTACCACATCGTCTGCGCCGCCGACCTCGCCGACCGGGCGGAATGGGAGCGGCCGCTGCTCGATCGCTATCTCCGGGCGATGGCCCGCCATGGCGTCGCGCTCGACGCCGAGGCGGCGTGGCTCGACTATCGCCGCTCGATCGCCTGGGGGCTGTTCATCTTCCTGACCAACGAGGTGCGGTTCCAGACCGAGTCCGTGAACACCGCCTATGCCGCCCGCTTCTCGCAGGCGGCGCTGGATCACGAGTTGAAGGAATTGCTGCCTTAGGGGCTCTCGATCAGGCTGTGGCCGGTCATCCCCGCGATCTGGCTGACGCCGGCGTCGACCGGCAGCAGGACGCCGGTGATCAGCCGCGCCTCCGGCGAGGCGAGGAACAATGTCGCCGCCGCGACGTCCCAGGCGTCGCCCTCGATGCCGAGCGGGCCGACCTTGCGGCGCTTCTCGCGCAGCGGGGCGAGCTGCGGGTTGTTGGCGACGTGCGGCGTGTGGAGATGGCCGGGGGAGACGATGTTGGCGCGGATGCCCTGGCGGCCGTAGACGGTCGCGATCTCGCGGGTGAAGGCGTCGAGCGCGGCCTTGGCGGGGCCGTAGCCGAGCGATCCGTGCGCGCGCTGGCCGGCGGTCGAGGAGATGTTGACGATCGCCTTGCCGCGCCCCTCGGCCAGCGCCGGCATCGCCGCCCGGCACATGTGGAAGGCGCCGGTCAGGTTGACGTCGACGATCTCCCGCCAGGTCGCGTCGTCGATGTCGGCGAGCTTCGGTCCGCCGAAGCCACGGCCGACATTGTTGACCAATATGTCGAGGGTGCCGAAGGCGGCGAGCGCCTCGGCGACGATCCGCTCGCAATCCTCCGCGCGGGTGACGTCGCCCGTGCAGGCGACGGCTTCGCCGCCCGACGCCTCGATCATCGCCACGGTGCGCTCGGCATTGGCGCGGTCGCGGGTGACGACGCAGACCCGGGCGCCTTCGCGCGCGAACAGCAGCGCGATGGCGCGGCCATTGCCCATCTCCTCGCCGGGCGCGCCGGCGCCGGTGACGATGGCGGCCTGGCCGGCGAGGCGGTCGTGATAGCTCAGGGGTTCGGGCATGCTCGCCTCCTCAGACCGCGCTGCGGCCGCCGTCGATCAGATAGGCGCCGCCATGGATGTGCGGCGCCTCGTCCGAGGCGAGGAAGGCGACCAGCGCGGCGACCTCCTCGGGCTCGCCCAGCCGCGCCTGCGGCGAACGGGCGACGAGCATCTCGATCATCTCGGCGCTGCTGTTGGCAAGGATGTCGGTGTTGGTGGTGCCGGGGCAGACCGCGTTGATGCGGATATTGTCGCGGGCATAGTCGGCGGCGGCGGCGCGGGTCATCATCAGCACCGCGCCCTTGGAGGTGATGTAGGGGCTCGACAGCGCGGTCGCGCGGAAGCTGCCGGTCGAGGCCATGTTGACGATCGATCCGCCGCCCTGGCGCAGCATGTGCGGGATCACCGCGCGCTGCATTAGGTAGACGCCGCGCACATTGACCCCCATCACCTTGTCCCAGTCCTCTGGCGGCTGCTCGTGGAGTCGGAGCCGCCGGGGATTGCCGATCCCGGCATTGTTGATCAGCACGTGGACCCCGCCGAAGCGCGCGACGACATCTGCCACCATGGCGTCGATCGCCGCCTGGTCGGCGACGTCGCAGATCATGCCATGGGCGTTGGCGCCGGCCGCCGCGACGGCGTCGTCGAGCTTGGCCTGGTTGACGTCGGTGCCGACCACGATCGCGCCTTCGCTCGCGAGCCGCGCCATGCAGGCGCGGCCGATCCCGGCGCCGGCGCCGGTGACGATCGCGACCTTGCCCTCGAAGCGGCGGTTCATGCCGACGCTCCCTGCTCGATCATATGCTGGTCGATGCGCGCGTTGAGCTTGGCGACGAGCGCTCGGTCGGACAGCTCGACGAAATAGCCGAGCTGCGCGACCGTATCGAGGTGGACCACCGCGGCGTCGCCATTGGGCATCGTCGCGCCCCAGCTCTCGAACACGCATTCGACGCCGCCGGGCCGCTGGCCGAGATCGTCGACCGCATAGCCGAGGTGGAAGATGCCTTCGCCGCGCGTCTCCAGCCATTCCTTCGCATTGCCTTCGCCGATCACCGGCTCGATCATCTCGAGATAGACGTCGCCCCATCGGGTGAAGGCGTTGCGGTTGGCGAAGCGGCCGCGCCAGTCGCGGTAGCGCCCCTCATAATCGGTATCGAGCCGCCAGAAGGGGCCGAGGCCGAGCAGGCGGCGATACTGCTCCATGCCCGCGTCGATGTCGCGGACGACGACGCCGATCTGGTAGAAATCGCCCTCGAATTTCATGGTCTCGTTCTCCGTCATGCGAGGTCGTGGCGCGCGATGTAATCGGCGAAGCGATCGCGGACCTGATCGTCGGTGATGCCGAACTCGCCCGACGAATAATCGTGCCGGCCGTGCTTGCCCTGCGGGTTGTCGCCGATGAACGCCTGCATCGCCGCCTCGGCCTCGGCGCTCAGCGTCAGGCCGAAATGGCGGTAGATGCGGCGCACCGTGCCCAGCTTGTCGGCGATCAGGTCGCGATAATGGACGTCGAGCACCGCCGCGCCGGGATGCCGCTCGCGCGCCTCGCGCATCCGCTCGACCGCGCGGGCGAAGATGTCGAGCCGGATCGGGCCGGTCTCCGCCTTCTCGAACAACTGGCCGTTGCGCCAGATCAGGCTCGCGCCCGACGCGATCGTCTCGACCGGGTTGCGATGGAGCACCACCACCCGTGCGTCGGGAAAGACGCGCAGCATCGCGTCCATGCCGTAGCTGTGCGACGGATTCTTGAGCAGCCAGGTGCGGTCGCGCGCCCGCGCGCCCATCAGCCGCAGATTGTCCTTGTAGCGCCGGTAGGAGGGCTCCTCGTCGGCCTCGTACCACCAGCGGCGATAGTCGGGCAGCGGCAGCGTCGAGTTGAATGTGTTGGTCATGAAGCTCTGGCTCATGACGGTGATGCACTCGTCGGCCAGCGCCGCGCCCATGTCGTGCGCGGCGCGCAGGCCCGGATTGGCGGCGAAGGTCGCCTCCAGCCGGTCGTGGACCTGGCGATATTGGGGATGGCTCTCCCATTCCTCGCGGGGCGGGCGGATCAGCGGCGCCTCGCCGACCCAGCGCGGCGTCCACTGGAACTGCGGATCGACCGACATCAGGAAGTGGAGGATCGTCGTGCCGCTGCGCGGCAGTCCGGTGATGATCAGCGGCGCGGGCACCGGATCGTCGAGCAGCTCGGGATGCGCGTTCCACCCGGCCTGCGAGGCGAGGCGGCCGACCAGCAGGTTGACCGCCATCGCGCCGAAGCGCGGGGCGATCCGATCGTGGCGCGGGCTGGCTCTGATCGCGTCGATCAGGACGCCGAGCCCCTCGCGATAGCCGTCGTCGCCGAAATCGGAGCGGCCGGTGCGCGCGATCGCTTCCTCGTGCAGCGCGTCGGCGTCGGTCGGATCGAAGCCGCTCATCGCTGGAACCGCCGGGCGAGCTGCTCGCGGCGCTTCGACAGCGTCGCGCGGCGGGCGTCGGCGTCGACCGCCGGATGATCGGCGGGCAGGGCGGCGCGAACGGCGTCGACCTTCAGCAGGCGCGAGACCGGCGTCGGGATCGTCTGGTCGGGGCGGAACCAGCGATAATGGAGGAAGCCGCGTCGCGCGCCGCCGGTGTCGAGCCAGTTGGGCACCCCCGGATCGCGCGCCGAGATCACGAAGCGCGCCTTGCCGTCGCCGTCGACATGCGCCTGGCGGGCGTTGAGCGAGGTCTGCCGGTTCATGATGTCGGGCGCTTCCCACCACATATTGTAGAGGGTGAAGCTCCAATAGGGCCCGTCGGGCAGGTCGGTCTCGATCAGGATCGCCTCGTCCTCGGCGAGGTCGAGGCAGATGATGCCGTAATAGAGCCAGGCCTTGCCGCCGGTCATCGGCGGCTTGAAGTCGCGGACCCCGGGCGGCTCGGTGCTCGGCGGGGTGATGGCGTTGGGCGGATTGTCGGCGCGGACATTGGCGGCGCGCTGGTTCCACCAGCGGGCGGCGGCCAGGAACAGGCGGGTGGCGTTGGCGATCTGGTCGGCCAGCCGGTCCGGCGACAGGGCAGGCGGATAGGCCGGCGCGCCGGGGTCGATCCGTTCGATGGTCAGCCAGCCCGGCGGCAGGTCGCGATCCCAGTCCCAGTCGTAGCGGCGCACGGTGATGCCGTTGCCGGCGGTGGGATATTGATCGGGTATGCCGGTGTCGCCGGTCAGGCCCGGGGCGATCGGCGTCCAGTTGCCGGGTTGCTCCTCGGCCGAGACGACCACCTCGAAATCGCCATTGGCGGCGGTCGCGATATTATCGTGCCACAGCCGGCCGATATTGACGCTGCGCCCGTCGCCGCCATTGTTGCCGCGCAGCCGATAGGTCGCGTCGCCGCGCAGCGCGGCCATGAAATAGGCGATGTTGTTGTCGGGCCCGCCATAGCGGTAGCGATCGTCCATCTGCCGCAGGAACAGCGGGAAATCGGGGTCGTTGAAATCGAGCCGGTGCTGCAGGCTCATCGCGGCGAGCCGCGCGATCGAGCGCAGCAATTCGGCCAGCTCGCCGCCGTCGGCCGGATCGCCGAGCGCGCCGTCGATCGCCTCCGACGCGACCTGCTTGAGCGCGTCGCAATGGCCGTTCCACGCCGCGCGCAGCTTTTCCCGTTCCTCGACGCTGATCGCCATGGTCCTCTCCTGATATGGGTTGAGGATCGCGCGGCCGACGGCTCTCGACCAGCAGCATTCAGGACATTATCATAGGCAGAAGTGACAAGCTCCGCCGATCTCCTCCGCATCGCCATGCTGTGCGATCCCGACACCCAGCGCGCCAGCCTGGCGCCGCTGCGCGACCTCGCCCGGCTGTCGGAGCGGCTCGCGAGCGAACTCGACGGGCAGGCCGGGATGCAGCCGCTGCGCCTCGACCTGCTCCACGACGCGCGGCTCGGCGAGGCGCCGCTGTCGGAGAGCCGGCCGATCGCCTTCCGGCCGGGGGGCGAGCGCTACGACCTGGTCTATGTGGCGGCCGGCGAGGACCCCGCGACCGGCGACGAATGGGGCGATGCGCGGCTGAGCGAATGGTTGCGCTGGCACCATGATCGCGGCGCCTGGGTGGTGGGGCTCGGCTCGGGCGTGCTGGCGCTGGCGGCGGCGGGGCTGCTCGACGGCGGCCCGGCCTCGATCCCGCCACGCCACGCCCGGCTCGCGCGGCAGCGTCATCCGGACATCCGGCTCGCCCATGTCGGGGCGATCGCGGAACATGACCGGGTGCTGACCGCCGCCGAGCCGTCCTCGGTGTTCGCGCTGGTGGTGGCGATGACGCGGCGCTTCCATTCGCACGGCCTGGCCGAGCGCTATCGCCGCGCCTGCGGCCTGCCCGAGACGGCGGTGCCCGACAATGCGCTGCTGCCGATGCGCAGCAACCAGGATCTGCTGATCGCCGAGGCGCGCGCCTGGATCATCGCCCATATGCACGACGCGATCGACACCAATGCGGTGGCGGCGCAGTTCCACGTCAGCGCGCGCACCCTGGCGCGCCGGTTCGAGCGGTCGATGGGGATCAGCCCGGCGCGCTACCTGCGCGAGGCGCGGCTCGACGCCGCCCGCTCGATGCTGCACCGGACGCGCTTCTCGATCGAGCAGATCGCGCATCTGGTCGGCTATCGCGACGTCGGCTTCTTCCGCGACCTGTTCCGCAAGAGCAGCGGCTGCTCGCCGCGCGCCTATCGCATGGCCGCTCAGGCCGGGACGGCATCCCCGAGCTGATCGCGCAGCACGAATTTCTGGATCTTGCCCAGCGGCGTGCGAGGGAAGTCCTCGACCAGGAACAGGTGGCGCGGCACCTTGTAATTGGCCATCCGCTCGCGGCTCCAGGCGGTCAGCTCGGCGAGCGACAGCGCGGCGCCGGGGCGCGGGATCACGCAGGCGGCGCAGACCTCGCCCATCCGATCGTCGGGCCAGCCGATCACGCAGACGTCGGCGACCGCCGGATGCGCGCGCAGGACATGCTCGATCTCGGCCGGATAGGCGTTGAACCCGCCGACGATGACGACGTCCTTGAGCCGGTCGAGAATGCGGACCGTGCCGTCCGCGTTCAGGCAGGCGACGTCGCCGGTGTGGAGCCAGCCCTCGGCGTCGATCGTCGCGGCGGTCTGCTCGGGGTCCTCGAAATAGCCCCGCATGACGTTGGGGCCGCGCACCAGCAGCTCGCCGCTCTCCTCGGCGATCCGCACCTCGACGCCGGGCAGCGGCACGCCGACCGTCCGGGCGATCGTCTCGAAATCGCTGTCGGGATAGTTGACCGTCACCAGCGCGGTCGTCTCGGTCTGCCCGAAGCTGGTCAGGAACAGGTCGAAGCCGAACACCTCGCGTCCCGCCCGGATCAGGTCGACCGGGACATTGGCCGCGCCGGTATGGCCGACGCGCAGCGAGGAGATGTCGTAGGCGCCGAAGCGCGGATGCTCCATCAGCGTGGTGAAGATGGTCGGCGGCCCCATCAGCACGCTGATCCGCTCGCGCTCGATCAGCTTGAGCACGGCTTCGGGATCGAAGCTGGCGACCGGGAAGACGGTCATCCCCGCGACCAGCCCCGACACCCAGCCCGACCGGTAGCCGAAGCTGTGGAAGAAGGGGTTGACGATCAGCGCCCTATCGCCCGCGCGCAGGTCGTTCGAGCGGTTCCAGTTGGCGACCATCCACAGCGCCTGGCCGTGATCGTGCATCGCCCCCTTGGGGAAGCCGGTGGTGCCGCTGGTGAACAATATGTCGGCGATGCTGTCGGAACGGACCCCGGCGATGCGCGCCGCCAACTCGGCGTCGCTGCACCGGTCGGCCTCGAACGCCGCGAGCGAGGCGTCGTCGAGCAATATGATCTCGCGCAGGTTCGGCAGCGCGGCGACCGGATGGACGACGCCCGCGCCGCCGCCGGCCTGGCGCAGCATCGCGGCATAGTCGTTGCCCAGGAAGCCTGCGACGGTGAACAGGACGCGCGCCCGCGTCTTGCCGAGCGCGTAGAGCGCCTCGGCGCCCTTGAAGCGGGTGTTGATCGGCACCATGATCGCGCCGATGCTCTCGATCGCCGAGGCCGCGACCATCCATTCGGGGCTGTTGGGCGCCCAGATCGCCACCCGGTCGCCATATGCGACGCCATGCGCCACCAGCGCCGCCGCGAGCCGGTCCGCCCGGTCCCGGAACGCCGCGAAGCTCGTCGCCCGGCCGTCCTCGCCGACGACGAAGGGCGTGTCGCCATAGGTCTCGGCGACATGGGCGATCAGCGCGGGCAGCGTGTGATCGAGCGAGATGGTCAGCCCGGAGAAATGCGGGCTCGCCGCGTCGTCCATGGTCAGAGCAGGCCGCGCTCTTCCGACGTCTGCAGCCCGTCCGGCGACACGCCCGCCTCGCGCATCGCCTCGATCACCGCGGTGGTGGCGGTGGCGATGCAGGGGAAGCCGACATAGGGGGCAAGCTGGACGAGGATGCCCTCCAGCTCGGCGACCGTCAGGCCGTTGGCGATGCCGATCTTGACGTGGTTCTTGAGCTCGAGCGGCTGGCGCTGCGCCACCAGCATCGCGATGATCGCGATGCTCTTCTCCTTGCGGCCGATGCCCTCATGCTGCCAGGCGTCGTGGAAGCAGGCGGTCGCCGCCATCCGCGTGATTGGCGCGCCGAACCGGTCGGAGGCGGCGGAATCGCGGAACGCCGATCCGAACGCCTCGCCCATGATCCCGGTGATGAAGCCGATGCCGGCTTCCTGCTTGTCGTCGAGCTTGGCCACGCCGTTCCTTTCGTCCTGATGTCTTGTCTATTCGGCGGCGGCCAGCGCGGGCGCGGGGCGGCCGTGGCGGACCAGCCGGCCCGGCAGCCTGCCGGTCGGGCGGCCGCGCCGATAGGTGATCTCGCCCGAGACGATCGTCGCCTCATAGCCGTCCGACTGCTGGCTGAGCCGCTTGCCGCCGGCGGGAAGGTCGTGCCTCACGCGCGGCGCGTAGAGGTGCAGCCGGTCGAGGTCGATCAGGTTGAGATCGGCCTTGTAGCCGGGCTTGATCACGCCGCGATCGAACAGGTTGACGGTCTCGGCGGTCTCGCGGCTGAGCATGCTGACGGCCTGCTCGATCGGCATCTTGTGGCTGTCGCGGACATATTCGGACAGCATGTAGGTCGGATAGGCCGCGTCGCAGATCATCCCGTAATGCGCGCCGCCGTCGCCCAGGCCCAGCACCGTGCCCGGCTTGCCGAACAGGTCGACCGCCGCGTCGAAGCGGTTGTTCTCGGTATTGCCCATCGGGCAGTAGATGATCGCCTTGCCGTTCTGGCGCAGCAGCTCGTCATACATCAGCTCGCGCTCGTCGATGCCCAGCGTCTCGGCGCGCGCCTTGATGCTGTCGCTCGGGTGCGGGTTGTAGTTGGGCGGATCGCCGAGCGGGAACAGGATGTGGGTCTGCTGGACGACCCAGAGGAAGAAGGGGTTCGGGTCCTCGGGCTGCTCGGACAATAGCTGCTGGCGGAAGGCGGGATCGCGCATCCGCGCGACCTTCTCCTCCAGCGGCAGATGCTCGATCTGCTTGTAGCTGGGGTTGAGCGAGAAGGGGTGGTAGCTCAGCTCGATCCCGAACAGCATGCCGATCGGGCGCGGGAAGAACTGGCCCTGGATGCGGCGTCCGTCCTGCTTGGCCCGGGCGAGGCCCTCGAGCAGCGGCTCGGGCCCGCCGACCACCTGCGATCCGGTGAACAGGCTGAAATTGACCGACTTGCCGCCCGACGTCTCGTTGAGCGTCTCGATGACCTCCCATTCGTGCGGGGTCGGCAGGTTGGTGTTGGGGATGATCTGGAACACGCCGGCGCCGGCGTCCTTCAGGCCCCCGGCCAGCGCCTTCAGCTCGTCGACCTCGGTCTTGGTCGAGGGGGCGGGGCGGCCGTCGCGGAAGCTGTGCGCGAGCTGGCGCGAGGTGGTGACGCCGAGCGCGCCGGCCTCGATCGCCTCGCGGGTGATGCGGCGCATCTCGGCCAGGTCGGCCTCGGTCGGCGGCTCCAGATTGGTGCCGCGCTCGCCCATCACATAGACGCGCAGCGGGCTGTGCGGCAGCTGGGCGGCGAAATCGACGTCGGTGCGCCGGGTGTCGAGGAAGTCGAGATATTCGGGGAAGGTCTCCCACTTCCAGGGGACGCCGTCGGTCATCACCACCTCGGGGATGTCCTCGACGCCTTCCATCAGCTTGACCATCAGCTGGCGATGCTCGGGCCGCGACGGCGCGAAGCCGACGCCGCAATTGCCCATCACCACCGTCGTCACGCCATGGTTGGAGGACGGCGCGAGGGTGTTCTCCCAGGTGACCTGGCCGTCATAATGGGTGTGGACGTCGACGAAGCCCGGCGTCACCGTCAGGCCGGTCGCGTCGATCTCCTCGCGGCCCTTGCCCGCCACCGTGCCGACCGCGGCGATGGCGCCGTCGCTGATCGCCACGTCGGCCTGGAAACCGGGCGCGCCGGTGCCGTCGACGACGGTGCCGCCACGGATCACGATGTCAAATTCCGCGCTCATCCTAATCCTCGCTTTTGCCCGGGAAGACGCCGCATGGGGGCGTCCGCGATCCGGCCATGGCCGATCCTGCTGGGCTTCCCGAGCGAAGATAGGATGCGGGGGAGGGGCGTCAACCGCGGCGTCGCCCCGGGCCCCGGCGCGCGCCGACTCATCGGCCATCTGATGGGATGGCGCGGGTGCCATCAGATGGCCGATGGACGCGGCCGGCTTCTATTCGGCCCAAAAGCGGTAGCGTATAGCCCGGTCGAACAGGCGGCGCGGCGACAGGAGGTCGGCCCCGCACGCGCTTCACCAGCCATATTGGAGTCGTGATGTCTTCCCAAGCGCAACCCAAGTCGGCCGACCGCACCCCGCTCTATGCGGGGCCGATCTTCGACGCCGATACCCATTTCTGGGAGACCGACGAGGCGTGGACCCGCTATCTGCCGCGCGATGCCGCCGAGAAATACGGCATCAGCTTCAAGACCGGCGAGGATGGCGACTTCGCCATGTATGTCGGCCCGCGCAAGGTGGAGATCAGCGCCGATCACCTGTTCGAGGACGGGCGGGTGCCGGCGCCGGGCAAGCTCCACGAATGGCTGCGCGCGATGAAGGAGGGCAAGGCCGAGATCGACCTGCACGTGCCCAAGACCGCCGACATGATGGAACCCGCCGCGCGGGTGGAGAAGCTCGACGGCTGGGACGTGCGATCGTCGATCCTGTTCATCGGCAACATGATCACCGCGATCAGCTTCCTCGACGATCCGCGCTACGCCTATCCGGTGCTCAACGCCTATAATGGCTGGATGTACGACCAGTGGAAGTACAATTACGACGACCGCATCTACACCGCGCCGATCGTCACGCTCGATGACGTCGACGAGGCGTGCAGGCAGCTGCGCGACGTGATCGGGAAGGGCGCCAAGCTGATCCTGATGCCGATGGGCCCCTATAACGGCAAGGCGCCCGCGCATCCCGACCATGACCCCTTCTGGGCGATCGCCAACGAGGCCGGCCTCCGCGTCGTCTTCCACGTCTCCGAAGCGATCTACATGAAGCATCACATGGCGGTGTGGGGCGAGCCGGTGCAGCAGTCGCGCATCAAGCAGACCGCCTTCGTCTGGATGCACGGCTATTCCGAGCGCCCGGTGGTCGAGACGCTGTCGAGCTTCATCTTCTGGAACTTCTTCGCGCGCTTCCCGAAGGTGAAGCTGCTCTCCGCCGAGAACGGGGCGGAGTGGGTGCCGGCGATGCTGACCAAGATGGACAAGTGCCGGGGCATCGCCAAGAACGGCTTCTGGCCCGGCGGCCAGCTCAAGGACCGTCCGAGCCGCATCTTCGCCGAGCATGTCTCGGTCGTCGCCTATCCCGAGGACGACCTCCGCTCGATCGTCGATCAGGTCGGCACCGCCGATTGGCTGCTGATGGGATCGGACTATCCCCACGCCGAAGGCGTCGAGGAACCGCGCATCTTCGCCGACGAAGCCTGCCGCGGACTCTCGGCCGGGGATACCCGCAAGATCATGTACGAGAACGGCATGCGCTTCATGGGCCTGCCCTACTGAGGGCGGGCCGGGCCTTCAGTCCCCGGAAAGGAGCTCCGGCACGGCCGTCACCGGCCGGCCGGACGCTTCATGCCCGGCGTCGATCAGCAATTGCAGGAAGGCGTCATAGCTGTTCCGCATGCGATCGAGCGGGGCGGCGAGCATCATCGCGCCGATCGGCTCGTCGTCGGGCCCGAACACCGGCACCGACATGGCGGCGGTGTCGCTCAGCATCTCGCCGAAGCTGGCGCAATAGCCGGTCCGCCGTATCTCCTCGAGGTCGGCCATGATGTCGGCCTCGGTGATCCGGGTACTCTCGGTGAGCGGGCGCAGCTTGGCCCGCTTGAGATAGGCGCTGACGCGGGCCGGCGGCGCATGGGCGAGCAGCACCCGCCCCGCCGCGCTGGCATAGAGCGGCGCGCGGATGCCGACATGCATCGCATAGCGGACCGGCTGGGTGCTGTTCACCGCCTCGGTATAGATGGCCTGGCCGATCTCCCAGTCGGCGATCGCGAAGCCGACCGATTCATGGGTGGTGCGGGCGAGCGCCTTGAGCGGCTGGCGGACGACCTCGGGCGCCGACCAGGTCGACATGATGCGGCCGGCCAGGCGGTAGGCGACCGGCCCCAGCCGGTAGCGGCCTTCCTCCTGCACCAGATAGCGCATGTCGCACAGGCCGCGCAGCGTATCGAGGAAGGTGCTCTTGGGCACCGCCATGGCCGCGCTGATCTCGGCGAGGCCGAGCCCGTCGCGGTGCTTCGACAGCAGCATCAGCAGGTCGAGCACGCGCCCGATCGCCCTGGGTCCCTTGACCGTCCGCGCCTCCGCCTTCGGTGATGTCGTCATCGTGGAATTCCCCATGTCCCTGGTCGATGCATAGCCGTTCGAAAAATCGAACACAATTCGAAAAACCTTTGCGCATCACGTCCGTGATGCTACACCCGCTTCAGGATCAGCGAGTCTCAGGAGAGGGAGAGCATCGATGGCCACCAGCGATTCACGGACGATCAAGTCGGCGCACCGCGTCCTCGAAATCCTCGAATATTTCGACCAGGACCGTCGCCATGCCACGGTGATGGATATGTCGCGGACCTTGTCCTACCCGCAGTCGAGCACGTCGGAGCTGCTGCGCTGCCTGACCCGGCTCGGTTATCTGCACTACAACCGCTTCCGCCGCACCTACAGCCCCACCGCCCGCGTCGCCCTGCTCGGCGCCTGGGTGAAGCCGGCGCTGTTCCGGGGCGGCCCCGTGCTGTCGGCGATCGACCGGGTGTCCGACCTGGTCGGCGAGACGGTGATCCTGTCGACGGCGTCCAACTATGTCGTCCAGCATCTCCACGTCATCCACGGGCAGGAGGAGGACGCGATCGACGCGCATGTCGGCGACACGCTGCCGCTGCTGCACAGCCCGCAGGGCAAGCTGCTGCTGTCGAGCTACCAGAACGACCATATCCGCTCGGCGGTCCACCGCCTCAACGCCGAGGAGGGCGACGCCTCGCGCCATGTCCGCCTCGCCGACGTGATGGAGGAGATGGCGGCGCTGCGCGAGAAGGGCTGGCTGGTCACCGACGAGGAGGATGGGTCGGGCTGCATCGCGGTGCTGCTGCCGGCGCGGCGCGGCATGGACCGGCTGGTGATCAGCGTGCTCGCCTCGCGCGAGGTGATCGAGCAGCGCTCGGGCGAGATCATCGCCGCCTTGCTCGACCATCGCGACGAGATCGACGCGGTCGAGGGCGCCGAGGTGCGGGAGATGACCGAGAGCAATCTCGCCCGCATGAATGACAATGTGAAGATCGTGAGCTATCGCCGCCACTTCGCCTGAGGCGGCGGCCCGTCGATGAGTCCGCCCGCCAATATCGGCCTGCTGGCCGGGACGGCGGACGGCGTCCGTTTCGAACCCCAGGCGATGCCCGATGCGCCGGGGCCGGACGGCCTGACCGTCCGGATGCTGTTCGCGCCGGTCAACCCCGCCGACCTGCTGGCGATCGACGGCGGCTATGCCTTCGCGCTCGCCGCCGACGATCCGCTGGGGGCAGAGGGCGTCGGCGTCGTAGAGCAGGCCGGATCGCGGGTGAGCGACCTCGGCCCCGGCGACCTCGTCCTGCCGCTCGATCGTGGAAACTGGACCCGCTATCGCGCGGTGGCGCGAGACCGGGTGCTCGCGGTTCCGCCCGGTGTCGATCCCCGGCAGGCGGCGATGATGCGGATCAATCCCGCCACCGCCTGGCTGCTGCTCGCCGCGAGCGGCGCGGGGCCGGGCGACTGCCTCGTCCAGAACGCCGCCGGCTCGACCGTCGCGCATTGGGTGCGCCGGCTGGCGGCGCTGCGCGACGTCGCGGTGATCGACGTGGTCCGCCCCGGCGCGTCGGCGCCGGGTCTTGCCGACGACGAGCATCTCGAAGCGGCGGTGAAGGCCGCGAGCGGCGGCCGGCGGGTCCGCGCCGCGCTCGACTGCGTCGCCGGCGATGCGACCGGCCGGATGGCGGCCTGCCTCGACGCCGAGGGGACGGTCCTCGTCTTCGGCCATCTCTCCGGCGAACCCTCCACCATTCGTTCGCAACTGCTCACCGGGCGCGGCCTGACGGTGCGGGGCTTCAGCCTGCGCCCCGCCGAGGCGAGAATGACCCCGGCGGCGCGCGACGCGATGGTCGCCGGGCTCTGGGCCGCGGCCGGGCAGGGCGCCGTCGAGCTGCCGATCCGCGCCGTCCTGCCTCTCGCCGAAGCGGAGCGGGCGATCGCGCTGGCGCGGACGCCGGGGCGGGGCCGGGTGCTGATCGATCTCGACGCGATATCGGGCATGTGAAGGCTTCCGGCCGTCGCGTTGACAGCAGCGCCGTCAATCTGGTGGGGACAGGCTCGACCAACGGGATTTTTTGCCGATGAATCTTGAGTTCACGCCCGAGGAGATCGCCTTCCGCGACGAGGTCCGCGCCTTCTTCCGGGAGGCGCTGCCCGACGACCTGCGCCGCAAGATGATCAACCGCGAGCATCTGGAGAAGGACGACACGGTCCGCTGGCAGCGCATCCTCAACGCGCGCGGCTGGGCGGTGACGCATTGGCCGGTCGCCTATGGCGGCCAGCCGTGGACGCCCGCCCAGCGCTATATCTTCCAGGAGGAGATGGCGCTGGCCCATGCGCCCGAGGGATCGCCCTTCAACGTCAACATGATCGGCCCGGTGCTGTGCCGCTTCGGCACCGACGAGCAGAAGCGGCGCTTCCTCGCCGCCACCGCCAATATCGACATCTGGTGGTGCCAGGGCTTCTCCGAGCCCGGCGCCGGATCGGACCTCGCCAGCCTGAAGACCAGCGCGGTGCGCGACGGCGATCATTATGTCCTCAACGGCCAGAAGATCTGGACCACCCAGGCGCAGCATGCCGACTGGATGTTCGGCCTGTTCCGCACCGATAATAGCGGCAGGAAGCAGCAGGGGATCACCTTCCTGCTGCTCGACATGAGGACGCCGGGCATCACCGTGCGCCCGATCGAGACGATCGACGGCGGCCATGACGCCAATGAAGTGTTCTTCGACGACGTCCGCGTGCCGGTCGCCAATGTCGTCGGCGAGGAAGGCAAGGGCTGGGACGTCGCCAAGCATCTGCTGGGCAGCGAGCGCAGCGGCATCGCTCGCATCGGCTTGTCCAAGGAGCGGCTGTCGCAGCTCCGCAGCCTCGAGCGGCGCCTCGCCGCCGAAGGCGTGCTGACCCCGGCCGAGCGCGAGCGGCTCGCCTTCAAGCTCGCCGAGGTCGAGGTCGAGCTGCGCGCGCTGGAGCTGACCCAGCTCCGCGTCGTCTCGGCCGACGCCCATGGCGGCGGCGCCAATGCGGCCGCCTCGATCCTGAAGGTCAAGGGCACCGAGATGCAGCAGCGCATGACCGAACTGGTGCTCGAACTGGCCGGCCCCGCCGGGCTGGCCACGGCGGGGCATGACTGGCTCGCCGCGGCGGCGCCCTTCTACTTCACGATGCGCAAGGTCTCGATCTTCGGCGGATCGAACGAGATCCAGAAGAACATCATCGCCAAGACGATGCTGGGGCTGTGACACGCGATGGATTTTGAACTCACCGACGAGCAGAAGATGCTCAGCGAGACCGTCACCCGCTTCGTGGCGGAGACCTATGATTTCTTGAAGCGCGAGCATGCGCTGCGCAGCGCCGACGGCTGGAGCCGCGAGGCCTGGGCCGCGCTCGCCGAGATGGGCCTGCTCGGGCTGCCCTTCGCCGAGGAGGATGGCGGCTTCGGCGGCAGCGGCGTCGAGATGATGCTGATCATGGAGGCGCTCGGCCGCGGCCTGATGGTCGAGCCCTATTTCGCGACGGTGGTACTCGCCGGCGGCGTGCTGCGGCACGGCGCCTCGGCGGCGCAGCGCGGGGCGATCGTGCCGGGGCTGATCGCCGGGGAGCGCATCCTGGCGCTCGCCCATGACGAGGCGGGGCAGGCGCGCCACACGCTGGCGGCGCGGACCTCCGCCCGCCCGTCCGGCGACGGCTGGATCATCGACGGCGCCAAGATCGCGGTGATCCACGGCCGGAGCGCCGACACGCTGATCGTCAGCGCGACGACGGGGGAAGGGCTGGGCCTGTTCCTGGTCGATGCGAAGGCCGACGGCGTCGCGATCGAGGCGGCGCGCGGCTATGACGGGGTGCCGGTGGCGTCGGTCCGGCTGAACGGCGTCGCGGTCGGCGCCGACGCGCTGGTCGGCGGGGCCGGCGGCGGCGCGGCGATCCTCGAGCGGTCGTTCGACGAGGCGCGCGCCGCGCTGGCCGCCGAGGCGGTCGGCGCGATGGCCGAGACGCTCGACGTCACCGTCGACTATCTCAAGACCCGCCAGCAGTTCGGCGTCGCGATCGGCAGTTTCCAGGCGCTCCAGCACCGCGCGGTCGACATGCTGATGCAGGTGGAGCTGTCGCGCAGCATGGCGGTGCTCGCCGCGCTGTCGCTCGACGGCGACGAGGACCAGCGCCGCCGCAACATCGCCGCCGCCAAGGCGCAGATCGGCAAGTCGGGCCGGATGGTCGGGCAGGATGCGGTGCAGATGCACGGCGCGATCGGCATCACCGCCGAATACAAGGTCGGCCACGCCTTCAAGCGACTGACCGCGATCGACGCGCTGCTGGGCGACCGCGACCATCATCTGACGCGGCTCGTCGAACTGGGCGGGGTCTATCCGGCGGAGTGAGCGCTCCGCCGGAAGCGGAAGAGGATCGTCAGCCTTCCGAAGCCTTGCGCAGCATCACCGCGCGGTCGCCGTCGCGGACCACCACCAGCCGCATGCCGGGCACGGTATAGTCGGCGAACCCTTCGAACGGCTCGCGCTTGCCGGGATGCAAGACGCGGATGAAGGTGTCGGCGTCGACCTTCACGGTCAGCTCGCCGCGCGCGCCGGCGTCGACGGTGATCGAGTCCGGCGTCACGGCCTTGACCGTCGCCGCGATCGCGCTCGGATTGGCGGCCGACTGGACGCGCGAGTCGAACGAGATGCGCAGCCGGTCCGAACGGTTGGGCATGCCGCAATGGGGCGTGAAGGGGTTCACGATCAGCACGTCGCCCGGCATGTAGTCGGTGGTTGCCCAGGCATCGTCGGGGATCGCGTCGCGCGGGATCGGATAGGGCGCCGGCTTGGCGGTGTTGTGGAAATAGCCGCGCTTGTTCTGGCCGACCGCCAGCGCCAGCCCGCCCATCTCGCGAGTGCAGGGCGTCAGCGTGATCCAGACCGGCTTATAATCCTGGATGCCGGGGCTGTAGAAACCGTCCTGGTGGACGACGGTGGTCGGCCCGTTCGGCGGATAGGTGCGATACTGGACGATCGGCACCGCGCAGGCGGGCTCGCCCAGTACCTTCTCCATCACCGCCAGATTGACGGGATGCTCGATCAGCCGGGCGGCGATGCCCGAATAGATGTAGCTCTCCTCCATGCCGCCGTCGAAGGCGCCGCCGGTATATTTCCCGTCCGGGTCGTCGGCGCGGGCGAGGCCGAGCGTCTCCGCCACCCGGAGCATCGCGTCGCGCGCCTCCGCGACCGACGCCTGGTCGAACACGCCGCGCAGCAGGATATAGCCGTTCTCGTCGTAGAAGCGCTCCAGCGCATCATGGTCGTCGAGCAGGTGGTTGCAGCTTTCCAGCTCACGGTCGGGCCGCACGTCGGCGACCTTGATGTCCTCGGCCTCGGGCCGGTTGAGCGCTGCGACGGTCATGATCCTCTCCGTTTTGGTACGAGACTCGGCGCCCTTTGGCGTCAGTGTACAGAAGATACTTTCGGGCATCGAAAGTGAGGGATGTTTTCCGGCAATAGCCGGATGAAATCGATCATGGCTGGCCGGCCTGGTCGCGTCCCATCAGCGCCAGCATCGCCATCAGCAGCGCATCCTGCCGCCGGGCGATCTCCTCGACGCTGCGGCCGTCCGTGGCGGCTTCCATCTGCCGTACCAGCTCGGCCTGCAGGGCGGGGTCGCCGAGCGGCGGATCGGCCATCGTCTCCCAGCGTTTGAGGATGCCGGGCACGAATTTCGGCAGGAACTCGGCGAGGCCGCCGGCGCCGCCCGAGGTGTGGAAGGTGGTGAACTGGCCCTGGATCGCCCATTTGAGCGCGGGTCCGAAGCGGATCGCCTTGTCGACGTCCTCGACGCTGGCATAGCCCTCCGCCACCAGCCGCACCGCCTCGCGGAACATCGCGCTGGTCAGCCGGTTGCCGATATGGCCGAACACCTCGCGATTGAGGCGGACCGGCTCCTTGCCGAGCGCCGCGTAGAAGGCGAGGGCGGTGTCGACCGCCGCCGGATCGGTCGCATCGCCGCCGCCGACCTCGACCAGCGGGATCAGGTGGACCGGGTTGAACGGATGGCCGAGCACGAAGCGCGCGGCGGTGGAAAGGCCGGCCTGGAGATCGCTGATCGGCAGGCTGGAGGTGCTGCTGCCGACGAGGACGTCGGCCGGGACCAGCCGGTCGAGCTCGGCGAACAGGGCGCGCTTGACGTCGCTCCGCTCGGGGGTGTTTTCCTGAACGAAATCAGTGCCTTCGACGGCGTCTTCGATAGTCTCGTGGAAGCTCAGCCGGCCCGTCCAGTCGTCGTCGGCGCGGGCCAGCCCCAGCGCCGCCATCTGCGGCCAGGCCTGGGTCACATGGGCGCGGATCCGGGCCTCGGCGCCGGGGGCGGGATCGTGCAGCCGCACCGCCCGCCCGCTGCCGAGGAAGGCGGCGACCCAGCCGCCGCCGATCACGCCGCCGCCGATCGCGGCGACGGTGCCGATCGCCTGATGGCCGCGAAACCCGCCCATGCCGGTCAATAGCCCTTGAAGACCGGTTTTTCCTTGTTGGCGAAGGCGGTGGTCGCCGCCTTGTAGTCGTGCGTCATCATCGTCATCGCCTCATAGGCGATCGACAGCTCGCCGGTCAGGTTGACCTGGTCGCGGATGCACTTGTTGACCGCGGCCTTGGACCAGCGCACCGCCCAGATCGGCTGGCCGGCGATCTCGCGGGCGATCTTCATCGCCTCGTCGAGCACCTGTTCCTTGGGGAAGGCATAGTTGACCAGGCCGATCTCCTCGGCCTTCCTGCCGTTCAGGAGCTTGCCGCGCATCAGATATTCCTTGGCCTTCTGCGGCCCCACCAGCAGCGGCCACATCACCGACCCGCCGTCCCCGGTGACGAGGCCGACGCGGACATGGGTGTCGCCCAGCCGGGCGTCCTCGGCAACGATGCTCATGTCGCAGAAGGCGAACAGCGAGGTGCCCAGGCCGATCGCGTCGCCGTTGACGGCGGCGATGATCGGCTGCGGAGTCATCAGGATCTGGTCCCAGATGCGCAGCGTGTTGATCGGCACCCGCAGCGCGTATTTCAGGCCATATTCGGTCTGGGCGCGCTCGGCCATCAGCTTGATGTTGCCGCCGGCCGAGAAGGCCTTGCCGGCGCCGGTCAGCACGATCACCTTGATCCGCTCGTCGCGGGCGAGCTTCAGCCAGATATCCTCGAGCTGCCAGTGGTTGTGCGGGCCGACCGCGTTGAGCGTGTCGGGATCGTTCATCGTCACGACGGCGACGCCGTCCTCGCCGATGTCGACCGTCAGGAAGTCGAACTCGCTATAGTCGATCTCGCGCTGGAACTCGTTGTCGTCGCTCATCATGTTCTCCTGGAAATCCTGTGGAGCCGGCGCGCCGGCGCGATGCTCAGGCCGCGGCGCGGCTCTTCTGCCATTCGGAAAAACCCTGTCCTTTCGCGGCCAGCTCGACCAGCAACGGCGCGGGTTCGAGCGAGGGATCGTCGGGCGTGTCGGCGGCGAACTCCCGCAGGCGGGCGACGATGTGCGCCAGCCCGGTCTCGTCGGCGTGGAACATCGGGCCGCCCAGGTGGCGCGGCCAGCCATAGCCGTTGATCCAGACCAGATCGACGTCGGACGGCCGCAGCGCGATGCCTGCCTCGACGATCCGCGCGCCCTCGTTGATCAGCGGGAACAGCAGCCGTTCGACCATCTCGCCCTCCGACATCTCGCGCCGCTCGATGCCCAGCTTCGCCGAGGTGGCGACGATCAGCGCGTCGGTGTCGGGGTTGGGGCGGGGGGTGCGGTCGCCCGGCTCGTAGCGATAATAGCCCGATCCGGTCTTCTGGCCGAGCTGCCCGCTCTCGACGATCGCGTCGGCGATCGGGAAGGGCGTGCCGCGCCGCTTGCGGATCGCATAGCCGATGTCGAGGCCCGACATGTCGTTGGTGGTCAGCGGCCCCATCGGGAAGCCGAGCTTGGTGAGCGCCGCGTCGACCTGCGGCGGGAAGGCGCCGCGCTGGAGCAGCCGTTCGGCCTGGGCCGAGCGCTTGGCGACCATCCGGTTGCCGATGAAGCCGTCGCAATTGCCCGACCAGACCGGCACCTTGCCTATCTTGCGGCCGACCGCCATCGCGGTGAGGATCGCCTCCGGGCTGCTCTTCGCCGCCTGCACCACCTCCAGCAGCTTCATCACATTGGCCGGCGAGAAGAAGTGCATGCCGACGAAATCCTCGGGCCGGTCGAGCGCCGCGGCGATCTCGTCGACGTCGAGCGCCGAGGTGTTCGAGGCGAGCACCGTGCCCGGCTTCACCCGCTTCTCCAGGTCGGAGAATATCTCCTTCTTGACCGCCATGTCCTCGAACACCGCCTCGATCACCAGGTCGGCGTCGGCGACGGCGGCGCGGTCGGTCGCCGGGGTGATCAGCGCCAGGCGCTTGTCGACCTGCTCCTGGCTGATCGAGCCGCGCTTGACCGAGGTGGCGTAGTTGGCGCGCACCCGCTCCATGCCGCGATCGAGCGCCTCCTGCGTCGTGTCGACGATGACGACGGGGATGCCGGCGCCGGCGAAGCACATCGCGATGCCGCCGCCCATCGTGCCCGCGCCGATGATCGCCGCGCTGGCGACGTCGCGCGCCCTGGCGTCCTTGGGCAGGCCGGGAATCCGGGCGGCCTCCCGCTCGGCGAAGAACAGGTGGCGCAGTGCGCGCGACTGGCTGCCCGCCATCAGCGCGCGATTGGCCTCGGCGTCGATCGCCATCGCCTCGTCGAAGGGCAGGGTGAAGGAGCGGCGGACCGCGGCGACGTTGGCGGCCGGCGCCTCCTGGCCCTTGCTGCGCGCGGTGAGCTTCGCGGCGAGCGCGTCGAAGGCGCTCGGATCTGCGCGGGTCGCGGCGATCCTGTCGTCGCGGCGGCTGACCGCCACCGCCGGCAGCTTCTCGTCGATCACCCGGCGGGCGAAGGCCGCGCCGATCGCATCGGGGGCGCCGTCCTCGACCGCGTCGAGGATGCCGAGCGCCAGCGCCTGGGCGGCGCCCACCGGCTTGCCCGACAGCACGAATTCGAGCGCCTTCTCCGGACCGATGATGCGCGGCAGCCGCTGCGTCCCGCCGCCGCCGGCGAACAGGCCCAGGTTGATCTCGGGCAGGCCCATCCTGGCCGAGGGGACGGCGACGCGGAACGGGCAGCCGAGCGCGGTCTCGAAGCCGCCGCCCAGCGCGGTGCCGTGGACCGCGGCGACCACCGGCTTGGGCGAGTTCTCGATCGCGAGGATCATCTCCTGGAGGGTCGGGGGCACGCGCGGCTTGTTGAACTCGGTGATGTCGGCGCCGGCGAAGAAGGTGCGGCCTTCGCAATGGAGCACGATCGCCTTGACCGCGGGGTCGGCGTTCAGCCGATCGAGCGCCTCGACGACGCCGCTGCGCACCGCCTGTCCGAGCGCGTTGACCGGCGGGTTGTCGCTGCGGATGAAACCGATGTCGCCTTCGACGCGCGTGGAGATCTTCTCGTTTACCTGGGTCATGATGGCTTGGTCGGGCCCCGTGCTGGCTATAGTCCTGCCCCCGCAGAAGCTATCCGGCGCCCGCACTGTCAAGCAAAGCGCCGGAGCCGGGCGGAGGTATCGAGAATGTGAAGCTTTGTCCGGCCGCCTTCGCATCGCGCCGATCGCGATTTACCCGGACGATGCGATGATGCGCGGCCGCGCGATACCAAGGGAAGCCTTTTGATGCAGTTCGATCTGACCGAAGAACAGTCCATGTTCCGGGATGCCGTCGCGGCGTTCGCGCAGCGGCATCTGGCGGCCGGTGCCCTGGAACGCGCGCACAGCGACGACTATCCGTGGGAGGTCGCCCGGATGATGGCCGAGCAGGGGCTGATCGGCATCACCATCCCGGAGGAGAAGGGCGGCCTCGGCGGATCGCTGATGGACGCGGTGATCGCGATCGAGACGATCGCGTCGGTCTGCCCGCGCTCGGCGGACGTGGTGCAGGCCGGCAATTTCGGCGCGATCCGCACCTTCGCCCAGTTCGCCAGCGACGCGCAGAAGGAACAATATCTGGCGCCGCTGCTGAAGGGCGACGGCCTGATCTCGGTGGCGATGACCGAGCCCAACGCCGGATCGGCCGTTACCGAGCTGACGACGACGGCGGTGCCCGACGGCGACGGCTTCCGCATCAGCGGGCAGAAGATCTTCACCACCCACGGCACCCATGCCACGGTCTTCCTCGTCTATGTCCGCTACGGGCCCGGCACCGGCAATATCGGCTCGGTGCTGATCGAGCGCGGGCAGGAGGGGTTCAGCTTCGGCAAGCCGGTGCGCTTCCTGTCGGGCGAGGAGTGGAACCCGCTGTTCTTCGACAATGTCCATGTGCCGAAGGACAAGGTGCTGCTGGGGCCGGGCGGGTTCAAGCAGCAGATGTCGGGCTTCAACGTCGAGCGGATCGGCAACACCGCGCGCAGCCTGGCGCTGGGCCGCTACGCCTTCAACGCGGCGGTCGAGCATGCCAAGACGCGCAAGCAGTTCGGCCGCGCGCTGTGCGAGTTCCAGGGCCTGCAATGGAAGTTCGCCGAGATGAAGCTCAAGCTCGATGCGGCGCAGCTCCTGCTCTACCGGGCCGCGACCAACGCCGACAAGGGCCTGCCGTCGCCGGACGAGACCGCGATCGCCAAGGTCGCGTGCAACCGGGCCGGGTTCGACTGCGCCAATGAGGCGATGCAGGTCATGGGCGGCGCCGGCTACAGCCAGGACGGGCTGGTGGAATATTGCCTGCGCCGCACCCGGGGCTGGATGATCGCGGGCGGCGCGATAGAGATATTGCTCAACCGGATCGCCGAGGGCGTTTTCGACATGCGGTTTCCCCAGGGGCCTGCCAGGGCCTGACGCGGAATCGGGGAGAGGATGGAGCCATGAACGAGATCAGCAAGGTGAAGACGGCGGGCGGGACGGTGCGGCCGGACTATGTGCCGGCCGACGCCTATGTCTCCCCCGACTATGTGCGGCTGGAGAAGGAGCGGCTGTGGCCGCGCGTCTGGCAGATCGCCTGCCGCGAGGAGGAGATCCCGAACCCCGGCGACTTCTACACCTACGACATCGCCGACGAGTCGATCGCGGTGGTGCGCAAGACCGACGGCGCGATCGCGGCCTATCACAATGTCTGCCCGCATCGCGGCCGGCGGCTGACCGCCGGTTGCGGCCGGATGGGCAAGTTCCACTGCAAATATCATGGCTGGCAGTGGAATCTCGACGGCAAGCCGACCGAGGTGGTCGACCGCAAGGACTGGGGCGAGCTGCTCCAGGACAGCGAGATCACCCTGCACCCGGTCAAGAGCGCGAGCTGGGGCGGCTGGGTGTTCATCAACATGGACCCCGACAGCGAGAGCCTGGAGGAGCATCTGGGCGAGGCCAAGACCCTGCTCGATCCGTTCGAGATGGATCGGATGCGCTATGTCTGGCGCAAGCGGATCACCATGCCGTGCAACTGGAAGACCGCGCAGGAGGCCTTCATGGAAGGCTATCATGTGCAGACCACGCACCGGCAGCTTCTGCCCTATCAGGACGACTACACCTTCTCCCGCGCCTATGGGCGGCACGCCATGTTCGGCTATGCCCCGACCGCCCTGTTCGGCCTGCCGAGCCCGCGGATCGGCGACCAGAGCGGCGACATGCGCAAGGGTCTCTATGAGTTCAACAAGGAGATCTGGGACACGCTGAAGGCGACCACCACCGACGAGATGCTGGCGGCGGGCCGGCGGCTGATGGAGCTGCCCGAAACCGCGACGCCGTTCGAGATCTACGTCGCCTTCGCGACCTTCCACCGCGAGGAATCGGCGAAGGCTGGCCGGCCCTGGCCCGCCATCACCCCCGAGCAGCAGATGGCGGCGGGGACCGACTGGAACATCTTCCCCAACCTCGTCTTCCTCCAGCAGCCGACCAACGTGCTGTTCTACCGCGCCCGCCCGAACGGCGACGATCCCGACAGCTGCATCTTCGAGGTCAATGTGATGGAGCGCTTCGCGGAGGGCGCCGAACCCAGGAATGTCGAGGTCGAGGTCGCCGACGACTGGCGCACGGTCGACTGGGGGCTGATCCTGGAGCAGGATTTCCAGAATATGGAGGCCGTCCAGAAGGGGATGAAGTCCCGCGTCTTCAAGGCGGCGCGGCCGAGCCCGGTGCAGGAGGTCGAGATCAGCAATTTCCACGCGACCCTGCTCGCCTATCTGCACGGGGGCCAGTGATGGCGGCGACGAACTGGGACGAGACGGCGGACTTCGTGATCTGCGGCTCGGGCGGCGGATCGATGGCGGCCGCGCTGTATCTCAAATCGATCGGCAAGCAGCCGCTGATCCTGGAGAAGACCGACAAGCTGGGCGGATCGACCGCCATGTCGGGCGGCGTGCTGTGGATTCCCGACAACCATCTCCTCGCCCGCGACGGGATCGCGGACAGCCATGAGCTGGGCCGCATGTATATGGACGCGACGGTCGGCAACGATGCCGGCCCGGCCGCCTCGCCCGAGCGCAAGGAAGCCTATCTGCGCAACGGCCCGGTGATGATGAAGTGGCTGGAGGAGCAGGGCATGCAATGGCTCCGCACCGAAGGCTGGGCCGATTATTACGACGATCGGCCCGGCGGCTGCACCCGCAGCCGGTCGGTCGGCGCGCCGATGCTCGACGCCCGCAAGATGGGCCCGCTGTTCGACAAGCTGCGCCTCGGCCCGATGGTGATGCCGCTGCCGACCGACAAGGCGGGGATCATCGGCCTCGCCACCCGCACGCCGAGGGGCATGTGGGAGGGCATGAAGCTGCTGTTCCGCATGTGGCTGGTGAAGAAGCGCGGCGCGCCGCTGCTCAGCTTCGGCGGCGCGCTCCAGGGCCGCATGCTGATGCTGGCCGACAAGGCTGGCGTCGACATGCGGACAGGCCATGGCGTCGTCGAACTGGTCGAGGAGAAGGGGCGGATCACCGGCGTCGTCGTCGAGCATGAGGGCAGGACGCTGCTGATCGGCGCCCGCGACGGCGTGCTGATCAACGCGGGCGGCTTCTCGAAAAATGCCGAGATGCGCAAGAAATACGGCCCGCAGCCCAGCTCGGTGGAATGGACCAACGCCAATCCCGGCGACACTGGCGAGATGATCGAGATCGCCGAGAGGCACGGCGCGGCGCTCGACCTGATGGACCAGGCCTGGTGGGTGCCCGGCACGATGGTGCCCGAGGGCGGCCCCGCCAACATGCACAACACCGACATCTCCAAGCCGCACTGCATCATCGTCAACCGCCAGGGGCGGCGCATCCTCAACGAGAGCGGCTCCTATATGGAGAACGGCCAGCGGCTCTACCGGAACGACGTGCCGGCCTATGTCATCCTCGATAGCCGCCACCGCAAGCGCTATGCCT
Source organism: Rhizorhabdus wittichii RW1 (assembly GCA_000016765.1). Classification (NCBI taxonomy): domain Bacteria; kingdom Pseudomonadati; phylum Pseudomonadota; class Alphaproteobacteria; order Sphingomonadales; family Rhizorhabdaceae; genus Rhizorhabdus; species Rhizorhabdus wittichii. Next base: position 346,975 of record CP000699.1, read on the forward strand.
GGGGCTATTATCCGCCGGGCAAGACGCCGCAGTCCTGGCTCGACAGCGGGATGATGAAGACCGCCGACACGATCGAGGAGCTGGCCGCGAAGGCGGGCATCGATCCGGTTGGGCTCAAGGACGAGATCGCCAAGTTCAACCGCTATTGCGAGACCGGCAAGGACCTCGACTTCAATCGCGGCGGGCGTGGCTACGACAACTGGTTCGGCGATCCGACCGTCAAGCCCAACCCCAATCTGGGCAAGATCGACAAGCCGCCCTTCCATGTGATGGAGATGGTGCCCGGCGACGTCGGCACCAGCGGCGGCATGCTGACCGACGAACATGCGCGGGTGCTCCGCGCCGACGGGTCGGTGATCGAGGGGCTCTACGCCACCGGCAATTCGACTGCCTCGGTGATGGGGCGCTGCTATCCGGCGGCGGGCGCGAGCATCGGCGCCTCGTTCGTCTTCGCCTGGATCGCGGCGCACCATGCCGTCGGCGCCAACGATTAGGGCAGTCCGGTCGTGATCGAATCCCGCCGATCGCCCTATCTTTCCGTCATTCCCGCGAAAGCGGGAATCCACGGTCACGGCGCATTCCGTCTCTTGCGGGCCGCCGTCTATGGATTCCCGCTTTCGCGGGAATGACGACAGGGGGCGGGGGCGAGGAGGATGGACTCAGCCGCGCCGGGCCTGCGACGCCTCGCGCCATTGCGTCGCGGTCATCCCGGTCCGCTGGCGGAACATGGCGCGGAACAGCCGGCTGTCGGAGAAGCCGACCAGTTCGGCGATCCGGTCGATCGAGCGGTTCGACTTCTCCAGCATCCGCGTCGCCGCCTGGAGGCGCAGGTGCTGGATATAGCTTTTCGGGCTCATCCCGAGCGCCTTGCGGAAGCGGCGCACCAGCGTCGGCTGGCTGGTCGACAGCGCCTCCGCCAGCTCCTGGATGCCGATCGCGCCGGTGAAGCGCTGCTCCAGCCAGATCTGCGCGCGGGCGACGAGCGGATCGCTCGCGAGCAGATGTTCCTCCTCGCGATCGAGCCCCATGATCGAGGTCAGCCAGCGGCCGACATCGGGGGACAGGGTGCGCTCCATCACCCGGACGATCAGCGCGAGGTCATGGGCCATGCCGTTGGCGATCAGCAGATCGCCATGATCGGCGAGCGCCAGCCGCTCCTCGGCGCGGTGGCGCGGGAACATCGCCCGGGCGACCGGTTGCAGCGCGCGGGCGATCGGCACGGCGACGTCGTGGGTCAGCCCCGCCGCCATCAGGATCAGCGCGGAGGCGCCGCTCGCCCCGATCACCGCGCCGCCGGCCGCCTGCTGCCGGAGCCAGGGCAGCAGCGCATGGCTGCGCGCCAGCCGCTCCTCGAGCGCCGGAATCCCCATGACGCGGAAGGCGGGCAGCCAGACGAAGCCATGGTCGTCGACGCTGCTGATCGCGCCGTCGACATCGAGCCGGCGGCCGTCGCTCATCCGGATCGGTCCGCCGTCGAGCGACAATATCCGGAGCCGGGTCTCCATCCGCATCGGTCCGCTGTCGGCGAACACCTGCTCGATCCGGTCGCGCGCGAGGATGAAGCTGTCGGTCAGCGCGCCGACGCTGGCGTGATAGGCGCCGTCGAGCGCGACGAGGGCGAAATCGGGCATCGCACGACCATGACGGAAAATATCCGCTTATTGCAAGATATCATCCTGTCCGGCCACGAGGGCGGCCCGGATAGTCGGATCGACGAGAACAGCGCGCGGCGCCGGCCGATCGGTCGCGCCGCGCGGACAGGAGAGTTGCGATGACCATGGCCGCCCCGAGCCTCATCCCCGAGATGGGCGAATTCAACGTCTCCAACCATCTGCTCGGCGACCGGGAGGGGCTGAAGGCCGCCTGGGAGCGCGACGGCTACTGGTTCTTCCGCGACGTGCTCGACAAGCAGGCGATCGCCGAGCTGCGCCAGATCTACATGGACTATCTCGGCGAACTGGGCGTCGCCGACCCGCAGGACCCCGACGCGCGCTACAACGGCGCCGACCTGTCGGCGATGCCGGCGATGGTCAACGAGACCGCGATGAACGAGCGCCGGGTCGACCGGGTGCTGCACCGCGATCCGCGCATCGCGGCCTTCTTCCGGCGGCTGTTCGGCTGCGATCCCTTCTGGGTGCCGTTCACCGTCCATCGCCAGGTGCCGCCGGCGCGCGATCGCGACGCGCGGCGGCTGGAGTTCATCCATCAGGACGGCACCTATAATGACGGGCTCGACTTCCTGATCTGCTGGATTCCGCTGGCGGAGATCGCGCCCGAGGTCGGCGGGCTGGCGCTGGTCGAAGGGGTGCACCGGCGCGGCAGCCTCCACCGCAAGGACGGCATGAAGATCCTGCCGATCGCCGAGGCGGACATGGAGATCGGGCGCTGGCGCAGCACCCATTACCGTCCCGGCGACGTGCTGCTGATGGACCTCAATACGCCGCATTCGGGCATCACCAACCATTCGGACCGCTTCCGCCTGTCGGTCGACACGCGGATCATGCCATCGAACGGCAACGTCCCGGTGGTCGGCACGATCGCGGCGGTCAGCGCCGACGGCGTCACCATCGGCGATCGCGCGTTGCGCTTCGATGTGACCAGCTTCGTGCGCGGGCTGCGCGGCGACCAGATGCCGCTCGCCGACATACCCGGCCGCTATCGCGTCGGGCAGGAGGTGATCGCCGCCGTCACCGGCGACCTCGTCCGCAACATGCGGCCCATCCAATAAGCCTCGAAGGACAGTCCATGCCCGAACCCACCCGCTATCTCGGCCGCCTGGCCGGCAAGGCCGCGATCGTCACCGGCGCCGGAGCGGCGGAGGACGAGATCGGCATCGGCCGCGCCATCGCCTATATCATGGCGCGCGAGGGGGCGAAGGTCGCCTGCGCCGATCTCGACGGCGCGCGCGCCGAGGCGACCGCCGCGCAGATCCGCGCCGAGGGCGGCGAGGCGATCGCCGTCGCCGCCGACGTCAGCCTGCCCGAGGATTGCGAGGCGTTGGTAGAAACCACCGTCAAGACCTTTGGACAGCTCGATATTCTGGTGAACAATGTCGGCATCTCGGTGCCGACCAACCTGGAGTCGGTGACGCTCGACCTGTGGAACCGGACGATCGCCGTCAACCTGACCAGCGTCATGCTGATGAGCAAATATGCGGTGCCGGTGATGGCGGCGCGGGGCGGCGGATCGATCGTCAACATCTCGTCGCTGGCTGGCATGCGGGCGATGGGCGCGGTCGCCTATGGCCCCTCCAAGGCGGCGATGGCGCAGCTCTCGCGCGAGATCGGCGTGCTGCACGGGCGGCAGGGCATCCGCGTCAACACGGTCGCGCCCGGCCATGTCATGACCCCGCACGCGATGAGCAAGCTGCCCGCCAGCATGCGCGAGGCGCGCCGCAAGGTCGGCCCGCTCGGCGTCGAGGGCGATGCGTGGGACGTCGCCCAGGCGGTGCTGTTCATCGCCAGCGACGAGGCGCGCTTCATCAACGGCGTCCATCTCGCGGTCGACGGCGGGGTCGAGGGGATCGGCCCGATGGTCGGCCACGCGTTGATCTCCGAGGCATGAGCGATCTGCGGCTGCCGCTGCTGCCGGAGGAGGTGACGGCCGCCTGGCTGGGCGAGGCGCTGTCCGTCTATGCGCCCGGCATTGTCGTCGAGCGGATCGAGGTCACCGATATCCTCTGGGGCACCGGCACCAAGATGATGATCACCGCCGCCTATGACCGGGCCGGCCGCGATGCGGGCCTGCCCGAGCGATTGTGCGTCAAGGCCGGGCTCGCCGAGCATCGCGAGCTGGTCAAATTCTGCTACCAGACCGAAGCCCGCTTCTTCGCCGAGGTCGCGCCCCGCCTGTCGATCGGCCTGCCGCGCTGCTTCTTCGCGGCGGCCAATGCCGATCAGGGCGTCGTGATCATGGAGGACCTGCGCCCGGCCGGCGCGCAGATCTGCCGGGTGCAGCAGCCGCTCTCCCGCGACCAGGCCGCCGCCTTCCTCGACGATCTGGCGGCGCTCCACGCGCGGTGGTGGAACGGCCCGGCGCTGGCCGACGGGGGCGAACTGGGCTGGCTGATGCGGCACGATCCGCTGCCCGACGCGGCGTGGGGCGATTTCGGGCGCGGTCAGCTCCAGCCCGAGACCTGGGCGCATTATATGGGCCTGCCGCGCTCGCTCGGCATCCCGCGCGTCTGCCGTGACCGGGAGACGATGCACGCCGCGCTCCAGGCGCTGCGCCGCTTCGCGCCCGGTGGGCCGACCTGCGTGATCCATGGCGACGCGCATCTTGGCAACATGTACCTCGACGCCGCGGGGCGGCCTGGCTTCCTCGACTGGCAGACCGCGCGGCGCGGCCATTGGGCGCAGGACGTCACCTATTTCTACGTGTCGGCGCTCGACCCGCTCGATCGCCGCGCCTGGGAGCGCGATCTGATCGCGGGCTATCTCGCCGCGCTGGGACGGCATGGCGTGGCCGACGCGCCGGGCGAGGCGGAAGCCTGGGCGGCGATCCGCGCGCATATCGTCTACGGCCTGTTCTACTGGATGGTGAACCCCGTCGAATGGCAGGCCGAGGAGAATAATGCGGCCGTGGCGCCGCGCTTCGGCTGGGCGGCGGTCGACCTCGGCGCGCCGCCGGCCGCTGCTGTGTAGCATGTACACCACAGTCCATCGAAAAATATGTCGGGCCGGCTTCCGGCGCACCTGATCACGGAGCCGATATGTCCGTGGCGCCGTTGCCTCGCCGGGCCCTTTGGCTGTTCTCTTCCCCCGAAACAATAAGCCCCGGGCATGGTCCCGAGGGTGTCGAGAGGAGGATCGTCATGGCTTTCCGCAGAACCTGTCTCCTGGCTTGCGCGGCCTCGCTGCTGCCGCAGCTCGCGGCGGCGCAGACGGCTTCGCCGCCCGCCGAGGCCGAGGCTGCCGTCACCGGCGCCGCCGACAGCGGCGAGATCATCGTCACCGCCCGCCGCCGCGCGGAATCGCTGCAGGACGTGCCGATCTCGGTCAGCGCGATCTCGGGCAAGGCGCTGACCCAGGGCGGAGTCACCGACGCGCTCAGCTTCCAATCGCGGGTGCCGTCGCTCAGCCTCACCAACCAGGGCACCACCCGGTCCGAGCTCGGCTTCTCGATCCGCGGCCAGCGCACCCAGGAATCGCAGCTTCTCACCGATCCGCCGGTCGGCACCTATTTCGCCGAGGTGGTGCAGGCGCGCAGCACCGGCTTCGCCAACACGCTCTACGACCTGGAGTCGGTGCAAGTGCTGAAGGGCGTGCAGGGCACGCTGTTCGGGCGCAACATGACCGGCGGCGCGGTGCTGGTCGAGCCGGCCAAGCCGACCGACCAGCTCGCCGCCGAGGTGCGCGGGCAGATCGGCAATTTCGACCTGCGCGACGCCTATGCGATGCTCAACCTGCCGATATCCGACGGGATCGCCGTCCGCTTCGCCGGCAAGACCCATGAGCGCGACGGCTTCACCAAGGACGTCAGCAGCGGCCGCGATTATGACGACCAGAATTACGACACGTTCCGCGTCTCGCTGGCGATCAACCCGGCGGAGAACATCGAGTCGACCACGATCTTCGACTGGGTCCGCACCCGCGAGCACGGCACCGCGCTGGTCGGCACCGCCGCCAACCCCGCCGCGCCGGCGATCGCCGGCTATGCGGCGCTGCGCGGCTTCGGCATTCCGGTGTCGGACGTGCTGGCGCAGTTCGCCGCGCAGGCCGCGCGCCCGCACTATCGCTTCGACACGGCGGCGGGCGAGGACGGCACGCTCGACGCCTATGGCGTCAAGCCGTTCGAGCATCTGAAGAATTACGGGATCACCAACCGCAGCTCGATCGACCTGGGCGGCGTCACGATCAAGAACATCTTCGGCTACCGCCGGCTCAAGTTCAACCAGATCATGGACCTGGACGGCGTCCCCGCCTTCCTGATCAACAGCAACCGCTTCCGCGACATCAAGCAGTATAGCGAGGAGCTTCAGGCGCAGGGCAAGGCGTTCGACGACCGGCTGACCTATGTGGTCGGCGCCTATTATTTCCTGGAGAAGGGCACCGACGGATCGACGTCGAGCCAGTTCCCCGAACTGGCGATCGCCGGCCAGGGCCTGCCGCTGACCACGCCGGCCTCGACCTTCCTCAACGCCTATGTCGGGCAGGGCAGGGCGAAGACGGGGGCCCTCTACGCGGCGGGCACCTATAATTTCACCAACCAGTTCAAGCTCTCGGCCGGCATCCGCTACACCGAGGACAAGCGCCGCGCGACGGTGACCGCCTATTATCCCAATCTCGGCGCCTGCCTGTTCCGGCTCGCCGACGGCACCACGCCGAGCCTCGCGAACTGCCCGCAGACCAATGCCAAGAAATGGGACGACGTCACCTGGGACGTGACCCTGCAATATGAGCCGAACGACGGCCTCACCGCCTATGTCTCCACCCGGCGCGGCTTCCGCGCGGGCGGCTTCTCGCTACGGGCGGCCTCGACCGCCGAACTGGCGCCGTTCAACCCGGAGACGGTGCAGGAATATGAGATCGGCCTGAAGAACCGGGCCGACCTCGGCGGCGGCGCGGCGCTCAGGACCAGCCTCGCGCTGTTCTACCAGGATTACAAGAACGTCCAGAAGCAGGCCTCGTCGATCGACGCGGCCGGCAACGTCAACACGATCATCACCAACACCGCGCGGCAGAAGCATTATGGCGGCGAACTGGAGGCGACCCTGTCCGCCGGGGCGATCGACCTGACCGCCTTCTATTCCTATGTGAAGGTCGACATCAGCAAGGGCCGGCAGCCCGGCGAGTTCGAACTGGTCGGCGCGCCGCATCACCAGCTCGGCGCCAATCTGAGCTACCGCCTGCCGCTGTCGGAGAGCGTCGGCGCGGCCTCGCTCAACGCCAATGTCGCCTATCGGAGCAAGCAGCATCTCGACAAGAACGACGTGCTCGCCACCGAGCCGGGCTATGCGCTCGTCAACCTGCGCGCGAACCTCGACAATATCGCCGGCACCGGCTTCGGCGCGGCGCTGTTCGTTAACAACGCCACCGACAAATATTATCGGATCGGCGTGATCGGCATCTACAACGAGGCCGGTTACATCTCGAGCGTCTATGGCGAGCCGAGGACCTACGGCCTGGAGGTTTCGTACCGCTTCTGAGGCTTCGAAGCGGGAGACTGGCGGCCGGTCTTCACGCCGGCCGCCATTTTTTGTGAGCCTCAGTCGCGCCTGACGAAGCGGTTGGGAATGTCACCGAACAGATAGGCGCGGTTGGCCTCCTCGTCGAAGGCGTCGAGCGTCCAGCCGCCGGGATGGAAGCTGGTGCGGATCGCCTCGGGCTCGGGGATCAGCGCCACCTCGTCGCCCTGGATGTAGAAGTCGCGGCCGCTGACATGGCCGGCGGCGTCGGTGCAGAGCCACGCCACCAGTGCGGCGACATGCTCGGGCAGGGCGGTCATGCGCGGCGCCGCCATCGGCTTGTTCCACAGCAGCGGGATGCCGAGCCGTGCCGATTCCGCGATCGTCGCGTCGATCTCCGGCGTGTGGGTGCCGGTCAGGTGCGACACCGGCCGGATCATGTTGCAGCGGACGCCGAACTCGCCCAGGTCGCGCGCGATCGAGCGGGTGAGGCCGAGCACGCCTTCCTTGGCGGCCGAATAATTGCCCATCCCCCAATGGCCGAAGCCGGATGGCGAGCCGGTGTTGACGATCGCGCCCGATCGCTGCCCGATCATGTGCCGGGCGGCGGCGCGGCAGCTGTGGAAGGTCGCGGTCAGGCTGACGTCGACGCAGAGCCGCCAGTCCTCGTCGGTCATCCGGTCGATGCGCGCGGGGCGGACGATGCCGGCGTTGTTGACGAGGATGTCGATCCGGCCCCACCGGTCGATCGCGGCCTGGACCGCCGCCTCGGCGCCGTCGCGGGTCGCGACGCTCGAACATTGGCCGATCGCCTCGCCGCCCACGTCGCGTATCTCCTTGGCGACAGTTTCAGCCAGCGAGGCGTCGGCCGCCTCGGTGCCATAGGGTCCGCCGCCGAGATCGTTGACCACCACCCGCGCGCCCTGTTCGGCCAGCAGCATCGCCTCGGCCCGGCCGATATTGCGTCCGGCGCCGGTCACCACCGCCACCTTGCCCTCGAGTCTTCCCGCCATCCGCATCTCCTCCGTTTCGGGCGGAGCCTAATCGGCGGCGGGAGAGGGGACCAAGCCGGGTGGCGCCGCCATCATGCTGATGATGAGTTTGCCGTGCGCGGCGCGCGCATGATAGCCTGCGGGAAAGCGATGGAGGGAGAGGCCTTGAGCAAGGACATCAGCGACGAGGAAAGCCGTCGCATCATGGCGACGGCGACGGACGTGCGGCCCGACGAGAACGTCCACCGCGATCCCGCGCTGGCGCCGCCGCCGGTGGCCAAGGCGCGGCCGGTGACCAGCCAGGAGAGCCGGGTGATCATGGCGCTGGCGACCGACATGCGGCCTCTGGAGAATATCCATCCGGAGCGCGACGAGGAAGCTTAGGTTCCATCAGGGGGCGGGTCTATCCCCGTTCCACCTCGGGGCCGAAGTCGGCGCTGGCCGTGGCGGTCCAGGGGAAATGCTCGAAATAGCGGGCGCCGGCTTCGGCCTGGTCGTGGACCACGGTCAGTCGGCTCTCGTCGATGATCCGGTTGAGCACCCCCGCGACCTGCTCGGCGCCGAGGGTCGGATCGCAGACTTCGCCGGTCTCGGCCATCACCAGGCTCGACAGCCGCCCGCCGCCGGTCAGCCAGATGCGGCCGGACAGGGTGCAGTCGCGGCTCAGGAACCAGGCCATCGCCGCGGCGACCTGTTCGGGCGGGAGATGGTCGCGGAACCAGGCGACCGTCGCCGGGTCGGGAATCTGCTCGATCATCCGCGAATAGGATGTCGGCATCACCGCGTTGACGAGGATGCCGAGCGGCCGGCCCTCGATCGCGGCGTCAAGGGTGAGGCCGATCATGCCCGCCTTGGCCGCCGCATAGGGCGCGTTGCCGCCGACGCCGAGCGCGCCGTTCGAGCTGATGTTGAGGATGCGGCCGTAGCCCTGCACCGCCATCAGCGCCCATACCGCGCGCATCAGATGATGGCCGCCGATCAGGTTGGTCGCATAATGGCGCTCGATATCCTCGTCCCGATGGCTGGTGAAGGAACCGGCCAGCGCGGTGCCGGCATTGTTGACGAGGATGTCGACCCGCCCGAAGGCGTCGAGCGCGGCGCGGACGATGGCGCGGGCCGCGTCGGCGGTCCCGACGGCCTGGCCGTTCGCCTCGGCCTGACCGCCCGCCGCGCGAATTTCGGCGGCGACGGCTTCCGCCGGGCCGGGCGTGCCGTCCTGCTGCCCCAGCACGCCGCCGCCATAGTCGTTGACCAGCACCCGCGCCCCGCGCCGCGCCAGTTCGAGCGCATAGGCGCGGCCCATGCCGCCGCCCGCGCCGGTGACGATCGCCACCTGTCCGTCGAAGCGGATCATGAGCCGTTCGCCGCGTTGGCCAGCTCGGGCATCAGCTCGGCGCCCGAGGCGAAGGAGCTGGTCCATTCGGGCTTGGGCTCCAATCGCGCCATCACCTCGTCGATCGGGCCGCTCGACAGTTCCTCGATCGGCCCTTCGAGGATCTGGACGCGGCGGACATGGCCGGCGCCGGCATGATAGATGCCGCCCGAGCTGCCGCAGCGATCGCTCGCCAGCCAGCCGACCACCGGGGCGACCCGGTCGGCCGAGGCGTAATCGGCCCATTTCTCGTCGAAATGCGCCGCCGACATCGGCGTATAGGCGGCGGGCGCGATCACGTTGATCCGGATATCGGCGCCCTCGGGCACGTCGAGCGCGATCGAGCGGGCGAGGCCGATCATCGCCGCCTTCGAGGCGCCATAGGCGGGCGAGCGCATCTGGCCCCACAGCCCCGCGCTCGACGCGGTGAGGACGATCCGGCCATAGCCGCGCGCCGTCATCGCCGGCCACGCCGCCTTCAGCCCATGGATGCAGCCCCACAGGTTGATGTCGATCACCTCGCGCATATCGTCGGCGGTGACTGCGCCGAATTCGCCCCAGCGCACCACCCCCGCATTGCTGACGAGGATGTCGATCCCGCCGAAGCGGCTGAGCGCGAGATCGGCCAGCTCGGCCGCCGCCGCCTCGGATTCGACCGGCCCGTCATGCGCCACCGCGCGGCCGCCGGCCGCGACGATCTCGTCCACGGTCGCCTGCGCCGCCGAGCCGCCGTCCGCCGCCGGCCGGTTGCTGGCGACCACCGCGCAGCCGCGCGCGGCGAGCCAGCGGGCATAGGCGCGGCCGAGGCCCTTGGCGGCGCCGGTGACGATCGCCGTGCGGCCGGTGAAGTCGAGCTCCGCCATCAGAGCATCATCTGGCCGCCGTCGACGTTGATCGTCTGGCCGGTGACGTAGCGGCTGTCGTCGCTGGCCAGGAACAACGCGGCCGGGCCGATGTCCTCGGCGCAGTCGCCCAGATAGCCGAGCGCGACGAGCTTCATCACCTTCTCGGCCTCCTCGGGGAAGTCCTTGACCCATTGCTCGGCGATCGGGCTCAGCGCGGCGGGGCAGATCACGTTGACGCGGACCTTGTGCTTGCCCAGCTCGCGCGCGGCGGTGCGCGACAGGCCGCGAATGGCCTCCTTGGTAGCGGCATAGGCGGCGAAGCCGATGCCGCCGTGGATGCCTTCATAGGAGCCGAAGTTGATGATCGATCCGCCGCCGCGCTTCTTCATCGCGGGCAGCGCCGCCTGCATGTGCTGGAAGGTGCCGTAGAGCCCCGAGTTGATCGTCAGCGCGAACAGATCGTCGTCGGTATCCTCGAACAGCGCGCCGGGGCGCGAGGTCTGGGCGTTGTTGACCAGGATGTCGAGCCCGCCGAACAGTTCTACCGCCCTGGCGACGGCCGCCTCGGCATCGGCGCGGACCCCGGCGGTGCCGGCGATCCAGGCGGCGTCGCCGCCGGCCGCCTTGAGTTCGGCGACCGCCGCCTCCAGCTTGTCGGGGGTGCGGCCGGTGATCAGCACCCTGGCGCCTTCGCGCGCGAAGACCTGGGTGATGCCCTGGCCCACGCCCTGACCGCCGCCGGTGATGATCGCGACCTTGCCGCTGAGCCTGCCCATCTTCCTTGTCTCCCGATCTATTCGCTGATGAATTCGCGCAGGGCGCGGTGGAAATTGGACACGCTCTTCTCCTGCACGGGGTTGGTGCGCGATCCGGTGAAGCCCCGCGACCGCATGCCGCGCTGGACCTCGGTCATGTTCTGGAAATCCTGTTCGAGGATCAGGCCCCAGCCGTCGTGATCCTTCCAGTCCGCGAAACATTGCCGTTCGAGCGGAGGCTCCTCGCCTTCCGGGTAGAGCAGCAGCGAATAGACCTCGAAGATGCAGCGCTCGGGATCGTCGCGGTCGGGCCGCGCGCGATAGGCGAGCATCGCGTCGGGCGCGGGCAGGAACACCATGTTGGGGAAGAGGTGCCAGTCGGCGCCGGCCCGCGCGATCTCCTCGGGGGTGAGCGCCGGGAAGGGGATGCCGCGCTCGCCGGCCGCCTCATAGGCGATCTGGCCGTATTTCATCAGCACGTCGAGCAGGCTGGCCTCGGCCGGAAGCTCCTCGACCAGCCGGTCCATCAGCCCGGCCATGTGCGGCGGGATCGAGGCCTTCAGGTCCTGTTCGAGCATCAGCACGAAGTCGCGGACATTGTGCCGATAGTCGACCGTCCGGGCGGCCAGCCGCGGCGATCGCTCGCCCAGCGAGATGCGGCCGGGGGCGAGCTGGTAGCTGCCGTGTCGGCCCTCGGCATGGGCCAGCGCCTCGTCGTCGTGGACGGGCAATAGCTGGGTGTGGGTGGTCTGGACGTGATAGCCCTCGTTGAAGGCTTCGAGCGCGGTCTTCCAGTTGCAGGCGATGCCGGTCGACTTGTACCAGCGATAGCGCATCCTCTCGAACGGATAGTTGCGGAACACCTCCGGCAGCGGCGCCAGGAATTCGAGCAGCGGCTCGGTCTCCTCGCTCATGCAGACGAACACCCAGCCGCCCCAGCTGTCGACCCGCACCTTGGGCAGGGCGATGTCCTCGTCCTTCAGGCTGCCGTCCCAATTGTCGCGGTCGACGACATGGGCGATGGTGCCGTCGAGCTTCCACGACCAGCCATGGAAGCGGCAATGGAGCCGCGCGGCATGGCCGCAGCCCTCGGCCAGCCGGCGGCCGCGATGCTGGCAGGCATTGTGATAGGCGGCGATGCGGTCGGGCGCGGTGCGGACGACGATGATCGACTCGTCGAGCACGTCATAGGTCACATAGTCGCCGACCCGGGGAATCTCCTCCTCGCGGCAGGCCATCTGCCAGGTGCGCGGCCACAACCGCTCGGCCTCGCGCCGGGCGAAGTCGCGCGAGACATAATCTTCCTTGGGGATGAAGTCGTCGGGCCCGGCCTTGGCGCGCCGGGTGATCTCGGGCTGCATCTGTTGCACTGGCTGATCCACGTCGCTCGATCCTCTCCCGGCGGACGGGAAGACAGGACAGCGGCGGCCCTTGCGCGTCAATGCGTTAAGGCGACTGCCTGCACCTTCATCACCAATCTGATCGGTTGCCGGGGCCGATTGTGCCGCCCGGCAAAGCCCCCGATGGTCGGCTCCTCACCAGCGGAAGGAGCGGCATGGCGCAGCGATGGTTCGTCACCGGCGTGGCCGGCGGATTGGGGCAGGCGCTGGCGACGGCGCTGCTCGATCGCGGCGACATCGTCGTCGGCACCGCGCGGCGCGTCGCCGAGGCGGAGGCCTTCGCCCGCAGCCGGCCGGGCGCCGCGCACGGCATCGCGCTCGATCTCGACGATCATGCCCGCATCGCGGCGGCGGTCGAGCAGGCGATGGCGCTGGCGGGCGGCGGAATCGACGTCGTCGTCAACAATGCCGGCCGCAGCCTGTTCGCGCCGGTCGAGGAGACCCCGCTCGACGACGCCAAGGCGCTGTTCGCGACCAACCTCTTCGGGCCGATGGCGGTGATGCAGGCCTTCCTGCCGCACGTCCGCCGCCAGGGGCGGGGGACCTTCGTCACCATCTCCTCGGGCTGCGGGCTGATGGGGGTGCCGGGGCTCGGCGCCTATTGCGCCAGCAAGTTCGCGCTCGAAGGCCTTTGCGAGACGCTGGCGATCGAGATGGCCGGCTTCGGTGGCCGGATGATGCTGGTCGAGCCCGGCGCGGTGCGGACCCGCTTCATCAGCCACGGCACCGCCGAGGTCGGCGCACGGGGTGGCCACTACGGCACTCTCGACGGCGGCAAGGACCTGCTCGACGCCTATTACCAGGACAAGGCGATGGCGCCCGAGGCGGTGGCCGCTGCGATCCTGGCGGCGCTGGACGGCGGCGATCCGCCGCCGCGCCTGGTGCTGGGCGACGATACCCGGCCGGGCGCGCGGGCGAAGTTCCAGGCGCTCGCCGACATGCTGGCCGATTGACGGGAGAAGGACGATGACGGGCACCGATGCCGCCTGGGCCGACTATCAGCGCGTGATCGACGAGGCGCGCACCCGCGCGATGACGTCGAGCTGGGCGAGCACGCCGCAGCTTCGCGCGCAGGCGGCCTATTATATCTCGATGCTGCAGGCGTTCGGCTTCAACCTCTACATGGCGCCGCGGCAGGCCTATCCGACCTTCTTCTCGCATACGATCTTCACGCCCGTGGAATATCAGTGGGGCGCGCCGAGCCCCGATTTTCGCTACCACTGGACCGCGATCGACGGCCGCCGCACCTACCGGATCTGGGGCAGGCGCGGCAACACGCGCTGGCTCGACATCCAGGCGCAGCATGGCTGGTGGGGCGACGTCGACCAGCGCAACCTGGCCAATTGGGACATCGACGAGTTCGATCTGGGCCCGGACGGCAGCTTCGAGGCGATCGCCTCGGCCGATCCGCAGCCCGGCAACTGGATGAAGCTCGACCGCGACAGCCACAATATCTGCCTGCTGGTGCGCGACGTGTGGGACGACTGGGCCAATGCCGACGGCGCCACCATCCACATCGAATGCATCGACCGCGATCCCGCCGACACCGTGCTGCTGAGCGAGGCGCAGATCGCCGAGCGGCTCGGCAAGATCGCGCATATGACCAGCTTCTCGGTCGACTGGTACCAGGACATGTCCGACACGGTGCTGCGCGAGGCGGGCGGGCCCAACCGGCTGTGGCTGCCGACCCTGTCGGTCTCGAACGTCGGCGGCAATCCGCGCGCGGTCTACATCCAGATGATCTACGACCTGGCCGAGGACGAGGCGCTGATCATCGACAGCGAGATTCCCGACTGCAAATATTGGTCGCTGCAGCTCGCCGACCCCTGGTTCCAGACCACCGACTATCGCTTCCACGCCAGCTCGATCAACGACAAGCAGGCGCGCCGCGACGCCGACGGCCGGGTGCGGATCGTGCTGAGCCCGCGCGATCCCGGCGTGCCCAACTGGGTCGACACGGCGGGCCTGCTCAAGGGGCTGGGGATGTGGCGCTGGTATCTCTCGCCCAGCCATCCGGTGCCGGCGACCCGCAAGGTCAGGCTGGCCGAGGTGCGCGATCATTTGCCCGCCGATACGCCGATCGTCTCGTCCGCCGAGCGCGCGGAAATGCTGGCGACCCGCCAGGCCCAGGTGGCGCGGCGGTTCGGTTTCTGAGAGCCGCTCAGCGCGGCTCGTGGTCGACGATCAGGCGGGTCAGCTTCATCGCCGTGATCAGCCAGCGGCCGTCGCGCTTCTCATAGCTCTCGTGATAATGGCCGAAGCCATGCAGGCGGCGCAGCGGCGCGTCGGGATCGTCGTCGTCCCAGCGGAGGATGTCCTCCATCGCCCAGATCGCCCGCGCCTCGGTGGGCGAGAGGATCTCGACCTCGGGGCAATGGCCGTGATGGACGGTGCGGCAGCGGGCGAGCGGGGTGCTCGCCGCCTCGACGATCGCGGCGCGGCCGCGGATGACGCCGCCCGGCACGTCGTCGCTGATGTCGAACAGCGCGTCCTCGGCGAACAGCGCGGCGAAGCCGGCCCAGTCCTTGGTGTCGACGCAGCGGAAATAGCGCGCCTTGACCGCGCGGACCTCCTCGATCGCCAGCAGCGTCTCGATCGCGTCCATCAGGCCGCTCCCGCCGCCGCGATCGACGCCATGATCTCGGCGGTCGTCGGGTTGCGGCGCAGGGTCAGCCCGCCGGTGACGTGGAAGGTCTCGCCGGTCATGAAGCATTCGTCGCCGGCCATGAACAGCGCGGCGTTGGCGATGTCGTCGACCGTGCCGATCCGGCCCAGCGGATATTCGCGCGCATAGGCCTCGGCCATGCCGGGCACGTCATAGCCGCCCAGCATCGGCGTGACGGTGAGCCCCGGCGACAATATGTTGGCGCGGATGCCGTGCCGGCCATATTCATGGGCGACGAAGCGGGTCATGTGGTTGAGCCCGGCCTTGGCGCCCATATAGCTGCAATGGTTCTCCGACATGATGTCGGCCACCGCCGAGGAGACGGTGATGATCGATCCGCCCCGGCCGACGGGGCGCTTCATCCGCCCCACCACCGCCTGCATGAAGAACAGGCCGCCCTTGAAGATGATCGACAGCATCTCGTCGACCTGCTCCTCGGTCTCCTCCTCGAAGGGGGCGAGCGCGCCGGTCGCCGCGGCGTTGACGGCGATGTCGAGGCCGCCATGGCGGGCGACCACCGCATCGGCCAGCGCCTCGATCCCGGCGCGGTGGCGGACGTCGCAGGGCAGGGCGGTGGCGCCGGTCTCGGCGGCGAAGGCGTCGAGACCCTCGCGACCGCGCCCGGAGACGACCACCGTCGCCCCCTCGTCGATGAAGCGCCGGGCGATCGCCTGGCCCATATTGCCCGCGCGCGTCGCGCCCATGATCAGCGCGACCTTGCCGTCCAGCCTGCCCATATCGCCCTCTTCCTGTGAGGGCCGCGACCATGCGCCGGATGGAAAGCGCGGTTCCAGCCGCCGGCGTCGAACATCACAGCCATGATCGACGCGGCCCGCCCGCCGTTCGGGCTCGCTTCGCCGCGCCGCGCTATGTCATGTGTCGCCGGGCAAGGATCGCGGAGAGGGCGTGTCATGGGCATGAAATGGCTGAAGTCGACCGATTGCGTGGCGTTCGACGTGCGCGACAACGTCGCCCGGATCACGCTGAACCGGCCCGACAAGCGCAATGCCCTGTCCGCCCGGACGATCCAGGAGCTCAACCAGGCGCTGCTCGAAGCCGACGACCGGCGCGACGTCAACGCGATCCTGCTGTCGGGCGCCGGCCGGGATTTCTGCGCCGGCTACGACCTGACCGACAGCTATGGCGGCGCGGCCGACCTCTCGTCCGATTATGACGCCGATCGCTATCGCACCCGTGCCGGCACGCTCGACGACGATATCTGGAATCTCGAGCGGCAGCAGGAACTGACGCTGATCATGCTCGACCTGCACAAGCCGATCGTCGCCAAGATCCAGGGCAATTGCCTGGCGGGCGGCACCGACCTCGCCTTTTCCTGCGACATCGTGCTGGCCGCCGACGATGCCAGGATCGGCTTCCCGGCCGCGCGCGCCAACGGCACCCCGCCGACCAACTTGTGGTTCTACCATTGCGGCCCGCAATGGGCGAAGCGGATGCTGTTCACCGGCGACACGATCAGCGGGATCGACGCCGCCCGGATCGGCCTGGTGCTGGAGGCCTATCCCGCCGACGCAATCGACGCCGAGGCCGACGAAATGGTCCGCCGCATCGCCTGCGTCGACGCCGAGATATTGGCGACCCACAAGCGGGTGATGAACATGCAGATGGAGCTGGCCGGCGCCAGGCTGTCGCAGCGCTACGCCGCCGAGCTCGACGCGCGCGCCCATCTCAGCCAGGGCCCGCGCCGCAGCCAGTTCCGCAAGGACATGGCGGAGAAGGGCCTCAAGGAAGCGCTGACCAACCGCGATGCGCCGTTCGGCAACAGCCGGGTCGCGCTCCGCGCGCGCAAGCCATCGGCCTGATCAGCCCAGCGCGCGACCCCAGAAGGCCTGCGCGTCGGCGTCGAGCATGTCGCTCATGAGTCGGGAGCGGTCTTCACTTTCGGATCGTCATCCCGGACTTGATCCGGGATCCAGAAACGCAGCGTCGGAGCAAGAAGCGCTGCGTTGCGGTTCTGGATGCTGAATCACGTTCAGCATGACGGGTGGCCTGTCTCACCCCCGCGCGAGGACGACCGTCGCCTCGCTCGATAACACCCCGCCATTGCCGTGCGCTACCGCCAGTTCGGCGCGCTCCAGCTGGCGGTCGCCGGCCTCGCCGCGCAGCTGGCGGACCGCCTCGACCAGCAGGAACAGCCCGTACATGCCGGGATGGACGCAGGAGAGGCCGCCGCCATTGGTGTTGACCGCCAGTCGCCCGCCCGGCGCGATCGCGCCGTTCTCGACGAAGCGGCCGCCTTCGCCCTTGGGGCAGAAGCCGAGATCCTCGAGGAACAGGATCGGGGTGATGGTGAAGGCGTCGTAGACCATCGCCAGGTCGATGTCGGCCGGAGTCACCCCCGCCTGGGCGAAGGCCTGCGGGCCGGAGATCGCGGCGCCCGTCACCGTCAGGTCGGGCATCGAGCTGATCTCGCGGTGGGTGACGGCATGGGCGGCGCCCAGCACCGGGATCGGCCGCCTGGCGCAGTCCTTGGCCCGGTCGGCGCGGACCATCACCACCGCCGCCGCGCCGTCGTTGAACAGGCAGCAGTCGCGGGCGGTCAGCGGGTCGGAGATCATGCGCGCCGACAGCACCTCGTCGATCGTCAGCGGGTCGCGCACTGCCGCCTCGGGGTTGAGCTGCGCCCAGCGCCTCGCCGCCACCGCCACTTCGGCGAGCTGGGCGCGGGTGGTGCCGTAGAGGTGCATGTGCCGGCTTGCCGCCAGCGCATAGGAGGAAATCGGGGCGACCGGTCGGTAGGGCGCTTCCCACGGGCTCTGGCGGGTCATGCCGACGCCGGGCGGCGGGTTGCTCGCCGGGTTCGATCCATAGGCGATCAGCGCGCAATCGATCAGCCCCGCTTCGAGCGCGAGCGCCGCCTGCTGGACATAGACCTCGAACGCCGATCCGCCGGTGCGGTTGCAGTCGACGACCTTCGGCGTGAGGCCGAGATATTCGGAAAGCTCCATCCCGCCGAGCGCCTCATAGGGCGCGGAGGTGTAGAGCGCGTCGACGTCCGCCAGCGAAAGGCCGGCATCGGCCAGCGCCAGCATCGCCGCGCGCGCCGCCATGTCTACCGCCGAGACGCCGGGGCACCGGCCGATGCCGAAGGTGGCGGCGCCGACGATCGCGGTGCGTCCGCTCGGGAAACCGTGGCGCATGCTCATGCCGGCACGAAGACGAGCAGCGGCTTGCCTTCCCCCTCGACGATGCGGGCCCGCACGTCCATGCCGATCCGGACCGCGTCGACATCGATCCCGTCGACCCGGCTCATCAGCCGGGGCCCCTCGGCCAGGTCGACCAGCACGACATTGTAGCTGTCCGCCGGGTCCTTCTTGCGGACCACCGTGACGGCGTGGACCACGCCCTTGCCCGACGCCTCCACCCATTGCAGGTCGTCGGCGCCGGTGCCGGGTTCGACGATGCGCGGATAGAAGACATGGCCGCCGGTCGACCGGCTGCGCTGGATCATGAAGCGCCCCTCGGCCAGATGCGCGCGCCACTCCGCTTCGGGCTGGATCATCCGATCATTCCCCCTTGAAGACCGGCTTGCGCTTCTCGCGGAAGGCGCGGAGGCCCTCCTCATGGTCCTCGCTGCGGCTCGCGATCGGCTGCATCGTGAACTCCATGTCGAGATATTGCTCGAAGCCGGCGTTCCAGGAGAGGTCGAACTGGCGCTTGGCGAGGCCCATCGCGATGCTGGGGCCGGCGGCGAAGCTCTCGGCCAACTCCATTGCGCGCTCCATCAGCCCTTCGTCGGACGTCTTCTCGAACACCAGGCCCATCGCCAGCGCCTCGTCGGCGCCGATGATCCGGCCTGAATAGACCAGCTCCTTGGCCTTCTGGACGCTGATCTGCTGGCGGAGCTGCCAGACGAGGCCGCCGTCGGGCGCCAGCGCGATGTTGCGGAAGATCGCGGCGAACCTGGCCTTCTCGGCGGCCAGCACGATGTCGCAGGCGAGGGCGTAGGACCAGCCGACCCCGACGCAGATGCCCGGCACCGCCGCGATGGTCGGCTTCTTGAGCGTGTGGATCGCCCGCGCGATCCGGTTGAGCGTGTACATCCGGTCCATCGATCCGGTCACGCCGCCCCGGCCCATGCCGCCGACGTCCATCCCCGAGCAGAAGGCGCCGTTCGCGCCGGTCAGGATCGCGGCGCGGATATCATGGTCGAGCGCGATCTGCTCGAAGGCGCCGTAGAGCTGGCCGCGCATCTCCTGGGTGATCGCGTTCCTGGTTTCGGGGCGGTCGAGCGTCACGATCGCGACCGCTCCCCGTTTCTCGACACTGATCGTCATCTGGGCGCTCCAAGCCGAATTTCCCAAGCCGAATTTCGACGCCCGGTGTGTTGGCGCGGGGTGCGATGGTCAAGCGAGCCGGGAAACATCGCAGACGTGATGAGCGCGGCCGGCGATGGCAAGCGGCGGGCCCGGCGATTATCTCGCGGTCAGGTTGCGCGCAGGCTGCGGGAGGACAGGGCAGACATGAAGGAAGCGGCGATCGTCGCCACCGCGCGGACCCCGATCGGCAAGGCCCATCGCGGTTCGCTCAACAATGTCCATGGCGCCACCATGGCCGGCCATGTCATCGCCGCCGCCGTGGCGCGCGCCGGGATCGATCCGGGCGAGGTCGAGGACGTGCTGCTCGGCTCGGCGCGCTGCGAAGGCGCGGTCGGATCGAACGTCGCGCGGCAGGCGGCGCTGCGGGCCGGCCTGCCGGTCGGGGTCTGCGGCGTCACGCTCGACCGCAAATGCTCGTCGGGTCTCCAGACCATCGCCTTCGCGGCGCAGCGCATCCGGGCCGGGGAGGGCGGTATCTACGTCGCCGGCGGGGTCGAGACGGTGTCGCTGGTCGATCCGCACCGCAATACATTCCGTACCCGCGATGACTGGCTGGTCGAGCACAAGCCCGAAATCTACATGGCGATGAACCTGACCGGCGACATCGTCGCCCGCCGCTACAGCGTCGGCCGCGAGGCGCAGGACGCATTCGCCGTGACCAGCCAGGCGCGCGCCGCCGCAGCCCAGCAACAGGGCCATTTCGACGCGGAGATCGTGCCGATCGACGTCACCCGCAACCTCGTCGACAAGGCGCTGGCGGTGACCGGGCAGGAGGATGTCCGGTTCGAGCGCGACGAGTGCAACCGGCCGGGCACCGATATCGAGGGGCTGGCGAAGCTCAAGCCGCTGTTCGAGGGCGGCACCGTCACCGCCGGCAATTGCAGCCAGCTTTCGGACGGATCGAGCGTCTGCGTGGTGATGGACGCCGACGAGGCGGCGCGGCGGGGCATCCCGATCCTCGGCCTCTACAAGGGGATGCAGGTTGCGGGCTGCGAGCCCGACGAGATGGGGATCGGCCCGGTCTTCGCGGTGCCCAGGCTGCTGGCGCGCGCGGGGCTGTCGGTCGACGATATCGACCTGTGGGAGCTCAACGAGGCCTATGCCAGCCAGGCGCTGTACTGCCGCGACCGGCTCGGCATCCCGCAGGAACGGCTCAACGTCGATGGCGGCGCGATCGCGCTCGGCCATCCCTTCGGCATGACCGGCTCGCGGATGACCGGCCATGCGCTGCTCGCCGGCCGCCGGCTCGGCGCCCGCAACGCGGTGGTGACGATGTGCATCGGCGGCGGGATGGGCGCGGCCGCGCTGTTCGAGCTGGTCTAGGCGCCAAGCCTTCACAACCGCGATATCCTCGCGCGCGGGCCGCGCGGGGACTGCCAAGCGCCGCCGAACATGGCAGAGCAGGCTTCGAACGACCGGTGCGCCGGAAACAGAAAGGCTGATCGATGACCAACAGGGCCGTGCCCGACGCCGGGACCCAGATCGAGATCTACCGCCGCATGGCGCTGATCAAGGCCAATGACGAGCGTTCGCGCAAGGTGATCATGACCGGCCGCCTGGTCATGCCCTATTACAGCCCGCGCGGGCAGGAGGTGATCCCCAGCGCGATCTCGGTCAGCCTGACCGACGAGGACTATGTCTGCACCATCTATCGCGGCAGCCACGACCAGCTCGCCAAGGGCCTGCCGCTCAAGGACCTGTGGGCCGAGGTCGCCGGGCGCACCACCGGCACCTGCAAGGGCAAGGGCGGCCCGATGCACGTCACCTATCCGACCAAGGGGATCATGGTGACGACCGGCATCGTCGGATCGACCATGCCGATCGCCAACGGCCTCGCCTGGGGCTCGCAACTGCGCGGCGACGGGCGGGTGACGGTGGCCAATTTCGGCGACGGCGCCGCCAATATCGGCGCCTTCCACGAATCGCTCAACCTGGCGTCGGTGTGGAAGCTGCCGGTGATCTTCGTGTGCCAGAACAACGAATGGGGCGAGCACACCGCCTATGACAAGACCAGCAACGTCAGGGTCGCCGATCGCGCCGCCGCCTATGGCATCCCCGGCGAGCGGGTCGACGGCAACGATCCCTTCGCGATGTACGCTGCCGCCCGCGAGGCGATCGAGCGCGCCCGTGCCGGCGAGGGGCCGACCCTGATCGAGGCGATGACCTACCGCTTCCACGGCCACGTCTTCGGCGACCAGGACGCGTATATGGACAAGGACCGCAAGGCGCGGGCGATGGCCGACGATCCGGTGCCTCGCTTCCGCGCGCGGCTGATCGCCGACGGCGTCGCCAGCGAGGAGCAACTCGTCGCGATGGAGGCCGAGATTGAGGCGCAGATCGACGAGGCGGTCGAGTTCGCGCTGGCCAGCGACTTCCCCGGCGTCGAGGAACTGAAGCGCGACGTGTTCGCGGAGGAGCTCAACTGATGGCTACCCAGACCGCTGCCAAGCCCGCCAAGGCCAATATCCTCCAGGCGATCAACGCCGCCATCGCCGACGCGATGGAGGCCGACGACAATGTCGTCGTGCTCGGCGAGGACGTCGCCGATCCCGAGGAGGGGGGCGTCTGCGGGGTGACCAAGGGGCTGTCGTCGCGCTTCGGCGATGCGCGCGTCCGCTCGACCCCGATCTCCGAGCAGGCGATCGTCGGCGCCGCGATCGGCGCTTCGCTGGTCGGCTTCAAGCCGGTCGCGGAGATCATGCTGATGAACTTCACGACGGTGGCGATGGACATGATCGTCAACCACGCCGCCAAGCTGCGCTTCATGTCGGGCGGGCAGACCCATGTGCCGATCGTGATCCGCACCATGACCGGCACCGGCTTCGCCTCGGGCGGGCAGCATTGCGACTATCTGGAGGCGTGGTTCGCCCACACCGCCGGGATCAAGGTGGTGGCGCCGTCCAGCCCGCGCGACGCCTATGGCCTGATGCGCAGCGCGATCGACGATCCCGATCCGGTGCTGTTCATCGAGAATCTGCCGACCTACTGGACCCCGGCCGAAGCGCCCGAGAAGGACCATCGCGTGCCGATCGGCAAGGCGAAGCTGCTGAGCGAGGGCAGCGACATCACCATCATCGCCTATGCCCGGATGATCCAGGAGGCGCTGCCGGCGGTCGCCCAGCTCGCCGAGGCGGGAATCTCGGCCGAGCTGATCGACCTGCGCACCATCGCCCCCTGGGATCGCGACACCGTGCTGGCGTCGGTCGCCAGGACCGGCCGGGCGATGATCGTGCACGAGGCGGTGACCCCGTTCGGGGTCGGCGCCGAGATCGGCTCGGTCCTGAACGAGGAGCTGTTCGGCAAGCTCAAGGCGCCGGTGAAGCGACTGGGCGGCGCCTTCTGCGCGGTGCCCTTCTCCAAGCCGCTGGAGACCGCCTTCGCGCCGCAGACCGCCGATATCGTTGCCGCCGCCAAGGCGCTGATGGCCTGAATATTTTCCAACGGAGTTACCCAAGATGGCTGTTGAGGTTCTGCTGCCGAAGCTCGGCTTTTCGATGAACGAGGGCGTGCTCGCCGAATGGCTGGTCGCCGACGGCGGCCAGGCGGTCGAGGGCGCGCCGCTCTATGCGCTCGAATCCGAGAAATCGACCCAGGAGGTCGAGAGCCCGGCGTCGGGCACGCTCAAGATCGTCGCCCAGGTCGGCGAGACCTATGAGGTCGGCACGGTGCTGGCCGTGATCGAATGACGGCGCGCTACAAGCTGCATGTCTCCTCGCGCGCCCTGCCGGGCCGCGAGGAGGATTATGACCGCTGGTATGCCGAGACCCATGTCGCCGACATGCTGGCGCTGCCGGGCTTCCTCGCCTGCGACCGCTATCGCCAACTCGGCATGGACGGTCGACCGACCGGCGTCTTCATCGCCCTCTACGAGGTCGAGACCGACGACCCGGCCGCGCTGCTGCAAAGCGTGTTCGCGGCGGTGCCGACGATGCGGCTGACCGACGCGATCGACCCCGCCAGCGCGGCCTTCACCTTCCTGCAATGACCATGCGCGCGGTCGCGATCCGGGGCCATGGCGGGCCCGAGGTGCTCGAGTTCGGCACCTGGCCGCACCCGATGCCGAAGCCCGGCGAGGCGGTGGTCGCGATCCGCGCCGCGGCGGTCAATCCGGCCGACGGCAAGTGGCGCGCCGGCATGTTCGCCGGCTTCGCGCCGGTCTCCTTCCCCCATATCCTCGGCTATGACGTCGCCGGGGTGGTAGTGGGCGGCGCGGGCCTCACGCCCGGCACCCGCGTCGCAGCCATGCTCGATCCTTTCACCAAGGGCGGCTATGCCGACTATGTCGCGGTGGCGGCCGACCGGCTCGTCGCGATCCCGGACGGCCTGTCCTTCGAGGTCGCGGCGGCGGTGCCCACGGCGGGGCTGACCGGCGCGCAACTGATCGAGCGCGCGGTCGACGCGCGGCCGGGCCAGTTCGTCCTGCTGACCGGCGCGGTCGGGGCGGTCGGGCGGTTCGCGCTCGATGCGGCGCGGCGGCGCGGGGTCGAGGTCGTCGCGGCGGTGCGCGGGACGCGCAAGGACGAGGCGCTGGCGCTCGGCGCGGCGCAGGCGATCGCGCTCGGCGAGGATGATTGGTCGGGCGGGCCCTTCGATCATGTCGTCGACACGGTCGGCGGCGATGCCGTCGCGGCGCTGTGCCGGCATCTCCGCCCCGGCGGCCGGATCGCCACCGCCGCGACCACGCCGATCGATCCGCAAGGCCTGGCCGCCATCCCTGAATTCTACGCCGTGGTCGCCGATGCCGAGCGGCTCGGCCGGCTGCTGGACGCGGTCGCGAAGGGCGAGATCGCGGTGCCGATCGCGCGGGTGATGCCGCTGGAGGAGGCCGCCGAGGCGCAGCGCCTCACCGATGCCGGCGGGACCGGCGGCAAGATCATCCTCACGCCTTGATAGCAAGGTGCAGGGATGCTGACGCATCCGCACCTTGGAACGCTCAGGCGCCGCGCGGGCTTAACCGTTCCTCGCGCAGAGCCGAGCGTCGCACCTTGCCGGCCTCGTCGCGGATCGGGCGGCAGGTGAACTCGGCCGAGCGCGGCCGCTTCAGCCCCGGCAGCCGGTCGGCGAGCGCGGCGAGGAAGGCGTCGGCGTCCTCGGGGACGTCGCCCGGTGCCGCGACCTCGACGATGGCGTGCAGCCGGTTGCCCATGTCGGCGTCGGGCAGGCCGATCACCGCGCAGCCGCGCACGCCGGGCAGCGCCTCGATCGCCGCCTCGATCTCGGCCGGATAGATGTTGATGCCGCCGACCAGCACCATGTCGGTGCGGCGGTCGGCGATGTGGAGATAGCCGGCCTCGTCGAGCCAGCCCATGTCGCCGAAGCTGTCGATGTCGCCCTTCGCCCGGCCCGCCGCGCCGATATAGGCGTAGCCGGAGGCGGTGCCGCCGGTCTTGCGGAAGTGGATCTCGCCGATCGTCCCGGTCGGCAGCGGCGCACCGTCCTCGTCGGTGATCAGTATCTGCTGGCCGGGGCTCGCCTTGCCGACCGTGCCGGGATGATCGAGCCATTCGGCGCCGCCGATCGTGGTGACGCCGATCCGCTCGGTGCCGCCATAGACCTCCCAGACCCGCTCCGCGCCGATCCGGTCGATCCACCAGCGCTTGACCTCGGCCGGGCAGGGCGCGGCCATGTGGAGCAGGGTGCGGATCGTCGACAGGTCGCGGCCCTCGGTCTCGGCGGCGGGCAGGCGCGCGATCCGGGCCATCATCGTCGGCACCATATAGGCATAGTCGACCCCGTGCCGTTCGACGGCGTCGAGCCAGCGATGCGGATCGAAGCGATCGAGGCAGACGATGTGGCTGCCCTGCGCCAGCGCCATCGTCGTCGTGTTGAACGGCGCCGAATGATAGAGCGGGCCGGGGTTGAGCAGCGTCAGCCGCGGCCCGCGCCGGCATCCCTCCTTGTCGGGGCCCCAGACCGAGGGCAGCGGATCGACGATCAGCTTGGGCCGGCCGGTGCTGCCGCCGCTGTTGGCGATCTTGCCGGGCGTGGCGACGGCAGGCGGCAAGGAGCCGTCGTCGATGCCGTCGGGCAGCGGATCGTCGATGGCGTAGAGCCGGTCCGCGTCGACCGGCAGGCCCGGCAATCCGATCACCGCGCGGGGATCGGCGAGCGCGACGATCTCGGCGAACTCGGCCGGGGCCAGCCGTTCGGAAACGGGGCAGGGCGTCGCGCCGATCTTCCACAGCGCGAAGGCGCATTCCAGATAGTCGGGGCGGTTGGCCATCGCCAGCATCACGCGGTCGCCCGCGGCGATGCCCCGGTCGATCAGGTGCCGCGCGCGCCGGTTGGCGCGCCGCTCGAACGCCGCGAAGCTAAGGCTGCTCTCGCCCAGGGTGAAGGCCGGCCGGTCGGGCGTCGCGGCGGCCTGGGCGCTGAGCAGCATGCCGAGCGGCGCGCCGGCGACGGGCCGGCCGCTGGCGGGGTCGATCCACTCGGCGGGGTCGACCGGCTCAGCCATCGCCGTCACGGTACATGCGTTCGAGTGTCCCCGCGAGCGGCACCGGCACGAAGCCGTCGCCGAACGGCCAGTCGAGGAAGCCGGCCGCCGCCATCGTGCCGCCGTCGACATGCAGTGTCGTGCCCGAGACGAAGCGGGCGAGGTCGGACGCCAGGAACAGCACCGCGTCGGCCAGCGCCTCGGGCGGCGGCTGCTCGCCGCGCGGGATGTACATCGCCATGCCCTGCGGCTTCACCGCATCGGGCAGGCGCATAAACGCCTCGCCATATTCGGGCGGCAGGCCGTTGATATTGCCCCGGCTCGGGGTGGTGTCGGGCGCGATGCAGTTGAGCCGGATCTTCTCCTTGCCCAGCTCGACCGCCATGGCGCGGGTGAAGTTGGTGGTCGCCGCCTTGGCCCCGGCATAGACCGAGAAGCCCGCCGCGCCGCGATGCGCCTCGATCGTGGTGAAGCTGACGATGCTGCCGCCGTCGCCCGAACGGCGGATCAGCGGCACCGCGCGCTGCACCGACTGGACGACATAGCCGTAGTTGCGCTGGATATCGTCGGCGATGGCGGCGCGGCTCGCCTCCATGAAGGCGCGCCGCCGGGTCCCGCCCGCGACGTTGACGAGGATGTCGAGGCGGCCGAAATCCTTGGCGAGTCGGTCATAATAGGCGTCGAGCGCGGCCTCGTCGGTCGCGTCGGCGTGGCAGGTCGTGACGGTGCGGCCGAGCGCGCGGGCCGCCTGCGCGGTCTCCTCCATCGCCGCCGCGTCGATGTCGCAGATCGCCAGGTCGACCCCGGCCTCGGCCAGCGCCGTCGATATCGCCGCGCCGATCCCGAAGCCGCCGCCGACCACCGCCGCGACCTTGCCGCCGAGCCCCGCGCGTTCGTCGAGGAAACCCGCCATCATCCTTCTCCCGTCTGGTCTACCATTTGCGGCGGAGTTGCGATCCGATCCGGCGGCGGCGCAGCGCCTCGGCGCGTTCATCGCCGCCGATCCGGGCCACGCCCTCGGGCAGGTGCCGGTCGAGATCGGCGAATTTCACGCGGGTGACGCTCGGCGTCGGGTGCCCCGAGCAGCGATACCAGCGGCCGATCAGCATGCCGTATAGATTGCCGCCGGTGTCGAGCCAGTTGGCGACGCCGGGATCGCGATGCGCCAGCACCGCGCGGAACTTGCCGTCGGCGTCGACCGTCGCCTGGAGGCCGTTGAGGCTCGACTGGCGATAGACATAGTCGACCTGGTTCCACAGCCCGTCGATCACCTGGATGTTCCAATAGGGCCGCTGCTCCGGCAGCTCGGATTCGATGATCAGCGCCTCGTCCTCGGCGATGTCGAACACCGTCTCCCAATAGGCTTGCGGCCAGTCCTTGCCGTTGCCCAGTTCCTGGAAGCTGGTGAGGTTGAAGCGGTTGACGAAGCCCTGCTCGGCGCAGCGGGCGACCGCGCCGATCGAAATCTGCGACAGGTTGCGCGCATAGCCGCCGAACAGATGGGCGAGCTTCGCGTCGACCTGCGCGGGGGTGAGGGCCGGACGGATCGGCGGCGCGTCGAGACGCTCGATGGCGAGGCGGACGTCGCGTTCGTTACCCCAGTCGTAGGAGAATTGCCTGACCAGGATGAAGTCGGTTTCCTCAGGTAATTTCAGCCAGTTGCCACGATAACCTACAGGACGTTCGCAGCTGAAGATCACCTCGAAACGCCCGTCGGCGTCGATCTCCAGATCGTCGAAGTCATGATTGCCCAGGCCCTTGCCGGGCAGCGGGTCCATGCCGATGATCCTGTTGCCCAGCGCGAAGCCGGCGACCGGCGCATTGCCGCGCTCGCCGGTCACCCGATAGGTGCCGTTGCCGTCGACCGGGGCGTAATAATAGACCGCGTCGGGGTTGGGCTGGGCGAGGAACACCGAATTCTCGAAGGGCGCGAATTCGGGATGGTCGGGGGTCGACTGGAACAGCAGGAAATAGCCTTGCGACAGGTTCATCGCGAACTGGCGCCACAACTGCGCCTTCATCGCCTCGCTGTCGGGGGAATGGGTGCGGGCGAGCAGTTCCGCCGCCGGTTTGAGCAGGTCCGCATAGTCGGCCCAGTTCCGCATCCCGTCTCTCCTCGCCGGTCCTGGGGCGAGAAAAGCAGCCGCGCGGAGGCATGGACAGCCCGCCGGCCGATCCACCGCATCCATGATGGGCGCGCCTCTCCCATCATTCGATAGTCAATGATAATGGGTATCCAGCGAGGCCTACTATTCGGGAATGGCGATGGATCGGCTGACGGCGATGGAGGCCTTCGTGGCGGTGGCGGAGCTGGGCTCCTTCTCGCGCGCGGCGGCGCGGATGCGGATGTCGGCGGCGATGATGACGCTCCATGTCGCGCGGCTGGAGGAGCATCTCGGCGTGCGCCTGTTCAACCGCACCACCCGCCGCGTCGACCTGACCGAGGACGGCCGCGAGCTGCTCGACCATGCCCGCGCGGCGCTCCATGCCTATGTCCAGGCGGAGAATGCGCTGAAGCCCGGCAGCGGTTTGTCCGGCCGGGTGAGGATCGACGCGCCGGCCTCGATCGGCCATGGCTTCGTCGTCCCCGCGCTCGAGCATTTCCACCGGCTCCACCCCGGCATCGTCGTCGATCTGAGCCTCGGCGATCGCGGCACCGTGTTCCGCGCCGACGGCTTCGACATATTGCTGAGGGTGGGGGAGGCGCCGCTCGCGGGCTGGATCACCGTGCCGCTCGGCGCCACCCGGCTCTGCTGCCTCGCCGCGCCCGACTATCTCGACCGCCACGGCACGCCCGAGACGCCCGAGGACCTCAACGAGCATCGCTGCATTCTCTATGCGAGCGTCGAGGGGCCGGGCGGCAATCCGTGGAGCTTGGTCCGCAACGGCCGGCGGGTGCGCATCCGCCCGCCCGCCGCCTTCACCTTCAACGACGGCGCCGCGATCATGGCGATGACCGCCGCGGGCCTCGGCATCGCCCAGAATCTGGAGATGCTGGCGCATGACGCGCTGCAATCGGGGACGCTGCTGCGGGTGCTGGAGGACTGGACGACGCCGACCCTGCCGGTGGTGCTGATGAGCGCCAAGGACCGCTACGCGCTGCCCTATGTGCGCGCGGCGATGGATTTCCTGGCGGAGCGGATCGACTGGCGGCTTTAGATTTGTTCCGAGTTGGATAGAGCGATATCCTCCATCCCCACCGTCATTCCCGCGAAAGCGGGAATGACGAATTCTAGCGGCTGCGGGTCAGCGGGCGGAGGTAGGAGATGTCGTCCTTGTCGCGACGGTTGGGGCCGGACTTGTAGAGCATCGCCTCGGCCTCCTCGGGCAGGCGGTTCTCCATGAACAGCCCGGCCTTCTCGTTGACGCAGACGCGGTGGGCGATCCGCCATTCGCCGTCGCGCTTCTCGAAGCGGTCGACATAGCGGCCGAAGGCGAGGGTGGGCGGGCCCATCCGGTTCTCGCCCCAGAAGACATAATAGGTCTCGCCATGGGCGGTGTCGCCGTCCAGCTCCAGGCTGTGGTTGGCGATGATGTGCTGGTGCCTGGTCTGATATTCGCCGTGCCAGCCGATCGCCCAGTCGACGAAGGCGGCGGCCTCGCCCTCGGCGACGCCATGTTCGTCGAAGGCGTTGGGCCAATAGGCCGACAGCATCAGTTCGCGATCATGCCGGTCGACGCCGCGGGTGTAGCGCAGCAGGCATTGCTGGATGTCGAAGCGATCCTTCTGCTCGCGCACGAAGGCGATAAGCTCGGGCGTCAGCGCGGCGTCGGACATGGCGGTTCCTTCGTTCGATCGGTCAGGCGGCGACGGGGGCGGAGCGGCCGCCGCGAACGAGCCGGCCGGGCAGCGCGCCGGTCGGCTCGCCGTTGCGATAGGTGACGACGCCGCTGACGATCGTCGCCTCATAGCCGTCGGCGCGCTGCGACAGCCGCCGCCCGCCGGTCGGCAGGTCGTAGCTTGCATGCGGCGCGTGGAGGTGCAGCCGGTCCATGTCGATCACGTTGAGGTCGGCCTTGTAGCCTGGCTTGATCAGCCCGCGATCGTCGAGGCCCACCGTCCGCGCCGGTTCATAGGCGAGCTTGCGGATCGCATAGGGCAGCTCGATGCGGCGGTCGGGATCGGCGTCGCGGACCCAGTAGGTCAGGAAATAGGTGGTGTAGGCCGCGTCGCAGATCATGCTGTAATGCGCACCGCCGTCG
Organism: Rhizorhabdus wittichii RW1; assembly: GCA_000016765.1. Taxonomy (NCBI): domain Bacteria; kingdom Pseudomonadati; phylum Pseudomonadota; class Alphaproteobacteria; order Sphingomonadales; family Rhizorhabdaceae; genus Rhizorhabdus; species Rhizorhabdus wittichii. The sequence continues at coordinate 377,106 of CP000699.1, forward strand.
CCGAGCGCGGGTACCGTATAGGGATGCTTGACGAGGTGGCGGCCCGAGCTTTCGAACTTCTCGCCCTCGGCATTGCCCATTGGCCGGTAGAGCACTTCATGGCCGTCGCGTTCGAGCAGCGCGTCGTAGATCAGCTCCTTGGGGTCGATCCCTTGGGCGCGCGCCTTGGCGGCGATGCTGTCCTCGGCGCTCGGGTTGTAGTTGGGCGGATCGCCCAGCACGAACAGGGCGTCGAGGTCGGACACGATGAACTTGAAGAAGGGCTGCGGGTCCTCGGGCGATTCCGAGATCAGCCGCTTGCGGAAGTCGGGGTCGCGCATCCGCGCGACCTTCTGGTCGAGCGGCAGATGCTCGATCTCGCGGAAGCTGGGGTTGAGCGCGAAGGGATGGAGCGACAGCTCCAGCCCGAGCAGGCCGCCGGTCGGGCGCGGGATCACCTGCCCGCGAATTTCCAGCCCTTCGGCGTTGGCCTGCTCCAGGTCGGCCAGCGTCTCGCGCCAGTCGCCCGGCGTCTGCGGGGTCTGCATGAAGGTGAAGGAGACCGGCCGCCCCGAAGTCTTGGCGATGTCGCGCAGCAGGTCGAAGCGCTGGCGCGCGGTGACGTCGTAGCTCGGCACCATCTGGAACACGCCCTTGCCGGCGTCGCGGAGACCTGCGGCGAGCGCCAGCACCTCCTGGTCCTCGGTCGGCACCGACGGCGCCAGCTCGCCGGTGCGGAAACGATGGGCGTAGCTGCGCGAGGTGGTGACGCCCAGCGCGCCGGCCTCGATCGCCTCGGCGGTCAGCCGCCGCATCTCGGCCAAATCCTGCTCGGTCGGCGGCTCCAGATGCGCGCCGCGCTCGCCCATGACGTAGACGCGCAGCGGCGAGTGGGGGAGCTGCGCGGCGAAGTCGATGTCGCTCTCGCGCTTGTCGAGCGCGTCGAGATAGTCGGGAAAGCTCTCCCAGTCGAACGGCACGCCCTCGGCCATCACCACCTCGGGGATGTCCTCGACGCCTTCCATCAGCTTGATCATCAGATGATGGTCGCCCGGCTTCACCGGAGCGAAGCCGACGCCGCAATTGCCCATCACCACCGTGGTCACGCCATGGTCGGACGAGGGCGCCAGCCGGTTCTCCCAGGTGATCTGCCCGTCATAATGGGTGTGGACGTCGACGAAGCCGGGGGTGACGATCCGCCCGCGCGCGTCGATCTCCTCGGCGCCCTTGCCTTCGACGGTGCCGACCGCGACGATCCGCCCGTCCTTGACCGCGACGTCGGCGGTGAAAGGTTCGCCGCCGGTGCCGTCGTACAGCGATCCGCCGCGGACGACGATATCGAACTCAGCCATCTGTCCACTCCTCATGTCCCGCCAAGCCTATTCCCACGTCCGCCGCCCGACAAACGCGCGGCGCCAGCCTTCAGCCCTGTGATATCTGCGCGAAGAAGCGCCCGACATTGTCGGCGAAGGCCGCCGGTTCCTCCAGCGCGGCGAAATGGCCGCCGGCCCTCATCTCCTGCCAGTCTGCGACATTGAAGGCGCGTTCGGCCGCGCTGCGCGGCGGATAGGGCATGAACTCGGCGGGGTAGAGGGCGAGGCCGGTCGGCACCTCGATCCGCTCGCCCGGCCGCGCCTCGGTGAAGATCGTATGGTACATCCAGATCGCCGACTGGACCGCGTCGTTGACCAGATAGGTCATGATGTTGTCGAGCAGCCAGTCCTTCGGGAAGCGGCTCTCGATGTCGCCGCCGGTGTCGCCCCAGCCGTGGAATTTCTCGCAGACCCAGGCGGCGAAGCCGAGCGGCGTGTCGGCCAGCGCCAGGCCGATCGTCTGCGGCTTGGTGGCATGTTCCATCATATAGGCGGATTCGCGCAGTTGGATCGCCGACAGCTTCTGCCGATAGGCCGCCGTCTCGGCATCGTCGCCGTCGGTCGCGGGCGGCGCCATGAACAGGTTGAGGTGGATCGCGCTCACCACGTCGCCATGCCCGGCGCCGAGCGCGGCGGTCACCGCCGATCCCCAGTCGCCGCCCTGCGCGCCGAAGCGGGGATAGCCGAGCGCCTCGGTCATCAGCCTGCGCCACAGCCGGGCGACGCCGGCGGGGCCGATCGGCCGGGGCGGGCGGGACGAGAAGCCGTAGCCGGGCAGCGACGGGATGACGAGGTCGAACCCCATCGCCGCCAGCGGCTCGATCACGCCGAGGAATTCGAGCACCGATCCCGGCCAGCCATGGGTCAGCAGCAGCGGGAAGGGGCGGGCGGGGCCGGCGCCGCGCACATGGATGAAATGGATGTCGATCCCGTCGATCCGCGTGCGGAAATGCGGCAACCGGTTGAGCGCGGCCTCGCAGCGGCGCCAGTCGTAGCGGGTGCGCCAATGGTCGAGCAGCCCCGCCAGCCAGCGCGCGTCGGTGCCGTAGCGCCAGTCGGCATCGTCCTCGGGCGCGTAGCCGACCTCGGACAGGGCGAGCCGGGCGGCGATCCGGTCGAGCTTCGCCTGGGGGACGTCGATGCGGAGGGGGGTGACCATCGCCGTCAGGCCGCCGCGCGGCCCATGTCGCCGCCCTTCTCGAACCGCTCCAGATAGGCGGCCATGCCGCGCGGCTCTGGCCGGCGGGCGGGGTTGTAGAAGGGCGAGAAGACCTTGAGGATCTCGGCGCCCGCGGTGCTGCGCATATGCGCCTGGAACTGCTTGACGCTCGCCCTGGATCGCTCGACCTCCTCGGGCGTCATCGACCGGCGATCGGCATCGATCAGCGCCTGGGCGACGCGGTTGGTGTAGGCGCCGAGATGACGGACGGTGCGGACGAAGCCGTAGCAGCGGTAGAGCCAGCCGTTCCAGAAACGGCCCCACAGGCTGCGGGCATAGAGCGCGCGGAACAGCTGGAAGCAGACCTCGCGATGCTCATATTCCTCGGCCATGTGCCATTTCCACAGCGCGACCGCCTCATAGTCCGCGCCCTCCAGATAGGGCCGATATTTGTCGAACCACATCACCGCGCCGAGCGAGCCCAGCGCCTCGAACCCTTCCGAATAGGCGAGGCAATATTTCAGCGAGCGATGGTCGAGCATCTCCTGATATTCGCGCTCGATGCGCCGTTCATGCTCGACGATCTCGGGATAGGCCTCCCGGATGCGGCGGTTGAAGCCGGCATGCTGGCGATAATGCTGCGCCTCCTGCGCGATGAAGATGTCGATCACCGCGTGGAGCCGGGTCTCGCCGGCGGGCAGCGCCGCCTTGGCCTTGTTCATCACCTTGATCAGCCAGGGCTCGACGAACACCGGGATGGTCGAGGAGGCGTTGACGTTGTGCGCGAACTCGCGGTTCGGCGCCCAATGCGGGCGGACCTGCGAGTAATCGATCTTGGGGATACGGGCTTTCATGGGTCCTCTCCTCGCCGCCGTCAGCCCCAGGCGACCGGGAGCCGGCGGCGGCCCCAGTACATCCAGCTGTCGATCCGCTCGGTCTCGCCGGTCAGGCGCAGGTTCGGCAGCCGCTCGACCAGCTTGCGCAGGCCGATCTGCGCCTCCAGCCGGGCGATCGGCGCGCCCAGGCAGAAATGGACGCCATAGCCGAAGGAGAGGTGGCGCTTCACCTGGTTGAGCGGGCGATCGATTCGGAACGTGTCCGGGTCCTCGAAGATGGCGGGGTCGCGATTGGCGCCCATCATCGAGAACATCAGCTTGCTGCGTTCGGGCAGCTCGGCGCCGTGCATCGTCACCGGGCACAGGCTGGTGCGGAAATGCGAGTTGATCGGCGGATCGAAGCGCAGGCTCTCCTCGATCGCATTCTCGACCAGTTCGGGATGGGCCTTGAGCTGCTCCCACAGCTCGGGCTTCTCCAGCAGCCGCCACACCACATTGGTCAGCAGGCTGGTGGTGGTCTCCTGGCCGCCGGTCAGGAAGGCGGTGCAGATCTGGAACAGCTCCTGATCGTTGAAGCGCCGCCCCTCGACCCGGCTGACCAGGCCCAGCGAGATATAGTCGAACGGCAGCACCGTGCCCCAATGCTCATGGGTCGGGTCGTCGATGCCGGCGTCGCGCAGCAGCGCCTTGCGCTCCTCGATCAGCCCCATGAAGTGCGGCATGATCTCGGCGATCAGCGACTGTTCGGCGGCGGGGTTCTTGTCGTTGAACAGCAGCGACTGCAGCTCGTCGGCCCAGCGCTTGTAGTCGGCGTACATCGCCTGGTCGGCGCCGAGCATGAAGCACATGGTGCGCGCCGGCAGCGGCAGGGCGAACAGGTCGTGGAAATTGCCGCTCTTGTCGGCGCGCGCCTCGAGGCCGGCGACCAGTTCCTCGGCGATCGCCTCGACCTCGGGCTGGTAGAACTTCATCCGCGACGGGGTCATGCCCTTGCGCAGCGCGGCGATATATTCGAGGTGGAAGGGCGGGTCGGTCAGGATGCCGAAGTCGCTGAACTCGGCCCAGTCGATCGGCCCGTCGCCCCATTTGAACGACCACACCGGATTGTCGGAGAGGACCTTGTCCCGGATCTCCTTGTAATCGCTGGTGATGTAGAACTGATATTCGTCGCCCTGATAATGGTAGAAGGGGCATTTGGCGGCGAGCTCGGAATAGGCCGGGCCGGGATTGCGCACCGTCTCCGGATCGAGCGGATCGAAGGCGTGATCCGCCCCGGTCTTGAGCTCCCGTTCAACCGCTTCGTCGCGTGGCCTGGCCTGCGCCGCACCCGTCATCCCGTCCTCCATTGTCTGGTGCGGGAAATTTACGCCGGGCCCGGCTGCGAATTGAACGGCGAATTGTTTAGGGTCCTAATCATCGCCGTGGGGCACGCCCACGAAGTCGCGGTCGAGCTGCTCGTGCATCTCGCCGAGAATCCGGCTCAACGCCTCGCGATCCATAGCCGCCAGGCGGCGGAAGAGCTGGACGATCTTCGCCTCGCTGGCGATCAGCGATATCGCATCCTTGATGAGGGCGCGGCCCTTGTCGGTCAGGTGCAGCTCGAAAGCGCGCTTGTCGTCGCCGCACCGTTCGCGGACCAGCAGGCCGTCCCTCTCCAGCCGGGCGACCCGCGTCGACAGCACGGCGTTCGAGACATAGAGGATCGAGGTGAGATCGGTCGCCCGCAACGCGCGGCGGCGGTCGCGGCCGAGGCTGCCGAGCAGATGGACGTCGGCGAAGCTGTAGCCCAGCTTTCGCGCGATCCGGTCGAGGTCGGTCGCGACGAGATGGCCGACCGTCGACAGGTGCCACATCGTCGCGAAATATTCGACGTCGAGCTCGGGCAGCAGCCGCGCATAATAGTCGCGGCCGGCTTCCAGCTCCTCGATCGGTTTCTTGGGCATGGCGGCGCTTGTGCCACCGGCCGGCGATCAGGGCCAGACCAGTTCCAGCCGCAGCACGCCGTTGACCATCCCGGTCGCCAGCACCGGGCTGGTGCCCGGCCTGATCCGGAAGTCGGGGATGCGGCTCAGCCATTCCTGGAGGAAGATGCGGATTTCACGCCGGGCGAGCACTGCGCCGGGGCAGGCGTGGGCGCCGTTGCCGAAGGCGGCGTGGACCGGCTTCTCGCGGGAGAAGTCGACCACCAGCGGGTCGGGATTGAGCCGGTCGTCGACGCCGACGAACAGGTTGGCGGGCAGGATGCGGTCGCCGGCGCGGAAGCTGACGCCCTTATAATCGAAGTCGCTGGCGATGACGCGCGCGGTGTTGGCGAGGCCGTGGCGGCGGACCATTTCCTCGATCGCGTTCCTGACGAAGGCGTCGTCGTCGAGCCGCTCGACCAGCTGGCGGCGCTGCCCGGGATTCTGGGCCAGGAAGCGGGCGATGAAGGCGATCATGCCGGCCACCGTGTCGAGCCCGCCGAACAGGACGAGGGTGGCGTAGGAGGTCGCCTCGGCCTCGGAGATGCGCTCGCCGCCGATGTCGACGTTGACGAGCTTGCTGAGCAGGTCGTTGCCCGGCGTCTCGCGGCGCGCGCGAATCCAGGGGAGCAGATAGGCGCCCATGAGCTGCTGCGAACGGCCGCGCGTCTCGGCATCGCGGCCGCGCACGGAGTCCTCGGCCAGGGTGAGCAGATAGGCCTTGTCGTCGAGCGGCAGCTCGACCAGCGCGAGGAAGACGTGGATCGGCAGGACCTTGGCGAAATCCTCGACGAACTCGCATTCGCCGCGCGGCAGCAGCCGCTCGACCGCATCGATGGCGACCTGCCGCACCTTCGCTTCCAGTTCCGCGACGATCGACGGCATCAGCGCCTGCATCAGCGGGCGGCGGTAGCGGGCATGCTCGGGCGGGTCCATCTCCAGCGGGATCTGGCGCGGCGCGTCGGGCATCGGCGGCAGCACGATGCGCCGGTGCGAGAAGCGGCTGTAGTCGCGCTGCATCTCGATGATGTCCTCGCCGCGCGTGGCGACCCAGTGGCCGCCATTGTGAGGGGTCCAGAAGATGTCGGGCGACGCCTGCTGGATGGCGCGATAGGCCGCCTGGATGTCCTCGGCGGCGCCGGGGATGTCGTAGAGGTCGAAATCGCGGACCAGATCGGCGGGGACATGGTCCGGCCGGGGGGCGAGCGCTCTTTCCATCACGTCCTGCATCGATGCTCCTCCGGTTTCGGCGTCAGGCGGCGGGGGCGCCGGTCATGTCGCGCTCGCGCGCGGCGGCGGCGACGGCGGTGAACTCGTCATAGACGGTCATCGGCCGGTGTAGTGTCGTGGCGTCGCATATCCGGTCGAAATGCCCGGCGACGTCCTCGACGCTCGGTGCCTCGGACCCCGCCGGGGAAATCCAGCCCTGCGTCGCCTGGATCAGCACCTGCGCATAGCGGCCGCCATTGGCGCTGAAGATGCCGTGGGTCGTCCGGCATCGCTCGCTGGCGAGATAGAGGGCGAGGGGGGTGTTGAACGCCGGCAGCAGCCGGTCCTGCACCGCCGAATAATCGGCCTCCTGCACCGACCGGGCGAAGTCCGGTATCTCCATGAAGCCGTCGTCCATCTCCGCCATCAGCCGCGACTGGGCGGTGGGCAGGAGGAGGTTGGAGGTGATGCCATAGGCCGATCCCTCGATCGCGACGATATGGCTCAGCCCCATCAGACCGCCCTTGGCGGCGGCATAATTGGCCTGCCAGGCATGGCCGAACATCGCGCTCGCCGATCCGGTGAAGACGAAGCGGCCATAGCCGTTCCGCCGCATGATCCGGTAGGCGGGCTGGGCGACGTAGAAGGCGCCCTTCAGATGGACGTCGATCAGCGCGTCGAGCCGGTCGTCGTCGATATCCTCGAAGCGGGCGTTGCGCAGGAAGCCGGCATTGCTGATGACGATGTCGACCTTGCCGAACGCCTCGACCGCGGCGGCGACGATCGCCTCGCCACCGGCGCGGGTGGCGACACTGTCATGGTTGGCGGCCGCCTTGCCGCCCGCGGCGCGGATCTCGTCCACCACCGCGTCGGCGGCGTTGCGCGAGGCGCCGACGCCCGCGCCGCTGCCGCCCAGGTCGTTGACCAGCACCGCGCCGCCGCGCCGCGCGATCTCCAGCGCATAGTCGCGGCCGAGCCCGTTGCCGGCTCCGGTGATGACGGCGACGCGGCCGTCGAAGCGGATGTCCTCGGCCATGGCTCAATCCTCCGGCGCGATGGCGACGCGGAGGCCGGCAAGGCCATCGTCGACGCTGATCTGGCATGACAGGCGCGAGGTCGCGTCGCGATGGTCGGAGCTGTCGAGCAGGTCGCTCTCGTCCTCGCTCATCGGCGGCAGCGCGGCGAGGAAGGCGGGGTCGACCTTCACATGGCAGGTCGCGCAGGAACAGCAGCCGCCGCACAGCGCCAGCAGCTCGTCGGCGCCGCCGTCGCGGATCACCTCCATCAGCGACAGGCCGGTGTCGGCCTCCAGGCTCAGCTCCTGGCCGTCGCGGGTGGTGACGATGATGGTCGGCATGCGGTCAGTCTCCGAAACGGACGTGGAGGTGCCTGGGCACGCGCATCATCGAGCCCTGGATCCGCGGGCGCGGCTCGTCAGGATCGAAGCGCAGCCCGGGCAGGTGATCGAGCACGGCGTGCAGCGCGCGGGTCATCTCCACCCGCGCGAGATGCTGGCCGACGCAGATGTGCGGCCCGCGCGAGAAGGCGAAATGGGGCTTGCGATCGCGGAAGATGTCGAAGCGATCGGGATCGGAATATATCTCCGGATCGCGGTTGGCGGCGCCCGCCACCACGTCGAGCAGCGACCCGGCCGGAATGGCGACGCCGGCCAGCTCGGTGTCTACCGCCGCCATCCGCATCTGCACCGCCACCGGCCCGTCCCAGCGCAACGCCTCCTCGATCGCCTGCGGGATCAGCCCGCGATCGGCGCGGATCGCCTCCATCTGGTCGGGATGTTCGAGCAGCGCGGTCAGCAGGATGCTGGTGCCGCGATAGGTGGTGTCGCCGGCCGCGTTCATCAGCTGGCGCAGGAAGGAGATCAGCACCTCGTGCGGCAGATACTCGCCGTCGGCCTCGGTCGATGCCAGCAGGCTGACGAGATCGTCGCCCGGATCGCGCCGGCGCTCCTCGACCAGCGCGGTGAAATAGTCGCCGAGCTTGCGCCCCGCCTCGATCGCCTTCTCATGGTTGACATAGTCGGTCTGGCCGAGCGCCAGCCGCTGGAAGGTGCGGACGTCCTCCTCGGGCAGGTCGAGCTGGTGGTAGATGACCTCGAACGGGTAACGCAGCGTGAACTGCTCGATCAGGTCGGCGCGGCCGAGCGGCAGGAATTTGCCCATCAGGCCGTGGACCACCGGGTCGACGATCGTCTCGCCCCATTTCTTGACATATTGGGGCAGGAATATCTTCTGGAAGATCCGGCGCCAGCGGCCATGCTCCGGATTGTCCATGGTGCTGATGCTGCCCTGGCCGAAGGTGACGCCCAGGTTGAACTTGTAGCCCGCGTTGGAGAAGCGATCGGTGTCGGTGAGCACCTCGTTCACCTCGCGCGATCCGACGACGGTGAACATCTTGCGGTCGGGGTAGAGCGCCGCGGGCAGGCCCATCAGCGGGCGATAGCCGCCCTCGATCACCGGCGCCTCGGCGCGCCACCGCGCGATCAGCGGATAGGGATCGGCATGATCGCCGAAATTGATCTCGTCGGAATTGAACGGATCATAGTTCGGATCGTCGAACTCCTGGATCCGGACGGCGCTCTCCATCGCTCACCACCTTATATGAAGTGAGCACTACATAAGAGCGCGCCGTCGCCGCTGTCAATCGGAGCGGCCCCGCCACATCATATCCGCGATCATTTGCTCGAGCGCCGCGATCAGCGCCTCGCGGTCGGTGTGCGGCGGGAACAGCATCGGCTGGAACAGCACCGCCGAGGCGATCATGCCGAAGCCCAGACGCACCGCGATCGCGGTATCGGCGCGGGTCGCGCCGTCCTGGGCGGCATAGGTGGTCGATTTCTCGAAGAAATTGTCGAGCCCGCCGAAGGGCAGGGCGGGCTGCCCCCGGCCGTCGGCCGGCATCTGGAACAGCAGCGCGCGGAACATCTCCTGGTTCTGCTCGAACAGGGTGTAGACGGCGCGGACGAAGCGCCGCGCGTCGGCGTCGCGGTTGGGATCGCGCGGATCGGGGTGGAGGGCGACGAAGTCCTCCATCAGCCGGTTGAACGGCGCGGTCACCACCTCGTCGAACAGGGTCGCCTTGTCGCCATAATAGCGGAACAGCAGGGTCTCGCTGACGTCGGCGAGGCGGGCGATCTCCTTGGTCGTCGCGAAGGCGTAGCCGCGCTCGGCGAACAGCTCGCGCGCCGCCGCGCGGATGCGCTCGACCACGTCCTCGCGGGTGCGGCGGCGGCGGCGGGTGCGGGGCTCGGGGGCGGCGTCGATCGCGGCGGCGTTGCTCATGACCGCTTTAGACCGTCTCGCAAGGGCCGAGTCCAGCGCACTAGCGGTTGCGCCCTTCGAGGATCAGCGAGGCGGCGTGCCAGGCCGCCGCCATGATGGGGCCGTTGGTGTTGGCCGAGACCATCGTCGGCATGATCGATCCGTCGACCACGCGCAGCCCGTCGACGCCACGCACGCGCAGCTTCTCGTCGAGCACGGCATCGTCGAAATCGCCCATCCGGCAGGTGCCGCAGGCATGGTAGCCGGCCTGGCCCTGGCTGCGGAAGGCGGAGAGGATCTGCTCGTCGGTCTGCATCGACCGGCTCGGCTCGCGCTCGCCGATCACCATCGGCGCGATCGCCGGCTGGCGCATCCATTCGCGGATATAGCGGTGCATCGCCACGGTGACCGCGCAGTCATAGGGATCGGTCAGATAGCCGGCATGGATCTGCGCGGGCTGGTTCGGATCGGCCGAGGCGATCCGCACCCAGCCTTCGCTGCGCGACCGCAGCGGATAGCCGAACAGCTGGACGCTGTGGTTGCGATCGACGACCATATTGCCCTTGGCGTCGGGCATGGCCACCGCCGGCGAGAACAATATCTCGATGTCCGAGGTCCCGGACTCGGGCAGCACCCTGGCGAAGGCGCCGACCGTGCCATAGGCCACCGCCATCATCCCCGACCGGCTGAGATAATAGCGCAGGACGTTGGCGGCGAGGCGCAGGCCGCGCAGTTGCGGATTGTGGCTATGGGGCACGGCGATGTCGAACTGCATCATCATCAGCCGATGCTCGAGCAGATGCTCGCCGACGCCGGGGCTGTCGATCACCGGGGCGATGCCGATCGCCTGGAGATGCGCGGCGTTGCCGACGCCCGAGCGCTGCAATATCTGCGGCGACATCAGCGATCCCGCCGACAGGATGACCTCGCCCTCGGCATCGAAGCGCTGCGCCGCGCCGCCGACCGTCGCGGCGACGCCGATCGCGCGGCGGCCGTCGAACAGGATGCGGTCGACCGTGGCGCCGGTGACGATGCGCAGGTTGGGCCGTCCGCGCGCCTGCTTGAGGAAGGTCTGGGCGCTGCTCTGGCGGCGGCCCTTCCAGATCGTGCGGGTGGCGTAGCCGACGCCTTCCTGCCGGGGCCGGTTGAGGTCCTCGACGCGGGGCAGGCCCATCTGCTCGCCGGCGGCGATGAACGCCTCGGTCAGCGGGGTCCGCTCGCGCTCGATGCTGATGCCGAGCGGGCCGCTGCCGCCGCGCACCTCGTCCTCGCCCAACTCGTGCCGCTCGATCGCGCGGAAGGCCGGGCCCATCGCATTCCAGCCCCAGCCCTTGGCGCCGAGCCTCTCCCAGCCGTCATAATCCTGCGGCTGGCCCCGGAAATACATCATCCCGTTCACCGAGGAGGAGCCGCCGAGCATCTTGCCGCGAATCCAGGTCTCGGAGGGCACGTCGTCATGCGCCTCGGTCTGGAAATACCAGACGTGGCGCGGATCGGTGTAGAGCTTGGCGACGCCGCGCGGCATGTGGATGAAGGGGCTGCGGTCCTCCGGGCCTGCCTCCAGCAGCAGCACCCGGTTCGCGGGATTGGCGGACAGCCGGTCGGCCAGGACGCAACCGGCCGATCCGGCGCCGACGATGATGTAGTCCCAGCTCACAGCGCGGCCCGGATCACGTCGCCGATCAGGGTGCGGCTGTCCTGGTCGATCTCGATCGTGTCGAACATGCGGTTGTGGCAGAAGGCGACCGCGAGCTTGCGGTCGGGATCGGCCCAGCCGATCGACCCGCCCATGCCCGGATGGCACAGCGCGCGCATGCTGCGCGGGCTGGAAACGGGCGGAGCCTCCGCGCCGCCCAGCCAGAAGCCCGCCCAGCCGATCGGCACCTTCATGCCGAAGAACACCGGGTCGGCATCGTCGAAATGCGGGCGCGGGCCGGCGAAGCTCGCCACCCGCTCCTCGGACAGCAGGCGGACGCCGCCCAGCTGCCCGCCATTGGCGAGCATCGCCCAGAAGCGCGCCTCGCTGCGCGCGTTGAAGATGCCGCCCACCGCCGGGATGCAGGCACGGCGGACATAGGGGCGCTCGAACGGATCGGGCATCAGGTCGACGACCAGCGGCTGCGCCTCGCGCATCGCGTTGCCGTCGGGCATCACATAGACGGCGACGGCGTCGAGCCTGGCGATGCGGGCCTCGACCTCGGCGGGAATGCCGAACCACAGGTCGGTCGCGCCCAGCGGCTCGGCGATCTCCTCGCGGACGAACTGGCCGAACGGGCGGCGCCTGGGATCGGTGCGGCGGACCACCTCGCCGACCAGCCAGCCGAAGGTCATCGACTGGTAGGAGGAGCGGCTGCCGGCCGGATAGGCGCCCGGCATCTCGGCGATGCGGCCGCACATCCAGTCCCAGTTGGTCATCAGCTCGGGCGTGACGTCTGACGGCATGCGCAGCACGCCCGAGACATGGCCGAGGACGTGGCGAACGGTGACGTCACTCTTGCCGGCCTGTGCGAACTCTGGCCAGTAAGTGGTGACAGGTGCGTCATAATCGACCAGGCCGCGTTCGGCCTGGATGTGCAGCGCGGTGGCGGTGACCGCCTTCGACACCGAATAGACGTTGAACAGCGTGTCGCCGTCGACCGGGCGGCCGGTGCCGGGATCGGCGATGCCCGCCCAGCAGTCGACGACCTGCTCCTCGCCGACCCAGGCCGCGACCTGCACGCCGATCTCGCGCCCGTCGGCGACGAGCGAATCGAGGGTGCGCTGCACCGCCTCGTTGACCTTGTTCGCCACCGCCATATCGCGCCTCTCCCTCTGGTCCCGTCTCTTCCGTTCACTCCATCTATCAAGTACGCACTACATAGTATAGTGCGCGGCGGAACAGCCGGAAGGAGAGGCCATGGGCGGAAAATACGAGACAATTGCGCTGCGACGCGAGGGCGGCATCCTCGAACTGCGAATCCATCACAAGGGTGAAGCCGCGCGCTGGGGCTTGTGGGGCGGGCTGCACCGCGAACTGGGCCAGGCCTTCGCCGAGATCGCCGCCGATCCCGATCTGCGCGCGCTGATCCTCACCGGCACCGGCGACAGCTTCTGCGCCGAATTCGACATGGAGGGGGAGATGCCGCCGCCGATGTCACCGGCGGTCTGGGACGTGATCTTCCGCGAGGGGCGGAGCCTGCTCAACAACCTGCTCGCGATCGAGGTGCCGGTCATCGCCGCGGTCAACGGCCCCGCCTTCATCCATGCCGAACTGGCGGTGCTCGCCGACATCGTGTTGGCATCCGACACCGCCATATTCGCGGACAAGGCGCATGGCGTGGCCGGGGTGGTGCCCGGCGACGGCGTCCACACCGTCTGGCCGATGCTGCTCGGCCCCAATCGCGGCCGCTATTTCCTGCTGACCGGGCAGGAGATCGGCGCCGAGGAGGCGCTGGCGCTGGGCATCGTCGGCGAGGTGCTGCCGCGCGCCGCGTTGCTCGACCGCGCCTGGGACCATGCCCGCGCCATCGCCGCGCGCCCGCCGCTGGCGATGCGCTACGCCCGGATCGCCCTCACCACCCGGCTGCGCGAGCAGGTGGCCCGCGAACTGGGGCCGGGCCTGATGCTCGAAGGCATGGCGGTGCTGGCGGGGCAGGGCGGCTGATTATCCCGGAATACTGAAAAGTATCTTCAAAAACGAAGGGATTATATCGTCAGCCCGGCGGGCTTATTCTCCATCCCAAGATAGAAGGAGGGAGAGGAGCTTGGGCTTCCCGCATCTGTTCGCGCCGTTCGCGATCCGCGACCTGCGCCTGAAGAACCGCATCGTCATGGCGCCGATGGAGAGCCATCTCGGCAATGCCGACGGTTCGGTCTCGAAGGAGGCGATCGCCTATTATCGCGAGCGTGCGCTGGGCGGCGTCGGCATGGTCGTGGTCGAATATACCTGCGTCGACGGGCAGGAGGGCTTCAGCTCGATGGCGCCGCAGCTGCGCCTCGATTCCCCCTTCTACCGCTCGGGCCACGGCAAGCTGGCGGCGGCGATCCAGTCGGGCGGGGCGCGGGCCTGCGTCCAGCTCAGCCATGCCGGCCGCCAGTCGCGCGAGTCGGTGCTGGGGCGGCAGCCGGTCGCGCCGTCGGCGGTGCCGCTCACGTCGCTCTACCTGAACGCGGTGCCGCGCGCGCTGGAGGCGGATGAGATCGCGCGGATCGTCCGGCGCTATGCCGATGCCGCCGCGCTGGCCGCGCAGTGCGGTTATGACGCGGTGATGCTCCACGGGGCGCATGGCTATCTACTCCAGCAATTCCTCTCGCCACTGGTCAACCGCCGCGACGACGAATGGGGCGGCGATTTCGAGCGGCGGCTGCGCTTTCCGCTGGAGGTGGTGAAGGCGGTCCGCGCCGCGATCGGCAACATGCCGCTGCTCTACCGCCTGTCGGTGTCGGATTTCATCGAGGGCGGGCTGACGATCGAGGACAGCGAGCGGATCGCGCCGCACCTGTGCGAGGCCGGGGTCGACGCGATCGACATCTCCTGCGGCTCGCTCGACCGGGTCGACGTGATCGTCGAGCCGATGTCGATCGAGGAGGGCTGGCGCCTGCCGATGGCGCGGCGCATCCGCGCGGCGACCGGCAAGCCGGTGATCTGCGCGGGGGTGATCCGCCGGCCGGAGATGGCCGAGGCGGCGATCGCGGCGGGCGATGCCGACATGATCTCGCTCGGCCGCGCGCTGCTCGCCGATCCGCTGTGGCCGAACAAGGCGCGGATGGGGCGCGCCGACGACATCCGCCCCTGCACCTCGTGCAACTGGTGCATCAAGGAGACCGGCAGCAACCGTGGCGTGAGCTGCGCCGAGAATCCGCGCTGCGGCCATGAGACCGATCCGCCGATCGACGCCTTCGGGCGCGGCCGGCGCGCGGTGGTGGTCGGTGCGGGGCCGGGCGGGATCGCCGCTGCGCTGCTGCTCGACCAGGCCGGCTTCGCGGTGACGCTGTTCGAGAAGCGCCGCGCCGCCGGCGGCAACCTGATCACCTCGGCGACGCCGCCGAACAAGGAGAAGCTGTTCTGGTATCACGACTTCCTCCAGCGGCGACTGGCGGCGAGCGGGGTCGACCTGTGGCTCGGCACCGAGGCGACGATGGAGACGGTCGACGCGGAACGGCCCGACGTCGTGGTGGTCGCGGGCGGATCGCGGCTCGCGCCGCTCGAACTGGGCGGATCGGGTGGGCTGCCGGTCCACCCCGCCTTCGCGCTGCTGCTCGGCGACGTCGAGCTTCCGCCGTCCTCGCCCGAGCGGCCGATCCTGATCTACGGCGGCGGCGAGACCGGCACCGAGACCGCCGAGCATCTCGCCGGGCAGGGCCACCATGTCCTGCTCGCCACCCGCTCCGACGCGGCGATGCTCGCCCGCAACGCCGAGCCGCTCTACCGCATCCACCTGCTCCAGCGCCTGCGCGCCAACGCCGCGATCACCGTCGCCGACCATAGCCTGCTGACCGTGATCGAGGGCGATCACGTCCTGCTCGAAAGCGGTGGCGAGACGCGGCGCCAGCCGGCGGCGGCGGTGCTGCTGGCGCATGGGCTGGTGCCCGACACGGCGCTTGCCGAGGCGCTGCGCGACCTGCCCGTGCCGGTGGTGCCGATCGGCGACGCGGTGCGGGTCGGCCGCATCGGCGAGGCGGTGCGCGACGCCTATCGCTGCG
The DNA here is from genome assembly GCA_000016765.1 of Rhizorhabdus wittichii RW1. Taxonomy (NCBI): domain Bacteria; kingdom Pseudomonadati; phylum Pseudomonadota; class Alphaproteobacteria; order Sphingomonadales; family Rhizorhabdaceae; genus Rhizorhabdus; species Rhizorhabdus wittichii. The sequence continues at coordinate 392,583 of CP000699.1, forward strand.
TCCAGGATCTACGAAGGACCCTATATCAACCGGAGGCCATAGCATGCTGATCGAAGACACCAGGGCCAATGGCCTGACTATCCGCCCGCTGGCGCCGGGCTTCGGCGCCGAGATCGTCGGGCTCGACCTGAACCGGCCGATCGACGCGGCGACCGAAGCGGCGATCCGCGCCGCCTGGATCGAGCACGGCATCCTGCTGTTCCGCGGCGAGGATCAGGACGACGCGGCGCAGATGCGGCTGAGCGCGATCTTCGGCGAGATGGAGCCCGCCGCCACCGCCGACATGAACGATCCCGACAACAGGTTCATGATGACCCTGGCTTATGATCCCGACGACAAGGCGCCGCGCTTCCAGCAGCATTACAATGTCGGCGGGATCGATCGCGCCGGTTGGCTCGGCTGGCATTGGGACCAATCCTTCATGCCGACCATCGTGCGCGGCGCGGTGCTGCGGATGGAGATGCCCTCGCCCGAGATGGGCGAGACCGGCTTCATCGACGCGGTCGGCGCGTGGGACCGACTGCCCGACGATCTCAAGGCGCGGATCGAGGGGCTCGAGGTCGTCTATCTGTTCAACCCCGATTTCGTCTCGGGCCAATATGGCTTTCCCGAGGACATCCGCGCGCTGCCGCGCGAGCGGCCGTCGAAGGAGCCGTCCTACGACTTCCCGCCGGTGGTCCACCCGATGGTGATCACCCAGGTCGAGACCGGCCGGAAGGTGCTCAAGCTCTCGCCGATGCATGCGCGCTATATCCTCGGCATGGACGCGGCCGAGAGCGACGCGCTGCTCAAGGAGGTGGCGGCCCATCTCGTCGACCCGGCCCATGCCTATTTCCACGACTGGCGGAAGAACGACATGGTGGTGTGGGATAATTGGCGGGTGATCCACGGCGCTAACGGCGTGCCGCTCCATTGCGCCCGCCGCGCGCGACGCACCACGATCATGGGCGATTATGAAGTCGGCCGCTACCTTGATCCGACGCTCGACCGCGACCGCAAGGTGAAGCGGCTGGTCGACTGAGCTGCAAGCGACCCGCCCATCTCATCGAATGGGTGATGAGGTGGGCGCCGGCCTTCTGGTCGGCCGCCGGATCGGGCACGGTCCGCGCCTATCCCAAAGAGAGGCGGGGAGCGCGACTATGCAGCGGATCGAGCGGCGGATCGACGTGAGCGAGGCGGCGGGGCTGGGCGAGCCGGTCGAGATGGCGGTGAGCATCGTCCTGCCCGATCCGGCGGATATACCGGAACGCCCTGTGGCGATCTTCGCGGTGCCCGGCGGCGGCTATTCGCGGGCCTATTATCATCTGAACTTCGCGGGCCATGAAGGCTATGACGAGGCCGCTTGGCACGCCGCGCGCGGGACCATCCATGTCGCGATCGACCATGTCGGGGTGGGCGAGAGCAGCATTCCCGACCTGTCGCGGGTTAGCTTCCAGACCCTCGCCGCGACCCATGACAGCTGCGTCCGCCAGGTCGCGGCGATGATCGAGCGGGGCGATCTGGCGCCCGGCTTCCCGGCCTGTCCGGGCCTGTTCCGCGTCGGCATGGGGCAGTCGATGGGCGGCGGCGTCACCATCCTCGCGCAGGGGCGCTTCGCCAGCTTCGACGCGATCGCGCCCTGCGGCGTCAGCGCGATCCACACCGCGCTGCCGCAGCGCAGCGCCGAGGAGTTCGAGCTCGGCAAGCGCCGCTTCGCCGAGGTCAGCGTCGGCGACGCCAGCCAGAGCCATCTGACCACCAGCCATGAGGGGGTGGACTATGTCTATCCCTTCCACTGGGAGGACGTGCCCGCCGACATATTGGAGGCCGACATGGTGGGCGGCTATCCGATCCGCCGGACGGCGCCGGCGTTCGGCAGCCTGACCATCCCGCATTGCGCGGTGCAGATGATGACGCCGGGCTGCTTCGCCGAGGATGCGGCGCGGATCGCGGTGCCGGTGCTGGTCGCGGTCGGCGAGCGCGACACCTGCCCCGATCCGCGCGCCGAGCCTTCGGCCTATCGCGCATCGCCCGACATCGGCGTGTTCATCGTGCCGCGCATGGCCCACATGCACAATTTCGCCTCGACCCGCGAGCTGCTGTGGCGGCGGCTCCATGGCTGGAGCCGGATGCTGGCGGCCGCCGCTTAGGCGGTCGTCCGCCGGTCCCATTCGCGCTGCCGCCGGGCGATGCGGGCGGCGCGTTCGGCGGCGTCGACGCGCGTCGCGTCGGCGGAGACATGCCGGTCGATCTCGGCGAAGGGTACGATGTCGAGCCAGTGGCGCGGGCCCTTGCGGACCTGGGTCGCGGGGATGCCCTGCCAGCGGATCATCGGCAGCAGGTCCTTGAGCCCGCCCGTGTCGACCCAGTTGGCGATCCCCGGATCGCGCGCCGAGACCACCAGGCTGATCGTGCCGTCGGCATCATGCTCGGCCTGGGCGGCGGTGAGGCCCGACTGGATACGGTGCGCGTCGATCGAGCGATACCACCACATCGCCATCTGGAAGCTGTTGTAGCAGGCCCCCGCCGGATCGAAGCGGACGATCGCGGCCTGGTCGTCCTCCAGGTGGAAGCGGCCGAGGCTGCTCGCCTGGGTGACGAGGCCGCCATAGCCGGCGACCGCGACCGGCTGGACCATCGTGTTGACCGGCTTGCCCGCCGAGAGGCGGAAGAACCAGTAATAGAGCGGCACGTCCTCGCGCATCCGCCGCAGCGCCTCGTCGAGCCGTTGTTCGAGGTCCAGCGGCGCGGCGGCGTCGAGCCGTTCGATGGCGAGGTCGAGCGGGGTCTCGTGTCCCCAGTCCATCATGCTGTCGCGGATGAACAGGAATTTGGTGCGCGGCGTGCTGGTCAGGTGATTGGGCCGGCCATCGGCAGGATCGCCGTCGATGCTGATCGTGAAGCGGCCGTCCTCGTCGACCGCGATGCCCGGCAGTTCGAGCGTCTGGGCGGTGACCGACGTCCCCCAATTCTCGACCAGGGTGAAGGAGGCATGGGCGGGCCGGGCGTCGAGGATGCGGCCGCTGATCCGGTAGCGGCCCCCCGGCGCGATGCCGGCGAGGCGGTAGCAATTGTCGGGATTGTCACCACCCATGCGCGCGTCGGGAACGTCGCCGCCCTGCCAGCGATAGCCAGGCATGAAGTTGCGGACGATGCGCGGCGCGGCCGGATCGATCGTCGTCGCCTTGAACAGATAGTTGGTGACCCAGCCGTCCATGGCGCCGTCGAAGCTGTCGAGCAGGCCGTCGGGGATGTCGGTGCCGTGGCCGACGCGCCAGAGCTGCGCGGCATGGTCGCGCGCCGCGCGGGTCTGCGGCAGCGCCCACATGTGCCGCACCTCTTCCTCGGCGGCGAACTGGTCGGCGTTCGCGATCGGGTTGGTCATGCGAATTTCCCGAGCCCGAAGCGCCGGCAATAGCCCTCGAATGCCGTCTCGATCATCTCGCGCGTCAGGCCATAGGGCTCCATCGTGTAGCGGTAGCGGCCGTAGCGATCGGGCGCGTTGGCCGGATCGGCGAGCCAGGCCTTCATCCGCGCCTCGAATTCCGGACCATAGTCGAGCCCCCAGCGGCCATAGGCCTTGCGGACGATGGCGATCGGATCGCGGACCAGTTCGCGGAAGTCGACGTGCAGGATGCGCGGATCGTCGACGAAGGGGCTTTCGATCGCCTGTGCGACCGACTGGGCGATGCCCTGGACGAAGGCCGGGCCGAGCTCCCGGAAATCCATCTGCCAGTTGGTGATCGCGCCGTAGAGCACCGCGGTGATCGCCATGGTCGACGGGTGCACCTCGACCGGGTCGCGGTGCGGCCAGATGCAGAGCGCGTCGGGATAGGCCTCGAACAGTTCCTCCAGCACGAACTGGTGGTAGATGCCCTTCACCACCCAGTGCTTCGGCTCCTGGTTCCACTGGAGGTGCTGGAGGAACTGGCGGTGGAAGCCATAGGCCTCGCGCGCATTGCCGGCGTCGAGGATCATCGCCAGCGCCGGCATGCGGTAGAGCAGGGTGGGATAGGCGTTCTGGAAATCGAGGGTGAAGATCTCCTCGTCCTCGATCAGGCAGTGGCCGCGCTTGTCCCAATAGGGGTGCATGGTCAGCAGTCCCGGCGTCTGGGCGACCAGCCGGTCGAGCTCCCTGCCGGTATATTCGATCCGCTCGGGCACCACCGGCACTTCGCCGGGGGGCGGGGAGGGATCATGCGTATGCCACCACAGCGGGGCGCGAGCCCTGGGGTCCTCGGCCAGCAGCGAGTGGATCAGGGTGGTGCCGGTGCGGGCGAAGCCGATCACGAAGATGGGGCGCTCGATCCGCTCCTCGGCGATCGCCGGGATGCGCTTGCGGTCGGCCGCCAGCCGCAGCCGCGTGGCGAGCAGCTTGCGGAGCTGGAGCTCGACCTCCTCCTTGCGCTCGCCGGCCATGACGACCTGTCCGTTGACCCACGACACCAGCTTCTCGACCCGCCCGCGCAGGCCGTCGTCGAGCCTGTCGAAGGCGCCGCTGACGATCCCGGCGCTGTGGAACAGCCGCTCGACGTCGATCGGGGTGCCGTCGCCGGCGCTGCCGGTCCTGATGTCGGGTGATCTGCTGCGCATCGGCGGGCGTCCTCTCATCCTCGGCCGGGCTGTCGCCGGCTGCCGGTGATTGTGTAGGATGCTTCACCAGGTTTCTCAATTATCGCGGCAGCGCCATCGTATATGTGAAGGACATGCTATAATGTTCGATGGAACGGCGGCGCCGTGAAGGCGGCTGAGGATATGAAAAGTACGATCGTTCTTTATAAATCATCCGATTCCGCCTCGATCAACGCCTGGGCGGCCTGTAGGGCATCGAGCATCACCCGATAGTCCTGCTCGGGCAGCGCTGTCGGCCACATGATGTGGGACGAGTGGCGATCGAGCTGGACGAGACGCTGGAGCAGCGCGATGCCGCTCGCGGTGAGCTGGACGAGCATGCCGCGCCGGTCGTCGGGATTGGGCACCCGCTCGATCAGGCCGAGCGCGAGCAGCCGTTCGAGCCGCTTGGCGACGCCGGCGAGCGAGATGACGAAATGCTTCTTGAGCGCGGTGGGCGCGAGCCGATGCGGCGGCCCAGCGCGGAACAGCGTGTCGAGCACCAGCACCTCGCCCGCCGTCAGCCCCTCGCTGGCCGCCGTCCGGGCGAGGCCGATCTCGATGCTGCGCGCGAGCCGCAGCAGCCGCACCGTCATCATATAGGCGCGGGTCAACTCGCCGTCATAGCCGGTCGACCAGCGCTCCCTCGCTTCATCGAGGCCGGGGTCGGGCATCGGCGACGGGGGATGGCCGGAATGGAAAGCGGGCCCCGGCCGCAGCCTGCGGTCCGCCGACCAGGCCAGTACTCCGGCCTCGACCAGTTCGCCGACCCGCCGCGCGGCCGACGACTTGCTGGCATAGCCCCAGAGTTTGGCGAGCCCCGCCATCGACGGGATCGTGCCGTGCCGGGCATGATGCGCCTCCAGCGCCGCGCGGCACGCGTCGATCATGGGAGCGGTCGTCCGGCTTCGGGCCATGGCGTCATCATGACGCCGCGAAGGCGGCGAGGGAAGCCGTCGATCAGGCGAACAGGCTGTCGCCGAAGCGCTCGGTGTGGCGGACCAGGTCGCCATATTGCTTTTCGAGGCTCATCAGCCGGCGGAAATAATGGCTGACCGCATATTCGTCGGTCAGGCCGTAGCCGCCATGGACCTGGATGCCGTTGCGCGAGACGAGCTGGCCGGCCTCGCCGATCACGATCCGCGCGGCCGACAGGGCGGCGGCGCGCTCGGCGGCGGGGCGGCTGCTGTTGGCGATCGCATGATAGAGCATCGAGCGTGCCTGGTGGGTCGCGACGAACATGTCGGCCAGGATGTGCTGGATCGCCTGGAAGGAGCCGATCGCGGCGCCGAACTGCTTGCGCTCCCTGGCATAGTCGCCGCAGATGCGGATGCAGGCCTCCATCGCGCCGACCGCCTGCGCCATCAGCGCCACGCCGGCGCGATGGATCGCCTCGTCGAGCACCGCTACGCCGCCATGGCCGCCGACCAGCAGCGCCTCGGCGGGGAGCGCGACGTCGGTCAGCCGGATGTCGGCGGCGCGGGTGCCGTCGATCAGCGGATAGGCGTCGACGGCGAGGCCGTCGGCATCGGACGGCACCAGGAACAGCGCGACCCCGTCCTCGCCCTCGATCCGCGCCGAGACGATCAGCCGGGCGGCGCTCGGCGCGTCGGCGGCCATCAGCTTGGCGCCGGTCAGGGCGAAGCCGTCGGCGGTGCGCCGCGCGACGGTGGCGACGGCGTCGGTCGACAGCGGATCGGCGCCCGGTTCCTGATGGGCGAGGGCGACCCGCAGCGCGCCGGTGGCGATCTCGCCCATCAGCTCGGCGGCGCGGCCCCGGTCGGCGGCTTGGCGGAGGATCTGGCCCGCCAGCACCACGGTGCTGACATAGGGTTCGGTGGCGAGCGACTTGCCCAGCGCGACGTTGAGCAGGGCGACGTCCTCGATCGAGCCGTCGAGCCCGCCGGCGGCCTCGGGCAGCGGCAACGCCAGCCAGCCCAGTTCGGCGAACCGGGCCCAGCGGCCCTCGTCGAAGCCGAGCGGATCATGGCGCCGCTCGCGCCAATATTCGACGCCCGAGCTGTCGGCCAGCAGCCGCTCGGCGCTGTCGAGCAGCATCGTCTGAATGTCGGACTTGGCGAAATCCATGGGTGATCCTCAGAGTCCGTAGGCCAGCTTGGCGAGGATGTTCTTCTGCACCTGCTTGGTGCCGCCATAGATGGTGGCGGCGCGGGTGATCAGGGCGATGGTGGTGCGGCCGGGAACATGCTCGGCCCAGTCGGCGCTCGGCGCGGGCGCGTCCGGGCCGGGCTCGTAATAGCGCAGCGACTTGGCGCCGAGCGCGTCGAGCTGGAGCATGGTGATCTCCTGCTGCAGCTCGGACCCGCGGATCTTGAGCACCGAGGCGGCGGCCGCCTCGGGAAAGCCGGTCTCCTCATGCGCCAGCACGCGCAGCACCGACCATTCGAGCGCGATCAGGTCGGCCTGCACCCGGGCGAAGCGCGCGCGATAGGCGGGATCGTCGCACACGCGCCGGCCGCCGGCCGTCTCGTGGCGGGCGATCTCCTTGGCGCGCTCCAGCTCGCGCTTGCTCCAATAGATGAAGCTCGAGGTGGTGCGCTCATGCTCGAGCAGGAATTTGGCGTAGGTCCAGCCCATGCCGGGCTCGCCGACGAGCTGCTCGGCCGGCACCTCGACATTGTCGAGGAACACCTCGCACAGATGCGCCTCGCCGTTGATCTGCGGAATCTGCCGGACGGTGACGCCGGGGCTCGCCATGTCGATGATCAGGAAGGAGATGCCCTTTTGCGGCTTCACCGTCTTGTCGGTCCGCACCAGGAAGAAGCCCCAGCGCGCATGGGCGGCGCCGCTCGTCCAGATCTTCTGGCCGTTGACGACATATGTGTCGCCGACCAGCTCGGCCGAGGTGCGCAGCGAGGCGAGGTCGGAGCCCGAGCCCGGCTCGGAGAAGCCCTGCGCCCAATAGGTGTCGCCGTTGCGGATCATCGGCAGGAAGCGTTCGCGCAGCACCTGTGACCCGAAGGTGTAGAGCACCGGCCCCAGCATATGGGTGCCGCCCCAGTCGAACTCGGGCGCGTCGGCGGCGTAGAGCTCCTCGTTGAAGATGAAGAGCTGCTGCGGGGTCCAGTCGCACCCGCCATGCTCCTTCGGCCAGTGCGCCACCGCGCGGCCGTGGCGATTGAGGATGCGCATCCAGTCCTGCTGGTCCTGGATGGTCGCGTTGTTCTGGACCTTGGTGCGCTGCCGCGCCTTCATCTCGGGCGGAAGCACCTCGTCGATGAAGGCCCGGATCTCCTTGCGAAAACCTTCCAGTTCCGGATCGTGCAGCAGTTCCATCGGATACCTCGAACAATATCGCCATCCCATGGCGCCAGCCCCGGCGGGGTGCAAGCGGGCCCCGGTTCCCATCATCAATGCGATGGAGCGGGGCGGCGGTTTGACAAGCCGGGGCGCCGGCGATGCTATGTCTGCATGCAACATGCGGACAGCCTGATCTGGATTTCCGGCGCGACCGAGGGGATCGGCCTCGGCCTGTCGCGCAACGTCCCCTATCCGGGCGCGCGGGTGATCAACCTGTCGCGGCGGGCGCATCCGGCGATCGAGAGCGTGCATCTCGACCTCGCCGACCCGTCGAGCTGGGACGCGGTGGCCGCGCATTTCCGCGAGACACTCGCCGGCTTCCGGGGCAAGCGCGCGATCTTCGTCCAGAACGCGCACCTCAAGGGGATGACGGGTTTCGCCGGAGAGGTGCCGGCCGCGGATTATGCGCGCGACCTGACCGCCAACATGGTCGCGCCGATCCGGTTGGGCGAGGCCTTTCTGCGCGCGCTGATCGACAGCGGCCATGCCGGCGAGGCCGGGCTGGTGATGATGTCGTCGGCCTCGGCGCGGTCGCCCTATGAGGGGCAGTCGGTCTATTGCGCGGGCAAGGCGGCGCTGGAGATGTGGGTCCGGGTGGTGCGGCGCGAACTGCGCCAGCGGGGGCGCGAGCATGTCTGGGTGACGGCGGTGCGCCCCGGCTTCGTCGACACCGGCCTCACCCGCCACGTCGCGGCGATGGCCGATCGCGATTATCCGGTCGCCTCGATGCTGCGCGGACAGATCGAGCGCCGCGAAGGTGTGATGGATATCGACACCGCCGCGCGGCAGATCTGGGCGGCGCTGCCGACCGACCGGTCGCTGCTGTCGTTCGGCGAGCAGGTGCAGGTCGATCGCGCCGGGGGCGCGGCATGAGCGGCTTCTCGATCGAGGGCCGCACCGCCTTCGTCACCGGCGGAGCGAGCGGGATCGGGCTGGGCATCGCCCGCGCGCTGATCGGGCGCGGCGCGCGCGTCGCCGTCGCCGACGTGGACGGCGCGGCGGTCGGGCGGGCGGTCGAGGCGCTGTCCGCCGCTGGCCGGGTCGAGGGCGTCGCCCTCGACGTGCGCGACCGCAATGGCTGGCAGGCGGCGCGCGCGACGGTCGAGGCCGCGCTCGGCCCGGTCAGCCTGCTCGTCAACAATGCCGGGGTGACCGGCTATGACCCGATCGTCGATACGCCGCCCGCCCATTTCGACTGGATCGTCGGCGTCAACCTGACCGGCGCGTTCAACGGCGTGCACTGCTTCGGCCGGGCGATGATCGACCGGGGCGAGGGCGGCCATATCCTCAACACCGCCTCGATCGCCGGGCTCTACGGCTCCAACGCCCTGACGGTGGGGGCCTATGCCGCGAGCAAGTTCGGCCTGGTCGGGCTGTCGGAACGGCTGCGCGTCGAGCTGGCGCCGCACGGCATCGGCGTGTCGCTGCTCTGTCCGGGACTGGTCTCGACCGCGATCGGCGCCAATGCGGCGAAGCTGCGGCCGGGCCCGGCCGGGATGGCGCTGGCCGACAATCCGGCTTTCGCCGGGCTGCGGCAGCGCGCGCCGACCGCCGGGCTCGATCCCGACCGGCTCGGGCCGTTCGTGGTGCGGGCGATCGAGGAGAATCGCGCCTACATCATCCCGCACCCGCATTTCGCCGAGCAGGTCGAGGCGCGCCACGCGGCGCTGATGGCCGATTTCGGCGAGCCGGCCGATCCCGCCCTGCCGCTCGCGCCCGACTGGCGCGACCTGGCCTGAGGTCTGGTTCCGTAAGATCGAACCGTTCGTCCCGCCCGCTAACGTCATTCCCGCGAAAGCGGGAATGACGACGGGGAAGACGCCCGCCCTATCGCGCGTCGGCCAGGATCAGGTCGGCGGCCTTCTCGGCGATCATCACCGTGGCGGCGTGGGTGTTGCCGGAAACGATGTTGGGCATCACCGAGGCGTCGACGACGCGCAGCCCCTCGACGCCGTTGACCCGGAGGGTGGGGGAGACCACCGCGTCCGCGCCCGGCCCCATCGCGCAGGTGCAGCTCTGGTGATAGCCGGTCGATCCGCTCGCCCGCGCGAAGGCGAGCAGCGCCTCGTCGCTGTCGACCGCCGCGCCGGGGGTCAACTCATGATCGAAATAGGGGGCGAGCGCCGGGCTGTGCATGATCCGCCGCGCCCAGCGCAGCGACGCGACCTGGGCGCGCCGATCGGCCTCGTCGGCGAGGTAGTTGGGCTTGATCGACGGGTGGTCGCGATAGTCGGGCGACTGGATGTGGATCGAGCCGTGCGAGCGCGGGCGCATCACATAGCCGCCGACGGTCATGCCCGGCGCGCGCTCCATCGACATCGTGCCATGCTTGGCGAGCCCTTCGAAATCCACCGTCGCCGGGCTGGCGAAGAACTGGATGTCGGGCAGGTCGAGCGCCGGATCGGACTTGAGGAAGGCGGTCAGGTTCGATCCGCCCAGCGCCAGCAGGCCGCTGCGGGTGAAGGCGTAGCGGAGAAGCTGGCCCACCAGCCGCACGCCGCGCGACAGCTCGTTGAAGCCGGCCGATCCGGGCTTCATCCGCGCGCGGACCATCGCGGCATAATGGTCCTGCAGATTCTCGCCGACGCGGGGGCGGTCGACGAGTATGTCGATGCCCAGCGCGCGGAGCCGCTCGCCGTCGCCGATGCCCGACAGCTCGAGCATCTGGGGCGAGTTGATCGCGCCGCCCGACAGGATCACCTCGCGCCGGGCGCGGACCTGCCTGCGGACGCCGCCCTGCACATAGTCGACGCCGACCGCCTTCTTGCCTTCGAACAGGATGCGGGTGGCGTGGGCGCGGAGCAGCACCGTCAGGTTCGGGCGCTTCATCGCCGGGTGGAGATAGGCAACCGCCGCCGACACGCGCACGCCGTTGCGGGCGTTGAGCCGGACGCGGGCGACGCCCTCGCGCGTGGTGCCGTTGAGATCGGTGCTGACCGGCGCGCCGGCTTCCTCGAACGCGCGGGTCATGACGTCGAGCATGGCGTGCTTCATCGGCACGTCGCTGACATGGAGCGGGCCCGGCTGCACCCCGCTGACCTGGCCTTCGCCGTGCTGATGCTCGATCCGCCGGAAATAGGGCTCGACATCGTCCCACGACCAGCCGTCGCAGCCGAGCTGTCGCCAGCCCTGATAATCCTCGGGCAGGCCGCGTACCCAGAGCATGCCGTTGATCGACGAGGAGCCGCCCAGCACCTTGCCGCGCGGGAAGCTGTGCTGTCGCCCTTCGGTGCCCGGGTCCGGATCGGTCATGTAGTTCCAGTTGACCTTCGGGTCCTTCAGCATCCGGGTGAAGCCCGCGGGCATGTGGATGTTGATGTTCGCGAAGGCCTGGGCCGGATCGGAGAGGTTGCGTGTCGGCCGGTCGTCGGCGCCGGCTTCGAGGACGACGACCTTGTGACGGCCGTCGGTGCTGAGCCGGTTGGCGAGCACGCAGCCCGCCGATCCCGCGCCGATGATCACATAGTCGGCCTCGGCGCCGTCCTCGATGCGCCCGTCCGCTCCGCCTGCCATCTTTTCTTCTCCCGTGTCGGTCGAGCGATGTGCCGTGCGATCGGGTGCGGGCTCAAGCAGATTGCGCGCAAGGCTGTGGAGATCATCAATATGATGGATGCCGGGCGGCCATCTGTATCTTGGCCGATCGGGCGCTATGTCGGTCGGCACAAGCAAGGGAAGAGGACGGGATGACGGCGCTTTTTTCGCTGGAAGGGCGGACCGCGATGGTGACGGGCGCGTCGCGCGGGCTGGGGCGCGCCATCGCGCTGGGCCTCGCCGATGCGGGCGCCTCGCTGATCCTGGCGGCGCGCGACGCGGCGAAGCTGGGCGAGGTGGCCGACGAGGTCCGCGCCAAGGGCCGCGACGCCCGGATCGTCACCTTCGACCTCGCCGACATGGCCTCGGTCGAGGCGGCGGCCCGTGGGCTGGTCGACGAGGGCGCGCCGATCGACATCCTCGTCAACAATGGCGGGATCGCCGAATGGGGGCCGCTGCACGGGTCGAGCCTCGACCATTGGGAACGGACCTTCGACGTCAACGTCTCGGCCATCTACCTGTTGTGCCGCGAGCTATCCAAGCCGATGGCCGAACGCGGATGGGGACGGATCATCAACTTCGCCTCCTATGTCGCCGAGACTGGTCGACCCAATCTGTCGGCCTATGTCGCCAGCAAGCATGCGGTGCTGGGGCTGACCCGCGCCGTCGCCGCCGATCTCGCGCCGCATGGCGTCACCTGCAACGCCATCGCGCCCGGTATCTTCCTGACCGACATGGCCGCGCCGACCGCCGGCCATCCACAGCGCGCCAAGATATTCCGCGACGCGATCGCGATCGGGCGGTTCGGCGACCCGGCCGAGATCGTCGGTCCGGTCCAGTTCCTCGCCTCGGAAGCCTCGCGCTACGTGACCGGCCATATGCTGCCGGTCGACGGCGGCATCGCGAACATATTGTCGCTGCCGGTCGTCGTCGAAGGCGGATCGCTGGACTGAGCGGCGGCGATGGAGCGCGATCCCAATAAGCTGTCGCGGCGCGAGGCGATCGCCGCGGGCATCACCGGCTCGGCGGCGGTCGCGGCCGGCCTGACCGCCGCGCCGGCACAGGCGAGGGACGCCGCCGGGTTCAAGGGCCGCATCGCGCCGGTGATGAGCGCCTCGACCCCGGATATCCGACAAGAGGTCGTGCCGGCGGCGGGCAGCCCCAATGTCCTGCTGATCATCCTCGACGATGTCGGCTTCGCCGATCTGGGCTGCTATGGCGGCGAGATCCCGACGCCGAACATCGATCGCCTGGCTGCATCGGGGATTCGCTACACCAATTTCCGGACCACCGGCGTCTGTTCGGCGACCCGCGCCAGCGTGATGACCGGGCTCAACCCGCACAGTGCCGGGATCGGTTGGCTGACCTTCTCCGATGCGGGCTATCCCGGCTATCGCGGCGACCTGGCCGAGGATGCCGAGACGATGGCCGAGCGGTTCAGCGACGCAGGCTATTGCGTCTATCATGTCGGCAAATGGCATGTGAACCTGGCGGACACCACCAACGCCGCCGGCCCGACCCGCAACTGGCCCAGCCAGCGCGGCTATGCGCGCAGCTACTGGTTCCAGGGCCATTCGACCGACTATTTCGCGCCCGCCCAGCTCTATGCCGGCAACGAGCGGATCACCCCGCCGGTCGACGGCTATTATGCGACCGACGACTTCACCGACAAGGCGCTGGCCTTCCTGCGTGATCATCGCGCGCAGCGCGGCGACCGGCCCTTCCTGATGACGCTGGCGCATCCCGGCGCCCATTCGCCGCTCCAGGCGCGGCGCGAGGACATCGCGCGCTTCAAGGGCGCCTATGACGCGGGCTGGGACGTGCTGCGCGCCGCGCGGCTCGAACGGCAGAAGGCGATGGGGCTGATCCCGGCCGACGCCGTCCTGCCGCCCGCCAACCCCGGCGTGCCGCGCTGGGATACGCTCGATCCGGCCGCGCGCCGGGTGCAGGCGCGCTACATGGAGGTCTATGCCGCGATGATCGCGCGGATCGACGATGGGGTGGGGCGCATCCTCGACGCGCTCGACGCCTCGGGCGACCATGACAATACGATCGTCGCGCTGATCTCCGACAATGGCGGCGCGCCCGACGGGCGGGGCGGCACGCCCAACCTGCTGGCGATGGTCAATGGCGGCGTCACTCCGGCCCAAGTGGCCGAGCGGTTCGACGAGATCGGCGGGCCGGACAGCTATCCGATGTATTCGCTGGGCTGGGCGTCGGTGTCGAACACGCCGTTCCGGCTCTACAAGCACGACACCCATCTCGGCGGGGTCGCCGACCCGCTGATCCTGAGCTGGCCCAAGGCGATCCCGGCGCGGGGCGAACTGCGCGGCCAGTTCCTGCATGCGATCGACCTGCTGCCGACCCTGATCGACGCGGCGGGCCTTTCCGCCACGTCCGGCCGCGCGGGCGCGAAGCCGATCGAGGGCCGCTCGGCCCGGCCGAGCTTCACCGACCGCGCCGCGCCCGATCCGCGCGACCGCCAATATTTCGAGATGGGCGGGCTCCGCGCGATGCGGCTCGGCCGGTGGCGGATCGTGTCCAAGGGGCGGTTCGGCCTGCCCGGCGACGCGTGGGAGCTGTACGACACCGCGACCGATCCCAACGAGACCCGCGACCTCGCCGCCGAGCGGCCCGACATCGTCGAGCGGCTCGACCGCGCCTGGATGAAGGAGGCGCAGGCGCATCAGGTCTTCCCGATCGACGATCGCTCGCTGCTCGAACGCTCCTTCGCCGAGCTGTTCCGGGGCGGCGGCAAGGATCGTTGGTCGATCATCCCGCCGATCGACCTGATCCCCGAGGAATCCTCGCCCAAGCTGCTCGGCCGCGATTTCGAGGTCGAGTTGACGCTGGCCGATGCCGGGCGGCAGGGCGTGCTGTTCGCCCATGGCAACCAGTTCCTCGGCGCCGTCGCCTTCGTCCGCGACGGGCGGGTGTGGTTCGAGTTCCGCTGCGATCCCCATCTGATCGCGCTCGACGCGCCCTGGCCCGCGAAGGCGCGCAGCGTGCGCTTCGTCCAGCGCCTGTCGGCGCGTCCGCGCGTCGGGCGGCTGTCGATCGTCATCGACGGGCGCGAGGTGGCGGCGCTCGACAGCGACCGGCTGCTGCTCGGCACGCCGATGCAGGGGCTTCAGATCGGGCGCAACGGCGCGGTGCGCGCCAGCCCGCGCTATGCCGCGCCCTTCGCCTTCGACGGGCGGATCGAGCGCGTCGAGATCCGCACCGACAACAAGCCCTATGACGCCGGCGAGATCGCCGCCGCGAGCCGCGCCTATGCCGCGCCAGCCAGGAAGGACTAGCCGATGACCGACACGCTGCTGAACCTCTCCAACCCCGAAAAGCTGTTCATCGGCGGCGACTGGGCGGCCTCGTCGGACGATGGCGGGATCGAGATCGTCTCGCCCTCGACCGAGGAGGTGGTCGGCCGTGTCGGCAAGGCGGGCAGGGCGGACATGGATCGCGTCGTCGCTGTGGCGCGCCATGCCTTCGATCACGGTCCCTGGCCGCGCATGACCGGCGCCGAGCGCGCCGCCGTGCTGCGCCGGATCGCCGGGGAGATGGGCAAGCGCGCCGACGATTTCGCGCGCGCCTGGTCGCTCCAGGTCGGCATGCCCTATGCCCAGTCGTCGATGACCGCGCCTTACATGGCCGCCTATCTCACCTATTTCGCCGACCTCGCCGAAAAGGGGTTCGAGGAGGTTCGCCAGCCGATGATGGGCGGCCATTGCATCGTCGTCCATGAGCCGGTCGGTGTCGTCGCGGCGGTGGTGCCGTGGAACGCGCCGCTGGCGACGCTGCTGCTGAAGGTCGCCCCGGCGCTGGCGGCGGGCTGCGCCGTCATCGCCAAGCCCTCGCCCGAGACCCCGCTGGAGGCGCTGATCCTCGCCGAATGCATCGCGGCGGCCGGCGTGCCCGAGGGCGTCTTCTCGGTGCTCACCGCCGACCGCGAGGTTTCCGATCACCTGATCCGCAACCCCGGGATCGACAAGGTCAGCTTCACTGGATCGACCGCCGCCGGGCTGCACATCGCTTCGGTCTGCGGCGGCCGCATGGCGCGCGTCACCACCGAACTGGGCGGCAAGTCCGCCGCGATCGTCCTCGACGACGCGACGATCGAGACGGTGGTCGCCGGGATCATGCCCAACCTGGTCGGCCTGTGCGGCCAGCAATGCGCCGCCTTCAGCCGCATCCTCGTCCCCGCCGCGCGCAAGGCCGAGGTGACCGAGGCGATGGCCGCCGCGATGCAGGCGGTGACGGTCGGCGATCCGTTCGACCAGGCGACCCAGATGGGCCCGCTCGTCACCCGCAACCAGCATGGCCGGGTGTTCGGCTATATCGAGAAGGGCAAGGCCGAGGGCGCCCGCCTCGTCACCGGCGGCGGGCGGCCGGCGCACCTGCCCAAGGGCTGGTTCGTCGAGCCGACCCTGTTCGCCGACGCGAGCAACGACATGGCGATCGCGCGCGAGGAGATTTTCGGGCCGGTCGGCACGATCATCGCCTATGACGACGAGGAACAGGCCATCGCCATTGCCAACGACAGCAATTATGGCCTGTCCGGCGGCGTGTTCACCGAAAGCCCCGACCGCGCCTATGCCGTCGCGCGGCGTATCCGCACCGGCAATTTCGGGCATAATGGCCGGGTGATCGACTTCACCATGCCCTATGGCGGCTTCAAGCAGTCGGGGATCGGCCGCGAGGGCGGGATCGAGGGGCTGTACGCCTTCACCGAGACCAAGGCGGTCTTCATGCCCAAACTCCCGACGCATCTGCGGTCATGAGCAGCGCGCCCGCGCCGGCGCAGGCGCATGACGACTGGCCCGACAATTATCGCGCTCCCGCCGCCTGGTGGGCGGTGGCGGTGACGATGATCTTCCAGATCGTGTCGATGATCGACCGCCAGGTCGTGTCGGTGCTGATCCCGGAGATGCGCGCCGACCTCGGCCTCAACGACTTCCAGATCAGCATGGTGCAGGGCATGGCCTTCGCGCTGTTCTACGGGGCGATGGGGCTGATCATCGGCGCGCTGGTCGATCGCCATTCGCGGCGGAAGATCATGTTCGCCGGCATCGTGCTCTGGTCGATCGCGGCGGCGGGCACCGGCTTCGCGCGCAACTATATGCAGCTCTTCGTCGCCCGCCTGTTCGTCGGCTTCGGCGAAGGGGCGATCTCCCCGGCGGCGCAATCCTTGCTGTCGGGCATCTTCCCGCGCGGCAAGCTGGCGACGCCGATGTCCTGCTTCACCGCCGCCGGCGTCATCGGCATCTCGCTTTCCTATGCGCTCGGCGGCCATCTGCTCGACCGCTTCACCACCGCGCCGCTCGGCGGTCTGCTGGAGGGGATGGCGCCGTGGCGGCAGGTGCTGGTCGTGACCGGCGCGCCGGGCGTCGCGGTCGCGCTGCTCGCCTTCACGCTGCGCGAGCCGAAGCGCGCCGGGATGCCGAAGCCGCAGCGGCACGAGGCGAGCTGGGGGAGCTTCTTCTCCTATATCGGCGCCCATGCGCGGCTGATGCTCGGCGTCATCCTGGGGAGCGCGCTGGTCGCGATGATGACCCAGGCGGCGATGACCTGGACCCCGACCTATGCCCGGCGCGTGCTGGGCGTCAGCGCGGGCGAGGTCGGCACGATCATGTCGCTGGCGGTGGGGCTGGGCGGGGTGGTCGGCGGGATCGCGCTGGGCCTGATCATCGACCACTGGTTCCGGCGCGGCGTGCACGACATCGCGCTGCGGCTGCTGGCGATCGCGGCGCTGGCGGTGCCGCCGCTGATCGCGCTCTGCTTCCTGGCCGACGACGCCACCATCCTGTTCGGCGGCATCACCCTGATGATGCTGACGATGGGTGCGATCTTCGGCCCGACCCTGGCGGCGGTGCAGATGATCGCGCCGCCGGCGATGCGCGGCCGCTTCGGCGCGCTGGTGGTGCTGGCGTCCAACCTGTTCGGCTTCGCCTTCGGGCCGATGCTGGTGGGGGCGATCACCGATTACGGCTTTGGCGATCCCGGCAAGGTCGGCGTCAGCGTCGCGATCGTCCTGGTCCTGGTCTGCCCCTTCGCCGCCTGGCTGATCTGGAGCGCGCGCGGCGATTTCGTCCGCCGGCTCGCCGCGGCCCCACCCCCGACCCATTCCCTTTCGAACGAGGTATGTTCGTGAGCCTGACGATACCCGCGCTGCTGCGCGCCGCCGCCGCCCGCTACAAGGATCGCGCGGCGCTGCATTCCTCCACCGATGGCCCCATCGGTTATCGCGAGCTCGACCGGCGCGCCGACGAGGTCGCCAGGGCGATGATCGCCGACGGCGCCCGGCCCGGCGACCGCGCGGCGATCTGGGCGCCGAACATGTGGGAGTGGGTGGCGGCGACGGTCGGCGTCCAGCGCGCCGGCGGGGCGATGGTCCCGCTCAACACCCGGCTCAAGGGCGGCGAGGTCGCCGACATCGTCCGGCGCGGCGGCGTCGCCCGGCTGTTCGTGATCGGCGATTTCCTCGGCCGCCATTATCCGGAGATGCTGCGCGGCGAGGCGATGCCGGGCCTGCGCCGCACCATCGTGCTGCGCGGCACCCCGGATAAGCTCGCGGCCGGCGAGGAAGGCTGGGACGATTTCATCGCGCGCGGCCGATCGACCAGCGACGCGGCCCTGGCCGAGCGCGAGGCGGGCGTCACCCCCGACAGCATCGCTGACATCATGTTCACATCGGGCACCACCGGCGCGCCCAAGGGGGCGATCTTCGACCATCGCCGCTCGCTGGGCGGCGGCCGCGCCTGGGCGAACATCTCGCGCCAGACCGCCGACGACCGCTACTGCGTCTTCGGTCCCTTCTCGCACAACGCCTCCTACAAGGCGGGCTGGGTGGCCGGGCTGATGACCGGCAGCACCGTCTATTGGCCCGAGGCCTATGACGCGGTGTCGATCCTCGACCTGATCGCCGGCAACCGCATCTCGGTGATGCCGGCGCCGCCCACCGTGTTCCAGGAGATGCTCGCCCATCCCAACTGGCGCGACTGGGACATCTCCAGCTACCGTTTCCTGTCGACCGGGGCGACCGTCGTCCCGATCGAGCTGATGAAGCGGCTCCAGGCCGAGACGACGATCGCGGAGATCACCACCGGCTACGGCATGACCGAATGCGCGGGATCGGCCACCCACACCCGGCCGGGCGATCCGGTCGAGCGCGTCGCCTATACCGTCGGCGCGGCGATCGAGGGGACCGAGATCAAGCTGGTCGGCCCCGACGGCCGCGCCGTCCCCACTGGCGAGCCGGGCGAGGTGCTGATCCGCGACGACAAGCTGCTGATCGAATATCTCGACAATGCCGAGGCGACCCGCGCGACGATCGACGCCGAGGGCTGGCTCCATTCGGGCGACGTCGGCACGCTCGACGCGGAAGGCTATCTGAAGCTCACCGACCGGCTGAAGGACATGTACATCGTCGGCGGCTTCAACGTCTATCCGGCCGAGATCGAGAAGCAGATGACCGGCCTGCCCGGCATCCACCAGTCGGCGATCATCGGCGTCCCCGACCAGCGCCTGGGCGAGGTGGGGCATGCCTTCATCGTCCGCTCGGCCGGATCGACCATCACCGCCGAGGAGGTGATAGGCTGGAGCAAGGCGAACCTCGCCAATTACAAGGTGCCGCGTGGCGTCACCTTCGTCGATGCATTGCCGATGAACGCCACCGGCAAGGTGATCAAGTTCGCGCTGCGCGAGATGGTGAAGTAGCGGCGATGGGCGACGTGCTGCTGCGCGCGGAGGTGGGGGAGGGCGTCCTGCTGCTGACGCTGAACCGCCCCGCCCAGCGCAACGCGATCGACCTGGAGCTGTGCGACCGGCTGTCGGCCGCGCTCACGGACTTCCGCGACGATCCGCGCTGGCGCGTGGCGATCGTCACCGGCGCGGCGCCGGCCTTCTGCGCCGGGCTCGACCTGAAGAGCTTCGCGGCACCCGACGCGCCGCGCCACCGGGTGACCGAGCTGATCCATATGGTGCCCGGCCTCGGCAAGCCGGTGATCGCGGCGGTCAACGGCGCCGCCTATACGGGCGGGCTCGAACTGGCGCTGGCCTGTGACTTCATCCTCGCCGCCGAGGAGGCGCGCTTCGCCGACACCCATGCGAGGATCGGCGCGCTGTCGGGCAGCGGGATGGGATCGCGGCTGCCGCACGCGGTGGGCCCGCGCTTCGCCAAGCAGATGATGCTCGCCTGCGAGCCGATCGACGCCGCCACTGCGTTGCGCGTCGGGCTGGTCAACGAGCTGCTTCCCGCCGATCGGCTGCTGCCGCGCGCGATCGCGCTGGCGGGGGCGATCGCCGGCCATGATCCCGCGCTGATCCGGATCGCCAGGGACGTGGTCGACCGGGGCAGCGCGGCGACGCTGGCCGAGGCGATCGCGATCGAGTCCGAGGCGCTGGCGACACGCAAGGCGGAAGGGGCGATGCGCTGGGAGGCGAAGCCGGCCTGAGGCCGGCCCCGTTGGGCATTCCGCGTCAGATTCCCCAGACCGCCGCCGCGTTGTCGCCGACGATCTTGCGCGCCTGCGCGTCGCCGACCTTGTCGAAGATGCCCTTCACCACCGTCTCGCTGTTGCCGACGATGCTCTCCGGGTGCGGATAGTCGACCGACCACATGATGCGGTCGGCGCCGATCCGGTCGACATTCTCGATCGCGACGTCGTCCTGCATGAAGGTCGCGTAGCAGTTGTTGTGCCAGTACCAGCTCGGCGCATGGGCGATCCTGGGGCGGAGCTCGGTCGCATAGTCGCGCGCGATCTTGTCGGCATTCTCCAGGGTCGCCGGCACCCAGCCCGCGCCGCCTTCGGTGAAGACCAGCTTCAGGCCGGGGAAGCGATCGAAGATGCCCGAGAAGACGAACTGGCCGAACATGCCGGTGAACGGCATCAGGTTGGCGTTGAGGTTGGCGCCCAGCGATCCGCGCCCCGAATATTGGATATAGGCGCCGATATGGATCGACAGCGGCAACCCGCTATCCTCGATCGCGCGCCACATCGGGTCCATCTTCAGGCTGTTGTAGCGGATTCCCCGCGGGTTGAGCGGGATCTCGATCGCCTTGAAGCCGAGCTGCTTGAGCTTCTGCAGATAGTCGGCGGTGGCTTCCGGCTCGAAGAAGGTCGGCAGATAGGCGACCGGATAGAGCCGGTCCGGCGCGGCCTGCTTCCACTCGGCCAGCCATTCGTTGAACACGTCCATGCAGCGGATGAACAATCCCCGGTCGGCCATGCGGATCAGCCCCGCCGCGCGGCCATGGTAGACGATCGACGCGTCGACCCCCTCGGCGTCCATGTCGGCCAGCCGCTTCGACACGTCCCAGAAGCCCTCGCGGCCCTCGGGGAAATCGGAGGGCAGGCCGGGGACGTCATAGGATTCGCCGTCGACCGTCATGTGGAAGCCGGTCTCGTCCTTCCAATATTTGGGCGCCCGGTCCTTGTCGGCGCCCTTCAGCCGCTCCTCCCACAGATGCGGCTCCTCGATGACATGATCGTCGCTCGAGATCAGCCGGACCCCCTCGGGCCGCTGCCAGCTGGTAGCGGGGATGATCCGGTCCTTCGGCCAGGGAGTGGGAGTGATGTCGTTCATCTTTGCCCTTGTCGTTCAAACCTGTTGGCCGGCGCCGACCTGGGAGCCGGTTCGCCGGGCCGGGCCCGACCCTCGAACCCGTCACTGTCGAGCCGACATTAGGGATCGGCGCGGCGGCGCGGCAATGCGCAACGGCCGTTTCCGGGGCTTCGGCGCCTACAATTCAGAACTCTGATGCTTTGTCGGGGGCGCTGGCTTTTCCGCGTCGATCGCGTCGGGCCGGAAGGAGGGCGGTCGCCAGGCACGACGCGGCATGGCTCGGGCGGCCGCGCGTGAAGGCGGGCCGAAACGGCGTTTTCATTTGAGCTTGGTGAAGCGCGATGCGCCGGAAGGCGCTGGTGACCCCTACGGGACTCGAACCCGTGTTTTCGCCGTGAGAGGGCGACGTCCTAGACCGCTAGACGAAGGGGCCGTCCTGTGCGGAGCGGCGTCCTTATGGGGCGGTGGAAGGCAAGTCAAGGGCTGTTGCGCGCCAAGCCGTTCGCCATTTGCGCCGATCGCCCGTCGCACCGGGAAACTACGCAGTAGCCACGGTGGCGCGGGTCGCTAGATTCGGTTCATGCAGGCAGAACTGACGTCACCGGACAAGGCCGACGACCTCATCGCGCTTCACGGCGCCGATGCGATCGCGGTGCTCGTCGACCGGATCGCCGACGCGGTCCGGCATTGCGACGATCAGGCCGTCGACAGCCTCGATCGCCTGCTCCAGATCGTCGAGCAGCGCTTCGAGGAACCCTGGCGGGCGATGCGGGCGATCCCCGGCTGAGCGATAAAGGAAAAGCGCCACCAGCCCGAGGACCGATGGCGCCTTTGCCGTGCGAATCTGGATCGGCGGCGATCAGGCGGCGGCCCGGTCGCGCTCCTTCATCTCCTGGTTGAGCATCTCGGCGAGCAGGAAGGCCAGTTCGAGGCTCTGGCCCGCGTTGAGGCGCGGATCGCAATGGGTGTGGTAGCGATCGGCGAGATTCTCGTCGGTCACCGCCATCGCGCCGCCGGTGCATTCGGTGACGTTCTGGCCGGTCATCTCGGCATGGATGCCGCCGCCATGGGTGCCCTCGGCGCGGTGGACGGCGAAGAAGCCGCGGACCTCGGCGAGGATGCGGTCGAACGGCCGGGTCTTGTAGCCGTTGGCCGCCTTGACGACGTTGCCGTGCATCGGGTCGCACGACCAGACGACTGGACGCCCCTCGCGCTTCACCGCGCGGACCAGCGCCGGCAGATGCTTCTCGATCTTGTCATGGCCATAGCGGGTGATCAGCGTGATGCGGCCGGGCTGGCGCTGTGGGTCGAGCGTGTCGAGCAGGCGCAGCAGCGCGTCGGGCTCCAGGCTCGGCCCGCATTTCAGGCCGATCGGGTTGCCGACGCCGCGCAGATATTCGACATGCGCCGACCCTTCGAAGCGGGTGCGGTCGCCGATCCACAGGAAATGCGCCGAGGTGTCGAAATATTGCCCGGTGTTGAGGCTGTCCTCGCGCGTCATCGCCTGCTCATAGGGCAGCAGCAGCGCCTCATGGCTGGTGTAGAACTGCGTCCCCTTGAGCTGGGGTACGGTCTCCGGGTTGATCCCGCAGGCCGCCATGAAGTCGAGCGCGTCGCCGATTCGGGCGGCGACCTCGCCATATTGCGCGGCCCATGGGCTGCGGCCCATGAAGTCGAGCGTCCAGGCATGGACCTGGTGGAGGTTGGCATAGCCGCCCTGCGCGAAGGCGCGCAGCAGGTTCAGCGTCGCCGCCGACTGGCTGTAGGCGCGGACCATCCGGCGCGGATCGGGGATGCGCGATTCCTCGCTGAAGCCGATGTCGTTGATGATGTCGCCGCGATAGCTGGGCAGGGTGACGCCGCCGATCTCCTCGGTCGGGGCCGAGCGCGGCTTGGCGAACTGGCCTGCCATGCGGCCGACCTTCACCACCGGCAGCTTCGACGCGAAGGTCAGCACCACCGCCATCTGCAGCAGCACGCGGAAGGTGTCGCGGATGTTGTTCGGATGGAACTCGGCGAAGCTCTCGGCGCAGTCGCCGCCCTGGAGCAGGAAAGCCTTGCCCGCGGCGACCTGGGCGAGCGACGCGGTCAGCTCGCGCGCCTCGCCGGCAAAGACCAGCGGCGGGAAGCTCGACAATTCCTGCTCGGCCGCCGCGAGGGCCGCCGCATCCGGATAGTCCGGCATCTGCACCGCTTGTTGTTGACGCCAGCTCGCGGGCGTCCAGTTCGTCGCCATGTCCAGTCCCATTGTTTATTCGGGGGCTTCCCATGCGCGCGGGGGGCAGGAAAGGCAAGGGGAGGGTGGCTTTGAAGAGGGCAAGCTGCGGTTTCCCGGAGGACGTCAACCCGCCGGCCGGGTCGCCTTCCAGTACTTGTAGCCATTGGCGAACAGCCCGAGCAGGACGACGCTGGCGATGCACAGCGCGATATAGGCATCGTGGTTCGGCCAGACCTCGATCCACAGGAAGCCGGCGGCATAGCTGAGCGCGACCGAGACCACGAAGGTCTGGAGCGAATTGGAGCCGATCACCGCGCATTGCCGCATCGGCCATAGCTGCTGGAGGCGCGGCCACATCCACAATATGCTCATGATCAGCCAGCAGACCGACAGCGCATGGGCGACGCGGACCGGGCCGATGCGGATCTTGCTCTGGTAGAGCACCTCGAACGAGAACCAGCTCTGCGCGAGGAACAGGATGGTGAGGCCGGCGAACAGCAGCACCGGCGGCACCAGCCAGTGCCAGTTGCCCTCGGCGCGCCGTTCGAGCCGGGCGAGCAGCCGGTAGCGCCCCGCCGCCATCGCGCCGAAGAAGACGAGCTGCCACGACGCCGGGTTGAAGTTCCAGCGCCAGTCGCCGACCGGCGATCCGCCGATGACGTTGAACCAGGCATGTTCATGGGCGAACCAGTAGAGCCCGGCCGAAACCAGCAGCGCCACGATCGGCTGCCAGCGCAGCAGCAGCGCGAACAGCGGCGCGGTGCCGAGCAGCACCATGTAGGTGACGAGGATCTCCAGGCAGTAGGGCTGGATGTAGAGGATCAGGAAATCGACGATGGTCGATGGGCCGCCCTTGATGAAATAGCTGTAGAAGCTGAGCCGGGCGAGGTCGGGCGAGTTGAGCGCGAGCGGAATCAGGACCAGGAACAGCCCGAGATTGTAGACGTAGAGCTTGCCGGTCCGCCGCCACAGCTTGTCGGTGAAGGTGGCGATGGCGGGATCGCGATCGACCCGGAAATAGACCGCGCCGACCAGATAGCCCGACAGCAGGAAGAATACTTCGGCCGCGCTCGAAAAGCCCCACAGGGTGAGCGTCGGGAACTGCATGCCGACCATGTGCATCCGGTCGGTGAAGCCGGTGATGTGGTTGATCGTGATCGTGATCAGGGCCAGGCCGCGCAATATGTCGATGCTGGCATCACGCCGGGTCGGGCGCGGTCCGCCGCCAGGGCTGGTATCGGAGGAGGTCACTCGCGGGCCCTTACCGCAGGGAGGAAAAATTACAACGCCGGGCAAGACAAATTTGGCCCGCGCCAAGCGCGCGGTTCATTGATCATGAAGAGGGGTGGGCCCATATAGGGGCCAGGACGCGCCCCCGCGGTGCTCCGATCGGAGAATAGATGACTGAGACCCTTCCCGTATTGCCGTTGCGCGATATCGTCGTTTTCCCGCACATGATCGTGCCCCTGTTCGTCGGACGCGAGAAGTCGGTCGCCGCGCTGGAAAGCGCGATGGCGGCGGACAAGTCGATCTTCCTCGTCGCCCAGCTCGATCCGGCCGAGGACGATCCCGATCGCGATGCGCTCTATGATCTCGGCGTCGTCGCGACGGTGCTCCAGCTTCTCAAGCTGCCCGACGGCACCGTCCGCGTGCTCGTCGAAGGCAAGCAGCGCGCCCGGCTCGAGGCGCTGACCGGCGAGGACGCCCACCTGACCGCCGAGGTCGAGCTGATCGAGGAGGCCGAGGCCGAAGGGACCGAGGTCGCCGCGCTGATGCGTTCGGTGGTCGACCAGTTCGAGAATTATGCGCGGCTCAACAAGAAGCTGCCGGCCGAGACCTCGGTCCAGCTCGGCCAGATCGAGGAGGCCGCGAAGCTGGCCGACGCGGTCGCCGCCAACATCTCGATCAAGGTTTCCGACAAGCAGGCGCTGCTGGTCGAACTCGATCCCGCCAAGCGGCTCGAAATGGCGTTCGCGCTGATGGAAGGCGAGCTCGGCGTCCTCCAGGTCGAGAAGAAGATCCGCAGCCGCGTCAAGCGCCAGATGGAGAAGACGCAGCGCGAATATTATCTGAACGAGCAGCTCAAGGCGATCCAGCGCGAGCTGGGCAATGGCGAGGGCGAGGACGGCGGCGACGAGCTGAGCGAGCTCACCGCGAAGATCGCCAAGCTCAAGCTGTCCAAGGAAGCGCGCGGCAAGGCCAATGCCGAGCTCAAGAAGCTGCGCACCATGGCGCCGATGTCGGCCGAGGCGACCGTCGTCCGCAACTATCTCGACGTGCTGCTGGGCCTGCCCTGGGGCAAGAAGTCGAAGCTCAAGAAGGACATCGCCGCCGCGCAGGCGGTGCTCGACGCCGATCATCACGGGCTGGAGAAGGTCAAGGACCGGATCGTCGAATATCTCGCCGTCCAGGCGCGCACCAACAAGCTCAAGGGGCCGATCCTGTGCCTCGTCGGTCCGCCCGGCGTCGGCAAGACCTCGCTCGGCCGCTCGATCGCCAAGGCGACCGGGCGCGAGTTCGTGCGCCAGTCGCTCGGCGGCGTCCGTGACGAGGCCGAGATCCGCGGCCACCGGCGCACCTATATCGGCTCGCTGCCCGGCAAGATCGTCACCAACCTGAAGAAGGCGGGCACGTCGAACCCGTTGTTCCTGCTCGACGAGATCGACAAGCTCGGCCAGGATTTCCGCGGCGATCCCGCCTCGGCGCTGCTCGAGGTGCTCGATCCCGAGCAGAACAGCAAGTTCCAGGACCATTATCTGGAGATCGACGTCGACTTGTCCGACGTGATGTTCGTGTGCACCGCGAACAGCCTGAACCTGCCGCAGCCGCTGCTCGACCGCATGGAGATCATCCGCCTCGAAGGCTATACCGAGGACGAGAAGGTCGAGATCGCCAAGGAGCATCTGCGCGACAAGCAGGTCGAGGCGCATGGCCTGAAGGCCGGCGAGTTCGAGCTGACCGACGCCGGGCTGCGCGACCTGATCCGCTATTATACCCGCGAGGCAGGCGTCCGCACGCTGGAGCGCGAGATCGCCAAGCTCGCGCGCAAGAGCCTGCGCCGCATC
The DNA here is from genome assembly GCA_000016765.1 of Rhizorhabdus wittichii RW1. Lineage (NCBI taxonomy): Bacteria > Pseudomonadati > Pseudomonadota > Alphaproteobacteria > Sphingomonadales > Rhizorhabdaceae > Rhizorhabdus > Rhizorhabdus wittichii. The sequence goes on from CP000699.1 coordinate 418,869, forward strand.
CTCGAGGGCAAGGACGAGAAGGTCGTCATCACCCCCGACAACCTGTCCGACTTCGCCGGCGTGCGGAAATACCGCTTCGGCATCGGCGAGGAGGAGGACCAGGTCGGCGCCGTCACCGGGCTCGCCTGGACCGAGGTCGGCGGCGAGCTGCTGACGATCGAGGCGGTCACCGTGCCCGGCAAGGGCGGGATCAGCACGACCGGCAAGCTCGGCGACGTGATGAAGGAGAGCGTCCAGGCGGCGTTCAGCTTCGTCAAGGCGCGCGCGCCGGCCTATGGCATCAAGCCGAGCCTGATCGCCCGAAAGGACATCCACATCCACCTGCCCGAGGGCGCCGTTCCCAAGGACGGCCCGTCGGCGGGCATCGGCATCACCACCGCGATCGTCTCGACCCTGACCGGCATCCCGGTCCGCAAGGAAGTGGCGATGACCGGCGAGGTGACGCTGCGCGGCCGCGTCCTGCCGATCGGCGGCCTCAAGGAGAAGCTGCTCGCGGCCCTGCGCGGCGGCATCACCACGGTGCTGATCCCCAAGGAGAACGAGAAGGACCTCGTCGAGATCCCGACCAATATCCGCGAGGGGCTGAAGATCATCCCCGTCAGCCATGTCGACGAGGTGCTGGGCCTGGCGCTGGCCGGCCACCTCACCGCGATCGACTGGACCGAGGCGGACGAGCTGGCGTCGACGCTGAAGGGCGCGACCAGCCCCGACGGCGGCGAGGTGGCCGTCCGGCATTGATAGCTCCCGTCGTCCCGGCTGCGACCGGGACGACGGGAGCATTTCCCTAGAGCCGTCCTTCGGCGCGGAAGCTGTAATAGCCCTGTCGCGCGACGATGATGTGGTCGAGCAGCGCGATCTCGAACAGCCGGGCGGCCTGGAACAGGTCGCGGGTGAGCGCGACGTCGCTGGCGCTAGGCGTGGGGTCGCCCGACGGATGGTTGTGGGCGATCAGCAGGCCCGTCGCCGATATGTCGAGCGCGCGCCGGATGATCTCGCGCGGCGATATGTCGACCCGGTTGACCGATCCCCAGGCGACGATCTCGTCGCGCAGCAGCTCGTTCTTGGTGTTGAGATAGAGGACGCGGGCCTGTTCCGCCGTCTGATGCGCCATGCGGGCGACCAGATAGTCGAGCACCGCCCGGTCGTCGGCCAGGATCGGCCGCCAGCTGATCCGCTGTTCGAGCGAGTGGAGGAACAGTTCGCGCGCCGCCATCACGATATCGATGACCGCCCGGTCGTTGGGCAGGGCGCGCTCCAGCCGGGCGGGGCCGGCGAAGAGCAGGGTGGAGGCGTCGGCGAACTCGGTGATCAGCCTGTCGACGATCGCGGAGGCCCCGATCGGCCTGATCGCCTGGATCAGTCGGTGAACGAGCCGCCAACCTTCCTGTTGCGATGATGGAAGTGGACCGCGAAGGCCAGCACGATCAGCATGGGATAGATCCACACCGCAACCGCATTGCCATAAGCCCATGGCAGCACATGCGGGACATAGGGTGCCAGGTGCGACAAGATGGTCAATCCCTGCATTGCGGTAAGCCATAGCGGCCAGAATTTTTCCGATTTCAGGGAGATGCCGACCAGTACCAAGAGCACGATGGTGTCAACGGCCATCACCGGCAGTTCAACGAACTGATAGCGAACGGCCAATGGGCTGAGCACCAGCACCGTCACGTAGGTTGCGATCAGGATGCTCCCGGCGGTGACACGTTCCGCCCATCCGCCTCGAAAGAAGGCGTAGAGGCACACGGCCCACATCAACGCGCCATAGAGAAGTTGCCGGATCACCCCTGACCCATCGATCTCCGACGATCTCGCGTCAAGGGTGATCCGGACGATTTACGCTACGCGGCGCGGAAACGATTCGCCGTTGTCGATCGGCAGTTTGGGGATCGTGCCCTTGTCGCCGGTCGAGACGACGGGCAGGTTGAACTTGCGCTGGACGACCGCGAGTTCGCGATGGCCTTCTACGACCTGTCCGCGGGCTTCGATGATCGTGGAGAGCGAGTTGAAAAAGTGCGTGAACGCGCCCTGCGCGACCTCCAGCGCGAAATTGCCGTCGAGCCGCGCCTGCGGAAGCTCGGCCGCCAGCAGGGCGCCCTGTTTCGCGGCGATGTCGAGAGCGCGCTCATATTGCTCGAGGGCGGCATAGACGCGCAGCGTTGCGTCATCACGGTTCTTGGACATAGCTCTCCCCTTGCGCCGGAACGGGCGCCTCGGAACGGTTGCAGGAAGTCCCTAGTGCTTGAGCGCCAGGGCGATGTTCGTCAGAGCGGCGAAGCCAGACAGCAACGCGCCGGCCCCCAGTCCCATTCCAAAGATCAGTATGGCGATCCAGAACAGACGCTGGGCGATCGACAGGTCATTGCGTGGCTTCCCCCTGGTTGGCACCGGCAAGGGGAAATCGATGAAGCTCGCTTCGCGATAGGTCCTGTAGGGAACCTGGTCTTCTCGAAGGGCGCTCGTCATTTCCCTCTGCCCGTCACCGATGTCCGACGACGAGGCCATGATGGAACTTTCGGCCGGGGAAACAACGGGGTGCGGTTGACTAGTCAATCGCTGACTAGGCTCGTCGCCCTCGTGGGAGGCCAGCATCAGCGCGGCTTCGAGGCGGTTGGAGACGCCCAGCGTCTGGATCGCGCTGCGGAAATGATTGTCCACGGTCATCGGCGAAATGCCGAGCTCGCGGCCGATTTCCTTCGACTGCTTGTGATGGAGCACGAGGCGCAGGCAGTCGCGCTGCCTGGCGGTCAGTTTGCTGATGGCCTCGATGCTCATGGGGGAAAAATACCGCATCGGCGCTTCAAGTCGATGCGAAACTTGCCCGAAGCGCCGCAAGTGCTTGATCCGGAACGAGACAAACAGCGGGAAAGGAGGTTCGGAGCGGCGGCCGGGCGCCGTTCAGGCATCCGGATAGCGAATCGAGAGAATCTCCTGCTCGCGGTCGCCGCCCGGCAGGGCGACGCGGCGGACGTCGCCGACCGCCGCGCCGCGCAACGCGCGGGCGAGGGGCGACAGCCAGCTGATCCGGCCGCTGCCGGCGTCGGCCTCGTCGGCGCCGACCAGCGTCACCGTCCGTTCGACATCGTCCTCGTCGACCACCGTCACGGTGGCGCCGAAGAACACCTTGCCGCGTTCGGCCTGCCGGGCGGGATCGACGACCTTGGCCGCCTTCATCCGCCGCGACAGATAAGCAAGCTCGCGGTCGATCTCGCGCAGCTTCTTGCGGCCGTAGATATAGTCGCCATTCTCGGACCGGTCGCCATTGCCGGCGGCCCAGCTGATCACCTCGACCAGCGCGGGCCGCTCGGTGCCGAACAGATGGTCGTAGCGCGCCCGCATCGCGGCGAAGCCGGCCGGGGTGATGTAGTTGGGCGGGGGCTGGCTGCTCACCGCGCGCGCCGCTGGTTGAGCACCTCATAGGCCATCACCGCCGTCGCGACCGCGGCGTTGAGGCTGTCGGCCTTGCCCAGCATCGGCATCTTCACCAGCAGGTCGCACTGCTCCTCATAGTCGGGCGGCAGGCCCTGCGCCTCGTTGCCGACCAGGATGAAGGTCGGCGCGGCATAGCGCGGCGCCTGATAGTCCTGGGTCGCCTTCAGGCTGGTGCCGACGAGCTGGCCGGGGCCGGCGCGCAGCCAGGCGAGGAAGTCGGGCCAGCGCGCGGCCGCGATCCTTTGGGTGAACAACGCCCCCATCGTCGCCCGCACCGCCTCGACCGAGAAGGGGTCGACGCAATCGTCGACGAGGATCAGCCCGCCCGCGCCGACCGCGTCGCCGGTGCGCAGGATGGTCCCGAGATTGCCGGGGTCGCGCAACGACTGGGCGACGATCCAGATGCCGGCCGAAGCACGGTCGATCCGGTCGAGCCCGGTGTCGAACTCGCGATAGACGCCGATGACGGTCTGGGGATTGTCCTTGCCCGACAGCTTGGAGAGGATGTCGCGGTCGGTCTCGATCGCCTCGCCGCCCTTGGCCTCGACGGCGTCGATCAGCGCCTGGGCGAGCGGATGCCGGGCGCCGTCCTTCGCGAAGAAGACATATTCGGGCAGGATCCCGGCCTCGGACGCCTCGGTCAGGATCCGCAGCCCCTCGGCGAGGAACAGCCCTTCCTCGCGCCGGTGCCGCTTCTCGCGGAGCGAGCGGACGCGCTTGATCAGCGGGTTGGAAAAGGCGGTGATCTGGCGGGGCAGGGCGATAATCCCGTAACTTCGTCATTCCAGCGAAAGCTGGAATCTCATTTTTCGGAGGCGCGCGGAAGAAGGAAGTGAGGTCCCGGCCTTCGCCGGGATGACGGGCGGCGGATCACTCCTCGCCGAACTTGCCTTCGACCAGTTCGATCAGCGCGGCGAGCGCCTTTTCGGCGCCGTCGCCGGTGGCGGAGATGACGACGCTGTCGCCCTTGGCGGCGCCGAGCATCATCAGCCCCATGATCGAGGTGCCGGCGACCTTCGACCCGTCCTTCTCGACCTCCACCTCGGCGCTGTGCGCGCTGGCGAGGGTGACGAATTTGGCGCTGGCCCGGGCGTGAAGCCCCCTGATGTTCGTGATCTGCACTTCGCGCCGGAATTGCGTCATGCGGCAGCTTCCCCCAGAACCTCGGACGCGACCGAGATATATTTGCGGCCGGCGTCGCGCGCGGCGGCGACGGCGGCCTTGATCTTCATCATCTTGCGCGCGCCTTCGAGACGGATCAGCATCGGCAGGTTGATGCCGGCGATCACCTCGACCCGGCCCGGCTCCATCAGCGAGATAGCCAGGTTCGACGGGGTGCCGCCGAACAGGTCGGTCAGCAGGATCACCCCCGATCCGTCGTCGACGGCCTTCACCGCGCGGGCGATGTCCGCCCGGCGGCTTTCCATGTCGTCGTCCGGACCGATGCAGATCGCCTCGATCGCGGTCTGTGGACCGACGACATGTTCCATCGCGGTCACGAACTCGGCCGCAAGACGGCCATGGGTAACGAGCACCAATCCGATCATTTGACTAAAAACCCAATGGTCATGACCCCACGCCTGGCACGGTGCTCTCCTCAGCGTTCGACTTCTGTCGAGTCAAATCGCGGTGGCGGACCGTGGGCGAAAATCCCTCCTGGCGCAACCGGCTTGCGAGGGTTTCGGCGAAATGCACGGATCGGTGCTTGCCCCCCGTGCAGCCTATCGCGATCGTCACATAGCTTTTGCCCTCCGTCTCGTAGCGCGGCAGCAGGAGGAGAATGAGTTCCTCGATCCGCGCGCGCGCCTCGGGATAGATCGGGTCGCCGGCGATATAGGCGCCAACGTCGGGATCGAGGCCGCTATGGGGCTTGAGTTCGGGCACCCAGTGCGGATTGCGCAGGAAGCGCATGTCGAACATCAGGTCGGCGTCGCGCGGCACCCCGCGCGAGAAGGCGAAGGACATGACGGTCAGCGTCGTCCCCGTGCCCGCCGAATCGCCGAACCGGCGGCGCAGCAGCGCCTGCAGCTCGTTGGTCGAGCTGTCGGTGGTGTCGATCAGCTCGTCGGCCGCCTCGCGCAGCGGCGCCAGCAGTTCGCGCTCATAGCTGATCCCGTCCTCGACCTGGCGGTCCCGCGCCAGCGGATGGCGCGCGCGCGTCTCCGAATAGCGGCGGCTCAGCTCGGTATTGGAACAGTCGAAGAAGAGGATCGACGCATCGCGCCCGCCGTCGCGCAGCGACCGCACCCGGCGGACCACCCCCCGGCTGTCGAAATCGCGGGTGCGGCTGTCGATGCCGAGCGCGAGGGGACGGCCCTCGTCGATGCTCCCCTCGGCCGGGCTGGCGGCCAGCAGCCGTTCGAGCAGCGACACCGGCAGGTTGTCGACCGTCTCCCAGCCCATGTCCTCGAGCGCGGTCAGCGCGGTCTTCTTGCCGGAACCGGACATGCCGGTGACGAACAATATGCGGCGTGGCTCTCCGGCCTTTGTCATTCCAGCCTTGGTCATTGCGGGCCTCCCAGCCCATGACGGCGCAACGCCTGCTCGACCTTGATCGGGGCCGAGGCTTCGAAGGCGGACAGGCCGAGCGTGGGGATGGCGATGCCGTCGAGCGCGGTCGTGGGCAGGGGCTCGGCGGGCATGCGCTCGACCGCGCGGTCGAGGTCGACGAGCAGGGCGACGCTGCCCTCGACGGCGCTTGCCAGCTCGACGATGCCGACGCCGCGCACCTCGATCCGGCCGGCGATCTGCGGCGGCGCGCTGGCGATCAGCCGTCCGTCGCGGCCCTCGACGCGGGTATAATCGTCGGCGACGAGCAGCGCGCCGCGATCGATCAGCCGCAGCGCGAGGTCCGACTTGCCGCTGCCCGAGCGGCCGGCGATCAGCACGACCCGGCCGTCGACCATGACGCTGCTGGCATGAATCGGGTCCGCGAGGGGAACGGAATCGCTCATGACCTAGCGGCTCCAGGCCGGCAGGCGGATGACGAACCTGGCGCCGTTCGGCGCATTGTCCCGGTCGGTCGCGACGATCGAACCATTATGACCCTCGACGATGGCCTTCGCTATGGCGAGGCCGAGGCCGCTGTGCCGGCCGAATTCCTCGCCCTCGGGGCGGTCGCTGTGGAACCGGTTGAAGATCGCCTCGCGCGCGTCGGGCGGCACGCCGGGTCCTTCATCTTCCACCCTGATCACGACATCATCGCCATCGCGGGTGGCTGCAACCTGAACGAGGCCCGCTGCGGGCGAGAAGGACACCGCATTCTCGACCAGGTTCTCGATCACCCGGGTCAGCCGCGATCCGTCGCCGAACACCACGGCGGTGCCGCGATGCGGGCGGGCGAAGGCGACGCGGACGTCGCCGTTGCGCCCGCGTTCCTCGCGGGTGGTCAGCAGGCCCTCGATCATCGTGCCGAGATCGACCGATTCGAAGCGGGCGCGGGCCAGTTCGGCATCGACCCGCGACGCCTCGGCGATGTCGGTGATCAGCCGGTCGAGCCGGCCGACATCGTCGCGGATCACGTCGATCAGCTGCTTCTGGAGCGCCGGCTCCTTGACGATGCCGAGGCTGTCGACCGCCGAGCGCAGCGAGGCGAGGGGGTTCTTGAGCTCGTGGGTCACGTCGGCGGCGAAGGCCTCGGTGGCGTCGATCCGCTGCCGGATCGCCATGCTCATGTCGGACAAGGCGCGGGCGAGGGTGCCGATCTCGTCGCGCCGCTCGGGCAGGCGCGGCACCTGCACCTCGCGCGCGCGGCCGAGGCGGACGCGGTGCGCGGCGAGCGCAAGGCGGCGGAGCGGACGGACGATCGTGCGCGCCAGGAACAGCGACAGGCTGACCGAGACGAGCACGACGATCAGCAGCACGACGCCGAGGCGGAGCCGCTCGGCGCGGACGATCCGGGTGATGTCGCGCTGGTTCTCGGTCGACAGGATCACCGCGCCGCTGCCGTCGGGGCGGCGGACGTCGATCGCGGCCAGGATCATCGGCGTCCGGTCGGGCGCCCGCTCGACCGAGGTCTCGATGTTGGGGTCGCGCGCCGCGCGCAGGGCGATCGGCCAGGCGGCGAGGGTGTCGCGGGCCGGTTCCTGGAAATGCTCGGGATGGTCGGCGTCGACGATGATGTCGATCGACCGGTCGAGGAAGCGGGCGACCCGCTTCTGCCATTCCTCCTGCGAGGGATCGCGAAGCTGGTAGGTCGGGCCGGAGATCGACCAGCTGTCGAAGCTGCGGACGACCTCGGACGCGCGTGCGGCGGGCGAGGGATAGGCGTAGACGCGCAGCCGCGTGTCGGTGAGCAGGCCGAACTTCGAGAGGAGCTGCGGCCGTCCAGCCGGCGGCGTCACCGCATAGGCCTCGGCGACCAGGCGGACCTGGGTGGCGGTCTCCTCGAGCCGGGCGTCGATGAGCTGGGCGCGGTAGCTGTCCAGGTAGAAGAAGCCGCCCGCCAGCATCGCCAGCGCGAAGATGTTGACCGCGAGGATGCGGGTGGTGAGGGACGTGCGGGCCGCCGCCTCGGGCGTCCCCAGCGCGCTGCTACTCTTCGCCAAAGCGATAGCCCACGCCGTAGAGGGTCTCGATCGCCTTGAACTCGGGATCGACCTGCCGGAATTTGCGCCGCAGCCGCTTGATGTGGCTGTCGATCGTGCGATCGTCGACATAGACGTCGTCCTGATAGGCGGTGTCCATGAGCTGGTCGCGCGACTTCACGAATCCGGGGCGCTGGGCCAGCGCTTCCAGGATCAGGAATTCGGTGACGGTCAGGGTCACGTCCTTGCCGTCCCATTGCACCCGGTGGCGCGCGGGGTCCATCTCCAGCCGGCCGCGCACGATCTTCTCGACCGGGGTGGCGTCGGCCTCGTCCTCGGGCGTCGCGCGGACCTCGGTCCGCCGCAGGATCGCGCGGATGCGGGCGATCAGCAGCCGCTGCGAGAAGGGCTTGGTGATATAGTCGTCGGCGCCCATGGCGAGGCCCAGCGCCTCGTCCAGCTCATCGTCCTTCGAGGTCAGGAAGATCGTCGGGATGCTGCTCTTCTCGCGCAGCCGCCGCAGCAGCTCCATGCCGTCCATGCGCGGCATCTTGATGTCGAGCACGGCGAGGTCGGGCGGATTGTCGAGCAGCGCCTTCAGCGCCGATTCGCCGTCCGAATAGACCCGGACCGTGAACCCTTCGGATTGCAGCGCGATCGACACGGATGTCAGGATGTTGCGATCGTCGTCGACCAGGGCGATCGTGGGTGTCATTGGGACCGGTGGCCTCCCCGAGATGATGCTGGCCGACACGCCATGGCCCGTAAAATGCCCGCTCTGCCTAGCGCAGCCCTCATGGACGTTCAACCATGCTGCGCACCCTTTACGATCCGGGGCTTTGAAACTATGCGCGATGGGAAAGATACAAAGGTGCGGAGGATGCCGGACGATGGATTCGCGGCATCGTCACGCGCCTAGACGTTAGGAGGGCGACCCCACAACGGTAGCCTCACCCGTATAGGAGACAAAAGTGCCCCAGCTCATCCCCGCCTTTGGCCTCGACAAACAGGGAATCGATGTCGCCGCCCAGCTCCACTGGAACCTGGGAACCGCGCCCCTCGTCGAGCATGCGGTCCAGCGGGGCGAAGGACTGCTCGCCAAGGACGGGCCCTTCGTCGTCAAGACCGGCGCCCACACCGGCCGTTCCGCCAACGACAAGTTCATCGTCCGCGACGCCGAGACCGAGGACAGCGTCTGGTGGGGCAAGACCAACAAGGGCATGACGCCCGAGCAGTTCGCCGCGCTGAAGGCCGACTTCCTGGCCCATCTCAAGACCCGCGAGACGCTGTTCGTCCAGGACCTCTACGGCGGTTCGCAGGCCACCCACCGCGTCAACGTCCGCGTGATCAACGAGCTGGCCTGGCACAACCTGTTCATCCGCACCCTGCTGGTGCGCCCGGAAGCGGCCGAACTCGCCGCCTTCGTGCCCGAATTCACGATCATCGACCTGCCGAGCTTCGCCGCCGATCCCGAGCGGCACGGCTGCCGCAGCCAGACCGTGATCGCCGTCAACCTGACCGAGAAGCTGATCCTGATCGGCGGCACCGCCTATGCCGGCGAGATGAAGAAATCGGTGTTCGGCATCCTCAACTACAAGCTGCCCGTCGCCGGCGTCATGCCGATGCACTGCTCGGCCAATATCGGCCCGAAGGGCGACACCGCGATCTTCTTCGGCCTGTCGGGCACCGGCAAGACGACGTTGTCGGCCGATGCCAGCCGCACGCTGATCGGCGACGACGAGCATGGCTGGTCGGACGAGGCCGTGTTCAACTTCGAGGGCGGCTGCTACGCCAAGATGATCCGCCTGTCGGCCGAGGCCGAGCCGGAGATCTACGCGACCACCAAGCGCTTCGGCACGGTGCTCGAGAATGTCGTGATCGACCCCGACACGCGCGAGATCGACCTCGACGACGACAGCCTCGCCGAGAACAGCCGCGGCTCCTATCCGATCGACTTCATCCCGAACGCGTCGGAGCATAATCTCGGCCCGGTTCCGAAGAACCTCATCTTCCTGACCGCCGACGCCTATGGCGTCCTCCCGCCGATCGCGAAGCTGACCCCGGAACAGGCGATGTACCACTTCCTGTCGGGCTACACCGCGCGCGTCGCCGGCACCGAGATCGGCGTCACCGAGCCGTCGGCGACCTTCTCGACCTGCTTCGGCGCGCCGTTCATGCCGCGCCATCCGTCGGTCTACGGCAACCTGCTCAAGGAGCGGATCGCCAAGGGTGGCGTCGATTGCTGGCTGGTCAACACGGGCTGGACCGGCGGCCAATACGGCGTCGGCCACCGCATGCCGATCAAGGTCACCCGCGCGCTGCTCAACGCCGCGCTCGACGGCAGCCTGAACAATGCCGAGTTCCGCGTCGATCCCAATTTCGGCTTCAAGGTCCCGGTCGCGGTGCCGGGCGTCGAGAGCAAGATCCTCAACCCGCGCGAGACCTGGCCCGACGGCGCCGGCTATGATGCCACCGCCAGGAAGCTGGTCGACCAGTTCATCGAGAATTTCGCGCAATTCGCGGACCATGTCGACGAGGGCGTTCGCCAGGCGGCTCCGAAGGCGGCCTGACGGGCTCCACGGGATAAGCAGCTTTTCAGGAGGGCGCTCCGGCTTCGGTCGGGGCGCCCTTCTTGATTCGGGTGGAGAGCGATACCGAAAATTAAGGGGCTGCCGATAAGCCCGTCGGACGATCCGCAAAGTGGGTGTCCGATGTACGAAGGAAAGCCGCCATCCTCCGCCGGCCGCAAGGGCTGGAGCTTCGATGCGCTGTTCGGCCGCTCGGCCGTAGACGACTCCGCCGCCGTCCCGGCCGCGCAGGTGCCCGTCCCGGCCGGCCCGGACGATGCCCCGCCGACCGATCTGTTCGGCCGGATCGGCGGCTTCCTGCGCACCCACCGGCTCGATCCGAGCCCGATCAACTATGACCTGGCCTATCAGTATATCGGCGGCCATGATCCGGCGCTGGTCGCCTCGGTCGATGCCGCGATCGCGCGCGACGGCCTGCTGCGCCACGACGTCGCCCAGGAGATCGCCGAGGCGGCGTCGAGCCGGGTGTCGTCCGACCTGCTCGGCAAGCTGATCGACCAGGCGCACCGCAGCGTCACCCTGGCCGCCGCGCTGGTCGGGCAGTCGCGCACCGATGCCAGGGCCTATGGCAGCGCGCTCGACCGCGGTTCGGCGGCGATCGAGGCCGGCGGCGAACCGGCGGGCCGCGCGCTCGAACTGATGGCCGAGCTGACCCGCACGATGATCGACAAGACCAACGACGCCGAGCGCCGCCTGGTCGAGATGGGCAGCCAGATGAGCAGCCTGCAGGGCGAACTGGCCGAGGCCCAGGCGGTGGCCGAGAGCGACCCGCTGACCGGTCTCGCCAACCGCCGGGCCTTCCAGGCTCGCCTCGCGCGGGCGATGGCGCAGGCGGCGGCGGAAGGCACGCCGCTGTCGGTTGCCTTCTGCGACATCGATCATTTCAAGTCGATCAACGACAATCACGGCCATGACACCGGCGACCGGATATTGAAGATGGTGGCCGAGGCGCTGGTCGAGGGCGTCGGCGAGGACGCGTTCGTCGGCCGCTTCGGCGGCGAGGAATTCCTCATCCTGTTCGATGGCATCATGGCGCGCCGCGCGGCGATGCGTGTCGACGAGGTTCGCGACGAACTGTCGGGCCGCCACCTCGTCTCCAAGACCACCGGCGAACCGCTCGGCACCGTCACCTTCTCGGCCGGCGTCGCCCAACTGTTGGTGGGCGAGGACGACGGCGCGATGCTCCGCCGCGCCGACGAAGCGCTCTACGCGGCGAAGAATGGCGGCCGCAACCGGGTGATCATCCACGGCGAGGAATAGGGCCGGGGTGGCGATCGCTGAGGAAATCCGACAAGCGGACTAGCGATCTGCGGCCCATCGACATATATGGCCTCGAATCCTTCACCACCTCGCTGGGATTCGACCTCATGGACATCAGCCTCGGCCTTACTTTCGACGACGTGCTTCTCAGGCCCGGAGAGTCGGACGTATTGCCGAGCCAGGCGAACACCGCCACCCAGGTGACCAAGGCGATCACGCTGAACATCCCGATCCTGTCGTCGGCGATGGACACCGTGACCGAAGCCGACATGGCGATCGTCATGGCGCAGCTCGGCGGCCTCGGCGTGCTCCACCGCAACCTGACCGTCGAGGAGCAGGCCGCCGCCGTCCGTGCGGTCAAGCGGTTCGAATCGGGCATGGTCGTCAACCCGATCACGATGCAGCCGCACCAGACGCTGGCCGATGCGCACGAGCTGATGGCGCGCAACAAGATCTCGGGCATCCCGGTGGTCGAGGCCGACGGCAAGCTCGTCGGCATCCTCACCAACCGCGACGTCCGCTTCGCCGAGAACCCCAACCAGCCGGTGTCCGAGCTGATGACGAGCCAGAACCTGGCCGTTGTCCGCAGCGGCGTCAGCCAGGAGGAGGCGCGCCGCACGCTCCACCAGCGCCGGATCGAGAAGCTGCTGGTGGTCGACGACGCCTATCGCTGCGTCGGGCTGATCACGGTCAAGGACATGGAGAAGGCGGTCAACTATCCGTCCGCCACCAAGGACCCGAGCGGCCGGCTGCGCGTCGCCGCCGCGACGACGGTCGGCGACAAGGGCTTTGAGCGGACCGAGGCGCTGGTCGACGCCGAGTGCGACCTGATCGTCATCGACACCGCGCACGGCCATAATCGCGACGTCGCCCGCGCCGTCGAGCGGGTGAAGCGGCTGTCCAACTCGGTCCAGGTCGTCGCCGGCAACGTTGCCACCGCCGAAGCGGCCCGCGCGCTGATCGACGCGGGCGCGGACGGGGTCAAGGTCGGCATCGGCCCGGGCTCGATCTGCACCACCCGCATCGTCGCGGGCGTCGGCGTGCCGCAGCTCACCGCGGTGATGGAAGCCGCCGCCGAGGCCGCCAAGTCGGGCGTGCCGGTGATCGCCGACGGCGGCCTGCGCACCTCGGGCGATATCGCCAAGGCGCTCGCCGCGGGCGCGAGCACGGTGATGGTCGGATCGCTGCTGGCGGGCACCGAGGAAGCGCCGGGCGAGACCTTCATCTACCAGGGCCGCGCCTATAAGTCCTATCGCGGCATGGGCTCGGTCGGCGCGATGGCGCGCGGTTCGGCCGACCGCTATTTCCAGCAGGACATCAAGGACCAGATGAAGCTGGTGCCCGAGGGCATCGAGGGCCAGGTCCCCTACAAGGGCACCGCGCGCGACGTGATCCACCAGCTCGTCGGCGGCGTGAAGGCGGCGATGGGCTATACCGGCGCCCGGACGATCCCCGAGCTGCAGAAGCGCGCCCGCTTCGTCCGCATCACCAATGCGGGCCTCAAGGAAAGCCATGTCCATGACGTGTCGATCACCCGCGAGGCGCCCAATTATCCGACGCGCTAGGTCGGGATGACGCCGGGCGCCCGCGCGCAGGCGGCGATCGAGCTGCTCGACGGGATCGTCCGCGCGGCCCGCGAGGGCGGGGCGGCGGCCGACACGTTGATCGCGCGCTATTTCAAGACGCGGCGCTATGCCGGATCGAAGGATCGCCGGGCGATCCGCGAGCTGATCTACCGCGCCATCCGCCGCACCGGCGAGGTGCCGGCGAGCGGACGCGCCGCGCTGGTCGGCCTCGCCCGCGAGGATGCGGCGCTGGCGGCGGCGTTCGACGGGGCGCCGCACACGCCCGCGCCGATCGCCGCGGACGAGGAGGGCAGTCCGGCGGGCGCGCTGCCGCGCTGGCTGGCGGACCGGATCGATCCGTCCGAACATGCCGCGCTGCTCGAACGCGCGCCGCTCGACCTCCGGGTCAATCACAGCCGGGCCGATCGCGATGCGATCGCCGCCCTGCTGCCCGACGCGCAGCCCACCCCGTTCGCGCCGCACGGCCTGCGCCTGCCCGAGGGCACCCCGATCGAGGCGAGCGCGCCCTGGGTCGACGGTCTGGTCGAGATCCAGGACGAGGGCAGCCAACTCATCGCGCTCGCGGGGCAGGCGGCCGGCGGCATGACCGTGCTCGATCTCTGCGCGGGGGCAGGGGGCAAGACGCTGGCGCTGGCCGACGACATGGGCGGCGGCGGACGGCTGATCGCGAGCGACACCAACCGGGCCCGGCTCGACCGGCTCGCGCCGCGCGCCCAGCGCTCGGGCTTCGGCGGCATCGAGACGCGGCTGCTCGATCCCGGCCGGGAGATGGCGACGCTCGGCGACCTGCGCGACGCTTGCGACGTCGTGCTGGTCGACGCGCCCTGCTCGGGCACCGGCACCTGGCGGCGCAACCCCGAGGCGCGCTGGCGGCTGACCCCCGATCGCCTCGCCAGGCTGGTCGAGACGCAGGCGCGGCTGCTCGACCTGGCGGCCGATCTGGTCCGGCCGGGCGGCGCGCTGGTCTATGCGGTCTGCTCGCTGCTCGACGAGGAGGGAGCCGGGCAGCTCCGCGCCTTCCTCGGCCGGCGATCCTCGTTCGCGGCCGCTCAGCTTCCGTTCAGCGCCGGGCGCTATCAGGATGGCGGAACGCTGCTCAGCCCCGGGCATGACGGCACCGACGGCTTTTTCGTCGCCAGGCTGGTACGTGCATGATAGAAAGCCGGCCAGCGTCGCTAGTGGAGATTTTGATGCGTTTTTCGCCGGTTGCGATTGCCCTGTCCCTGACCCTCGCGGCGGTTTCGAGCGGGGTGAACGGCCAGAAGGCCGACGATCAGATCAATCCGAAGTCGCTCGCGCTGCTGACCGAGGGCCAGGCGGCGCTGAAGGCGGGCAACCTCCAGGGGGCCAACGACGCGCTGGAGACCGCGCTCGCGATCGACCCGCGCAACCGCGCGGCCTTCGTCGCGCTCGGCCGGGTCGCGCAGGCGCAGCAGCTTCCGGGCAAGGCGATCCGCATGTATTTCGAGGCGCTCGCGCTCGAACCCAATGACGTCGCCGCGCTGTCGGCGCAGGGCGAGGCGATGGTGCAGAAGGGTGCCGTCGAGCGCGCCCGCGCCAACCTCGCGCGGGTCAAGGCGCTGTGCAAGAGCGAGTGCGCCCCCGCGACCGAGCTGGCCGCCGCGATCGCCAAGGGCCCGCCACCGGCCGCCGTCGCCGCCGCGCAGCCCAACGACAAGGTCCCGCCCAAGGGCGAGGAAAAGAGCGTCGTCAGCGATAAGTGACCCGCGTCATTCCTGCGAAAGCGGGAATCCATGGACGGCGGTTCGCAAGAGACGGAATGTGCCGTGACCGTGGATTCCCGCTTTCGCGGGAATGACGATTGGGGGGTATGCTCCGATCCAACCCCCGGCGGGGTCAGGACAAAGCTCTCGCCAGCGCCACGAACTCGTCGACCGTGACCGTCTCGGCGCGCCGTTCGGGATCGATGCCGACCGTCGCCAACGCCTCGACCGCGCCCTTCACGCCCTTGAGGCTCTGGCGCAGCATCTTGCGGCGCTGGCCGAAGGCGGCGGCGGTCAGCGTCTCGATCGTCGCCATGCTCGCCCCTTCGGGCTGGGCGGCGGGAACGACGTGGACGATCGCCGACATCACCTTGGGCGGCGGGACGAAGGCCGACCGGTGGACGTTCATCGCGATGACGGGGGTCGCGCGCCACTGCGCCAGCACGGCGAGCCGGCCATAGGCGGCGCTGCCCGGCTTCGCCACGATCCGCTCGGCGACCTCCTTCTGGAACATCAGCGTCAGCGAGCGCCACCAGGGCGGCCAGGCGTCGAGCGTCATCCAGCGGACGAACAGCGCGGTGCCGACATTATAGGGCAGGTTGGAGGCGATATGCGCGCCGTCGCCGGCCTCCGCCCGCTCGTCGATCTTCATCGCGTCGGCGGAGATCACGCGCAGCCGCCCGCCCGAGGCCTGGTTGAGCTCCTCCAGCGCGGCGAGGCAGCGGTCGTCGCGCTCGACCGCGACCACCGAGGCGCCGGCGCCGAGCAGCGCGCGGGTCAGGCCGCCGGGGCCGGGGCCGACCTCATAGACCGTCGCGCCGTCGAGATCGCCGGGGACGCGCGCGATCCGGTCGAGCAACTGGCCGTCGAGCAGGAAATTCTGGCCGAGCGCCTTGTTCGCGCTGAGCCCGTGGCGCGCGATCACCTCGCGCAGCGGCGGCAGGTCCGGCAGTGCGCGGCTCATGCGTGGACGAGGCGGTTCCGGGCGGCTTCCGCGGCCAGCGCGATCGCCGCGATCATCGCGCCCGGATGCGCCTTGTTCTGGCCGGCGATGCCGAAGGCGGTGCCATGGTCGGGCGCGGTCCGCACGATCGGCAGGCCGAGCGTCATGTTGACGCCCTCGTCGAAATGCAGCGTCTTGAGCGGGATCAGCGCCTGATCATGATAGAGGCACAGTGCGCAATCATATTGGGCGCGGGCGCGGGCGTGGAACATCGTGTCGGCGGCGAGCGGCCCGACGATGTCGATCCCTTCGGCGCGAAGCTGCTCGACGGCGGGGATGATCAGGTCGATCTCCTCCCGGCCGATCGCGCCCTGTTCCCCGGCATGCGGATTGAAGCCCGCTATGGCGAGGCGCGGGCGCTCGATCCCGAAATTGCGGCTCAGGCCGCGATCGGTGGCGCGCGCCTTGGCGACGATCAGGTCGACCGTCACATGGTCGGCGACGTCGCGCAGCGGCATATGGGTGGTGATCGGAACGGCCCGCAGGGTCGGTCCCGCCAGCATCATCACCGTGTTCGCCGACGCCACGCCGCAGCGTTCGGCGACGAATTCGGTCTGGCCGGGATGGGCGAAGCCGATCGCGTAGAGCTGCGCCTTCGCCACCGGCGCGGTGACGAGCCCGCCGACCATCGCCGAACGGGCGAGCCCGGCCGCCAGTTCGAGCGAGTCGAGCGCGCAGCGGGCGCCGGCCAGGTCGGGCCGGCCCGGGATGATCGGCCCGGTGTCGGAGATCTGGATCAGCGGCAGCGCGTCGGCAAAATGGGCGGCGGCTTCGTCGGGGCTGGCGATCTGCCGGATCGGTCCCTGCCAGACGGCTTCGATCGAACGCCGGTCGCCGACCGCGAAGAACGGGGCCAGATGCTGCGCCTCGCGGGCGTCCCAAGCCTTGGCGACGATCTCTGGGCCGATCCCGGCGGGATCGCCCAGCGCGACGGCAAGGGGCCCTATCTCCATCGCCTCATCGATATTCGATGACGGCGTCGCGCCGCAGGTCGCGCAGATAGCGCTGGGCGCGGCGATTGACGCGTTCCTGCTCGATCTGCGACTGGATCTGCTCGAACGACGGGCCCGACGAGGGCGCCGGATCGTCGCGGCCGCACAGGATCAGCGCGCGGATGCCGTCGCGCATCGACCCGAAGGGCGGGGTCGACTGACCGATCTGCAGGTTGAGCATCACTTCCTGGAGCTGCGGCGGCAGGTCGCGGATCTTCATCTGGTCGTTGTTGACGACCTCGGCGCCGATATTGGCGGCGACCTCATTGGCGTTGCCGCAGCCCTTGATCTGTTCGAGCGCCTTGGCGAACGCCTCGACCTTCGGGGTTGCCTGCGCCTGGGTGATGCCCGGCGGGAAGTTGACGGTGAGCTGCTTGAGGAGGAGCTGCGCGTCGCGCGGATCGGCGCCGAGCACCTGGCGCTTGTCGCTCAGCAGCAGGATCGAATAGCCGCCGGGGATGGCGATGGGCTGGCTGATCTGGCCGGGCTGGAGCTGGTTGACGACCGCGGAAAGCTGGTCGGGAAGCTGCTCGGCCCGGACCCAGCCGAGATCGCCGCCGACCGCCGCGGTCGACGCTTCGGAGAATTGCCGCGCATAGGCCGCGAAGGAAGCGCCACGGCGGACCTGATCGATGATCCGCTCCGCATTGGCGTTGGCTTCGTTCATCGTCTCGGGCGTCGCCGACAGGAAGATCTCGCCGACATGATATTCGTTGGCGCCCTTCGACGCCTTGAGGCGGGCGATGATCGCGTTGACCTCCTCGTCGCTGACCGCGACGAACGGCTCGACCTTGCGGCTGAGCACGCGGCGCCAGGCGGCCTCGCCCTCGATCTGCCGCTTGATCGACGCCTGGGACGATCCCTTCTCGTGCAGGAACTCGGCGAACTCCTTGGGCGACTTGCGGAAGTTGGCGGCGACCCGGTCATAGGTCTGCTGCACTTCCTCGCGCGACACCTCGACCTTCTGGGCGGTCGCCTCCTGGATCTGCAGCGTCTCGTCGATCAGGTTGCGCAGCACCTGCAGGCGCAGGCGTTCGCGCTCCTCGTCGGGGATGTTGCCGCCATTGGCCGCGATCACCAGCGCCAGCCTCTGCTCGACGTCGGTCTGGGTGATGATCGTGCCGTTGACGATCGCCGTCGCGGTGCGGATGTTCGGGTCCCTGTTGCCGAAGACGGTGATGTCCTTCGGGATATTGAGGCCGCCGACATCCTCGTCGTCCATCATCGTCTGGGCGATGATCGGCGTCGCCAGGGCGATCGCCCCGACCGCCGCCGCCGTCATCCAAAAGCCGCCCCGCCTCAGCATCAGTCCACGCACCTAGTCACATCCTCAATCTGGCCAGACGGGCTGTCCCCTGGCATGCGCCCGCTGAATGCAGGCTTAGCGGCCCAAATTCTTGAGCGCCAGTCGCAACAGGAAGGTATTTCCGCGCCGGGCATCGCCGATCGCGTCATATTCGCGGCGCCAGGTGACGCCAAGCTCGATGCAATCGTCGTCGTAGAGGATGCCGAGACGGTGCCGAATCGGCTGATAACCGTCGGACAGCGTCAGCGGATCCTCGCGCCGGCCGGTCAGGTCGATCACGGTCGAGCCGAACACCGACCAGTAGCGCGCGATCTGGATGCGCGCGCCGAGGCGGACCTCCTCGCGGTCGCGCAGGTCCTCGATCGTCGCGGCGATGTCGCGGTTGAGCTTGAGATAGCCGATCGTCGCATAGGTCCGCTGGGTGCCGATCGTCGCGTCGATCTCGTTGCGGCGGACCGCGAAATTGTCCTTGTCGAGCCGGAAGCGGTGGGTGAGCTCCAGGAAGCGCCCATATTTGATCGTGGTGCGGCCGACGATGTCCGACAGCCGGTCCGACAGGCCGGTGCCGACCGGCAGCAGGGTCGACTTGTTCGACAGGCGATAGCTCTGGCCGATCACCGTGTTGAACGAGATGCCCGGTAGGTCGACCGCCCATTCGGCGCCATAGGTGATGCGGCTGCCGTCTTCCCAGCGGTCGTAGCCCGAGAAGCGATTGAGCGCGAACAGGTTCGAATCCTCGAGGTCGATCGCGCGGGCATCCTCGTTCGGGATGCTGAGGTTGCGGGTTTTCGGGCTGGCGACGATCTGGACGCGCGGGGTGATCCGCTGCGATCCGCCCAGGAATTCGCCGACGAAGGGCCAGCGCATGTCGGCCGCCACCGCCGCGATGCCGCGCGGCGTCCAGCCCGGATCGCCGCGATAGACGATCGTCGAGGTCTGGCCGACCTGGTCGGTATGGTAGATGTCGCCGCGGGCATAGCCGGTCAGGGTGAATTCCTGGCCGAGCGGGGTGTAGCGGCGCATGTCCCACTGCACGGCGGCGAAGGCGCGCTGGGTGTCCTGGCCGGCGGTGCGGATCAGCGCGAGGCTGTTGGCCTGGACGGTGAACGTCCCGCCGACCCAGGGATCGGTGAGGCGCAGGCGATAGTCGATCGCGGGCAGGGCGATCGGCTGCTGGCCCTGCTTGTCGTTGGTGCGGAGCGTCTGCACCGCCCAGCCCTTGATCGACAGATAGCTGTTCGGGGTGATCCGCTCGGCCTGGATCTGGTTGCGCAGGCGGTCGTCGCGCGAGATGTCGTAGCGGCGCAGGAAGGTGCGGTCGCTGGTGCCGCGGATCGATCCCGACAGCGTCCAATAGGGATCGAGCTGGAACCGGCCATTGGCGTCGATATACCCGCGGATGTCGCGATTGCCGTCCGGCGCCGGCGTCGTCCCGGTCGTCGCCGCGAAGCGCGAGCTGTAGGTCAGCATGCCCGCGGCCTGCCAGGCGCCGTTGCCGGTCAGCGCGCGATACTGCGCCTCGATCGCCGGCAGCACCTTGCTGTAGACATGCGGGGTGATCGTCAGGTCGCGATTGGGCGCGAGCTGGAAATAATAGGGCAGGCCGAGCTCGGCGCCGTTCGTCCGGCTATATTTGACGTCGGGCAGCAGCAGGCCCGATCCGCCGCCGCCGCTGCCGTCGGGATGCGACAGGCCGGGCAGCCACAGGATCGGGGTGCCGAGGAAGCTGATCCGCGCGCCGTCATAGCTGATCCGGTGCTTGGCCGGATCGTGGACGACGCGGACAGCGCTGATCTTCCAGATCGGCTCCTTGGGGCAGCCCTTGCTGTCGAGCACCGCGCAAGGCGTGTAGACCGCCTTGTCGAGGGTCGTGACCTCGTTGCGGCGGACGCCGTGGACGGCGGCGAGGCGGCCGCCGTCGTTGAGCACGAGCAGCAGATTCTGGATCACGCCGTCGCGCAGCGAATCGGTCAGCTCGACCGAGTCGCCGTACAGCGTGTCGTTGCCCGAATTGACCACGGCGACATTGCCTTCGGCGCGGACCACGCCGGTCTTCTGGTTCCACTGGACCTTGTCGGCGCGCAGCCGGTCGCCCTGCCGCATCATCCGGACATTGCCGGTCGCCGTGACGATCTCGGCATTGTCGTCATAGGTCAGCGTGTCGGCCGCGAAGGTCACTTCCTCCTCGTTCGCCGGGGTCGGCGCGTCGCCCTGGAGCGGGGGACCGGCGGGGGGCGTCGCGATGCTCTGCGCGCGAAGCGGGGCCGCCGCGAACGGCAGGGGGAGGGTCGTCGCCAGCAGGAACAGGATCGGCTTCTTCACGCTACCCCTTGTGACGCGCGGACGGATCGCCCGAAACATGCGTTCGCGCCGCCTATCGCACCCGACGCCCGGCTGCAATCCTCTGGCTAACCCCGGTTGCGACGCACGGGTGCTCGCCCTAGATGGGAGCCAACACCAAAAAGGAAGATTTCCCCGATGCGCATCAGCTTTGTCGACAGCCGGCCGGCCCGGCCCCACGCCCTTGCGATCGCGGTCGCGCCGGCCATGATCGGCGGCGCCGGCCTTGCCGCGCTGCCCGACGCGGCCCAGGCGCTGGCGCGCATCGCCGCCCAGGCCAACCGGTTCGATGGCGAGAGCGGTGCCGTGGTCGAATTCTTCGGCGAGACCGATGCGGCCAACCGGCGCCTGCTGCTCGCCGGCGTCGGATCGAAGAATGATTTCGAGCGGGCCGGCGCCGCGCTGGTGGCCAAGCTGCTGACCTCGGGCGAGACCGCGCTGGTCGTCGACATCTCGGCGGTCGCGGGCGACAAGCCGGCCGATGCGGCGGCCGCGCTCGCCTTCGGCGCGGTGCTGCGCGCATGGCGGCACGACGCCTATCGCACCAGGCTGGACGCCAAGCAGCGCCCGTCGCTGGAGGAGATCGTCATCGTCGGCGGCGGCGCCGGCGCGGCGGAGGCCTGGAAGGACCGTGAGGCGGTCGCCGAGGGCGTGATGTTCACCCGCGAGCTGGTCGCCGAGCCCGCCAATATCGTCTATCCGGAAAGCTTCGTCGAACGCTGCCGCCCGCTCGCCGACCTCGGCGTGAAGATCGAGGTGCTCGATCGCGATGCGATGGCCAAGCTCGGCATGGGCGCGCTGCTCGGCGTCGCGCAGGGATCGGTGCGCGAGCCCCGGCTGCTGGTCATGACCTGGGACGGCACCGGCGGCGCGGAGCCGCCGATCGCCCTGGTCGGCAAGGGCGTGACCTTCGACACCGGCGGCATCTCGCTCAAGCCGCCGGCCGGCATGGAGGACATGAAGTGGGACATGGGCGGCGCGGGCGCCGTCGCGGGGACGATGAAGGCGCTGGCGCTGCGCAAGGCGAAGGCGCACGTCATCGGCGTCTGCGGCCTGGTCGAGAACATGCCCGACGGCAATGCCCAGCGTCCGGGCGACGTGGTCACCTCCATGTCGGGCCAGACGATCGAGGTGATCAACACCGACGCCGAGGGCCGCCTCGTCCTGTGCGACGCGTTGACCTGGGTGCAGAAGACCCGCAACCCGAAGACGATCATCGACCTCGCCACCCTGACCGGCGCCATGATCATCTCGCTCGGTCATGAATATGGCGGGATGTTCGCCAATGACGACGCGCTGGCCGACCAGCTTTCCGCCGCCGGCGGCGCGGTGGGCGACAAGCTGTGGCGGATGCCGCTCGGCGATGCCTTCGACAAGCTGATCGATTCACCGATCGCCGACATGAAGAATGTCGGCCCGCGCGAGGGCGGCTCGATCACCGCCGCGCAATTCCTCAAGCGCTATATCGAGGACGGGGTCCGCTGGGCGCATCTCGATATCGCCGGCATGGTCTGGGCCTCGAAGCCCGGCGCGACGTGGGACAAGGGGGCGACCGGCTATGGCGTGCGCCTGCTCGACCGCTTCGTCGCCGACAATTTCGAGAAATAGGTCAGCGACGGCGCCATTCGGCCAGGTCGGCGGGCGTATCGATGTCGCCCGCCAGGCCTGGCCGTTCGATGACCACGGCCTCCAGCTTCGCCGCCGTCGCGGCGGCGAGATGGGCGGCGAGGCTGTCCACCCCATAGCGGAACGGGATCGCCCCGGCCGGGCGCATCCGCAGCGCGTTGGTGCCGGTCCGCAGCCGATCGGTTGCGATCGCGACCGGCGCGGGGGCGTCGAGCATTGCCCGCACGTCGTCCACGGTCAGGCTGGGCAGGTCGCTGCTCAGCGACAGCAGCGATCCGGCGCCGTGTCCCATCGCGAAGGCGGCGCCCTGTTCGAGCGCCGCGTTGAGATCGTCGCCGCTTTCCTCCAGCGCATGCCCGCCCAGCGCCGCCACCTCATCGCGGAGCGCGGCCGATCGGCTGACGAGGATGATCTGCCCGGGCGGAAAAAGCTCACTCCCGATCTTCAGAACGTGCCGGAACATCTTGTAATTGAGCGCTGATCTCTGATCACTGTCGATCGTCGCCGCGAGCCGGCTCTTGCCTTCTTCGGGCGGACGGACGGCCAGGACGAGATGGGTATCCATCTCAGCGCAGGCGGCGCGCGAAGGCGATCGTCTCGTCGGCGAGGCGGCGCTGGTCGTCGAGGTCGCGCATCAGCGTGGCGGTGACGTGCAGCGCGGCGGTCCCGGCGTCGGCGCCTGTATCGACGCGGTCGATGACGATGCCGTCGAGCAGCCCGTCATAATAGGCCGCGAGCCCCGCCGGGGTGGTGGCGAGGCCGATCTCGCCCATGATCTTGGCGGCGGGCCCCTTCACGGCCTGGCCGCCGATGAAGGGCGACACCGCGACGATCGGGACGCCGCGCGCCGCCAGCGCCGCCCGGACGCCGGACAGGGCGAGGATGGGCGTGATGCTGAGCACCGGGTTGGACGGACAGAGGATCACCGCCTCCAGCGCCGGATCGGCGACCGCATCGAGCAGGCCGGCCGAGGGGCGGGCCGTCTCGATCCCGTCGAAGCGGATCGCCCGGAAGCGCGGCTCGGCGCGGCGGCGGACGAAATACTGCTGGAAGGGCAATTCGCCCTCGTCGGTGTCGACCATCGTCCGGACCCGGTCGTCGCTCATCGGGACGATGCGGTGGGCGATGCCCATCCGTCCGGCGAGCAGCGCGGTGATCTCCGACAGGCTCTGCCGTCCGATCATGCCGGTGCGCAACACGTGGGTCGCGAGGTCGCGGTCGCCGAGGTTGAACCAGCTTTCGCCGCCGAGCTTGCCGAGCGCATCCATGAACGCCCAGCTCTCGCCCTCCAGCCCCCATCCCTGGGCGGCGTTGTTGATGCCCGCCAGCGTGTAGCAGACCGTGTCGATGTCGGGGCAGACGAGCAGGCCGAGATGCTCGAAATCGTCGCCCGTGTTGACGGCGATCGTCAGTTTTCCGGGCGGCAGGATCGCGGCGAGGCCGCGCGCGAGCCGCGCCCCTCCGACGCCGCCGGCGAGCGCCAGGATCATGCGAACAGGTCCATGTGGCGCGGGCGGATCAGATCGGCGGCGCTGCCGTCGCGGCGGTCATGATCGACCCCGCGCACGATCACGATCGGGCGGCCCTCGTCGGCCTGGCCCATGACCAGCGAGGCGGCGGCGGCGACCTCGTCGGCGAGGCCGAGTTCGCTGGTCTCCAGCCGCCGGCCGTGCAGGTCCTCGCGCCCGCGCAGGTCGAGCAGCGCGGGCATGCCGGCGACGCCGATCGCGGTGCCGGTGGTGCCGGTGCGCCAGGCGCGGCCGAGGCTGTCGATGATCAGCACCGCCACGTCGACGCCGCAGCGCTCGGCGAGGGCGGCGCGCAGCGCGCGGGCGCTGGCGTCGGGATCGACGGGGAGGAGGAGGGCGCGGGGCTGGCCGTCATGATCGATGTTCGACTGGTCGATGCCGGCATTGGCGAGGACCAGGCCGAGCCGGTGGCGGACGATCAGCACGCCCTTGCGAACGCGCATCACCTCCTGCGCCTCGGACAGGATCAGCTCGACGAGGCGCGGGTCCTTGTCGACCTGCCGGGCGATGTCGATCGCCTGGGCCGAGGCGGTGACGCCGGCCAGCTCGACCAGCCGCCCCTCCGCCTTGGAGACGATCTTCTGGGCGAGGACGACGATGTCGCCGTCGACGAGCGACCGGCCGCTCGTCTCCAGCGCCGCGAGCACCACGGCGGCGAGATCGGCGCCGGCTTCGATCAGCGGCACGCCGGCCAGCGGGAAGAGCGACAGGGAGGCTTCGGTGACCATGGGCGGGGCTTAGGTCGGGGCGGCGACGGGTGCAATCGCGATGGCGCGACGCATCGGGAAATATACGAATCGACACGATTTTTCCCGCACTGCGGCGAAATGCTGATATAGGCGCGCCGCGGCCGGAAACCGCCGGACCGCTTCGACTCGGGGCCGCTCCCTTGCCGGTCCGCCCCGTCTAGAGGGGAGCATCGCACCGATGCTGGACGCCTTCGATCCCGTGGTGCTGGCGCGCATCCAGTTCGCCTTCACCGTCAGTTTCCATTTCATCTTCCCGTCCTTCTCGATCGGGCTGGCCAGCTATCTGATGGTGCTGGAGGCGCTGTGGCTGAAGACGGGCAACGCGATCTACGCCAATCTCTACCGCTACTGGCTGAAGATCTTCGCGATCGCCTTCGCCATGGGGGTCGTGTCGGGGATCGTCATGTCCTACCAGTTCGGCACCAACTGGTCGGTGTTCAGCGACAAGGCGGGGGCGGTGATCGGTCCGCTGATGGCCTATGAGGTGCTGACCGCCTTCTTCCTGGAGGCGGGCTTCCTCGGCGTCATGCTGTTCGGGATCAACAAGGTGGGGAAAGGGCTGCATTTCGCCGCGACCTGCGCGGTCGCGATCGGCACCTTCATCTCGGCCTTCTGGATATTGTCGGCGAACAGCTGGATGCAGACCCCGGTCGGCTACGAGATCGCGGCGAACGGGCAGTTCGTGCCGGGGCCGAGCTGGGCGGCGATCATCTTCAACCCCAGCTTCCCCTATCGCCTCGTCCACACCGTGATCGCCGCCTATCTGACGACGGCGCTGGTGGTCGGCGGCGTCGGCGCCTGGCATCTGCTGCGCGACGGCGCCAATCGCGGCGCGCGGACGATGTTCTCGATGGCGATGTGGATGGCGGCGCTGGTGGCACCGATCCAGATCCTCGCCGGCGACATGCACGGGCTCAACACGCTCGAGCATCAGCCGGCCAAGGTGATGGCGATGGAAGGCCATTATCAGAGCCATCCGCACGGCGCGCCGCTGATCCTGTTCGGCATTCCGAACAGCGCGGAGCAGCGGGTCGACCTGGCGGTCGAGATCCCCAAGATGTCCTCGCTGATCCTCAAGCACGACCCCGACGCGCCGCTCGCCGGGCTCGATACGGTGCCCGAGCGCGATCATCCGCCGGTCGGGATCGTCTTCTGGTCGTTCCGGATCATGGTCGGGATAGGCTTCGCGATCTTCGCGCTCGGCCTGTTCAGCCTGATCGCGCGGGCGCGGGGGCGGCTCTACGACTGGCCGCTGCTCCATCGCCTCGCCATCCTGCTCGGCCCGGCGGGCTTCGTCGCGGTGATCGCGGGCTGGGTGACGACCGAGGTCGGCCGCCAGCCCTATGTCGTCTACGGGCTGCTGCGCACCGCCGACGCCGCCTCGCCGCTGGCGGCGCCCGCGGTCGGCGCGTCGCTGCTCGCCTTCATCATCGTCTATTTCGCGGTGTTCGGGGTGGGCGTCTGGTACATCCTCAAGCTGATGGCGAAGCCGCCCCAGCGCGGCGAGAGCGCCGAGCCGGTCGAGGGACCGATCCGCAGCGCCGGCATCACCCCCGCGCCGGCCGTCGAAGGAGAAAGGCCATGATCGGCTTCGACCTCACCCTCGCCTGGGCGGCGATCATCGCCTTCGCGGTGGCCGCCTATGTCGTGATGGACGGCTTCGACCTGGGGATCGGCATCCTCTTCCCGGGGTTCCGGGTCGGTGGCGAGCGCGACATGGCGATGAACAGCATCGCGCCGGTCTGGGACGGCAACGAGACCTGGCTGGTGCTCGGCGGGGGCGGGCTGATGGCGGCCTTTCCGCTCGCCTATGCGATCATCCTGCCGGCGCTCTACGCGCCGCTGACGGCGATGCTGCTCGGCCTCGTCTTCCGCGGCGTCGCCTTCGAGTTCCGCTGGCGCGATCCGGGGCACCGCGCCTTCTGGGACGCGGCCTTCTGCGGCGGATCGCTGGTCGCGACGCTGGCGCAGGGCATCACCCTCGGCGCGCTGCTGCAGGGGATCGAGGTCGGCGGCCGGGCCTATGCCGGCGGTTGGTGGGACTGGCTGACGCCCTTCTCGCTGCTGACCGGGGTCAGCCTGGCGATCGGCTATGCGTTGCTCGGCGCGGGCTGGCTGATCTGGAAGACGGAGGGCGCTCTCCAGGCCGACGCGCGGCGCTTCGCCCGGCCGCTGTGCCTGGCGCTGCTCGTCGCGATCGCGGCGGTCAGCCTCTACACGCCCTTCCTCGAAGGCAAATATCATGAGCGCTGGTTCGGCTATCCCGGCCTGTTCGTGACGATCCCGGTGCCGCTGCTCGTCGCCGTCGTCGCGCTGCTGTTGTGGCGGTCGATCGGCGGGCGGCGTGACGGCATGCCCTTCCTGCTGACCCTGGGCCTGTTCGGCCTGTCGATGCTCGGCCTCGCCATCTCGATCTACCCCGACGTCGTTCCGGGGCGTGTGACGATCTGGGAGGCGGCCGCGCCAGAGCGGAGCCAGGCCTTCATGCTGGTCGGGGCGGTGGTGCTGGTGCCGATCATCCTCGGCTACACCATCTGGGCCTATTGGGTGTTCCGCGGCAAGGTCGATGAAGCCGGATATCACTGAGCCCGGCCCGCTCTGGCGGCGGCTCGCCTGGTTCGTCGGCATCTGGGCGGCGAGCGTCGCGCTGCTGGGGCTCGTCGCCTGGGTGATCCGGCGGATGATCAACGGCTGATCCGGCGGCCCGACCGTCCGATATCACCCCGGAAATCGACGACATGTCGACAGACGGGTTGCGAAACATGCAACGATTGCGCCAAAGGCACGCTCGAAACGTGCAGATTGGAGGGGTCGTTGAGCAATATTGACGAAAAGTTGCAGCCGGTTCTTGAAGAAGTATTGCGCCGTAACGCCGGGGAGGCCGAATTCCACCAGGCCGTGCGGGAGGTGCTGGAAAGCCTGGGCCGCGTCGTCGCCAAGCATCCCGACTATGCCGATCATGCGCTGATCGAACGAATCTGCGAACCCGAGCGCCAGATCATCTTTCGCGTGCCCTGGGTCGACGATTCGGGTCAGGTCCAGATCAACCGCGGCTTCCGCGTCCAGTTCAACTCGGCGCTCGGCCCCTATAAGGGCGGCATCCGCTTCCACCCCTCGGTCAACCTCGGCATCGTCAAGTTCCTGGGGTTCGAACAGATCTTCAAGAATGCGCTGACCGGCATGCCGATCGGCGGCGGCAAGGGCGGTTCGGACTTCAACCCGCGCGGCCGCTCCGACGGGGAGGTGATGCGCTTCTGCCAGGCCTTCATGACCGAGCTTCAGCGCCATCTCGGCGAATATACCGACGTGCCGGCGGGCGACATCGGCGTCGGCGGCCGCGAGATCGGCTATATGTTCGGCCAGTATAAGCGGCTCAACAACCGCTATGAGGCGGGCGTCCTCACCGGCAAGGGCCTGGTCTACGGCGGATCGCGCGCGCGGACCGAGGCGACCGGCTATGGCCTCGTCTATTTCGTCCAGCGGATGCTGGGCACGAAGGACCAGGCGTTCGACGGCAAGCGCGTCGTCGTGTCGGGCTCGGGCAACGTCGCGATCTACGCGATCGAGAAGGTGCGCCAGTTCGGCGGCAAGGTGATCGCCTGCTCCGATTCGAACGGCTATATCCTCGACGAGGAGGGCATCGACCTCGATCTGCTCAAGGAGATCAAGGAAGTGCGCCGCGAGCGGCTGTCCGAATATGCCCGCGCCGCCGGCGCCAGGGCGCATTATATCGAGAATGGCTCGATCTGGGACGTGCCGTG
This sequence comes from Rhizorhabdus wittichii RW1, assembly GCA_000016765.1. Taxonomy (NCBI): domain Bacteria; kingdom Pseudomonadati; phylum Pseudomonadota; class Alphaproteobacteria; order Sphingomonadales; family Rhizorhabdaceae; genus Rhizorhabdus; species Rhizorhabdus wittichii. The sequence goes on from CP000699.1 coordinate 447,291, forward strand.
CGACATCGCGCTCCCCTGCGCGACGCAGAACGAGCTGACCGCCAAGGATGCGAACACCCTCATCAGGAATGGCGTGATCGCGGTGGGCGAGGGCGCCAACATGCCGTCGACCCCCGAGGCCGTGGACCTGTTCCAGCGCGCCGGCGTGCTGTTCGCGCCGGGCAAGGCGGCCAATGCGGGCGGCGTCGCCACCTCCGCGCTCGAAATGCAGCAGAACGCCTCGCGCGATAGCTGGTCGTTCGAGCAGACCGAGGAGCGGCTCGCCCAGATCATGCGCAACATCCACGACAATTGCGCCGAGACGGCCGAGGAATATGCCGCGCCCGGCAATTATGTGCTCGGCGCCAACATCGCCGGCTTCGTCCGCGTCGCCGAGGCGATGCGCTCGCTCGGCGTGATCTGAGCGTCGCCGAAGGGGCTGCGCGGCTCGGCGCGGTCCCTTCGGACGCCGGCCCTATCGGCCGGCGGCGGGGAGGGCGGGCATCTGCCCGTCATGATCCTCGGGCGCGTCGATCGTCCGCATCCATTTGACCGACGCCACATGCCATTGCGGGTCGTTCTTGCGCAGCAGCGCGAACAGGCCGGGCAGGTGCATCGCGCCATAGGTGAGGTAGATGCGCGGCCTGGGCTCGGCGATCAGCCGGGCCGCGAGCTGGCGGTTGCGGAAGTCGATCAGCACCCGGTCGAGCGGATCGCCCGAGGGGGGACCGCTCGCCCGCGTCAGCGACAGCGTCATGAAGCCGCGGCACAGGATGCCGGCAATGGCGCGCTGCCCCTCCGTTCCCTGCCGGAGGAAACGGATCGCGGCTTCCATCCGGTCGGGCGAGGCCGCGTCGCTCTTCGGCTTCGCGGCCATCGCCTTGGCGAAGCCCGGATCGGTCGCCATCAGCCGGTCATATTCCCGCTTCAGGTCGAGCGTGCTGACGTCCGCGACGACGTGCGAGGCGGGATGGACCTGCGCATCGCGGCCGAGAAGCTGGAAATAATCGTTCTGGAACTGGAGGCCGCACAGGTCGCCCAGCGCGCGATAGGTCTCGCTGAGATCGCGGCCGCCGGTCACCGTCCGGTCGAGCCAGGCGTCGGCTTCGGGTGTCGCGGGCCGGACGCCCTCATAATAGAGGACATAGCCCCGCGAGAGGGCGTCTTCGAGGTCGTAGACCACCGACTTGTAGAAGCGCTCGATCCCGACATGCTGCATGCCCTGGAAGACGATCGTCTTGCGGCCGTTGGTGAGCGTGACCTGTGGCACCAGGGCGGGACGCATCTGCGTGACGGCGGCGAGATAGTAGATCGGCGCTGCGAGCAGGATCGACAGGAGGAAGAACAGGGCCACCGCCCACCCGATCCAGCTTTGCAGCAAGGGCCGGCGCGATCGGAGCAGCTTCCGGAAGAGCCAGGCCAGCGGCAACGCGATCAGCGCGGCCAGCAGCGCGACCACCGGCAGCGCCCAGCCCGTCGCCTGGACGAGGATCGGCAGCGCGAGGAGGAAGCCGAGCCCGGCCACGAACCAGAGGATCGTGCCCAGCCGGATGCCCCAGCGGCGGGAGAAGGGAATGTCGCGCGTCATGGTGCCCCCACGATCAGGATGCTGGCGATGCCGTTGAAGATCGCGGCGGCCAGCCAGGTGCCCAGCACCGAACGAATGGCGGCGGATCGCGTCATATGGCTGTGGCGGTGCAGCCAGATGGTTTCGATGCGCAGATACCAGGCGATGCCGAGCAGGGCGATCGCGAAGCCGCTCAGGACGACCGCCGGATGCTGCGCGCGCACGAGGATCGCGGCGATGCCCAGGATGAGGGCCGCAGGGCCGGCGATGTAGCATTGCGCGAAAAAGGGCTGGCGGAGGGTCTCGCGGTCGAGCGGCAGGCCCTGTGCCTTCAGCCGGCGCGCCGCGAACATCAGCGGATAGATGGAGAAGAGGACGAAGCGCAATAGCAGGAGGTTCTGGTCCGACGTCATGATCTGCTGGCCGATCGGACTGGTAGCCTTGGGCAGGCTGCTATGCGAACCGATCTCGATTAGGTGCGACAGCAATATGGTGAGCAGCAGGAACAGCGGCGGGCTGAGCATGTCCGTGAACTGGTCCTCGGCGGGGTCCCTCAATTCCCTTTCGGAATAGAGCAGCATCTCCATCGGATGCCGGACCGACCGCCACAGCGTGCGCGGATAGAAGATCAGCCAGCTCATCACTTCATAGAGCAGTTCCTCGATCGATTGGAAAAGGCGCAGGAAATCCACGTCTTCCGCCTCGCGCCAGGCGTCAGCGGCAGGCCGATGGCTTGATCGCGGCGATGTAGCGGATGCGCCCGTCCTTGACGGCGACCTGCACGCACTGGCCGGTTCGCTCGTTCGACCGGATCGTATAGGCGGAATCGCCGGCTTGATAGGCGTTCACGGTCCGGAAGCCGCGCTTCTGGAGCTCGACGTCTGCGCTCGCCGCCCGCTGGGTGACGAGGTCGTTGACGTTGACCGAGGCGCGATAGCCGCCGGCATCGTCGGCATGGCCGTCGCGATGCCGGGTTTCGTTGCCGCGCTGGGCGACGCCCTTGGAATAGCCGTCCGAATAGGCATCGGCCCGATCGTAATTATGGTAGGATTGCGCATAGAGACCGTCGCGATAGCCGCGCTCGAACTGCGAATCCGCGGCCTCGTCGTCGAGATGCTTCCCATTGTCGTGGTTGTGCGAGTTGTGCGCGAGCGCCGCCACCCCGACGAGGGCAACGCCGATGGCCGCTGCCGCCGCCGCGCCGGAGCCGCCTTTCCCGTCCGCCTTGGCGTTGCCCTGGTTGCAATCGGCCGCCGGCGTCGTCGTGATGGCATCGAACCGCCCGTCGAAAACGGCCACCGACACGCAGGCACGGTGCTTCGGCTGCCACCAGTAGCTCCACGCCCGATCGTCGCCCTTCTGGGTCTTGATATGGACATAGCCCCGTTCTTCGAGCTGCGTCTCGCCGCCGGCCGCGCGGGCACCGACGAGGTCGCCCAGGTCGCGCGGCGCCTGCGCTGACGCGATGGAGGGCAGCAGGAGCGGCCCGCAGGCGGCGATGATGCTCAGATGGCGGATCGTCACGGGCATCCCCTCGCAATTCGTTACGACTGTCCAACCAGAATGTGTGGCGGCCCTGTTCGGGGCAAGTGCTTTTTTTTGGCGGAACTGGGGCCGCAACGTCACGAATGATTGCATGGCGGTGCCAGTCAGGCGTTCGGGATTTCGAACCGAAGTGGCGCGCCCGGCAGGATTCGAACCTGCGACCCCAAGCTTAGAAGGCTCGTGCTCTATCCAACTGAGCTACGGGCGCGCGTCGGGGCGGCAGATAGCGTGGATTGCGCTCGGATGGAACGCCGTTAGTGTGGCCTTATGAACGATAGCAGCGCCGCGCCCGTCGCCTCCGACGCCGAAGCCATAAGGGGCCGGCACTTCCGCTATTTCGATTTCGTGATGGCGGCGTTCGTCACCATCTTGCTGCTGTCCAACGTGCTGGGCGCGGGCAAGGTCGCGGTGGTCCACATTCCCGGCATCGGGCCCTGGCCGTTCGGCGCGGGCATCCTGTTCTTCCCGGTCGGCTATGTGATCGGCGACATCATGACCGAGGTCTATGGCTATGGCCGCGCGCGCCGTTGCATCTGGGCGGGAACGGCGGCGCTGCTGTTCATGGTGGTGATGAGCCTGGTCGTCGTGGCGCTGCCGCCCGACAAGAACTGGACCGGGCAGGCGGCCTATGAGCAGGTGTTCGGACAGGTGCCGCGCATCGTCGTCGCCTCGATCACCGCCTTCTGGGCGGGCGAGTTCGTCAACAGCTATGTCCTCGCCAAGATGAAGCTGTGGACCGGCGGCAAGCATCTCTGGACCCGCACGATCGGTTCGACCGTCGCGGGGCAGGGGGTCGACAGCCTGATCTTCTATCCGCTCGCCTTCCTCGGCGCGGAAGGGTGGACGAGCAATCTGGTCTTCAAGGTGCTCGTCACCCAATGGGTGCTCAAGGTGAGCTGGGAGGTGATCCTGACCCCGGCCACCTATGTCGTGGTCAACTTCCTCAAGAAACGCGAGGGCATCGACGTGTTCGACGAGGGCACCGACTTCACCCCGTTCCGGACACGGGTATAGGCGGTCAGGCCGTTCGCGGCCCGAGCAGGATGACGGCGCTCCCCACGGCGCAAAGTAGCACGCCGATCAGGTCCCAGCGATCGGGCCGGCCGCCCTCGACCGCCCACATCCAGCCGAGCGACGCGCAGATGTAGATGCCGCCATAGGCCGCGAAGGCGCGTCCGGCGGCGGCGCTGTCGACGCGGGTGAGGAGCCAGGCGAACAGGATCAGCAGCCCGACGCCGCCGACCGCCCAGAGCGGCGACTTGCCGAGCCGCAGCCAGGCCCAGAAGGCGAAGCAGCCGCCGATCTCGCACAGCGCCGCCGCGACGAAGATGAAAAGGCCGGCGCCCGGCATCAGGCGACGGGCGGAGGCTGGCTCTCGAGGCTCGGTATCTCGGTCGAGATGCAGGCCCAGTCGGGCGCCTGCGAGGTCCAGATCGTCGCCTGCGGCCCCATCAGGTTGGGATCGTCGAGCGCGCCGATGCGCAGGAAGATGAGGTGCGGGCGGCTCAGCGCCTCGCTGGTCAGCGGCGTGCCGCAGGTCGGGCAGAAGCCGCGCCGCATCGCATTGCCGCTCTCGGCGACGCTGTCATGATAGCGGATCTCGCCGGTCCAGCGCACCTTGTCGGCCGGGAAGCAGATGTTCGCCGTCGCGGTGCCGCCGCCGAGATACTGGCACAGCCGGCACCAGCAGGTGCGCGCCGCCATCGGCTCGGCATCGATGGTGAAGCGTACGGCGCCGCACAGACAGCCGGCGCCGTGCGGCGCGGTCACGCCACCGTCTCCAGCAGGCCCTCGAACAGGCGGCGGCCGTCGTCATTGCCGTGCGCAGCCTCGATCACCCGCTCGGGGTGCGGCATCATGCCCAGCACGTTGCCGGCGTCGTTGAGGATGCCCGCGATGCCGCGCGCCGACCCGTTGACCGCCTCGGCATAGCGGAAGGCGACCCGGCCCTCGCCCTCGATCCGGTCGAGCGTCTCGCGGTCGGCGGTGAAGTTGCCGTCGTGATGCGCGACCGGGAAATGGACCTTCTCGCCCTTGTCGTAGCGCGCGGTGAAGGTCGACTGGCTGTTCTCGACGGTCAGCGCGACCTCGCGGCAGACGAAGTCCAGCCCCTCGTTGCGCATTAGCGCGCCGGGCAGCAGCCCGGCCTCGGTCAGGATCTGGAAGCCGTTGCAGATGCCGAGCACCGGCACGCCGCGGCCGGCCGCCTCGACGATCGCGCGCATGATCGGCGACCGCGCCGCCATCGCGCCCGAACGCAGATAGTCGCCATAGGAGAAACCGCCGGGCACCGCGATCAGGCCGATGCCGTCGGGCAGCGCCGTTTCCTGGTGCCAGAGCATGTCCGGCGCCTTGCCCGTGACGTCGCGGATCGCGACGGCAAGGTCGCGATCGCAATTGGAGCCGGGGAAGACGATGACCGCGCTCTTCATGATATGCCTCCGATCAGGCCCGTTCGATCCGGAAATTCTCGATGACGGTGTTGGCGAGCAGCTTCTTGCACATCGCCTCGATTTCGGCATCGCTGACGCCGTCGTCATGGTCGAGCTCGATCAGCTTGCCGGCACGGACGTCGTTGACACCCGAGAAACCGAGCGAGCCGAGCGCATGGTGGATCGCCTTGCCCTGGGGATCGAGCACGCCGCCCTTCAGGGTGACATAGACGCGGGTCTTCATCGCGGCCTCTTCGTTGGGAGATTCAAGCGCCCTATGGCCCCGAAGGGCGCGACGGGCAAGGGGCCGGGATCAATATTCCAGCATTTCGACGAGCGCGGGGCTGAGCCATTCGCGATCGCCGACGATCCGCGCGGCGATCCCCTCGCGCCGGGCCAGATCGAGGCCGGCTTCGGGGCCCGCCACCGTCAGCGCGGTCGCCCAGGCGTCGGCAAGCATCGCGCTCTTGTGGATCACGCTGACCGAGCGGACGCCGTTATCGGTCGAGCGGCCGGTGCGTGGATCGATGCTGTGCGCGCCGCGCCGATAATCGCCCGAGGTCGCGACGGCGATGCCGTGCAGCGCGATGCGCAGCGGCGGCAACGGGTTGCCGGGCGGGTTCTCGAGATCGACCCACCAGGGATCGCCGTCGGGACGGACGCCGCGACCGACCAGCTCGCCGCCGATCTCGACCAGCGCATGGGCGATGCCGAGCGCGCCGAGCGCGTCGGCGACCGCGTCGACGGCATGGCCCTTGGCGATGCCCGACAGGTCGAGGGTAAGCCCACCGGGCTGGAGAAGCCGGCCGTCGCGGAAGCGCAGCCGCCGCCATCCGGCGTTCTGGCGGGCGAGCGCGAGGGCCGTGGCGGCGTCGCTGCGCAGGGCGGGATCGGGGCCGAAGCCGGCAAGGTCGACGAGACGGCCGATCGCCGGATCGAAGGCGCCGCCACTGCGCGCCGCGACGTCGAGCGCGGTGGCGATCACCGCCGCGAAATCATCGGGAAGACTGTGCCAGCTTCCGGCTTCGGCGCGGTTATAGGCGGAGATCAGCGAATCCGCTCGCCAGTGGCTCATCTCGGCGATGATCGTGTCGAGCCTAGCGAGGATCGCCGCCTCGACCGCTGCGGGATCGCAGCCGGCCGGCGCGGCGAAGCGCACCGACCAACTGGTTCCCATCGTCTCGCCGCCCAGGTCGGCCAGCGGCCGCGCCGGATCGCGATCGGCGAAGGCCGCGATCGCGATGTCCTTGGGCAGGGCGATGCGGGTTTCGCTCAGGGGAGCAGCACCTCGACGGTCGTCACATAGTTCATCCGGCGCTGGGTCGCGCGCGGCGCCGACGGCTTGTCGTCGGTCAGCGAGGCGTTGATCCAGTACATGCCCGGCGTCGGCCAATCGATCTTCGCAACACCGTCGGCCCCGGTCGTGAAATCGCGCGCGCCATCGTCGTTGCGGTAGCGCTTGCCGCCGGGGACCACCGTCACCTTCAGCCCGCCGGCGGGCTTGCCGTCGACGAGGAAGCGGAAGCTGGCGGGCTCGCCCACGACCAGCTCGTCGGGGTGCGTCACCGGCTGGAATTCGATGCCCTTGCCGGTCGGCGTGAACACGGTGCTGCTCGGCGCGTCGGCGGTGATGTAGAGCTCGTTGCGGCCGATCACCTCGGTCAGCTTGACGTCGGTGGCGTCGGCCGGGATGTCGGCGACCGACAGCGGCGGCGTTCCGCCGCCCGGACGCCCACCGATCCGGCGCTCCTCGCCATTGGCCTTGAAGCTGCCCATCACCGCCGAGGTGAAGGTACCGATCTTCCAGGTGCCCGGCTTGTCGAGCTTGACGTCGAAGGTCGAGCGGTAGCGGCCGGTCGATCCATTGGCGATCGCGCCCTCGCTGCCGTCGGGCGCCCAGACCTTCACGCCGTCGAGCCGCATCGGCTGATGATCGGCGAAGAACAGGTCGTTCGAGGCGGCGGCGTCGACCGTCACCCAGCTGTTGGTGCCCGAGAACACCGTCGCGTTCGGCACCATCCACTGGCGGTGCGCCGAGGCGGCGGCGGGAAGGGCGAGGATCGCGGCTGCGGCGAGCAGGCGGGTGGAAAAGCGCTTCATCGGCGGTCCTTTCAGCGGGCGGAGAGGGTGACGGCGCCGAGTTCGGTCTTGCCGGCCGCCTTGGCGGGCTTGGCCGGGACGCTGATCGGCAGGGTGACATGTTCGCGGCCGCCGGTTTCGCGCGCGGCCTCGACGGCCAGCACATAGTTGCCGGGCTTCAGGTCGGCGGGCAGCGGGATGGCGTGGGTGCCGGGCGCGCGGGTCGCGCCGCTGATGCCGTCGGCGGGCATCTTCGCGCTCTTGCCGCCCTTGCGCCACCAGGCGCGCAGGTCGGAAAGCCATTTGGTGCCGGGCTCGTTGCCGCCCTTCTTGACGTCGTACCACACCGCCAGGGTGCGCGCCGCGCCGCCGCCGGCCGGCTCCAGCCACACCGCGACATAGGGACGGTGATATTCGGCGACCTTGAGCTGCGGGATGGTGACGTTGATCGTGCCGGCCGCCGAGGCGGGGGCAGCGATCATTCCACCGATGAGCAGGAAGGGCGTAGTGCGCATGGCAATCTCTCTCAATGGACGAAGAGGACGACGATCAGCATCGGCACCACCAGGCCCAGGCCCACGAGCGGCCAGGTCAGGGGGCGCGGCTTGGAATGCATGTAGAGCAGGAACAGGCCGGTCAGCGTGAACAGGATGCAGGCCCCGGCGAAGACGTCGATGAACCAGCCCCAGGCGCCGCCGGCGTTGCGCCCCTTGTGGAGATCGTTGAGGTAGCTGATCCAGCCGCGGTCGGTGATCTCGGCGGTCACCGCTCCGCTGGCGCGGTCGATGCTGATCCAGGCATCGCCGCCGGGGCGGGGCAGGGCGACATAGACCTCGTCGTCGGACCATTCGCCGGGCTTGCCGCCGGCGTTGAGCTCGAGCCTGGTATCGAGCTCGGCGACGATGGCGGGCGGCAGCGGCGCGCTGTCCGACGCAGGCTTGGCGAGTTGGGCGAGCAGCGGCGCCGGCAGCTTCGCCGACAGATTCTGGACATGGGGCGAAGCGGCGATCGTCGCGGCATGGTTGAGCGTGATGCCGGTCGCGGCGAACAGCAGCATGCCGATCAGCGAGATGGCGGCGCTCATCCAGTGCCAATTGTGGAGCTGCTTCAGCCACCAGCCGCGCGAGCGGTACCAGGGCTTGTGCTGCGGCTTGCGCTTCACGGCGGAAGAAGGGGGGACAGGCGTCGGGTTCACGTCCTGCCGCGTAGCGCGAACGATTCACCCTCGCAATAGCTAATGCGAACTGTTCGCAATAATTCAGCGGTGAAATATTTGAGCCAGTTCGCCGTCATTCCCGCGAAAGCGGGAATCCATGGACGGCGGCCCGCAAGAGGCGAAATGCTCCGTGACCGTGGATTCCCGCTTTCGCGGGAATGACGACCGAGGATACCGAAGCGATGGCTCGCAATGGCTTCGGTATCCATTGCGAGCCATCGACGATCTTACTGGTCGAGGAAGCTCCGCATCTTGCGGCTGCGGCTCGGATGCTTGAGCTTGCGAAGCGCCTTCGCCTCGATCTGGCGGATGCGCTCGCGCGTCACCGAGAATTGCTGGCCGACCTCCTCCAGCGTGTGATCGGTGTTCATGCCGATGCCGAAGCGCATGCGCAGCACGCGCTCCTCGCGCGGGGTGAGGCTGGCGAGGACGCGGGTGACGGTTTCCTTCAGGTTGGACTGGATCGCGGCATCGACCGGGATGATCGCGTTCTTGTCCTCGATGAAGTCGCCGAGATGGCTGTCCTCCTCGTCGCCGATCGGCGTCTCGAGGCTGATCGGCTCCTTGGCGATCTTCATCACCTTGCGGACCTTCTCGAGCGGCATCGACAGCCGCTCGGCCAGTTCCTCCGGGGTCGGCTCGCGGCCGATCTCGTGCAGGATCTGGCGGCTCGTGCGGACCAGCTTGTTGATCGTCTCGATCATGTGGACCGGGATGCGGATCGTCCGCGCCTGGTCGGCGATCGAGCGGGTGATCGCCTGCCGGATCCACCAGGTCGCATAGGTGCTGAACTTGTAGCCGCGGCGATATTCGAATTTGTCGACGGCCTTCATCAGCCCGATATTGCCCTCCTGGATCAGGTCCAGGAACTGCAGGCCGCGATTGGTGTATTTCTTGGCGATCGAGATGACGAGGCGGAGATTGGCCTCGACCATCTCCTTCTTCGCGATGCGCGCCTCGCGCTCGCCCTTCTGCACCATGTTGACGATGCGGCGGAACTCGCTGAGCGCCATGCCGGTCGCCTGGGCGATCTCGCCGATCTCGTTGCGGATGCGATCGACCGCGTCGGCCTCGTTGGCCGCGAAATTCGCCCACTTCTTGTCGATCCGGCCGACCCGGTCGAGCCAGCCGTCCTCCATCTCGTGGTTGACATAGGCTTCGAGGAAGTCGCGGCGCGGCACCTTGTGGCGCTCGGCCAGGCGCAGCATCTGCCCGCCCAGCGTGGTCAGCCGGCGGTTGAACGAATAGAGCTGGTCGACGAGATATTCGATCTTCGCGCCGTGGAACTGGACGCTCTCGACCTCGGCGGTGAGCTGCTCGCGCAGGCCCTGGTAGCGCTCCTCCTCGGCGGCCGGGAAGTCGTCGCCGACGCCGAGCGCGGCGACGCGCGCGGACTGGACCTGCGAGAAGGTCTTGTAGAGATCGGTGATCGCCGCGAACCGCTCGAGCGCCATCGGCTTGAGCTGCTCTTCCATCTGGGCGAGGCTGAGGGTGTTGTCCTCGTCGTCGTCTTCCTGCGGGCGCGGAGCGCGCCGCTCGGTCATCGAATCCTCGTCCTCGTCGGCGGAGGCCTCCTCCTCGGGCTCTTCCTCCTCCTTGAAGGTCGGGCCGGCCGTCTCGGCCGATATCTCGGCGTCGGCGTCCTCGTTCTCGACCTGCTCGGCGGTCGGCCCCTTCGACAGCATCGCGTCGAGATCGAGGATCTCGCGCAGCTGCATCGTGCCCTCGTTGAGCGCGTTCGACCATTCGATGATCGCGTTGAAGGTGATCGGGCTCTCGCAGAGGCCCAGGATCATCGTGTCGCGGCCGGCCTCGATGCGCTTGGCGATCGCGATCTCGCCCTCGCGGCTGAGCAGCTCGACGGCGCCCATCTCGCGCAGGTACATGCGCACCGGATCGTCGGTGCGGTCGACCGTTTCCTTCTTCGCCGTGGTGGTGAGGGCAGGGCCGGTATCGCCTTCCTCGGAGCCGGCGACCTCGTCGATGCCGTCCTCCTCGGGCTGCTCGTCCTCGCCGGCATCCTCGTTCTCGACGATGTTCACGCCCATCTCGTTGAGCGCGGACATCACGTCTTCGAGCTGGTCGGAGGTCATCTGGTCCTGCGGCAGCGCCTCGTTGAGCTGCTCGTAGGTGATGTAGCCCTTGCGCTTCGCGCGGGCGATCAGCTTCTTGAGCGATCCTTCGTTGAGATCGATGAGCGGGGCGTCGCCGTCGATTCGATCGCCACCCTCGCTCCCGTTCGTCTTCGCCATCTAAGACCAGCCCTCAATATATTCGGCCGGAAACCGCCGGCCTCAAACAGTTTAAGCGCCCCCGCCGTCCTCGCCCAGGGCGAGGTCGGTGAGCGCGCGATCCGCCGCCTCGCGGGCCGCGAGCAGCCTGCGCTGCTCCTCTAGCCCGGCATCGTCGGCCGCCATGCCCAACCGCTCGGTGGCCTCCCGCAGCGCCGCATCCAATAGGGGACGCGCCGCCATGGCCTCGATCGCCGCCGAGAGATCGCGCATAGCACGGTCAGGATCGGCATTGCCGCGCAAGAAGGAAAAGGCAAGAGCGTTCGTAGCCTTGAGCTCCTCGACCACAGCCCCAAGACCCGCCTCGGCCAATATGGTTTCGAGGCCTTCCTTTTCAAGCGGTCCCCCGGAAAATCCGGCTTCGAAGGCCTCCGCGCGCAGCCGATCGAGCCGCTCGTCGCCGAGCTGGAGCTGTCCGATCGCCTCCATGTGCGACGAGAAAAGCGCCGGGAAGCGGAGCAGACCCGCCATCACCGCGCGGGTCACCATCGGATTGACCCCGCTCTTGTTCACCGCATGGGCGGCGCGCGAGGGCGGCAGCGGCTCGGGTTTCCAGGGCTGGCCGGGGCGGCGCTGCTGGCGGGGCTGGAAGGGCTGGAAGTTCCGTTCGAACGGACGGCGCTGGGCGCTGCCGAACAGCTCGTCGAAGCGGCGGCGGAACTCCGCCTGGTAGAGTTCGCGCACGTCGCGGTCCTGGATCGATCCCGCGAGGTCGCCGAGCCGCTTGCGCAGGCCGGCCCGCGCCTCGGGCGTCGACAGCGGCTGCGCCTCATATTCGGCGCGCCACAGCAGTTCGTCGAGGCTGATCGCCTCGTCCAGCACCTGCTCGACCGCGCGGACGCCGCCGGACTTGACGAGGTCGTCGGGGTCCTGCCCGCCGGGCAGCAGGGCGAAGCGCAGCGTCCGCCCCGGCGCGATCATCGGCAGCGCGCGCTGCGCGGCGCGGACGGCGGCCTTCTGTCCTGCCTTGTCGCCGTCGAAGCAGAGCAGCGGTATCTCGGTCATCCGCCACATCCGTTCGAGCTGCGCTTCGGTCAGCGCGGTGCCGTTGGCGGCGACGGCTTCGTCGATCCCCGCCTTGGCCAGTGCGATCACGTCCATATAGCCTTCGACCGCGATCACGCGGTTGGCCTTGCGCGACGCGGCGCTGGCGCGCTCGATGTTGAACAGGGTCCGGCCTTTGTCGAACAGCGGCGTGTCGGGCGAGTTCAGATATTTGGGCTCGCCCTTGTCGAGGATGCGCCCGCCAAAGGCGATGACGCGCCCGCGCTGGTCCTGGATCGGGATCATCACGCGCCCCCGGAACCGGTCATAGGGTTCCTTGTCCTCGACCAGGATCAGCAACCCGGTCTCGATCAGCTTGGCGTCGCCGAAGCTCTTCAGCGCGGTTCGGAGCTTGCCGCGCGAATCGGGGGCGAAGCCGATGCCGAATTTCTTCACCAGCCGTTCGTCGATCCCGCGCCGCTGGAGATAGGCGCGAGCCTCGGCGCCGGCTATCCCGCCCAGCTGTTCCTGGAACCAGCTTGCCGCTGCCGCCATGACGTCATGGAGCCCGGCCTGCATCTCGTTGCGCTGCGCCGCGCGCGGATCGGGGGCGGGGACCTCCATCCCGGCGCCCTGCGCCAGTTCCTTGACCGCATCGATGAAGGTCAGGCCCTTCGCCTCGGTCAGGAAGCGGATCGCGTCGCCATGCGCGCCGCAGCCGAAGCAATGGTAGAAGCCCTTGTCGTCGTTGACGTAGAAGCTCGGCGACTTCTCGTTGTGGAACGGGCAGCACGCCTTGAACTCGCGTCCCGCCTTCACGAGCTTCACCGACCGCCCGATCAGCGTGGACAGCGTGACCCGGGCGCGGAGCTCGTCGAGGAATTGGGGGGAGAGGGACATGCCTAGGCCTCTACTCCCCTCCCGCGTGCGGGAGGGGTTGGGGGTGGGCCTCCGCGCCCTCCGCCAGCGCTTCCGCGATGCGGGCCAATACGCCTTCCAGCCGCTCGTTCACGTCATTGTTCCAGAAACGGAGCACCCGATAGCCTTCCGCCTCGATCCGCCGGGTTCGCGCCTCGTCCTCCGCGGCCTGCCAGCCATGCTGGCCCCCATCGAGCTCGATGACAAGATGCGCCGATCGGCAAAGGAAATCGCAGATGAAGCCGGCGACCGGCATCTGCCGGCTGAACTTGAAGCCGTTCAGGCGACTGCCGCGCAGATGATGCCAGAGCTTGCGTTCGGTATTGGTGGCATTGTTGCGGAGCCGCCTCGCGAGACGGGTCGGCCGTGGTTTGAAGGCCGGGGAGCCCACCCCTCGATCCCCTCCCGCAGGCGGGAGGGGAGGATTGTCGTTCTCCGCCCCTTCGTTCACTCAGCCCAGCCGCGCCTTCACCAGGCCGCTGGCCTTGGCCATGTCCATCTGGCCGGCGAAGCGTTCCTTGAGTGCCGCCATCACCCGGCCCATGTCCTTGATCGAGGCCGCGCCCAGTTCGGTCGCGAGGGCGTCGATCGCGGCGCGGGCCTCGTCCTCGCTCATCTGCTGCGGCAGGAAGCGCTCGATCACCGTGACCTCGGCGGCCTCGGCGGCGGCGAGCTCGGGGCGGTTGCCCTTCTCGTACATCTCGATCGATTCGCGGCGCTGCTTGATCATCTTCTGCAGCACCTCGGTGACGAGCAGGTCGTCGTCGGGCTGCTGGGTCGCGGTGCGCAGCTCGATGTCGCGGTTCTTGATCGCCGACTGGATCAGGCGGATCGCCGCCGTGGTGGTGGCGTCGCGCGCCTTCATCGCGGCGACGAGCGCCGTCTTGATCTCGTCTCGAATCATGGGAACCACCGGTCTGTTCGGGAAAGGAGGATGCGTAGCACAGAGATTCCTGATTTAATAGAATTGACCCGCCGAGGAGGGCCCCCTAGGTACGCCGCCGTTTGCCCACCGACCCATAGCCGAGGAGAGCCCTAGTGGCCGAAACCGATCACGCGCGTCTGACACCCCCCGAGGGCGCAACGGGCGTTTTGGTTCTCGGCGACGGGACATTGATCTGGGGCAGGGGATTCGGGGCAGAGGGCGACGCCGTCGGCGAGGTCTGCTTCAACACCGCGATGACCGGCTATCAGGAGGTGATGACCGATCCCTCCTATGCCGGGCAGATCATCACCTTCACCTTCCCGCACATCGGCAATGTCGGCACCAATGCCGAGGATGTCGAGGCAACCAACCCCCACGCGCTCGGCATGGTCGTGCGCGAGGACGTCACCGATCCCGCCAATTTCCGCAGCAGCCAGCATCTCGACGCCTGGCTGAAGGCGAACGGCCGGATCGGCGTCTCGGGCGTCGACACCCGCGCGCTCACCCGCGCGATCCGGATCAACGGCGCGCCGAACGGCGTCATCGCCCATAACGCGCAGGGCCGCTTCGACATCGAGGCGCTGCGCCGGAAGGCCCGCGAATGGCCGGGGCTGGAGGGCATGGACCTCGCCAAGGAGGTCAGCGCCACCCAGACCTACAAGTGGAGCGACGGCCTCTGGGCGCTCGGCGAGGGCTATGACCTCGACGCCGCGCCCGCCGACGCGCCGCACGTCGTCGCGATCGACTATGGCCTGAAGCGCAACATCCTGCGCAACCTGGTCGCCGCCGGGGCGCGGGTGACGGTCGTCCCCGCCACCGCCAGCTTCGACGAGGTGATGGCGCACAGGCCCGACGGCGTCTTCCTGTCGAACGGCCCGGGCGACCCGGCCGCGACCGGCGCCTATGCGGTGCCGGTGATCCGCAAGCTGCTCGACGTCGGCACGCCGCTGTTCGGCATCTGCCTCGGCCACCAGATGCTCGGCCTCGCGGTCGGTGCGAAGACCTACAAGATGCACCAGGGCCATCGCGGCGCCAACCATCCGGTCAAGCGCACCGACGACGGCCAGGTCGAGATCACCAGCATGAACCACGGCTTCGCGGTCGACACCGACAGCCTGCCGGCCAATGCCGAGGCCACCCATGTCTCGCTGTTCGACGGATCGCTGGCGGGCCTTCGCCTGACCGACAAGCCGGCGTTCAGCGTCCAGTACCACCCCGAAGCCAGCCCCGGCCCGCAGGACAGCCATTATCTGTTCGAGCAGTTCGTCGCCCAGCTGAAGGCGAAGGCGTGACGGCCGTTTCGATCATCCTGCTGCACGCCATGGCCTTGACTTCGACGGCAGCGACGCCGTCGGAATGCGAGCGATCCATAGCGAAATTGGCTACAGCCGCAGCGCCAGCTACGCGGATCGTGGCGACGTTCACGGGAACGCAGCGTTCTCTGCTGCCGCTGGATGAGGCAAGCAGTTCGCAGGCGGAAGCCGGTCGACCGATCGAGCCGACCTTGTTTCCGATCGGCGCGGACAGTTTCGTGCTGACCATACAATTTCGTCCGCAGAACTGGGGTACAAGCCAGAGTGCGGCATTCGCCGAATCGATTTGCTCTGTTGGACTATCGGGCGGCGGCCGCTTCAACGGCGTGATGTCTTTCGTCGGCGGTCGCATGACCGACGCGGAGTTCGCTAGAATTCCGGAGCGCTGATGACCAGTCGAACCGACATTTCGATGCTCATCGTCGGCGGCCCCGGCCGTCTCGGTCAACCGGAGGCCCGCGCATGACCCTTCCCGCGATTGATCCGCAGCGCCTGGAGGAGGAGTGTGAGGCCGACGCCGAGGTGCTTGCCAATCTCCGCGAAAATGGCGACCAGCCCGAACTGGTCCGCCCCGTCGACGTGAGCTTCCGCGGCAGCCCCGAGGCACTGGTGCGGCTGACCGACCGGGCCGAGGAGTTCGGCTTCGAGTATATCGAGATCGAGGAAGGCGAGGATGGCGAACCCTGCCTGTTCCTCGCCAAGGACCAGGCGGCCGATGCCGCTTCGATAAAAGAGCTAACCATCACCTGCCTGCAGATCGAGCAGATCTTCGGGGTCGAATATGACGGGTGGGGTTGCGAGTTGCAGGATGGAAAAACCGAATAATGCCCAAGCGCACTGATATCTCCTCCATCCTCATTATCGGCGCGGGTCCGATCGTCATCGGTCAGGCCTGCGAGTTCGACTATTCGGGAACGCAGGCCTGCAAGGCGCTGCGCGAGGAAGGCTATCGCATCGTCCTCGTCAACTCGAACCCCGCCACGATCATGACCGATCCGGAGATGGCGGACGCGACCTATGTCGAGCCGATCACGCCCGAGATCGTCGCCCGGATCATCGAGAAGGAGCGGCCCGACGCCGTCCTGCCGACGATGGGCGGGCAGACCGCGCTCAACACCGCGCTGGCGCTGTTCAACGACGGTACGCTGGAGAAATATGGCTGCCAGATGATCGGCGCCGACGCCGAGGCGATCGACAAGGCCGAGGACCGGCTGAAGTTCCGCCAGGCGATGGACAAGATCGGCCTGGAAAGCCCGCGCTCGGACGTCGCCCACACGCTCGACGAGGCGCTGCGCGTGCTCGACTATGTCGGCCTGCCGGCGATCATCCGCCCCAGCTTCACCATGGGCGGCACCGGCGGCGGCATCGCCTACAACAAGGACGAGTTCGTCAAGATCGTCACCGGCGGTCTCGACGCGTCGCCGACCACCGAGGTGCTGATCGAGGAATCGGTGCTCGGCTGGAAGGAATATGAGATGGAGGTCGTGCGCGATCGCGCCGACAACTGCATCATCATCTGCTCGATCGAGAATGTCGATCCGATGGGCGTCCACACGGGCGATTCCATCACCGTCGCGCCGGCGCTGACGCTGACCGACAAGGAATATCAGATCATGCGCAACGCCTCGATCGCGGTGCTGCGCGAGATCGGCGTCGAGACCGGCGGGTCGAACGTCCAGTTCGCGGTCAACCCGGCTGACGGCCGCCTGGTCGTGATCGAGATGAACCCCCGCGTGTCGCGCTCCTCGGCGCTGGCGTCGAAGGCGACCGGCTTCCCGATCGCCAAGGTCGCCGCCAAGCTGGCGGTCGGCTACACGCTCGACGAGATCATGAACGACATCACCGGCGCAACGCCGGCCTCGTTCGAGCCGACGATCGACTATGTCGTCACCAAGATACCGCGCTTCGCCTTCGAGAAGTTCAAGGGCGCCGAGCCGCTGCTGTCGACCGCGATGAAGTCGGTCGGCGAGACGATGGCGATCGGCCGCAACATCCATGAATCGATGCAGAAGGCGCTGCGCGGCCTGGAGACCGGCCTCGCCGGCTTCAACGTGGTCGAGAACCTGAAGGGCGCGGCCCGCTCGGTGATCGAGGAGGAACTGGCGCGGCCGACGCCGGACCGGCTGCTCGTCGCGGCGCAGGCGCTGCGCGAGGGCTTCTCGGTCGACGACATCCACCGCATCGCCAAGTACGAACCCTGGTTCCTCGATCGGCTCGCCGAGATCGTCGCGGCCGAGGAGGAAGTGTGCCGCGAAGGGCTGCCGCAGGACGCGGCCGGCATGCGCCGGCTCAAGGCGATGGGCTTCTCCGACAAGCGGCTCGCCTGGCTGGCGCTGCAATCGGCCAACCTGGCGGGCATGGCGCGCGAACAGGCGCGCGGCTCGGGCATCGTCCATGACGCGGCCAAGGCGATGACCGGCGGCATCACCGAGAAGGAGGTGCGCGCGCACCGCCACAAGCTGGGCGTCCGCCCGGTGTTCAAGCGGATCGACACCTGCGCGGCCGAGTTCGAGGCGAAGACGCCCTACATGTACTCGACCTACGAGGCGCCGAGCTTCGGCGAGCCCGAGTGCGAGAGCAACCCGAGCGACCGCGAGAAGATCGTCATCCTCGGCGGCGGCCCGAACCGGATCGGGCAGGGGATCGAGTTCGATTATTGCTGCTGCCACGCCTGCTTCGCGCTGGCCGACGCCGGCTATGAGACGATCATGGTCAACTGCAACCCGGAGACGGTGTCGACCGACTATGACACGTCGGATCGCCTCTATTTCGAGCCGCTGACCGCCGAGGACGTGCTGGAGATCCTGCATGTCGAACAGTCGAAGGGCACGCTCAAGGGCGTGATCGTCCAGTTCGGCGGGCAGACCCCGCTCAAGCTGGCGCAGGAACTGGAGGATGCGGGCATCCCGATCCTCGGCACCAGCCCCGACGCGATCGACCTGGCCGAGGACCGCGAGCGCTTCGCCGCGCTGGTCGGCGAGCTCGGCCTCAGCCAGCCGCGCAACGGCATCGCCCGCAGCCGCGAGGAGGCGCTGGCCGTCGCCGAGCGGGTCGGCTATCCGGTGCTGATGCGGCCCTCCTACGTGCTCGGCGGCCGCGCGATGGAGATCGTCGAGGATCCGTCACAGCTCGATCAGTATATCAGCACTGCGGTGCAAGTATCTGGCGATTCACCAGTTTTGATCGACCAGTATCTGCGCGACGCGATCGAGGTCGACGTCGACGCGATCTGCGACGGCGACGATGTCGTGGTCGCGGGCGTGCTCCAGCATATCGAGGAAGCGGGGGTCCATTCGGGCGACAGCGCCTGCACCCTGCCGCCCTACAGCCTGCCGAAGGAGATCATCGCCGAGATCGAGCGGCAGACCGACGCGCTGGCCCGCGCGCTCAAGGTGCGCGGCCTGATGAACGTCCAATATGCGGTCAAGGACGGCGAGGTCTACCTGATCGAGGTCAACCCGCGCGCCAGCCGCACCGTGCCGTTCGTCGCCAAGGCGATCGGCCAGCCGATCGCCAAGATCGCGGCGCGGGTGATGGCGGGCGAGCGCCTCAAGGCGCTGCCGCGCATCCGGCTCGACGTCGACTATATCGCCGTCAAGGAAGCCGTCTTCCCGTTCGCGCGCTTCCCCGGGGTCGATCCGGTGTTAAGCCCGGAAATGAAATCTACCGGCGAAGTCATGGGAATCGATAGTGATTTTGCCACGGCCTTCGCCAAGGCGCAGCTCGGCGCGGGAACCAGGCTGCCGCTCGGCGGCACCGCCTTCGTCTCGGTCAAGGACAGCGACAAGGGGCATATCCTGCCGGCCGTGCGGCAACTCATCGCGATGGACTTCACCATTCTCGCGACCAGCGGCACCGCGACCTTCCTGCGCGAGCAGGGGCTGGAGGTGGAGACCGTGCTCAAGAAGCGCGAGGGGCGGCCGAACATCGTCGACCGGATCGTCGACGGCGACGTCGACCTGATCTTCAACACGACCGAAGGCTGGCAGTCGCTGCTGGATTCGAAGGCGATCCGGACGTCGGCGCTCTACGGCCGCGTTCCCTACTTCACCACGGCGGCGGCCAGCGTCGCCGCGGCGCAGGCGATCGGGGCGTTGCGGGAGCGGAAGCTTGAAGTGCGCGCGCTTCAATCCTATTATTCTCATTCGCACGCCTGATCCCCACATGGCAGGAGTTCAGGGCGGGCGACCCGGCCGGGGTCGTCCGGGGACGTTGGTTTTGACGAAGGGGTTGTTGGACGATGGCGAGCATTGAGAAGCTGCCGATGCTGGCGGAAGGGCAGAAGATGCTCACCGAGGAGCTTGCCCGTCTCAAAGCCGAACGGCCGCTGATCATCGATGCGATCGAGGAAGCTCGTGCGCATGGCGATCTTTCGGAAAATGCCGAATATCACGCCGCCAAGGAGCGTCAGGGCCAGATCGAGGCGTCGATCGCCGACATCGAGGACCGGCTGAGCCGCGCCCAGGTGATCGATCCGAGCATGTTGTCGGGCGACAAGATCGTGTTCGGCGCGACCGTCACGCTGCTCGACGACGACGAGAAGCCGGTCAGGTACCAGATCGTCGGCCAGACCGAGGCGGACGCCAAGACCGGCAAGATCTCCTACAACTCGCCGCTCGGCCGCGCGCTGATCGGCAAGAAGGTCGACGACGAGGTCGAGGTCACGGTGCCGTCGGGCGACCGCTTCTACCTCGTCTCCAAGATCGAGTTCATCTGAGCGCTTCCGGGGCGCCGGTGCGGTTGCCGCCCAGCCGCTGCACCAACGCGATCGCCATCGGCACGACGGCGATCTACCTGCTGCTCGTCCTGCTCGGGTGGAGCGACGCGGCCGACATCGCGGGCGGCTTCGTTCCCGCGCGGCTGACCGGCATGGAGATACCGGGGGCGCTGCCCGCCTGGATCACGCCGCTGACCGCGACGCTGCTCCATGGCGGCATGCTGCACCTCGGCTTCAACATGCTGATGCTGGTCTTCTGCGGACGCATGGTCGAGGCGGTGATCGGGCCGCTGGGGCTGGCGATCCTCTACGTCGTCGGCGCCTACGCCGCGGCGGGCATGCAGTTCCTCGTCAATCCGGCCGACGGGGCCCCGATGATCGGCGCGAGCGGCGCGATCTCCGCGCTGTTCGCGGGCTATGCGCTGCTGTTCGGCCGCCCGCGCGGCTTCGCCAGCCATCCGACGCTGGGCGTCGCGATCAACACCCTGTGGCTGGCGGCGGCCTGGATCGGCGTCCAGTTCCTGATGGGCTTCGCCTTCGCCGACTATGGCATGGCGATTGCCACCGGCGCGCATGTCGGCGGCTTCCTCGCCGGGTTGCTGCTGATCCGCCCGCTGCTGGCGTGGCGGCGGCGATCGCTCCCTTAGGCAACCCCGTCATGCCGGCGGAGGCCGGCATCTCAGGCGGTGAGGAGGCGAGGCTGAGGCAGGAGACGCCCGAGATCCCGGCCTCCGCCGGGATGACGGGTTGGACGATCAGCCCAGCTCGGGTTCGAGCAGCTTGTGGAGATGGACGACGACATATCTCATCTCGGCATCGTCGACCGTCCGCTGCGCCGCGCCGCGCCACGCCTTCTCGGCGCTCTTATAGTCCTGATAGAAACCGACGACGTCGATCTGGGAGAGGTCCTCGAAATCGAGGCCCTGGGGGTCCTTGACGCGACCGCCGAACACCAGGTGGATCTTGCTCATGCGAATACTCCGTTGATCGTCCCGCGGGACGAAACCTGGCACCATCTCCTGACGAAGAAGGGCGGTTCAGGATAATCCCGAACCGCCTTCCGTTCCTTCACTATTTTTCGTGACGGCCGCCGGGCCGCCGGAAAGATCAGCCGCGCGCTTTCATCATTGCGATCAGGCCGTCAATGCCTTTTCGCTGGATGATGGCGTCGAAGTCCTGCCCCTGGGTCACCGCCAGGTTGATGTTGGCGACGGTCAGGTTGGTCACCTTGAACGCGCCACCGACCTTGGCGACCGACCAGACCGCGCTGATCGGCTGCGCGCCCGGCTTCTGCACCTGGGTCACGACGTTGAAGCCGCTGCCTGCGGGCGCGGTGCGGATCACCTTCATCGACGCATTGGCATAATCGTAGAGATTGTCCGAATAGGTGCCGATGATGAAGTTCGGGATGGCGGCCTTGTAGGCGGCCTTCTGCTGCGGGGTGATCTGGTTGTTCCAGCGGCGGATCAGCCGCTCGCCGATCGCGTCGATCGCGAAATGCTGCGACAGCAGCTCGCGGAACTTGGCGCGGACGGTGGTCTTGTTGCCGGTCTTGAGCACGGCGAAGGCCTCTGTGCCCAGCGACGAGATGAAGGCCGCGGCATCCTGGTTGGCGACGACCGCGGCCTGCGCGGAGGCGACCGGGGCGGCGAGGGCCGTGCCGGCCAGCATCAGCGCGGCGGTGATCTTGGTGAATCCGTTCATTATCCTGTTCTTCTCCATCGGCGCGCACGACAACGCGCCCTTGCCAGTCGATTAGCGGCCGGGCGATGAACCCCGATTGAACCGTGACGCCCCGGAAACGCTCAGGAGCGGACCGCGCCCACCGCCGCGGTGCCGGCGCTCTCGGCGGCCTTGGCGAGCGAGTCGATCAATTTGCCGACCTGCTTGCCCGCCGCGTCGCTGCTGATGCCGAGCTCGCCCAGCTTCGCCTGTCCGGCGTCGCGCGCGGCGCTGACCGCGTCCTTGGCGCGGTCGTTGATCGCGCCGCCGATCGAGCCGAGCAGTTCCTCCTCCTGTCGGGTGCGGGGCAGCAGCGCGCCGATCGCCGCGCCGACCGCGAGGCCGCCGAGCAGCGCCGCCACCGGGAAGCTCTCGACGCCCTCGGCCGCCCTGCGCCCCGCGGTGCGCGCGGCCTCGCCGCCGGTCCGGATCTTCTCGCCGGCATAGTCGCCCGCGCGGGCCGCGCGCTGCTTGATGCCGACTCCGGCCGCTTCGGCCTTGCTCTTGATGGTCATGCGCTCGTCTCCTCATCGTCGCGGGCCGACGGCGGCTGCCGCCGGTCGCTGCTGAAACTCGTCGGCCCGCTTCGGGTTGCACGGGCGATGCCGCGGGCGATCCGATAGAGCGGCGGACGCAGCACCAGCATCACCAGCGCGGCGACCGCCAGCGCGGCGCGGCCGGGGCGACGCCGGATCGCGTCGATCGCCTTATGGCTCATTTCCTGCGCCTGATCGACGACGATCTCGGCTAGGTCGGCGACCAGCGCCTGGGGATGGAGCCGCGCCTGCGCCTCGCCCACCGTCTCGACAAGCTGGTTGCGGGCGTCCTGCGACCGCCGCCGGACCCGTTCGAACAGCTCGTCGATCGGGCTGGGATGCACGGGGGCGATGCCGTCCGCCTCATCGTCGTCGTCGGCATCCTCGACCACCAGCATCAGCTTGCGGACGCCGATCCGGATCAGCAGCACCGCCACGCCGACGCCGAGCAGCACCGAGACCGCGGCCCCGCCGAGCCGGCCGATCCACGGCGTCAGGACGAAGGACAGGGTGACGAGGAAGGTCACCGCCGCCGCCTGGCCCATGATCGCGCCGATCAGGCAGAGCAGGGCGCCGGTCCGCGCCCGGCCGATGCGGCGGTAGAAGTCGGTCCGGAACAGGGCGAGCTCGGCCTTGGCGAGCGCGCGGCCGTCCTCGATCAGCCGCGCCATCAGCGCGCCGAGCGGCTCCTGTTCCTCTGGGCGCCCCGCCGTCAAGGATCAGGCTGCGGGCGGCGTGTCGTCGGACGTCGCCGGGGTCGCGGCGGACGGAGCCTTGGCGGCCTTCGGCTTCGGCGCTGCCTTGGGCTTGGGCTTGGCAGCCGCCTTCGGTGCCGTGCGAGGGGCGCTCTTGCGGGCGGCGGGCTTGGGCGCGGGGGATGCCACGCCATCGTCCGCCGTCTCGCCCTTGGGCGTCAGCCCCGACTTGACGACCCGCGCGAGCAGGAAGCCCACGGCGGCAGCGGCCGCGATCGCCACGGCCGGCGAGGAGCGGACGACGTTGCGGGCGTCGTCGATCAGCTCGTCGGCGTCCTTGTCGCGCAGCGTCGCGGCGAACCCGCTGACCGCGTCGGCGGCCTGCTGGACATAGCCGCCATATTGGTCGCCGAGCTTCTCGCTCACCTGCGATGCGGCGTCGCCGACCAGGCCGGCGACATTGTCGAGCGCCTCCACGGCGCGATCCTTGCCTTGCGAGGCATAGTCGCGGGCGCGCGCTTCCGCCTGTCCGGTGAAGCCGGCGGCGGTGTCGTTGAACGCCTTGCGGGCGCTGTCGAACGCCTTGCCGGCGCGCGGACCGCTGTCCTGATTTTCGGTCGCCATGTCGATCGTCTCCATCAAAAGAGGCCAGCTCATCAACCAAATGGGGCGGATAGCGTTCCTTTACCAGACCCGAAACGACTTCAATATTTGCCTAACGCCAATCTCGCGGATAGAGCGCGCGCATCCCAACGTCCATCAGCAAAGGTACGCGCCCATGACCGCCATCGTCGACGTCCATGCCCGCCAGATCATCGACAGCCGCGGCAATCCCACGGTCGAGGTCGACATCACGCTGGAGGACGGCAGCTTCGGCCGCGCGGCGGTGCCCTCGGGCGCGTCGACCGGCGCCTATGAGGCGGTCGAGAAGCGCGACGGCGACAAGAGCCGCTGGCTCGGCAAGGGCGTCCAGGACGCGGTCGACGCCGTCAACGACGAGATCGCCGACGCGATCATCGGCATGGAGGCCGAGGACCAGAGCGAGATCGATGCCCGCCTGATCGAGCTCGACGGCACCCCGAACAAGGGCCGGCTCGGCGCCAACGCCATCCTCGGCGCCAGCCTTTCGGTCGCCCGCGCGGCGGCCGAGGCCCGCGCGCTGCCGCTCTACCGCTATGTCGGCGGCGTCTCGGCGCAGGTGCTGCCGGTGCCGATGATGAACATCATCAACGGCGGCGCCCATGCCGACAACCCGATCGACTTCCAGGAATTCATGATCATGCCGGTCGGCGCGCCGACCCTGTTCGACGCGGTCCGCGCCGGATCGGAGATCTTCCACACGCTGAAGAAGGCGCTCCACGACAAGGGCCTCGCGACCGCCGTCGGCGACGAGGGCGGCTTCGCTCCCAACCTCGCCTCGGCCCCCGACGCGCTCGACTTCATCATGCAGTCGATCGAGAAGGCCGGCTACAAGCCGGGCGACGACGTCGTCCTCGCGCTCGACTGCGCCGCGACCGAATTCTTCAAGGACGGCGTCTACGACTTCCACGGCGAGGGCGTGAAGCGCTCGCCGGCCGAGATGGCCGACTATCTGGCCGATCTCTGCGCCCGCTACCCGATCGTCTCGGTCGAGGACGGCATGGGCGAGGATGATTTCGAAGGCTGGAAGATCCTCACCGACAAGATCGGCCACAAGGTCCAGCTGGTCGGCGACGACCTGTTCGTGACCAATCCGAAGCGGCTCGCTCAGGGCATCAAGGACGGCCTCGCCAACTCGCTGCTCGTCAAGGTCAACCAGATCGGCACGCTGTCGGAGACGCTGGAAGCGGTCAACATGGCGCAGCGCGCCGGCTACACCGCGGTCATGTCGCACCGCTCGGGCGAGACCGAGGATTCGACGATCGCCGACCTCGCCGTCGCCACCAACTGCGGCCAGATCAAGACCGGCAGCCTCGCCCGTTCGGACCGGCTCGCCAAGTACAACCAGCTCATCCGCATCGAGGAGGAACTGGGCCCGGTCGCCGTCTATGCCGGCCGCAGCGCGATCAAGGCGCTCGGCTGAGGCTGGTTGATCCTCCCCGAGCTTGCTCGGGGAGGGGGACCGCCGTAGGCGGTGGAGGGGTGCCGCGCAGCGGCGTCTGCGCCGCCGCCCCCTCCACCATCCTTCGGATGGTCCCCCTCCCCATAAAATGGGGAGGAAGCTTGCTGGCATTTCGTGTCGGCTTCGCCTAACCGGCGTCGAACAGCCGCCACCCTCGACAGGATCGCATCATGAAGACCCCGACCACGCCCGCCCCCGACAAAGTCGCCATCAAGCGCGCGCTGCTGTCGGTCTCCGACAAGAGCGGGCTGGTCGAGCTGGGCCGGGCGCTGGCGGGGTGGGGCGTCGAACTGGTCTCGACCGGCGGCACCGCCAAGGCGCTGCGCGACGCCGGGCTCGACGTGAAGGACATCTCCGACATCACCGGCTTCCCGGAGATGATGGACGGGCGGGTCAAGACGCTGCACCCGATGGTCCATGGCGGCCTACTCAGCGTCCGCGACGATCCCGAACATGCGAAAGCGATGACCGATCACGGCATCGGCGCGATCGACCTCGTGGTGGTCAACCTCTATCCCTTCGCGCAGACCGTCGCGAAGGGCGCCGGCCGCGACGAGATCATCGAGAATATCGACATCGGCGGACCGTCGATGGTCCGCTCGGCGGCCAAGAACCACGCCTATGTGACGATCGCGACCGATCCGGCCGACTATGCCGAGATCATCGCCAGCGGCGGCACGACCGACTTCGCGCTGCGCAAGCGCTTCGCCGCCAAGGCGTTCGCCGCGACCGCGACCTATGATGCGATGATCTCCTCCTGGTTCGCCCATGCCGACCAGGGCCAGTTCTTCCCGGAGGCGCTCTCCATCCCGGTCCGCAAGGCCGAGGAGCTGCGCTACGGCGAGAACCCCCACCAGCAGGCGGCGCTCTACCTGCCGGTCGGCCCGTCCGCGCGCGGCATCGCCCAGGCGACCCAGGTGCAGGGCAAGGAGCTGAGCTACAACAATTACAACGACGCCGACGCCGCGCTCGAACTGGTCAGCGAATTCCGCGACGGCCCGCCGACCGTCGTCATCGTCAAGCATGCCAACCCCTGCGGCGTCGCCAGCGCCGACACGCTGATCGAGGCCTATGAGGCGGCGCTCGCCTGCGACAGCGTCTCGGCCTTCGGCGGCATCATCGCGGTCAACCGGCCGCTCGACGGCAAGACCGCCGAGGCGATCAGCGGCATCTTCACCGAGGTCGTCGCCGCGCCCGACGCCGACGACGACGCCAAGGCGGTGTTCGCGAAGAAGAAGAACCTCCGCCTGCTGCTGACCGGCGAACTTCCCGATCCGGCGCGCGCTGGCATGACGATGAAGAGCATCGCCGGCGGCGTCCTGCTCCAGTCACGCGACAATGGCCGGATCGGCCTCGACGATCTCAAGGTGGTGACGAAGCGCGCGCCGACCGATCAGGAGCTCAAGGACTGCCTGTTCGCCTGGACGGTCGCCAAGCACGTCAAGTCGAACGCGATCGTCTACGCCAGGGGCGGATCGACCGCCGGCGTCGGCGCCGGCCAGATGAACCGGCTCGAATCGGCGCGCATCGCCGCCTGGAAGGCGAAGGACGCCGCCGAGAAGGCGGGCTGGGCGACGCCGCGCACGATCGGCTCGGCGGTCGCGTCGGATGCCTTCTTCCCCTTCGCCGACGGCCTGCTGGCGGCGGTCGAGGCCGGGGCGACGGCGGTGATCCAGCCGGGCGGATCGATCCGCGATGCCGAGGTGATCGCGGCGGCGGACGAGGCCGGGCTCGCGATGGTCTTCACGGGCATGCGCCATTTCCGGCATTGATCGCTGACGGCGCTTCCGCATTAAGGAGCAGCAGGACAAAGGGGGACGGGCTGACATGGCCGATGGCGGCGGGGAAGCGGCAGGGCGGGTAGGGCCTTTCGATCCGCTGCGCCATGGCCTGTTCCGTCGCATCTGGACGGCCAGCCTCTTCTCCAATTTCGGCCAGCTCATCCAGGGCGTCGGCGCGGCCTGGGCGATGACCCAGCTCACCGGGCGCGCCGACATGGTCGCGCTGGTCCAGTCGGCGACCTTCGCGCCGCTGATGCTGCTGTCGCTGTTCGCGGGCGCGATCGCCGACAGCTACGACCGGCGCAAGATCGCCCTGGTCGCGCTGTCGATCGCCTTGCTGGGCGCGCTCGGCCTCAGCCTCGTCACCGCGCTGGGCCTGCTGACGCCGGGCTGGATCCTGTTCTTCTGCTTCGTCGTCGGCACCGGCACGGCGCTGTTCGGCCCCGCCTGGCAGAGTTCGGTGGGCGAACAGGTGCCGTCGCGCGAGCTGGCGCAGGCGATCGCGCTCAACTCGATCAGCTACAATATCGCGCGCAGCTTCGGCCCGGCGATCGGCGGCCTGCTCGTCGCGCTGGCCGGCGTGCTCGCGGCCTTCGCCTTCAACGCGCTCGCCTATGTCCCGTTGATCGTCGTCATGATCTTCTGGCGCCGCCTGCCCGAAACCTCGCGCCTGCCGCCCGAGGCGCTGGGTCGCGCGGTGATCTCGGGCGCGCGCTACGTCGTCTATTCGCCGCCGATCCGCGCGGTGCTGGTGCGGACCCTGCTGATCGCCTTCGCCGGCGTGGCGGCATCGGCGCTGATGCCGCTGGTCGCGCGCGAACTGCTCCACGGCGACGCCACCCTCTACGGCGTGCTGCTCGGCTGCTTCGGTGGCGGCGCGGTGCTCGGGGCGCTGTTCCTGACGCCGATCAAGGAACGGCTGTCGGACGAGGTTTCGGTCGGGCTCGCCAGCGCGCTGATGGGGCTGTGCATGATCGGCACAGGCCTCAGCCGTCACGGCGTGCTGACCGGCCTGCTGGTGATGGGCGCGGGATCGGGGTGGATGATCTCGATGGCGCTGTGCAACATCAACATCCAGATGTCGTCGCCGCGCTGGGTGACGGGCCGGGCGCTGGCGGCCTGCGTGACGGCGGTCTGCGGCGGGATGACGATCGGCGGTTGGGCCTGGGGCCGGATCGCCGCGTCGGAGGGCACCGGCCTCGCGCTCGTCGCCTCGGGCACCGCGCTGATCCTGACGATCGCGGCCAGCCTGGTCTGGCGGATGCCGGCGGTCGAGGAGCAGCGCGACCGCGATACGCCGCTCAGCGAGCCGGAGACCAATCTCGACCTCAACGGGCGCAGCGGCCCGATCGTCGTCACCATCGAATATCGCGTGCCGCTCGACCAGGCGCGCGGCTTCTACACGGCGATGATGCCGGTCGAGGCGATCCGCCACCGCACCGGCGGCTATGGCTGGTCGATCTCGCGCGACGTCGGCGATCCCGAGCTGTGGACCGAGCGCTATCACACCCCGACCTGGCACGATTATCTGCGCCAGCGCAGCCGCCTGACCATCGCCGATCTCGAGACCTGGCAGATCGCGATCGACTTCCACCGCGACAAGGACCCGATCCGCGTCCGCCGCAAGCTGGAGCGCCCCTATGGCTCGGTCCGCTGGCGCGAGGACGTGCCCGACCGCGGGGTCATCGTGCCGCTGCCGTCGCCGGGGAGCTGACGCTCAGGCCTCCTTGAGGCGGAACAGCGTCCGATCCTCGCTGGTGAAGCCGAAGCGCCAGATGATCGCCCCGAACACCAGCAGGATCGCCGGGATGCCGAGCAGTAGTTCGAGCCATTCGGGAAGCCGCGTCGCCAGATAGCCGACGACGCCTGCCGCCAGCGCGGCCCAGACCAGCGGCCAGCGCCAGCCCGAGACCGGCGCGCCGAGCAGCCGCGACAAGAGCTTCGCCTTCATGATCGAGGCGATGCCGAGCGCCATCGCCAGCGCGATCGCCGGGCCCGCGGCCTGCCACAGGACGGGCAGGGCGAACTGGTCGCGCATGATCATCACGATCGCGAAGCTCAGCATGATCTGGATGCCGATCATGCCCATCGATATCCACAGGTTCAGGTGCCGCGCGACGTAGATCAGCGCGGCTTCCGAGACCGCCGCGGTCGCGGCGACCACCTCGGCGATCAGCAGGAAGGCGAGGGCGGTGTTGCCGGCGACGAAATTGGGCCCGACCAGGCCCATCACGCCTTCGCCGGGAATGCCGAGCGCCAGGCCGACGGCGGTCTGCGCGGCGATGATCCAGAAGCCGACCTGCGCGACCTGCTTCGCCACCGCGAGCCGGTTGCCGGCTTCGAGGTTGCGGGTGATCACCGGGCCGAGGATCGGGTCGAAGCTGGTCTTGAGCTTCTGCGGCAGCGAGGCGACCTGCTGCGCGACATAGTAGATGCCGACGATCACCGGCGAGAAGAACAGGCCGAGGATGGCGATGTCGAGGCGGCGCGATCCCCATTCGATCGCGTCGGCGGCGGCCAGCGGGACGTTGCGGCGCGCGAGCATGAACAGGGCCGCCGGGCGCGGCCGCCAGCCGTGCGGCCAGCCGAAGCTCTTGAGCAAGGGCCAGATCGACGCCACCAGCGCCGCGACCATCGACACGACATAGGCGATGATCAGGCCGTCGCGCAGCGAGTAGAAGGCGAGGCCGAAGGCGGCGATGCTGATCGTCCAGGGCTCGATGACCGAGCGCGCCCGCACCGTCGCGCCGATGTCGAGCCGATAGGCGAGCGCGGCGAGGGCGATGTCGGACCAGGCGAGCGCGAAGATGGTCAGCGGCAGCAGCCATTCGAGCCCGTTGATCCCGCTGTTCGGGAACATCAGCTCCGGCACCGCGCCGAGCACCGTCGCCGCGACCGCCGAGGCGATCGCCCCCATCAGCAGCCCGTCCCAGACGACGTGGACATGGGGCCGGTCGGTCGCCGAAAGCTGTTCGGCAAGGCCGCGCTTGAGGCCCAGCGTCGCCAGCGTCGCGACGAATTCGACGATGATCACCGCATAGGCGAAGCGGCCCAGCGCTTCGGCGCCGTACCAGCGCCCGGCGATGAACAGGAAGGGCAGCCGCGCGGCGAGGCGCAGCAGGAAGCCGAAGAAATTGGTGCGTCCGCCCTTGGCGAGCGCCTTGATGTCGTCGCCCTCCTGCAGCGTGTCGGCGGTCGGCGGGGCGGTCTCGGGGGGAAGGCTCAATGCGCGGCGCCCCAGCTCGGCCCCGTGCCGATCTCGACGCCCAGCGGCACCGACAGCCGGACGATCGGCTCGGCCGCGCCCGCCATCACCGCGCGGATCACCGCCGATGCCGGCTCGACCTGCTCGGGCGCCAGCTCGAACACCAGTTCGTCATGGACCTGGAGCAGCATCTTCACGTCGCCCAGCCCGGCGGCGGCGAGCGCGGGGTTCATCCGCACCATCGCGCGCTTGATGATGTCGGCGGAGGTGCCCTGGATCGGGGCGTTGATCGCCTGGCGCTCGGCGGACTGGCGCTCGCCCTGCTTGGCGCTCCTGATCCACGGCAGATGGGTCTTGCGGCCGAACAGCGTCGACACATAGCCCTGGTCGCGGACCTGGCCGAGGGTCGCGGCGATATAGTGGTTGATGCCGGGGAAGCGGGAGAAATAGCGGTCGATCATCCCCTGCGCTTCCTCGCGCGACACCTCCAGGCGCCCGGCGAGGCCCCAGGCGGAGATGCCGTAGAGGATCGAGAAGTTGATCGTCTTGGCGCGGGCGCGGGTGTCGCGGTTGACCTCGCCGAACACCTCCTGCGCGGTCAGCGCGTGGATGTCGTCGCCGCGCGCGAAGGCGTCCTTCAGCGCCGGCACGTCGGCCATGTGCGCCGCCAGCCGCAGCTCGATCTGCGAATAGTCGGCCGACAGGATGAGCTTGCCCGGCTCGGCCACGAAGGCGTCGCGGATACGGCGGCCATGGTCGCTGCGGATCGGGATGTTCTGGAGGTTGGGATCGGTCGAGGACAGCCGGCCGGTCTGCGCGACCGCCATCGAGAAGCAGGTGTGGACCCGGCCCGTCGCCGGATTGATCTGCTGCTGGAGCGCGTCGGTATAGGTCGAGCGCAGCTTGGTGAGCTGACGCCAGTCGAGCACCAGCCGCGCGATCGCCACGCCGTCGCCGGCGAGCCGCTCCAGTTCGGTGACGTCGGTCGAATAGACCCCGGTCTTGCCCTTGCGGCCGCCCTTCAGGCCCATCTTGTCGAACAATATGTCGCCGAGCTGCTTGGGGCTGCCGACGGTGAACGGCGTCCCCGCCTCGGCGTGGATCGCGGCCTCCAGCCGGGTCGCCTCGCCCGAGAACTCGGCCGACAGCCGGGCCAGTTCCTCGCGGTCGACCTTGATGCCGGCGCGCTCCATGCCCGTCAGCACCGGCACCAGCGGCCGGTCGATCAGCTCATAGACGCGGGTCGCCGCCTCGGGCGCGAGCCGCCCCTTCAGCAGCTGCCACAGGCGCAGCGTGACGTCGGCGTCCTCGGCGGCATATTCGGTGGCGACGTCGAGCGTCACCTTGTCGAAGCTGATCTGGCTCTTGCCGGTGCCGCACACCGTCTTGAACTCGATGCAGCCATGGTCGAGGTGGCGCTGCGCCAATTCGTCCATGCCGTGGCCGCCGAGCCCGGCGTCGAGATCGTAGGACAGCAGCATCGTGTCGTCATAGGGCGCGACGTCGACGCCGTATTTGGCCAGCACGACCATGTCATATTTGATGTTCTGGCCGATCTTGAGGATGTGCGCGGCTTCGAGCAGGGGCTTGAGCTTCGCCAGCGCCGCGTCCATCGCGATCTGCCTGGGCGTCTCCGACAGCAGCCCGTCGCCGATATGGGCGAGCGGGATGTAGCAGGCCTTGCCCGGCGCGGTGGACAGGCTGACCCCGACCAGGTTGGCGCGGACCGGATCGACATTGTCGGTCTCGGTGTCGACCGCGATCCGGCCGCAGGCGAAGCCGTCGGCGATCCAGCGGTCGAGCGCCGCCTCGTCGACGACGGTCTCGTAATCCTTATGGTTGAACGGCACCTGCGCGATCACGGGCGCCGGCTTCTCTTCGGCGCCGGGCGCGAGCGCCAGCATGGTCGGGCCGCCGGTCGGCAGGGTGGCGGGGCCGTCGCCCTGCACCTTGGCGAGCAGCGACTTGAAGCCCTGGTCCTCCAGGAAGGCGCGCAGCGGCTCGGGCGGCAGGCCCTTCAATTCCAGCCCGTCGAGCGGCTCGGGCAGCGGCGCATCGCATTTCAGGCGGACCAGCTCGCGCGACAGCCGGGCGTTGTCCGCATGGTCGATCAGCGACTGCTTGAGCTTGGGCTTGGTGATCTGGTCGGTGCTGGCCAGCACCGCGTCGAGGGTGCCGAACTGCTGGATGAGCTGGCTCGCGGTCTTGGGTCCGATGCCGGGGACGCCGGGGACATTGTCGACGCTGTCGCCCATCAGCGCGAGCACGTCGCCCAGCGCCTCCGGCTCGACGCCGAATTTCTCCAGCACATGCTCGCGGCCGAGGCGGCGGTTGTTCATCGTGTCGAGCAGGTCGAGGCCGGGCCGGATGAGCTGCATCAGGTCCTTGTCGGACGAGACGATCGTGACCTGCCAGTCCTGCGCCAGCGCGGCTTCGGCATAACAGGCGATGATGTCGTCGGCCTCGAGCCCCAATTCCTCGATGCAGGGGACCGAGAAGGCGCGCACCGCGTCGCGGATCAGCGGGAATTGCGGCACCAGGTCTTCGGGCGGCGGCGGCCGGTGCGCCTTGTACTGGTCGTACATCTCGTTGCGGAAGGTCTTCGACGAGGCGTCGAGAATCACCGCCAGGTGAGTCGGTCCGTCGGCCTGGTGCAGCTCGTTGATCAGCTTCCACAGCATCGTCGTGAAGCCGTAGACGGCCCCGGCCGGGATTCCGTGGCGGTTGGTGAGCGGCGGCAGGCGATGATAGGCCCGGAAAATATAGCCGGAGCCGTCGACCAGATAGAGATGCTTGGATGACATGCCGGGGTGGATAGCAGGCGTCGGGGCAGGGGGGAACATGCCAACGTGCCCCAGCCCGATTCGCGATCAGGGTCGGCCGGATTCCTCGTCCGCCGCCGTCCAGCCGCCGCCCAGCGCCTGGTAGAGCTGGATCCGCGCGGCGAAGCCGTCGCTCTGGAGCTGGGCGAGGTTGAGCTCGGCGGCGAGCAGTTGGCGCTGCGCGTCGAGCTGTTCGAGATAGGGCGAATAGCCTTCGCGATAGCGGTTGGTCGCCAGCCGCAGCGCTTCGGCGAGCGTGTCGCGCTGGTGGATCGCGAGTGCGACCTGCTCGTCGATCCGCCGCACCGACGCCAGCGCGTCCTCGACCTCGCGGAAGCCGGTCAGCACCGCCTTGCGATAGGCGAAGGCGGCCTGGTCGCGCTGCCCGGCCGCCGCCTCGGCCTGCGCGGTCAGCCGCCCGCCCTGGAAGATCGGCGCAAGGATGCTGCCGCCGACCTGCCAGAGGGTGATCGGGTCGTCGAGCAGGCTGGAGAAGGCCGCGCCGGCGCTGGCCGACAGGCGGAGCTGCGGCAGGAAGCGCTTGCGCGCGACCGCGAGCGAACTGTCGGCGGCGGCGAGCTGGCGTTCGGCCTGGGCGATGTCGGGGCGGCGGCGCAGCAGCTCGGACGGCAGCCCGCCCGCGAGCGGCGGCTGCGCGAGCGTGGCGAGCGTCGCGCCCCGGCCGATCGCCTGGGGCGTGTCGCCGGTCAGCAGGTTCAGGCCGTGCTCGGTCCGCGCGACGGCGAGCTCGATCTGCGGGACGATCGCGGCGGTCGCGTCATATTCGGCCTGCGCCTGTTGCAGTTCGAGCTTGGGCGAATAGCCGTTCGAGACGCGCGAGCGGGCGATCTTCAGCGACGTCCCGCGCGCCGCCAGCGTGTGGCGGGCGATGTCGAGCCGGGTGTCGAGCCCGAGCAGCGTGACATAGCCGCTCGCGGTTGCCGAGGCGATGGCGAGGCGAACCGCGTCGCGGGCGGCCTCGCTCGCGAGATAGGCGCTGCGCGCGGCCGATCGCTGGTCGGCGAGGCGGCCGAACAGGTCGATCTCATAAGCGGCCTGGACCTGCGGCTGCGCGGCGTTCTGGACCTCGGCGGTGCCGAAGGGGCTGATGCTGCGCGTCCGACCGCCGGTCAGGTTGGCGTCGAGCGTCGGGAGCAGCGTCGCGCGCGCCGCCGCCAGATTGGCCCGCGCCTCGCGCACCCGCCCGGCGGCGATGCCGATGTCGCTGTTGTTGGCGAGCGCGCGATCGACCAGCGCGGTCAGCGCCGGATCGCCGAAGCCGGTCCACCAGTCGCGCTCGACCGCCGACAGCGGGGCGGCGGTCCGCCAGGCGGCGGGGGCGTCGACTGGAGGCACCGCGACAGGCTTAATATGGCCGGCCGCGCATCCGCCGAGAAGCAAGGGCAGGAGCAGGCTGCCGCGCCGCATCAGAGCGACCCGCTCGTGTGGATCTTCGCCTCGACCGACATGCCCGGGCGCAGGCGGCGGGCGAGCTCCTGTCCGGGGTCGATGCGGATGCGGACCGAGATGCGCTGCGCCACCTTGACGAAATTGCCGGTGGCGTTGTCGGCCTTCAGCACGGCGAACTCGGAGCCGGCGGCGGGCGCGATATTCTCGACATGGCCGGTCAGCTTGGCCCCGCCCAGCGCGTCGACCTTGAAGCTCGCGCTCTGGCCGACCCGCATGTCCCGGGTCTGCGCCTCCTTGAAATTGGCGACCACCCAGGCGTCGTGCGGCACCAGGAACATCAGCTGGGTGCCGGCCGTGACGAACGCGCCGTTGCGCACGCCGATCTCGGAGAGCTGCCCGGCGACCGGCGCGCGGATCACCGTGTTGTCGAGGTCGATCCGGGCGAGGCGGAGCTGGGCGCGGGCGCCCTCGACCGCCGCGGTCAGTCCGCCGCGCCCGAC
This sequence comes from Rhizorhabdus wittichii RW1, assembly GCA_000016765.1. Taxonomy (NCBI): domain Bacteria; kingdom Pseudomonadati; phylum Pseudomonadota; class Alphaproteobacteria; order Sphingomonadales; family Rhizorhabdaceae; genus Rhizorhabdus; species Rhizorhabdus wittichii. Next base: position 482,029 of record CP000699.1, read on the forward strand.
CAGCACGGTGCGGACGTCCTGGGTGCCGATCGCACGGGCGGCCTCGGCCTGGCGGACGCCGGCCTGCGCGGCGAGCAGGGCCGCGCGGGTCTGGTCGCGCTCGCGCGCCGAGATCGATCCGTCGGCGATCAGCGCGTCGGCGCGGCGCATGTCGGCCTCGGCCCGGACGAGCTGGGCGCGGGCATTGACGATCGCGGCGTCCTGGCTGGCGGTCGCCACCTCGCGCGATCGCTGCGCCTGGGTCGAATTGGCGAGCGAGGCCTCCTGCGCCGCGACATTGGCCTCCGCCTGCGCCACCCGCGCGCGATAGATGCGGTCGTCGATCGTCGCGAGGACCTGTCCCGCCTTCACCTCGGCGAAGTCCTGGACGGGCACGCTGGTCACATAGCCGCTGACCTGCGGGCTGATGATCGTCACCCGGCCGCGCACATAGGCATTGTCGGTCCGTTCGGAGAAGCCGGCGAAGGGCGGCAGCTGCCACGCATAGAGGATGGCGAGGATCGCGACGACGGCGATCGCGACGATCGCGATCGTCACGCTGCGGCTGCGCGGCGGCGGCGCCCATCCGCTCGGCGGCGACTGGAGCGTGTCGGCGACGTCGGTGGTGCTGGAGGTGGCTTCGGTGGCGGGATCGCGGTCGCTCATCTCATTTCCCCTGCGCCATGCGCCGTTGCAGTTCCAGTACCGGTGAGATTTCCCCGCGCCGGCGCATCGACAGGCGGATGCCGTAGCTCCAGATCACGGTCGCGACGGCGAGGACGCCGATCAGCAGGAAGACGTCGTTATAGGCGAGGATGTTCGCCTCGCGCGTGACGGTGCGGGCGAGCAGCGCCGCACCCTGCGCGCCTTGCAGCACCGGATCGCCGATCACCCCGCCGAGCGAGCGGGCGCCGGCGCCGATCCGCGCGGCGACCTGCGGGTCGTTCATCACGATCGACTGGACCAGCTCGTGCGAATGATATTTCTCGCGGACCACCTGGAAGGTGCCGAGCAGCGCCGATCCGACCAGGCCGCCGATGCTCTGGCTGAGGCTGAACAGCACGATGAAGCTGATGAAATGCTTGGTCCCGGCGAGCAGGGTGCGGGCGATGCCGATCACGATCGCCTGCGCCATGAACAGCAGCGAGGCGAAGCCGATGATCGCCTGGCTGACATAGAAGCTCGACGGGCGGGTGAGGTTGGTGGTGTCGGCGTCCATGAACGATCCGATCGCGATCAGGATCACCGCGATGGTCAGCGGCCGCGCGACATTGGCGGGCCGGAAGGTCAGCACCGCCGCGGCGATGCCGGCGACCGAGGCGACGATGATAACGAGGTTGAGCGTCACCATCTGGTCGTTGAGCATGCCCAGCGTGGTGAGCAGGCCAACCGATCCGAACGCCTGTTCGGACAGCAGGATGCGGATCGACGACGCCACCGCGATTAGCCGCACCATCTCCCGCGTGCCGAGCCAGCGGGTGTTGATCAGCGGGTTGACGCGATGGTGCTCGACGACCAGCGCGGCGGCGATCAGCGCGATGCTGCCGGCCAGCGACCAGCCGATCCAGGGGCGCTCCGCCCACCACTGGATCCGCCCCTCGCTGAGCACCGCGACGAGCAGCCACAGTCCGGGCGCGAGCAGCGCGAAGGTCAGGAAATCGAGCTTCTCGAACGCGTGGACCCGTTCGCTGGGCGGTAGCGGCAGCGACATGACGGCGGCCAGCATCGCCAGCGTCATCCCCAGCTCGAACCAGTAGAGCATGTGCCAGTCGCCCCAGATCAGCAGGCCCGGGGAGAGCACCCGCGCGAGCGGGGTGGCGAGCTGCGGGATGCTGATGCCGATCATGATCCCGGCCAGCCGCTTCGGCGCCGACATGCCCTGCGACAGATAGAGCACGGTCAGCGTGCTCAGGCCGCTCGCCGCGATCCCGCTCGCCGCGCGCACCGCGACCGAGGTCCAGAAATCGTGGACCAGCAGGTGGGCGAGGGCGGTTACCGCATAGGCGGCGAGCATGTAGCGGATGAACATCTGCAGCCCGAACTGCTGGCGGAACTTCACCAGCAGCAGGTTGGCGGTGACGTTGGTCATGAAATAGGCGGCGGTCAGCCAGGTCGCCTCGTCGCTGTTGAGGCCGAGCGTCCCCTGCGCGAAGTTGAGGTTCACCGTCACCAGCGCATTGCCGAGCCCGCCGGTGACGCCGATCAGGCAGCCGATCGCGAAATAGCCCATCCGGCGACGCGAGGGATGATCGGGATTGGCCGGCGAACCTGGAAGTGTCGGCCGCTCGTGCGGCTTGAACACATAATCTGTGGACTCGGCCATGCGGCTCCCCGAGAGGAACACCCCCGACACGGATTATCCCGGCGCCCGCGTCGCTGCAACAGCGCGATGGGACGGTGCGCCGGAAATCTACTCCTGCTCGGGGACGGCGTCGCGCAGCCGGCGGCGGCCGAACGCCGGCTCGCGGTCGATCTGGCCCATTTCCATGATCTTGGCGCGCAGCTCGGCGCGCTTCTCGTGGATCGAGGCGATCACCGGTCCCATCGGCACGGCGAGGTCGACCAGCACCGCCTCCGACAATTGCAGGGAGGATTCGATCGTCTCGGGCACGGCGTCGGTGGCGCCGGCGCGATAGAGTTCCGCTGCGTGGTTCGGATCGCGGGCGCGGGCGACGATCGTCAGCTCGGGATAATTCTGCCGCGCGAGCCGGGTGATGCGGACGACCTGCACCGGATCGTCCATCGTCAGGATCAGCGCGGTCGAGCGCGACAGGTCGAGATGGTCGAGCATGCCCGGCTTGGCGACATCGCCGAACATCGCCTTGTAGCCGCGCCGACGGGCATTGATCACCGTGTCGATATCGGCATCGACGGCGATATAGGGCTTGTTGTGCGCATCGAGCATCTGCGCGACGAGCCGCCCGACGCGGCCGAAGCCGGCGATGATCGCGCGTGCCTGGATCGTGTCCGACAGGTCGGGGTCGGCGGCGGTCTCGCGCTCGTCGACCCGGCGGGCGATGTCGTGCCCGATCTTGGCGAGGATCGGCGTGATCGTCAGCCCGATCGCGGTCACCACCTGCCAGAAGCCGGCGGTGCCGGGATCGATCAGCCGCGCCTGCGCCGCGGTGGCGAGCACGATCAGCGTGGTTTCCGAAGGGGAGGACATCAGCAGCCCGGTCTCGGCCGCGACCGCCCGCTTCGCGCCCCAGAAGCGCAGCAGGAAGGCGGTGACCAGCGCCTTGGCGGCGACGATCGCGACGACCGCCAGCGCGACGCTGTCCCAATTGGCGAGGATCATCAGCGGGTCGACCGACATGCCGACGGTGATCAGGAAGATGCCGAGCGCCAGCCCCTTGAACGGCGCGGTGACCAGGTCGACCTCGGCATGATAGTCGGTCTCGGCGATCAGCAGGCCGGCGACCAGCGCGCCGACGATCGGCGACAGGCCGACCGCGGTGGTCGCGATGCTGGCGAGGATGACGACGAGCAGGCTGGCCGACAGGAACAGCTCGGGATTCTTGGCGCGCGCGGCCTGCGCGAACAGGCGGGGCAGGATCAGCCGCCCCCCGACCATCATCACCGCGATCACGCCGATCCCGGAGGCGACCGTGAACAGCAGCCCGTCCCATCCGTCGGTTTCGCCATAGGGCGCCATCGCGCCGAGGATGAACACGATCGGCACCAGCGCGAGATCCTCGAACAGGAGGATGCCGAAGGCCCGCTGGCCGACCGCGCCGCTGGTGCCGACCATCGGCAGCACCAGCGCGGTCGACGAGAGCGCCAGCGCGAGGCCGAGGCCGAACGAGCCGTTCGGCGTCTGGCCGAACAGCCAGAGGCCGCCGCCGATCAGCAGCGCCGACAGGGCCAGCTTCGAGGAGCCCAGCCCGAACACCGTCCGGCGCAGGCCCCATAATCGCTTGAAGCTCAGCTCGAGGCCAATCGAGAAGAGCAACAGGACGATGCCGAACTCGGCGAAGGGCTCGATCGAGCGCGGATTGCCGATCGTCACATAATAGAGCCACGGAACCTCATCGATCAGCCGGCCCAGACCGTTGGGGCCCACCAGCATGCCGACCAGGATGAAGCCGATGACGGGGGTGATGCGGAAGCGGGCGAAGGCGGGGATGACGAGGCCCGCGGTGCCCAGGACGACGAGCGAATCGCTGAAAGCCGCGGAATGAATGGGTAGCGCCATCCGTCGATCATTGCGGATGACGGGCGCCCTGAACACCCTGCGGAGAAATTTCCTTTCCTCGGGGGCCCGACTCCATCATTACACGACGATCACGACCATCTCATAGGAAGGGAGACCCCGCCGCGTGCCTCACGCGACACCGCTCATCGCAACCATCGTCGGCGGCCTAACGCTGGCTTTCATCTTCGGCGCGGTCGCCCAACGGCTCCGCATTCCTCCTTTGGTCGGCTACCTGATGGCCGGCGTCGCGGCGGGCCCCTTCACGCCGGGCTATGTCGCGGATCAGCATCTTGCCAACGAACTCGCCGAACTCGGCGTCATCCTGCTGATGTTCGGCGTCGGCCTGCATTTCTCGGTGCGCGACCTGATGGCCGTGCGCAAGATCGCGATTCCGGGCGCCGTCACGCAGATCGCGGTGGCGACGCTGATGGGCATGGGCCTGGCGGCGTTGCTGGGCTGGAGCCTGGCGGGCGGCATCGTCTTCGGCCTGGCCTTGTCGGTCGCCAGCACGGTGGTGCTGCTGCGCGCGTTGCAGGAGCGCAAGATCCTCGACACCGAGCGCGGCAAGATCGCGGTGGGCTGGCTGATCGTCGAAGACCTGGCGATGGTGCTCGCGCTCGTGCTGCTGCCGGCGCTGGCGCAGGGCGGAAGCGGCGGCGGCAGCGCGATCTGGGCGGTCCTGGCGCTGACGGTCGGCAAGGTCATCGCGTTCATCGCCTTCATGATGATCGTCGGCCGGCGGGTGATCCCCTGGGCGCTGCACTATGTCGCCCATACCGGCTCGCGCGAGCTGTTCCGGCTCGCGGTGCTCGCGATCGCGCTCGGCGTCGCGTTCGGCGCGGCGATGCTGTTCGGCGTGTCCTTCGCGCTGGGCGCCTTCTTCGCGGGCATGATCCTCGCCGAATCGCCGCTCAGCCAGCGCGCGGCCAACGAGACGCTGCCGCTGCGCGACGCCTTCGCGGTGCTGTTCTTCGTCTCGGTCGGCATGCTGTTCAACCCGCATGTCGTAACCGACGAGCCGTTGCCGCTGCTCGGCACCGTCGCGATCATCATCGTCGGCAAGTCGATCGCGGCGCTGGCGATCGTCATGGCGTTCCGCCACTCGGCCGCCACCGCGCTCACCATCGCGGCCAGCCTCGCGCAGATCGGCGAATTCTCGTTCATCCTGGCGACGATGGGGCATGAGCTGAAGCTGATCCCCGCCGTGGCGCGCGACCTGATCCTCGCCGGGGCGATCATCTCGATCCTGCTCAACCCGCTGATCTTCGCGATCGTCGGGCGCTATGGGCGCAAATGGATGCCCGAGAAGGTGGCGGACGAGGCCGCGACGCCGCCGCCGCCGCGCGGGCATGTCGTCCTGATCGGCTATGGCCGGGTCGGATCGCTGGTCGGCCGCAAGCTGCTCGAGGCGGGCGAGCAGGTGACGATCATCGAGGCGCAACCCGACGCGACCGGCCTGCCGGAGCATCCCAATGCGACCGTGCTGATCGGCAATGCCTGCGAGGCGTCGCCGCTCGACCAGGCCCGGCTCGAAAAGGCGCGGCTGCTCTGCATCGCCATCGCCGAGGGCTTCGAGGTTGGCCAGATCGTCGAGCGCGCGCGCAAGGCCAATCCTGCGATCCGGATCATCGCCCGCGCGCAGGACGAGGCCGAAGTCGAGCATTTCTCGAAGATGGGCGCCGACGTGGCGATCACCGGCGAGCGCGAAATCGCCCGATCCATGGTAGACTACGCCTTCAAGCCGCGCTGAGCGGAGGAGGACGGGGATGGGAAGCAGGCTGGTCGTCGCGGGCGGCGGCCCCGCCGGGATGATGGCCGGCCTGTTGTTCGCGCGGGCGGGCGTGGAGACGCTGGTCGTCGAGAAGCATGGCGATTTCCTGCGCGATTTCCGCGGGGACACCGTCCATCCCTCGACGATCGAGCTGTTCGACGAGCTCGGCCTCGCCGAGGCGCTGCTGGCGCGCGAGCATGACATGGTCACCGACGTCTCGGCGTCGGTCGGCGGGCGGCGCTATCGGGTGGCCGACCTCACCCATCTGCCGGTTCGCCACAAATTCATGATGATGATGCCGCAATGGCATTTCCTCGATTTCGTGCGCGACGCGGCGAGCCGCTGGCCGGCCTTCGCGCTGCGCATGGAGAGCGAGGTGGTCGGGCTGACCGAGACGGGCGGGCGAGTGGACGGCGTGCGCCTCGCCGACGGCGAGACGATCCCGGCCGACCTGGTGATCGCCGCCGACGGACGCGGCTCGATCCTGCGCGAGGCGGCGGGGCTTCCCCGCGAGGACCTCGGCGCGCCGATCGACGTCTTCTGGTTCCGGGTGCCCAAGCCGCGCACCGCGCACAACGAGACGATGGGCCGCTTCGCGCCGGGCACGGTGATCGCGATGATCGACCGGGGCGACTATTGGCAATGCGCCTTCGTCTTCGCCAAGGGCGGCGCCGACCGCATCCGCGCCGAGGGGCTCGACGCCTTCCGGACGCGGGTGGCGCTCGCGGAGCCCGAGATCGCGGGGAGCCTCGAGGCGATCGCCTCCTGGGACGACGTCAAGCTGCTGTCGGTCTCGCTCGACCGGCTGACCCGCTGGCACCGGCCCGGCCTGCTGGCGATCGGCGACGCCGCCCATGCCATGTCGCCGGTCGGCGGGGTGGGGATCAACCTGGCGATCCAGGATGCGGTGGCGGCGGCGAACATCCTCGCCGGGCCGATGGCGCGGGGCGCGCCGGTCGACGGCCTGCTCGGCAAGGTCCAGGCGCGGCGGATGCTGCCCGTCCGGGTGATCCAGGGCTTGCAGCGCGCGGTCCATGCCGGCGTACTCGGCCCGACGCTCGATGCGACCGCGCAAATGGAGGCGCCGTTCGCGCTGCGGCTGATCGGCCGCTGTCCGCTGCTCCAGCGGATACCGGCGCGGATCGTCGGGCTGGGCGTCCGGCGCGAGCATGTCCGGTCGCCGGCGGTTAATGTATAGATGATAAAAGAAAAGGGCGCCATTCCAGTGGAATGACGCCCTGATCTCGGAAGGTGCTGGAACTTACTTCCAGTTCGCCATCTCGGCTTCGAGGTTGACGCGGATCTGCTCGAAGAACTGCTCGGTGGTCATCCAGGGCTGGTCCGGGCCGATCAGGATCGCGAGGTCCTTGGTCATCCCGCCCTTCTCGACGGTCTGGATGCAGACGCGCTCGAGCGTCTCGGCGAACTTGACCACGTCGGGGGTACCGTCGAACTTGCCGCGGAACTGCAGGCCCTGCGTCCAGGCGAAGATCGAGGCGATCGGGTTGGTCGAGGTCTGCTTGCCCGCCTGGTGCATGCGATAGTGGCGGGTGACGGTGCCGTGCGCCGCCTCGGCCTCGATCGTCTTGCCGTCCGGCGACATCAGCACCGAGGTCATCAGGCCGAGCGAGCCGAAGCCCTGCGCGACGGTGTCCGACTGGACGTCGCCGTCGTAATTCTTGCAGGCCCAGACGAACTTGCCGCTCCACTTGAGCGCCGAGGCGACCATGTCGTCGATCAGGCGATGCTCGTAGACGATGTTGCGCGCCTTGAACTTGTCGGCGAACTCGGCGTCGAACACGTCCTGGAACAGGTCCTTGAAGCGGCCGTCATAGGCCTTGAGGATGGTGTTCTTGGTCGAGAGATAGAGCGGCCATCCGCGATCGACCGCATAGTTCATGCTGGCGCGGGCGAAGTCGCGGATCGACTCGTCGAGATTGTACATGCCCATCGCGACGCCGGCCGACGGATATTGGAAGACCTCATGCTCGATGGTCTCGCCATTGTCGCCTTCCCAGATCATGCGGAGCTTGCCGGGGCCGGGGACGAGGAAGTCGGTGGCGCGATACTGGTCGCCGAAGGCGTGACGGCCGACGACGATCGGATCGGTCCAGCCCGGCACCAGCCTGGGGACGTTCTTGATCACGATCGGCTCGCGGAACACGACGCCGCCCAGGATGTTGCGGATCGTGCCGTTCGGCGACTTCCACATCTTCTTGAGCTTGAATTCCTCGACGCGGGCCTCGTCCGGGGTGATCGTCGCGCACTTCACGCCGACGCCGTACTTCTGGATCGCCTTGGCGCTGTCGATGGTGATCTGGTCGTTGGTCTCGTCGCGCTTCTCGACGGACAGGTCGTAATATTCCAGGCCGATGTCGAGATAGGGGAGGATCAGGCGCTCGCGAATCCATTGCCAGATGATCCGCGTCATTTCATCGCCGTCGAGCTCGACGACGGGAGTTTTCACCTTGATCTTCGCCATGCTTTTCTATCTCCGGGGGAGGAAAGTTCCGGCCGTCCCTATGCCAGCAAATCGGCAGGATCAACCATTGCCGGCCCAATTATTCGCAAGCGCGGCCGGAAAAGCGGACCCCGAAGGTCGCCGGGATGATTGTCAGCCCCATCCGGCATCCCTACACTGCAGCGATGACATCCCTCGACAAACCCGACATCGGAACGACCTCGATCAAATGGCGCTGGCCCAGCGTCCATCCCGAGGGTCGCAAATTCGTCCTGCTCTCGGCAGTGATCTGCCTGATCTTCGCTCTTCTGGCATGGGAGACGCTCGCCTGGCCGATGGCCGGCATCACCATCTGGGTGGCCGCCTTCTTCCGCGATCCCGTCCGCAGCACCCCGACCGGCGAGGGCCTCGTGATCGCGCCCGCCGACGGGCTGGTGACGATGATCACCACCGTGCCGCCGCCGCGCGAGCTGGCCGGCGAGGACGGGCTCGGCGACGCGCCGATGACCCGCGTCTCGATCTTCATGTCGGTGTTCGACGTCCACATCAACCGCACGCCCATCGCGGGCACGATCAAGCGCGTCGCCTATATCGCCGGCAGCTTCCTCAACGCCGACCTCGACAAGGCGAGCGAGGAGAATGAGCGCCAGCATTTCCTGGTCGAGGGCGCCGACGGCACCCGCATCGGCTTCACCCAGATCGCCGGCCTCGTCGCCCGCCGCATCGTGCCCTTCGTCAAGGCCGGCGACGTCGTCGGCCTCGGCCAGCGCGTCGGCCTGATCCGCTTCGGCAGCCGGGTCGACGTCTATCTGCCGGCCGGCACCGGGCACCGCGTCGCGCTCGGCCAGCGGACCATCGCCGGCGAGACGGTGATCGCCAGGCTCGGCGAAGCCGATCGCAGCATCGGCGCGGCGCAATGATGTCCCGCCCCCTCCCGGCCGGGGCCTCGATCGCCTGATGCGCGGACGCCGTCAGAATATCCGCCGCGGCATACCCGCGCGCGCCGTCGCCCCCAATGCGGTGACCGCCCTCGCGCTCTGCTCGGGGCTGACCGGGGTGCGCTTCGCGATCGCCGGGGACTGGGAGAAGGCGCTGATCGCCATCGCCATCGCCGGGGTGCTCGACGGGCTCGACGGGCGGATCGCGCGGCTGCTGAAGGGCGAGAGCCGGTTCGGCGCCGAGCTCGATTCGCTGTCGGACGTGATCGCCTTCGGCGTCTCGCCCGCGATCATCATGTTCCTCTGGTCGCTGAACGAGATCCCGCGTTTCGGCTGGATCTTCGCGCTCGGCTATGCAGTCTGCGCGGCGCTGCGGCTCGCCCGCTTCAACGCCTCGATCGATACCGCCGAGCATCCCCGCAAGGTGGCGGGGTTCCTGACCGGCGTCCCGGCGCCGCTCGGCGCGGGGCTGATGCTGGTGCCGGTGGCGATGTGGCTGTGGAGCGACCTGTGGTGGTTCCGCGATCCCTATTTCATCTGCGGATGGGCCGCGCTGGTCGGCTGCCTGATGATCTCCGACATCGCGACCTACAGCTGGTCGTCGCTCCATATATCGCGCGCCTGGCGGCTGCCGGCGTTGCTGCTGGTGGCGATGCTGGGCGCCGCGCTGTTCAACGCGCCCTGGCACACGCTCAGCGTCTTCATGCTCGGCTATCTGGCGACCGTGCCGTTCAGCGCGGCCTCCTATCGCCGCATCAGGCGGCGGCGCGCCACGCCTGCGCCGACGCCGCCGGCCGACCCTGCACCTGCCGAATGACCCGGAAGCGCCGCTCCGCGACCGGGCGGAGCGGCGGAGTGGGCGAGGGGACGATGCCCAGGGCGCGCAGGATATAGGGCATCTCCGAACGGACCGTGGCCGCGATCGCCGCGATCGAGATGATGAACACACCCGAGAACAGGGCGAAGGAGAGAAGCTGAAGCATCGTCTTGTCCTTTGTCGTCCGTTTCCGGCGCGTTCGCTTCCTGGGGCTTCGATGACCGGGAAAAGCGCCTGAAATCTCGTTCTGCTCCCAATGTTCATGATTTGTTCTTGCGTGTCAAGCCTTGATTTCGCACGGCAGGTCGCATAGAGGCCCGGCCATTCCACATGCGGGGCACATAGTCCGGTGCCGGGTTTCCCGGTTCCCGCCCCGCAGAGGTTCAACCGGGTAAGGAGAAAATCCTATGGCGGCTCCCACCGTCTCCATGCAGGCGTTGCTCGACGCCGGCGCGCATTTCGGTCACCAGACCCACCGCTGGAATCCGAAGATGAAGCCGTATCTGTTCGGCGACCGCAACGGCATCCACATCATCGACCTGTCGCAGACCGTGCCGCTGATGGCGCGCGCGCTCGATTTGATCAGCCAGACCGTCCAGCACGGCGGCAAGGTCCTGTTCGTCGGCACCAAGCGCCAGGCGCAGGAGCCGATCGCCGAGGCCGCGCGCCGGTCGGGCCAGCATTATGTCAACCATCGCTGGCTGGGCGGCATGCTCACCAACTGGAAGACCATCTCGAACTCGATCAAGCGCTTCAAGGCGCTCGAGGAGCAGCTGTCGGGCGACACCCATGGCCTGACCAAGAAGGAAGTCCTCCAGCTCACCCGCGAGCGCGACAAGTTCGAGCTGTCGCTCGGCGGCATCCGCGACATGGGCGGCATCCCGGACGTGATGTTCGTGATCGACGCCAACAAGGAAGAGCTGGCGATCAAGGAAGCCAACACGCTCGGCATCCCGGTCGTCGCGATCCTCGATTCGAACGTCAGCCCGGACGGCATCGCCTTCCCGGTTCCCGCCAATGACGACGCCGCCCGCGCGATCCGTCTCTATTGCGAGGCTGTCGCCGAGGCCGCGACCCGTGGCGCCCAGGGCGGCCGTCAGGCCCGCGGCGAGGATCTCGGCGCCGCCGTCGAGGCTCCGAGCGAAGACGCGCTCGCGTAATAATTCCATCGTCATCCCGGCCTAGGCCGGGATCTCGCGGGTCGTGCCCGGCACGACGCTTCTGTGAGACCCCGGCCCGCGCCGGGGTGACGCATTCGTACGAAAGGAAAAGCATATGGCGGAGATCACCGCTGCTGCCGTCAAGGAGCTTCGCGAGAAGTCCGGCGCCGGCATGATGGACTGCAAGAAGGCGCTGACCGAGACCAACGGCGACATGGAAGCCGCGGTCGACTGGCTGCGCACCAAGGGCCTCGCCACCGCCGCCAAGAAGTCGAGCCGCACCGCGGCCGAGGGCCTGGTCGGCGTCAGCGTCGAGGGCACCAAGGGCGCCGCGGTCGAGGTCAACTCGGAGACCGACTTCGTCGCCAAGAACGACCAGTTCCAGGATTTCGTCCGCACCGTGACCCAGCTCGCGCTGACGGCGGGTGACGACGTCGCGGCGCTGGCCGGCGCGGGCTATCCGGGCGGCGGCACCGTGGCGGAGAAGCTGACGTCGAACATCGCGACGATCGGCGAGAACCAGACGCTGCGCCGCGCCAAGGTCGTCGAAGTGTCGAAGGGCACCGTCGTTCCCTACGTCCACAACGCCGCCGTGCCGGGCCTCGGCAAGATCGGCGTGCTCGTCGCGCTCGAGGGCGACGCCCCGGTCGCCGAGATGGAGACCGTCGGCAAGCAGATCGCGATGCACATCGCCGCCGCCTTCCCGCAGGCGCTGACCGAGGACGGCCTCGACCCGGTCGTGATCGAGCGCGAGCGCGCGATCGCCGCCGAGAAGGCAGCCGAGTCGGGCAAGCCGGCCGAGATCGTCGAGAAGATGGTCCAGGGCGCGGTCGCGAAGTTCCGCAAGGAGAACGCGCTGCTCAGCCAGGTCTTCGTGATCGACAACAAGACCCCGATCGCGCAGGTCGTCGCCAACGCCGCCAAGGCGGCCGGCGGCTCGATCACGCTGAAGGACTATGTCCGCTTCCAGCTCGGCGAAGGCATCGAGAAGGAAACCAGCGATTTCGCTGCCGAGGTCGCGGCGGCCGTCAAGGGCTGATCGGATCGAAGAAGGGCCCGCTCTTCCGGTGACGCCCGGAAGAGCGGGCCTTTTTTATGGGCGCTTGGCAGGTTCGAAACCTGCCCCTAAGGTGCCCGCCACACAGTAGAATTAAAGTGAAGAAGAACCCATGGATCGCCCGCGCTTCAAACGTATCCTTCTGAAGCTGTCGGGTGAGGTACTGATGGGGCAGGGGCAGTTCGGGATCGATCCCGAGACGGTCGCCCGCGTCGCTCGCGAGATCGCCGACGTCGCCACCCATTACGAGCTGTGCCTCGTCGTCGGCGGCGGCAACATCTTCCGGGGCCTCGCCGCCGCCGCCAAGGGTTTCGACCGCACCAGCGCCGACTATATGGGCATGCTCGCGACGGTGATGAACGCGCTCGCGGTGCAGAACGCGCTCGAGCAGATCGGCGTCGACACCCGCGTCCAGTCGGCGATCCCGATGAGCACGGTGTGCGAGCCCTTCATCCGCCGCCGCGCCGAACGCCACCTGGAGAAGGGCCGGATCGTGATCTTCGCGGCCGGCACCGGCAATCCCTATTTCACCACCGACAGCGCCGCCGCGCTGCGCGCCGCCGAAATGGGCTGCGACGCGCTGTTCAAGGGGACCTCAGTCGACGGCGTCTACAACGCCGACCCGAAGAAGGACCCGACCGCCATCCGGTACGAGACCGTCACCTTCAACCGCGTCCTCGCCGACGACCTGAAGGTGATGGACGCGAGCGCCGTCGCGCTGTGCCGCGACAACAACATTCCGATCGTGGTATTCAATATCCGTGAGCAGGGGAATCTCGCCCGGGTGCTCGCGGGTTCGGGAACGGCCACGACCGTTCAGAACTGAGGGGAGACCATCATGCCCGCCTATGACAAGGCCGATCTCGAACGCCGCATGCACGGAGCCGTCGAAGCGCTCAAGAGCGACCTGACCGGCCTGCGCACCGGCCGCGCGTCGGTCAACCTGCTCGATCCGGTGACGGTCGAGATCTATGGCGCACACATGCCGCTCAACCAGGCCGCGACGGTCACCGCGCCCGAACCGCGCATGCTGTCGGTGCAGGTGTGGGACCGCTCGAACGTCGGCCCGGTCGACAAGGCGATCCGCTCGGCCGGCCTCGGCCTCAACCCGATCGTCGACGGCCAGACGCTGCGCATCCCGATCCCCGACCTGACCGAGGAGCGCCGCAAGGAACTGGCCAAGCTCGCCAGCCAATATGCCGAGAAGGCCCGCGTCGCCGTCCGCAACGTCCGTCGCGACGGCATGGACAGCCTGAAGACCGACGAGAAGAAGGGCGAGATCGGCGAGGACGACCGCAAGCGCCGCGAGACCGAGGTCCAGAAGCTGACCGACGCGACCATCTCGGACGTCGATGCGGCGGCCGCGGCGAAGGAAAAGGAAATCCTCGGCAAGTGAGCGGCCTTTCGGCCAGCTCCGCCTCCAGCACCCTCGCGGACGCGGGGACGGCGCCGCGCCATGTCGCGATCATCATGGACGGCAACGGCCGCTGGGCGAAGCGCCGTTTCCTGCCGCGCGTCGCCGGGCACCGGGCCGGGGCGGAGGCGGTGCGCACCACCGTCAAGGCCGCGGCCGACATGGGCCTCCAGGCGCTGACGCTCTACGCCTTCTCCTCGGAGAACTGGCGGCGGTCGACCGAGGAAGTGTCCGACCTGATGGGGCTGCTGCGCCATTATCTGCGCAAGGAGGTCGCCGAGCTCGACCGCAACGGCATCCGCCTGCGGACGATCGGCGACATCAACGGGCTCGAGGGCGACCTGGTCGACCTGGTCCGCGAAGGGGTCGAGCGCACCAAGCATAATCGCCGCCTCGATTTCGTGCTGGCGCTCAACTACGGCGCGCAGGACGAGATGGTCCGCGCGGTGCGGGAGATCGCCGCCGACGTGCGCGACGGCCGGCTCGCGCCCGAGGACATCTGCAGCGCGGTGATCGACGGCCGGCTCGACACGCAGGACCTGCCGCCGCTCGACCTGCTGATCCGCACCTCGGGCGAGCGGCGCCTGTCCAATTTCCTGCTCTGGCAGGCGGCCTATGCCGAACTGCTGTTCGTCGACACGCTATGGCCCGACTTCGACGGCGCGGCGCTGGCCGCCGCGATCGCCGACTTCGGGGCGCGGGAGCGCCGCTTCGGCGGCCGATAAGGTCATGGCACAGGCCGCGGCCTCCGAACTCCGGCTCCGTATCCTTTCGGGCATCGCGATGATCGCGGTGGCGCTGGGCGCGCTGTGGCTGGGCGGTACCGCCTTCTGGGCGCTCGCGTCGCTGCTGGCGGTGCTGATGATGCTCGAATGGTCGGCGATGGCCAAGGCCGCCAAGTGGCAGGCCGCGGTCGGCGCCGCGATCGTCGCCGCGCTGATGGTGACGGCGCTGCCCTTCATCGATCCTGCGGCTATGGCGCGCTATTCCGGCCGGCTGATCGCGCAGACGATCGACCTGGCCGGGCTCGGCGCGATCCTGCTGGCCGTGATCGGCTTCCGCGCGCGGCTCGGCGCCGGCGTGCTCTATACCGCGCTGCCGGCGATCGCGCTCGTCTTCCTGCGCGAGCAGGCGGGGCAGGGGCTCGTCCTCGCGCTCTGGACGCTCGTCATCGTCTGGGCGACCGACATCGGCGCCTTCTTCGCCGGCCGCGCGATCGGTGGGCCCAAGCTCGCCCCCGCGCTCAGCCCGAACAAGACCTGGGCGGGACTGATCGGCGGGATGATCGCCGCCGCGATCGTCGGCGCGCTGGTCGCGCGGGCCGGCGGCCTGCCGGCCTTCTGCCTGTTCGCCGCCGCGCCGCTCGCGGTCGCCGCGCAGGCGGGCGACCTGTTCGAAAGCTGGCTCAAGCGCCGCTCGGGCGTGAAGGACAGCGGCAAGCTGCTGCCCGGCCATGGCGGGGTGCTCGACCGGCTCGACGGCGTGGTGCCGGTGGCGGTGCTGGTCGCCGCCGCCGTCGCGGGGGGATGGCTGTGACCGCGCGGAGCATCGCCATCCTCGGCGCGACTGGCTCGATCGGCACCTCGACCCTCGACCTCGTCGAACGCGAGCCCGATCGTTTCCGCGTGACCACGCTCACCGCCCAGCGCGACGTCGACGGCCTCGCCGCGGCGGCGCGGCGGACCGGCGCCGAACTGGCCGTGATCGGCGATCCCGCGCGCTATGACGATCTCAAGGCGGCGCTCGCCGGCACCGGCATCCGCGCGGCCGCCGGCGTGGAGGCGATCGTCGAGGCCGCCGCGGCCGGCGCCGACTGGACGATGGCGGCGATCGTCGGGATCGCCGGGCTGCGGCCGACCCTGGCGGCGCTGGCGGCCGGGGGGACGGTGGCGCTCGCCAACAAGGAATCGCTGGTCTCGGCCGGCGCGCTGATGACCGACGCGGCGCGCGCGCATGGCGCGACGCTGCTGCCGGTCGATTCGGAGCATAATGCCGTCTTCCAGTGCTTCGACCATGCCGCGCCGGGCAGCATCCGCAAGGTGACGCTGACCGCGAGCGGCGGGCCGTTCCGCGACTGGAGCATCGAGGCGATGCGCGCGGCGACCCCGGCCCAGGCGGTCCGCCACCCCAACTGGTCGATGGGCGCCAAGATCTCGGTCGATTCGGCGACGCTGATGAACAAGGGCCTCGAACTGATCGAGGCCTTCCACCTCTTCCCGCTGCCGCCCGAGGCGTTCGACGCGATCATCCACCCGCAATCGGTGGTCCATGCGCTGGTCGACTATATCGACGGATCGGTGCTCGCGCAGCTCGGCACGCCCGACATGCGCACCCCGATCGCGCACAGCCTGGCCTGGCCGCAGCGCATGGCGACGCCCTGCCGCCGGCTCGACCTGGCGACGGTCGGCCGGCTCGATTTCCTCGCGCCCGACCTCGAACGTTTTCCGGCGCTGGCGATCGCGCTCGACGTGCTTGCGGCCGGCGGCGCCCGCCCGGCGATCCTCAACGCTGCCAACGAGGTGGCCGTGGCCGCCTTCCTCGACGGGCGGATCGGTTTCCTCGACATCGCGTTAATCGTCCGCAAAGCCTTGGAGCGCTATGATCCGCCGGCTCCGGCTTCGCTCGACGACATCTTCGCGATCGACGCCGGCGCCCGCAGGGCCGCGCAGGCGACGATGGAGGTTATGACGGCGTGACAGACAGTCCCGGTATCCTCTTCACGATATTGGCTTTCCTGCTCGTCATTGGGCCGTTGATCTTCGTCCACGAGCTCGGCCATTACCTGGCCGGACGCTGGTGCGGGGTGAAGGCCGACGTCTTCTCCATCGGCTTCGGGCGGGAGATCGCCGGCTATACCGATTCGCGCGGCACCCGCTGGAAGCTGGGCTGGATGCCGATGGGCGGCTATGTGAAGTTCGCCGGCGACATGAACCCTGCGAGCGTGCCGACCCCCGAATGGCTCGCCCTGCCGCCCGAGGAGCGCGCCAGGACCTTCCAGGCCAAGCCGGTCTGGCAACGCTTCCTGATCGTCTTCGCCGGGCCGTTCACCAATTTCGTCGTCGCGATCGGCATCTTCATGGCCTTCTTCGCGGCCTATGGCGCGCCGCGCACCCCCTCGGTGGTGTCGGCGGTGATCGAGGGATCGCCGGCCGCGCGGGCTGGGATGCAGCCCGGCGATCGGGTCGTCGCGATCGAGGGGCGGCCGATCGAACGGTTCGACGACCTCGCCGACATGATCCGCTTCCGCCCCGACGAGCGGCTGCGGATCGACCTGGTCCGCGGATCTGAGACGAGGACGCTGTTCGTCGTGCCGGTCGCCAATGTCGAGCGCGATCGCTTCGGCAACGAATTCCGCAAGGGCACGATCGGCGTGCTGTCGGGCCCGCAGATCGTGGTGCCGGTGCCGCTTCACGAGCTTCCGGTGGAGGCGACCCGTCAGACCTTCGGTATCGTCCGGATGATGGTCGACACGCTCGGCCAGATCGTCACCGGCCGCCGTTCGGTCAAGGAATTGGGCGGTCCGATCAAGATCGCCCAGGTCTCCGGCCAGCAGGCGTCGCTGGGCCTGCTCAACTTCGTCATGTTGATGGCTCTCATTTCGATTAATCTGGGATTCATCAACCTATTGCCAATCCCCATGCTCGACGGTGGCCATCTGGTCTTCTACCTGTTCGAGGGAATAGCGCGCCGGCCCGTGCCGGAAAGGGCGATGGAATGGGCGTTTCGATCGGGTCTGGCGGTGCTGCTGTCGTTCATGATCTTCGTGACGCTCAACGATATTCTCTCGCTGGGGGCGCTGGAGCGGCTTGCCGGGTTGATCGGCTGAGCTTGTTGGGGCAGTGCATGCGCACGCTCCCACGTTCGGGGGTCAGGGATTCTTTCGAGGCGGGGAACGCGTGACGGCGACGACGACGAACATCCATCGGGCGCGGCTATTGTCGGCGCTCCTCGTCGGCACGATGCTCGGCGGGCTGGCGCAGCCGGCGATGGCGCAGCAGGCCCCGGCTCCCGAACCCGCGGCTCCGGCCGCCCAGCCCGTTGTGCTGGGACCGGCGCAGACGCTGGGCACCATCAAGTCGGTCAACGTCGCCGGGTCGGAGCGTCTCGAGGCCGACACGGTGCGCTCCTACGTCAAGCTCGCCCCGGGCGAGAGCTACACCCGCGAGGCGCTCGACCAGGCGCTGAAGGACCTCTACGAGACCGAGCTGTTCGCCGACGTGCAGGTGCGCGACGACGGGCAGGGCAACATCACCCTCCAGGTCCGCGAGAACCCGGTCGTCAACCGCATCGTGCTGGAAGGCAACAAGCGGCTCAAGGCCGACAAGATCAATCCGGAGATCAAGCTGGCGCCGCGCCAGATCTTCACCCGGTCGAAGGTCCGCGCCGACGTCAACCGCATCATCGAGCTGTATCGCCGCCAGGGCCGCTTCGCCGCGACCGTCGAGCCGAAGATGGTCCAGCTCGACCAGAACCGCGTCGACATCATCTTCGAGATCCACGAGGGCGACAAGTCGAAGGTCCGCAAGATCAACATCATCGGCAACGAGAAATTCTCGGACGGCCGCCTGCGCGGCGAGATGGCGACCAAGCAGACCGGCCTCACCAAGATCTTCTCGTCGGGCACCAGCTACGATCCCGACCGCATGTCCTACGACCAGCAGAAGCTGCGTCAATATTATCTGACGCAGGGCTATGCCGACTTCCGCGTCGTGTCCGCCGTTGCCGAGCTGACGCCGGACAAGAAGGACTTCATCATCACCTATGTCGTCGAGGAAGGCTCGCGCTACAAATTCGGCGACGTCGACCTCGAAAGCGAGATCCGCGACATCAAGGCGTCGACCTTCAAATATCTGCTGCCGATGAAGAAGGGCGACTGGTACAACGCGAAGCAGGTCGAGGACACCGTCGACGCCATCACCGAGGCGACCGGCGTGTTCGGCTTCACCCCCGACGTCCGTCCGGACTTCAACCGCGACAAGGACGACCTGACCATGGGGGTGGTCTTCAAGATCAACCAGAGCCCCCGCGTCTATGTCGAGCGGATCGACATCAACGGCAACACCCACACCAAGGACAAGGTCGTCCGCCGCGAATTCCGGCTGTCGGAAGGCGACGCCTTCAACAGCTTCAAGGTCAAGCGCTCGCGCGACCGCATCCAGTCGCTCGGCTTCTTCCAGGACAAGTTCGAGGTCGAGCAGAAGCCCGGATCGGCGCCCGACCGCGTCGTGCTGGAGGCGAACGTCGAGGAGAAGTCGACCGGCGAGCTGCAGGTGTCGGCGGGTTATTCGAGCCTCGAGCGCTTCATCGTCGACCTGTCGATCCGCGAGCGCAACTTCATGGGCAAGGGGCAGGAGCTCCGCGCCGGGGTCAGCTACTCGACCTATTCGAAGTCGATCGAGCTGGGCTTCACCGAACCCTATGTGTTCGACAAGAACATCGCGGTCGGCGTCGACCTGTTCCGGCGCGACTACAACTCGTTCAACTTCGCCGGCAACGACCGCAACACCACCTATGAGCAGACCACGACCGGCTTCCAGCTCCGCGCCGGCGTGCCGCTGACCGAGTTCATCACCCTCGCGACGCGCTACGGCCTCAGCTATGATCAGGTGTCGCTGAACAAGTTCACCTATTACACCGATACCAATGGCGACGGCATCCGCGACGCCTGCGACCCGGTGGTGGCGGGGCGCTATCTCTGCGACGCGATCGGCAACCGGGTGACCTCGTCGGTCGGCTACTCGCTGGTGTTCGACAACCTCAACAACCGCATCCGCCCGTCGCGCGGCCAGCGCGCCGTGTTCAGCCAGGATTTCGCCGGCCTCGGCGGCAAGGTCCGCTATATCAAGACCTCGGTGCAGGCGACCAAATATTGGGGCATCGGCGGCGGCTTCATCTTCTCGGCAGGCGGCGAGGGCGGCTACATCAAGGGTCTCGGCCAGGACGTCCGCCTGATCGACCGCTTCTATCTCGGCGAGCCGGACATGCGCGGCTTCGGCATCCGCGGCGTCGGCCCGCGCGTGATCCGCCGCTACATCGATCCCAACACCGGCCAGTTCGCGGCGGTCAACGACAAGAACTACACCAATGACGACGCGCTCGGCGGCAAGGCCTATTATCGCGGCCGCCTCGAAATGGAGATACCGCTCGGCAACGGCGCCCGCGAGCTCGGCCTGCGTCCGTCGATCTTCATGGACGTCGGCGCCGTGTTCGGCGTGTCGAAGCCGTCGCTGATCGCGCCGGAGAATCCCGGCTATCCGTTCCAGCAGGATGAGGACGGCAACTATCTGCCGGTGCTGCGGCCGCTGCTCGACAGCAAGGGCCGCCAGCTCTTCATCACGGCCGAAGGCAATGACAACGCAGGCACCTATACGCTCTGCGAGATCGGCTATTCGTCCTCGTCGAAGAAGCCCTGCGTCGGCAGTGTCATGAACACGAAGGCCCAGAATACGATCAGCCCGTTCCGCGAGGATTTCTACGGCGACTCCGCCAAGCCGCGCCTCTCGGTCGGCTTCGGCGTCAACTGGAACTCGCCCTTCGGTCCGTTCCGCATCGATATCGCCAAGGCTCTCCTCAAGGAGCCGGGCGACAACACCAAGCTCTTCACTTTCAACGTAGGGACACAGTTCTGATGAAATCCTTCCTGAAGACGGCGGCCAGCGTGGCCGCCCTCGCGCTTCTTCCCGTCGCGGCCAATGCCCAGGCGGCCGCGGCGCCGGCCGCCGCCGCCGTCAACACCGGCGTCGCCGTCGTCGACCTCGAGGGCGCGGTCGCCAATTCGGCCGCTTATCGTTCGGCGATGACCCAGATCGAGACCACCTACAAGGCGCAGTTCACCGCGCTGCAGACCCGCCAGACGGCGCTGCAGGGCGAGCTGGGCCCGCTCCGCACCGAGATCGAGAATCTCCAGAAGAACCCGGCGACGCCGAAGGCGACGCTCGACGCCAAGATCGGCGCCTTCCAGCAGAAGGGCCAGGCCGCCCAGGCCGAGCTGCAGCGCCTTGCCGCCCCGATCGCCCGTCCGCAGGCCTATGTGAAGGAGCAGATCGGCGCCAAGGTCGAGCAGGCTCTCAAGGCCGCGATGACCGCGAAGAAGGTCGGCGTCGTGATCGGGCCTGAGGCGGTCGTCGCCGTCCAGGGCGGTTCGGACCTCACCCCCGACGTCGTGACCCAGCTCAACGCGCTGGTGCCGAGCGTCTCGATCACTCCGCCGGCCAACTGGCAGCCGGGCCAGGCCGAGCAGGCCGGCGCTCCGGCGGGACGCTGATCTTCCCTCGATGAGCGAAGACGCACCGAAGATCCTTGGCCCGCTGGACGTCCGGCGGGTCATGGCGGCGCTGCCGCATCGTTACCCCCTGCTCCTCGTCGATCGCGTCGAGGAGCTGGTGGTCGACGAGCGGATCACGGCGATAAAGGCCGTCACGATCAACGAGAATTTCTTCCAGGGCCATTTCCCCGGCCGTCCGATCATGCCCGGCGTGCTGATCGTCGAGGCGATGGCGCAGGCGGCGGGGGTGCTGGCGGTCGAATCGCTCGGCCTCGCCGGCTCGGGCAAGCTCGTCTATTTCATGACGATCGACGAGGTGAAGTTCCGCACCCCGGTCGAGCCCGGCGTGCTGCTCCGCCTCGAGGTCGCCTTCGCGCAGAAGCGCGGCAGCGTCTGCAAGTTCGAGGGCAAGGCCTATATCGGCGACAAGCTCGCCGCCCAGGCCAATTTCACCGCGATGATCGCGGACCCGCCCACCGACTGAGCCACCTGCTTCGCTTGCCTTATCGGGCCCGAGGCTGTAGAGGCGCCGCTTCGCTTCCCGGCTGGTCGGAAACCAGCCATTTTTCTGGAGCCAGACGACGATGAAGAAAGATATCCATCCCGACTACCACAGCATCACGGTGCAGCTGGTCGACGGAACCACCTACCAGACCCGCTCGACCTATGGCTCGGCCGGCGACACGCTCCAGCTCGACATCGATCCGTCGGTGCATCCGGCCTGGACCGGCGGCAAGTCGCACATGCTGGATGCAGGCGGCCAGGTGGCGCGTTTCAACAAGCGTTTCGGCGGGCTCACGCTCGGCAAGAAATAAGCTTGGTTCCGAACATTCGGACGTGGATATGGCCGGGTATCGCCCGGCCATTTTCATTTCGGGGCACGGCATGGCGCTGATCGACCTCTACCGCCGCTTCAAGATCCCCGTCTTCTGGACGACGCTGCTGATCGTCTATGGCCTGGCGATCATGCCGGCCGACCGGGCCCCTGACCTCGGCGCGGGCGACAAGGTCAACCATATGGCGGCCTTTTTCGTCCTGACCCTGCTGGGTCGGGTCGCCTATCGCCCCGTCGCCGCCTGGCGGCTCGCAACCGGCCTGTCGCTGTTCGGCATCCTGATCGAGCTGACCCAGGCGATCCCGGCCGTGCGGCGCGACGCCAGCGTCTGGGACTGGGTGGCGGACAGCGCCGCGATCCTGATCGCGCTCGGCGCGGCGCTGATCGTCGAGCGGCTGCGCCGCCGATAGGGCTCCGATCCTACGTCATGCCGGCGGAGGCCGGCATGACGGAATGGGAGCAGCTGACTAATCCGGAAAGGCGTCGAGCGGGATGCGCAGGTAGCGGATGCCGTTGTCCTCGGGAGCCGGCGGATGGCCGGCGCGCATGTTGACCTGGATCGAGGGCAGCAGCAGCCGGGGCACCGCCAGGCCGGCGTCCCGGCCTTCGCGCATCGCGACGAACGCGTCCTCGCCGATCCCGTCGCGGGCATGGACGTTGCCGCGCCGCTCGGCCTCGACCGTCGTCTCCCACTGATAGCTGTCGCGGCCCTCGGGGAGATAGTCGTGGCACATGAACAGCCGGGTGTGGCCCGGCAGCTTCAGGATGCGCCGCAGCGATCGGAACAGCTGGCGGGCGTCGCCGCCCGGGAAATCGGCGCGGGCGGTGCCGTAGTCGGGCATGAACATCGTGTCGCCGACGAAGGCGACGTCGCCCACCACATAGGCGACGCAGGCCGGGGTATGGCCGGGAACATGGAGGACGGTCGCCTCCAGCCCGCCGATGCGGAAGCGGTCGCCATCGGCGAACAGCCGGTCGAAATCCGACCCGTCGGCGGCGAATTCGCGGCCCGGCCGGAACAGGCGGCCGAAGCTGGTCTGGACGGCGGAGATGTGCTCGCCGATCGCGATCCGGCCGCCGACCCGCTCCTGCAGATAAGGCGCGCCGGACAGATGATCGGCATGGACATGGGTTTCGAGCAGCCAGGCGACGCGCAGTCCCTCAGCCTCCACATAGGCGGCGATCGCGTCCGCCGGGCGGTTGTCGGTGCGTCCCGACGCCGGGTCGTAGCCGATCACCGGATCGACGACCGCGGCCTCGCGGCTGACCGGATCGTGGACCACATGCGATATGGTCGAGGTCGCCGGGTCGAAGAAGCTCCTGATCGCCGGGCGGTGCGGGGCGGGGGCCTCGACCTGCGCGATGGCGCGGGCGAGGGCCGGATCGTGCGGCATGGTCGGTCGTCCTTCGTCGGTCAGGGCCAGAAATCCGATCCGCCCCGTCGGTCGGCATAGGCCTTGGCGACCGCCTGCGCGGTTTCGACGAGGCTGACGATGATCGGGATGGTCGGCGGCGACTTGTAGCAGGCGTTCATCGCCCAGGCCGGGAAGCTCTCCTTGACCTTGAGCGGGGCGACTTCGCCCGAGGCGATCCAGGGCCGCGCGAGCAGCACCGGCACCGGCAGCACGCCGAAGCCCTGCGCCACCATCTGGATGCCGGTCGCCGGCGAATAGCCGCAGGAGATGCGCAGCGGCGACGGCCGGTCGGGCGAATAGTTGGGATTGTGCCGCTTGAGATATTCGACCTGCCAGGTGTAGCCGGGGGTCCCGGGCGGCGGCATGATGATCGGCAGTTCGCAGAGCTGTTCGATGTTGATCGGCTTGGTGACGTCGAAGCGGCGCGGATTGGCGAGCCATTCGATGCGATAGTTGCACAGCGGCGCGTTGACGATCCGGTTGGCGTCGATGCCGTTGGCGATCAGCGCGATGTCGATCTCGTCGGCCATCAGCATCCGGCTGAGATTGTTGGCGCTGTCGGTGACGATATCGAACTGATAATCGACATATTTGCTGCCGAGCACGGCGACGAGGTCGCTCATCCAGCTCAGCGTGATCACGTCCGACGCGCCGATCCGCACCGGGCGGCCCAGCACATTGTCCTCGGTCGCGATCGACTTCAGCTCGTTCGACAGCTCGACGATCCGTTCGCAACGGTCGAGCACGCGGCGGCCGGCGGCGGTCAGCTCGAAACCCTTCGAATTGCGCTCGTAGAGCGTCACCCCCAGCAGTTCCTCGAGCGCGACGATCCGGCCCGAGACGGCGGGCTGGCTCGCGTGCAGTTTCTCGGCCGTGCGGCTGAAGCTCTTCAGCCGTGCCAGCCAGATGAAGGTTTCGAGGAATCGTGTGTTCATCCGCTCGTCCGTCCCGCTCCGTCGCCTGCGATGGCCATGGTAGCTGTCCCGACCATAGCCGGACAGGGGGTGGGCAAACCCAATCGTTTCTTCCGATGAAAGTCGATCGGCGGAGCTTGGCGCGGCCCGTTCGGCCCCGTTCTTCGGGCGCGATTACAAATGCTGATCGCATTCCATCGGAAAATCGCGTTGGCCGCCCGCGAAAGGGCGACGCTACTCAAAGGGCAACCGACGGCGCCATCCGGTGGGCCAGATGCGTCGTCTCTCGATGGGTTTCCGAAAGGATGCCCGGTCGCTTGCCAGAGGGAAGATGAATGTATCGCATAGGGTTCGACGTGGGCGGGACCTTCACCGACTTCACCATGCTCGATGAAGGGCGCGGCTCGGTCCATTATTTCAAGGTGCCTTCGACGCCGCACGATCCGTCCGAGGCGATCGGAACCGGGCTGTCGGCGCTGATCGCCGATCATGGCATCGATCCGGCGCTGATCCGCCATCTCGGCCATGGCACCACGGTCGCGACCAACATGGTGATCGAGCGCAGGGGCGCGCTGACCGGGTTGATCACGACGCGCGGCTTCCGCGACACGCTCGAGATCGGCCGCCAGACCCGCCCGCATCTCTACGACTATTCGGTCAGCCGGCCGACCCCGCTGGTCCCGCGCGACCTGCGCCTGGAGGTCGACGAGCGGACCCTATCCGACGGCACGGTCGAGCTTCCGCTCGACGAGGAGCAGGTCGCCGAGGCCGCCCGTAAGCTCGGCGAGGCCGGGGTCGGCGCGGTGGTGATCTGCTTCCTGCACAGCTATCGCCGCCCGGACCATGAGCGTCGCGCCGGGGAGATCGTCCGCGCGATCCTGCCCGACGCCTATATCAGCCTGTCGTCGAACGTCCTGCCCGAATTCCGCGAATATGAGCGCATGTCCACGACCGTGCTCAACGCCTATATGGGCCCGCGCATGGGCACCTATCTGGAACGGCTGCTCGGCCGGGTCGGCGATCTCGGCATCACCGGCGAGCTCGACACCGTCCATTCGAACGGCGGCCTGATGTCGGTGCCGACGGTGCGCGAGATCCCGGTGCGGACCTGCGTGTCGGGCCCGGCGGCCGGCGTGATCGGCGCGGCGGAGATCGGCCGCTTCGCCAATTTCCCCAACCTCGTCACCTTCGATGTCGGCGGCACCTCGACCGACGTGTCGGTCATCGTCGGCGGCAAGCCGCTGTTCGCGTCGGACAGGCTCGTGGCGGACTATCCGGTCAAGACGCCGATGATCGACATCCACGTCATCGGCGCGGGCGGCGGCAGCATCGCCGCGATCGACGACGCCGGCGCGCTGAAGGTCGGCCCGCGCAGCGCCGGCGCGGCGCCCGGCCCGGTCGCCTATGGCCGCGGCGGCACCGAGCCGACCATCACCGACGCGAACATCGTGCTCGGCCGGCTCGATCCGGTCGCGCTGCTCGAAGGGCGCCTCCCGGTCGACGCCGCCGCGGCGCGCGCGGTGATCGAGGAACGGATCGCGCGGCCGCTCGGCCTGTCGGTCGAGGAGGCGGCCTATGGCATCCTGCGCATCGCCAACGCCAATATGAGCCGCGCGATCCGCTCGGTCTCGACCGAGCGGGGCCACGACATCCGCGACTTCGCGCTGTTCGCCTATGGCGGCGCCGGGCCGCTCCATGCCTGCGACCTCGCCCAGGATTGCGGCATCCGCACCGTGCTGGTACCGCAGGAGCCGGGGACGCTGTGCGCGCGCGGCATCCTGCTGTCGGACATCAACATGGACTTCGTCCGCAGCGAGCTGAGCCTGGCCGCCGACGCCTCCTGGCGGCGCGTCTGCGCGGTGCTCGGCGAGATGCGCGACGAGGCGACCGCCTGGCTGGTCCGCGAAGGCGTGGCCGAAGAGGACCGCCAGCTCCGGATCATGGTCGACGCACGCTATGACGGCCAGAATTTCGAGGTGTCGGTGCCGCTCGACGACGTCCGCGAGGACGGGCTCGACGACATGGTCCAGCGCTTCCGCCGCCAGCATGTCCAGGAATATGGCTATGACGTGTCCGACCGCCCGGTCGAGATCGTCAACTGCCGCATCCAGGCGATCGGCCGGGTCGCGCGGGTGCCGGTCTCGGCGCCGGTGCCGGTGCCCGGCCTCGACGCCGTCAAGGGCCGCCGCCCGGTCTATTTCGGCAAGGATGCCGGCTGGGTGGAGACGTCGATCTACCGCCGCGGGCAATTGCCCATCGGGCGCACCTTCGCGGGGCCCGCGATCATCGAGGAGATGAGCTCGACCCTCATCGTCCAGCCCGGCCAGACCATCACGGTCGATCCGGTCGGCAACCTCATCGTTTCGATCTTCGAATAGGAATAGCAGACCATGGCAGACAGGGATTCCCCGATCAGCAAGGCCGAGGGCCAGTTGTTCGATCCGATCGCGATGGAGGTCTTCTCCAACCGCCTGCTCTCGATCACCGAGGACATGGGCAACCGGCTGGTCCGCGCCTCCTTCTCGCCCAACATCAAGGAGCGCAAGGACTGCTCGGTCGCGATGTTCGACGGCAAGGGGCGGCTGATCGCCCAGGCCGCGCACATCCCGATGCACCTCGGCTCGCTGTCGGGCGGTGTCGAGACGGTGCTGGGCGACTATGGCGTCGACAATGTCCGCGAGGGCGACGTCTTCATCTGCAACGACGCCTATCTGGCGGGCGGCACCCACGCCCCCGACATCACCATCGTCACGCCGATCTTCTGGGAAGGCCGCTGCCGCTTCTTCGCGGCGAACATCGGCCATCATTCGGACGTCGGCGGCACCTATCCGGGCTCGGTCTCGCCGACCGCGCGGACCGTGTTCGAGGAAGGCATCCGCATCCCGCTGGTCCGCATCGTCCGCGAGGGCGAACTGGACACCGGGCTGCTGACCCTGCTCGCGCAGAACAGCCGCGAGCCGGCCGACCGGGTCGCCGACCTCAAGGTGCAGATCGCCGCCAACGAGCGCGGCGCGCAGCTGATGCTCGAACTGGTCCGCCAGCTCGGCATCGACGCGGTCGAGCAGTCGATCGAGGACATCCTCGCCTATACCGCCCGGCGGCTGCGCAACCGCATCGCCGCGCTCAAGGACGGCACCGGCAGCCATGTCTGCCATCTCGACGACGACGGCTTCGGCGGCGATCCGGTGGCGATCCGCGCGACCCTGACGGTCGAGGGCGAGAATCTGACGGTGGACTTCGACGGGTCGGGGCCGCAATGCCGGGGCAGCTACAACATGCCCAAGAGCGCGATGCTGGCGAGCGTCTATTATGCGGTCAAGACGATGCTCGATCCCGAGCTGATGGCCAATGAGGGCATGTTCGCCTCGATCACGATGCACGCGCCCGAGGGGACGATAACCAACCCGACCTTTCCGGCGGCGGTCGGCATGCGATCGAACACCGCGCAGCGGGTCGCGGCGTCGGTGATCGGGGCCTTCGCGCACTTCCTGCCGCGCGAGCGGGTGATGGCGGCGAGCAACGACGCGATGCCGGCGATGGTCTTCTCCGGCCGCAGCCGGCGGCGGCCGGGCACCTATGTCTATGTCGAGACGATCGGCGGCGGCGCGGGCGGACGGGCCGGGCATGACGGCGCCGACGGCACCCATGTCCACATCACCAACTCGTCGAACCTGCCCGCCGAGGCGCTGGAGAACGAATATCCGCTGGTGGTCGACGAATATAGCCTCGTCGCCGACAGCGGCGGCGCCGGGCAGTGGCGCGGCGGCATGGGCATCGCCCGGCAGATCCGCGCGCTCGACGACGACACCTTCTGCTATGCGTCGAGCGAGGGCACGATCGTTCCCGCCGACGGCGTGTTCGGCGGCGGCAAGGGGGCGGTCGCCCACATCATCCGCAACCGGGGTACTCCGGGCGAGCATGAGATACCCGCCAACCAGCCCCGGCTGGTGCTGGCGCCCGGCCAGTCGGTGCGGATCGAGACGCCCGGCGGCGGCGGCTTCGGCGACCCCGAGGCGCGCGACGCCGCCGCGATCGCCGCCGACCTGCGCCAGGGCCGGGTGACGCCGGCGGCGGCCCGCGCCGCCTATGGCGCGGAAAAGGCCGCCGAGGCGGAACGTCTGTCGGCCTGAGGGCCATCGGAACAACGAAAGGAAGCGATGCACATGGAAAAGGGACGGATCAGGGATTGGCTCGTCGTGCTGCTGCTGATGGCCGCCCTGATCCTGTCCTTCGTCGATCGGATCGGCCTGTCGCTGCTGGTCGATCCGATCCGGGCCGACCTGGGCATCAGCGATGCCGAGATCGGCCTGCTCCAGGGCATCGCCTTCGGCCTGTTCTTCGCGGTGATGGGGCTGCCGCTCGGCTGGCTCGCCGATCGCTGGTCGCGCAAGGGCACGATCATGCTCGGCGTCGGCATGTGGTCGGTCGCGACGGCCGCCTGCGGGCTCGCCGCCAACTTCCCCCAACTGCTGCTCGCGCGGATCGGGGTCGGGGCGGGGGAGGCGGGGCTCGCCCCCGCCAGCTATTCGATCGTCCATGACCGCTTCCCGCGCGAGCAGCTCGGCCGCGCGATCAGCCTGTTCCAGGTCGGCGGCGTGCTCGGCGCCGGGCTGGCGCTGCTGATCACCGGCTATGTCTATCGCTATTTCACCGGCGGGGGCGGGGCGGACCTACCCCTGATCGGCGGGTTGCGGCCGTGGCAGCAGACCTTCCTCGCCATCGCCACGCCGGGGCTGCTCTTCCTGATCCTGATCGCGATGATCCGCGAGCCCGAGCGGGTCGCCGGGCCGGCCGACGCCGCCGGAGCCGGCGAGCCGCGCGGCTTCGCGGCGATGGTCGCGGCGGTCCGGGCGCGCATCGGCCTCTATCTGCCGCTGTTCGTCGGCATGTCGGGGGTGATCATGACCAGCTATGCGCTGGTGTCGTGGATGCCGGCGGTGCTCGGCCGCGAGTTCCACTGGCCGGCCGAGGTGATCGGGGTGCGCTACGGGCTCGTCGTGCTGTCGGCGAGCCCGGTCGGGCTGCTCACGGGCGGATGGCTCGCCGATGCGCTGCTGCGCTCGGGAAGCGTCAATGCGCATGTCCGCGTCGTCGCGCTGGCGGCGCTGCTCGGCCTGCCGTTCGCGCTCGCGCTCGCCCTGCCGAGCGGCCCGGTGGGGCTGTTGCTGGTCGTGGGCGGTCTCCATTTCGCGGCCTCGATGCCGATGGGCGTGGTGCCCGCTTTCCTCCAGCTCGCGACGCCGCCGGCCGCGCGGGCACAGGTGTCGGGCCTCTATGTGCTGTTCATCAACGTCGTCGGGCTCGGGCTCGGGCCGACCCTCGTCGGCCTGCTGTCGACCGGCATGGGCCCCGACGCCGCCTCGCTCAGGCTCTCGATGGCGCTGGTGATCGGCCCTGCGATGCTGGTCGCGACGGCTGTGCTGGCCTGGTTGGCCCGCTCGACGCGGCACGAATCCGTGGCGGACGTCCGCCCGGCCTACGGCTCATAAGAATCGCTGATAGGGATTTATAATTAAATCAAACTCGAAATTATTCGATGAAATGGTAGCCCTAGTCCCTGTCGCCAATAAACCATCAATAAACTTGCGAAGGGGATTGGGCATGAAGAAGATAATTTCTGGGTCATCCATAAAAGTGCTTGGCGTTATCCTCTGCATGGCGCCCGCCCATGCGGTATTCGCGGCCGAAGCCGGCGCCGATAGCGAGGTTTCTTCTGTCGATAGCGGCGAGATCGTCGTCACCGCCCGGCGCCGCGCCGAAAGCCTGCAGGACGTTCCTGTCTCTGTGACAGCCTTCGACCAGGCCCAACTCGAAACCGCCGGCATCAAGAGCCTGCGCGACATGTCGCGGCTGATGCCCGGCGTCCAGTTCACCGAGCGCGGCAGCCTGTCGACCCAGCTCACCATCCGCGGCGTCGGCGGGGATTCGCGCAACATCGGCATCGAGGCCGGCGTCGGCATGTATCTCGACGGCGTCTATATCCCCCGCACCTCGGGCTACAATGCCGACCTGGCCGAGATCGCCCAGGTCGAGGTGCTGCGCGGACCGCAGGGGACGCTGTTCGGCAAGAATACGATCGGCGGCGTCATCAACATCACCACCAAGGAGCCCGGCGACACCGTCGAGGGCAGCGTCTACGCCAGCTATGGCAACTACAACGCCTTCCGGACGCAGGCGAGCATCTCCGGCCCGCTGTCGGACACGCTGTCGGCCAAGCTGACCGTCGCGACCTATGACCGCGACGGCTATATCCACAACATCTTCAACGATCAGGACGTCAATGACGAGAACCGCCGCGGCGCCCGCGCGCAGATCGTCTTCAAGCCGTCCGACGCGCTGAAGGTCAAGCTGAACGCCGACTTCACCCGCGACCGGCGCACCGTGCTCCAGACCCAGATGGATTCGCCGGTCGGTGCGGCGGCGCCCTATTATACCGGCAACCGGTTCGAGGCGAACAGCGACCAGCCCAATGGCGACAAGCGCAACATGTGGGGCACCGACCTGACGGCGGAATACAGCCTGCCGAACGACATGGTGCTGGCATCGATCTCGGCCTATCGGAAGATCGACGTCACGGTGTCGAGCGACATCGACCAGCTTCCGATCAACCTGTTCAACTCCAATCCCTTGACCGACTTCGTGCAGATGGCGAGTCAGGAATTCCGGATCACCTCGCCCAGCGACGGCCCGTTCCGCTACGTCGGCGGCCTCTATTATTACCACCAGAAGGGCACCGCGCTGCGGAAGATCTATATCGGCGGGTCGCTGGCCAACGGCGCGCTCAACCGTGCCAAGGCGATCACCAACAGCTACGCCGCCTATATCAACGCCGATTACGACCTGCTGCCGCAGCTCACCCTCAACGGCGGCCTGCGCTACACCTATGAGAAGAAGACCGGCGACTATCTGCAGGTTCGCGGCCCGGTGCTGAGCTATGATTTCGACGATCTGCGCCGCACCGACAAGAACGTCTCCTGGACGGGCAGCCTGACCTACAAGCCGACCCGCGAACTGACGATCTACGGGACCGTCTCGAAGGGCTTCAAGTCGGGCGGCTTCAACCTCGACACGATCGGCGCGGCCAACCTGATCTCGCGCGACCTGATCTTTGGCCCGGAATCGGTGATCAACTATGAGGCCGGGATCAAGGGCCAGCTGTTCGGCCGGCTGCTGCGCTACAGCCTGGCGGCGTTCCGCATGGACTATTCGGACAAGCAGGTCGCCCAGATCGTGCCGACCGGGGCGAGCACCGTCTCGTCGGTCCAGGTCACCAACGCAGGCAAGGCGCGGATCAAGGGCTTCGAGGTCGAGGCGACGCTGCGGCCGTTCGAAGGGCTGAGCCTGTCGGGCAACGCCTCCTATCTCGACGCCAAATATACCCGCTTCGACTATTCGACGATCGGCTCGACGGTGGCGGTCTCCTATGCCGGCAACCGGATCGAGTTCACCCCCGACTGGATGATCGGCGGGCAGGCCGAATATCGTTTCCCGGCCGGACCGGGCGAGGTCTTCCTGGTCGGCAGCGCCACCTATACCGGCGACATGTACCTCCAGCCCGAGAAGCTGCCGAAATATCGTGAGTCCGGCTATACGCTGATCGACGCGCGGATCGGCTATGAGGTCGGCGACCTGATGATCGCGCTGTGGGGCAAGAACCTCACCAAGCAGGACTATCGCACCTATGCCCGCGTGTTCGGCGGCCTCGACCAGGCGGTCTGGGGCGAGCCGCGCACCTATGGCGTCGAGATGCGCTACCGCTTCTGACCGGCCGGGGCAGGGCGGCCGCGCCCGCCCTGCCGTTCCGTCCTCCCACTTTCTGCAAGGATGACCTGATCATGGCGATGCTTCCCGAACGGCGCATCTATGTCGTCAACCCGATGCCCGAGCAGATGCGCGCCGACCAGCGCGCCGCGCTGCTGGAGCTCGACACCGGCACGGTGGGCCACCACCTCGAGGCCGGCTTCATGGACGGCGGCATGATCCCGCGCATCCCGGGCAGCAAGATCGTCGGCACCGCCGTCACGGTGCGGATCACCGTGCCCGATTCGGTGATGGCGCATTACGCGCTCAAGTTCACCCGGCCCGGCGATGTGCTGCTGATCGACCGGGGGCAGGACCAGCGCACCTGCAACTGGGGCGGCGCGACCATCCACGCCGCCGCGGCGACCGGACTGGAGGGCGTGATCGTCGACGGTGCGGTCAACGACATGGACGACGCCCGCGAGGCCGGCCTGCCGATCTGGGCGCGCAGCATCAGCCCCGTCACCACCAAATATCGCGGCATGGGCGGGGAGATGAACGTGCCGATCAGCTGCGGCGGCGTCGCGGTCGCGCCCGGCGACGCGATCCTCGCCGACGACAACGGCGTCGTCGTCATCCCGCGCGACCAGCTCGACGAGGCGATCGAGGGCAGCCTCAAATGGCTGGCGGCCGAACGGGCCTTCATGGAGCGCTTCCGCGCCGAGCCGGGCCTCTGCTACCCCGACGTCACCGGCGCGACCGAGATCGTCGAGGCGGCGCTGCGGGCGCAATCAGCCTGACGGCGGGGGCATGTCCATTTTTTCCCAGGCGATAATCTTGGGAAGATCGCCTCCGGTGGCGTAGCCGAACGCTGCGCCGAGCGCTTCTTCGAACTCGAAATCAAAATTCGCGGTGCGTCGTTTTGCCGTGGTTTTCCCGACGCGCCGGGCCAGATAGTGACGCAGATGGCTTCCGTCCCTCATCTCGATACGGAATTCGCCGGCGCGGGAGGCTATCTGAAGATAGTCGTGCTCGGACCGTTCGAGGACGATGAATTCATCGGTGCCGGTTCGAAGCAGCGCATCATAGAGCATATCCGAGTTCAAGGGATGGGGTGCTGGTTCACCCGATATGAACAATCCCAAATTCCCGGAAAGCGACACGCGATCGGGCCGCGAGCGCCCGGGCCCTGCGCGCTCGTCGGCGACGTCGCGCAGGAAACGCACGAGCGGCTCCGCATCCTTCCGGTTCGAATGCGCCACCCAGAGCATGAACGGGCTCACGAGGACGACGATGACCGCGATGAAGGCGAACCGCCCTGCGCCGGGTTCCTGATGCGCCATGCCCAGGCCGGTCAGCCCGATGAGGAAGGGGAGCATCAGGACGAACGCCGCCATGCCGTTCAGGTCCGATCCGGCGCGTCCCCTGATGCGGCAACCGGACCCATCGTCGGAAAGGACGCCGACCAATAGCGGGCCGTAGCGATCGGACGCACGAAACCATAAGCAGACGAACGGGCCAACGATCCACCCCCGGGCGCCGGCCTGGCGATGGAACCACCCCTTTTTCCGCGCGCGAAGCCTGGTTTTCAAAAGCGTCGACGAAACGGGGGAGTGAATCTCGAATTTGTAGCCGAACGGCTGAAACGACATGACCGCCCCCACGTCCAGGCTCGTGCCGGCGGAATGGCGGAGAGGGTGGGATTCGAACCCACGGTGGGCTTGTACCCACGGCGGTTTTCAAGACCGCTGCCTTAAACCACTCGGCCACCTCTCCGTCGGGTCGGCCCGAGGGATGCCTGCCCTTATCGCTGCTGCGGCCTTTCGTGCAAGTCGCGCGATCAAAGCATTTCACCCCCGGTCCAAGCTGTGGCAAGCAGGCTGCGGACAAAGGGGTTGGAATGCGAAGTTCGGTGTTGCGTAGGGCGGTCGCCGCCTTGGCTTTGATGGCGGCGGCGGCCGGGGTGGTGCCGGCGGTCGCGCAGCCGGCGCTGGAGGAAGGGCAGGCGCCCGACGACGCGGCGCGGCTGACCGATGCGCCCGCCGCCGCGGTTCCGACCGAGGACAGCCGGATGCGCGCCTTCATCGCCACGCTGCGCCCGCGCGCGCTGGCGATGGGGATTTCGCCGACGCTGTTCGACGCGACCCTGCCGACGCTGAGCTTCAACGCTCGGGTCGTCCGGCTCGATCGCGGCCAGCCCGGGGCGAGCCCCACCAGCACCGCCGCGCCGCCGCCCTTCGCGCCCTATCTGGCCAGCCATGTCGACCGGGTCCGGATCAACATGGGCCGCTCGCGCTACGGCTCGCTCCGTCCGCTGCTGCTGCGGATCGAGCAGGAGACGGGCGTGCCCGAGCAGATCATGCTCGCCATCTACGGGCACGAGACCGGCTATGGCACCTTCACGGGCAATTTCGACCTGCTCAACGCGCTCGGCACGCTGGCCTATGAGGGCCGCCGGCGCGAACTGTTCGCCGACGAGTTCCTCAAGACGCTGTTGCTGATGAACCGCGGCGTGCCCCGCAGCCAGCTCAAGGGAAGCTGGGCAGGCGCCACCGGCTATCCGCAATTCCTGCCGAGCGTCTATCTGCGCCTCGCGATCGACGGCGACAATGACGGCAAGGCCGACATCTGGCGCAGCGAGCCCGACGCGCTCGCCTCGATCGGCAATTATCTGCGTGACGCGGGCTGGAAGAAGGGCGTCCCCTGGGGCGTGGCGGTGCGCGTTCCCGAGGGGATCGACCGGGCGGCGATCCGCTCGCCCCTGTCGTCGCCGCGTTGCCCGCGCGTCTTCGCCCGGCAGAGCCGCTGGCTGACCATCGCCGAATGGCGCGACAAGGGGCTGATGATGCTGAGCGGCCGGGTGCCGGCCGAGAACGAGCTGGCGACGCTGATCGAGCCCGACGGCAACGGCAATACCGGCTATCTGCTGACCACCAACTACCGCTCGATCCTCGATTACAACTGCTCCAATTTCTACGCGCTGTCGGTCGGCCTGCTTGGCGACGCGATCGTCGAATGATGCGGGCGTCGCATAGCGCCGCGCTCCTCGGCCTGGCCCTGCTGCTGGCGAGCTGCGGCGTCCCGCGTCCCGGCCGGCCGGGCCCTGCGCACCGGCCGACGCCGCAGGGCCCGGCGTCGGACACGCCGGTCAAGGTCGGCAAGCCCTATCAGGTCGCGGGCGTCTGGTATTATCCGTCCGACGAGGCGGGCTATGACGAGGTCGGGCTCGCCTCCTGGTACGGCGCGCAGTTCCACGGCGGGCAGACCGCCAATGGCGAGCAGTTCGACATGGATCGGGTCGGCGCCGCGCACAAGACGCTGCCGCTGCCCAGTTATGTCGAGGTGACCGCGCTCGACACCGGCCGGACGATCGTCGTCCGCATCAACGATCGCGGCCCGTTCGTCACCAACCGGATCATCGACCTGTCGCGCCGCTCGGCCCAGCTGCTCGGCATCGAGCGGGCCGGGGTTTCGCGGGTGCGGGTGCGCCGGGTCTATCCGTCCGATGCCGATCGGCTCGCGCTGCGCTGGGGCCGGCCGGCATCCGACCGGCCCTACGCCTCCTCGTCCGAACTGGCCGCGCTCAACCGGCGCTTCGCGACGCGCCCGGCCGAGCCCAGGGCGCCGGCGCGGGTCGCCGCCGCGGTGCCCGACGAGGCGGTGCCGGTCGGCGGCTGGTTCATCCAGGTGACCGCGGTCGGCAACCGCGCGCGCGCCGAGGAGATCGCGGAGATCGTCGCCGGCCGGGTCGAGCCGGTCGGCAATCTCTGGCGGGTCCGGATGGGCCCCTATAAGAATGAGATGGAAGCCACGACCGCGCTGGCGCAGGCCCGGTCCTACGGCTATCAGGATGCCCGGCTGGTCCGCATCGCCGGTGGCGCCGGTTCGGTCGACATGCAAGGTTCGGAGGGAATTTCCAGGCAATGACGCGCAGCAAGATCGCCCTGCTTTCGGCTGTTTTCCTGATGGCGGCCATCCCGGCCGAGGCCGCCGCGCCGCCGTTCGACACGCCCGCGCCGGTCGCGTTCCTCAAGGATCTTTCGTCGGGCGCGATCCTCTACGCCAAGAATCCCGACCTGCGCATGCCGCCGGCGTCGATGGCGAAGATGATGACCGTCTATGTCGCCTTCGACCTGATCCAGAAGGGCGAGCTCAAGCTCGACGCCATGGCCACCGTCCGGCCCGAGACGTGGAAGCAGTGGCACGGCCCGGCGGCGGGATCGACCATGTTCCTGTCCCCCGGCGAGCAGGTGAGCGTCGCCAACCTGCTGTTCGGCATCGTCACCCTGTCGGGCAACGACGCCTGCGTCGTGCTGGCCGAGCATATCTCGGGCACCGAGCAGGCGTTCGTCGCGCTGATGAACCGCCGCGCCAAGGAGATGGGGCTGACCAACAGCCATTTCGGCACGTCGAACGGCTGGCCCGACGGCGGCGCCACCTACGTCACCGCGCGCGACCTCGCGACGCTCGCCGAGAAGACGATCGAGGAGCACCCCAAGCTCTACAAGACCTTCTACAGCCGCCCCAGCTTCACCTGGGGCAAGACGATGGGCGGCGGGCAGGACATCACCCAGGCGAACCGCGACCCGCTGCTCGGCCGCGTGGCGGGCGCCGACGGCCTCAAGACCGGCCATACCGAGGAGGCCGGCTTCGGCTTCACCGGCTCGGCCGAGCAGAATGGCCGCCGTCTCGTCATGGTCCTGTCGGGACTGACCTCGTTCAACCAGCGGATCGACCAGTCGGTCTCCTTCATGAACTGGGGCTTCCGCTCCTGGCAGTCGAAGCCGGTCGTGCCGAAGGGCCGCAAGGTGCAGACTGCCGAGGTCCAGCTCGGCGACGAGCGCGAGGTCGGCCTGGTCGCGCCGAAGGACCTGGTCGTCACCGTCCCGGCCGGGCTGGGTTCGGACCTCAAGACCAAGGTGGTCTATCAGGGGCCGATCAAGGCGCCGTTCAAGAAGGGCGACCATATCGCCGACCTCGTCGTCAGCGGTCCCGACATGGTGCCGCAGAAGCTGCCGCTCGTCGCCGACCAGGACGTCGGCACGGCCGGCTTCTTCAACCGGATGATGGCGGGCCTGCGCTGGCTGTTCGGCCTCGCCTGAGGCCGTGCCCGGTAGATTCATCACCCTGGAAGGCGGGGAGGGGGTCGGCAAGTCGACCCAGGCCAAGGCGCTGGCCGCCGCGTTGCGCGCGCGCGGGCTCGACGTGGTCGAGACGCGCGAACCGGGCGGCAGCGACGGCGCCGAGGCGATCCGCCGCCTGCTGCTCGAAGGCGCCGCCGACCGCTGGAACGCGCGCGCCGAGGCGCTGCTGTTCGCCGCCGCGCGCGCCGACCATGTCGCGCGGACGATCCGGCCCGCGATCGAGGCCGGACGCTGGGTGGTGTGCGATCGCTTCCTCGACAGCTCGATCGCCTATCAGGGCGGCGCCGACGGGCTCGGCGACGAGGCGATCCGGACGCTGCACGCGATCGGCAGCGCCGGCTACCTGCCCGATCGCACCCTGCTGCTCGACATGCCGGTGTTCGACGCGGCCTTCCGTCAGGCCGAGGCCGGGATCGCCAACAGCGATCGGTTCGAGAAGCGCGACGAGGCCTTCCACGACCGGGTCGCGGACAGCTTCCGCAGGATCGCGGCGCAGGAACCGGCGCGAATCCGCACGATCAACGCGCAAGGGTCGCCGCAGGAGGTGACCGCGCGGCTGATCGAGGCGCTGGCGGACCTGTTGCCATGAGCCTGGTCGGCCATGACGAGCAGGTCGCGGCGTTCCGCGAGGCGGCGGATTCGGGGCGGCTGCACCATGCCTGGCTGCTGACCGGCCCCGAGGGCGTCGGCAAGGCGAGCTTCGCGCTGGCGGCGGCGACCCGGCTGCTGGCC
The DNA here is from genome assembly GCA_000016765.1 of Rhizorhabdus wittichii RW1. Lineage (NCBI taxonomy): Bacteria > Pseudomonadati > Pseudomonadota > Alphaproteobacteria > Sphingomonadales > Rhizorhabdaceae > Rhizorhabdus > Rhizorhabdus wittichii. The sequence goes on from CP000699.1 coordinate 519,865, forward strand.
GACGCGGCGGGGCCGCGGGTCGGCCTGCCCGGCATCGAGACGCCCGACGATCACCCGATCGTCAATTATATCCGCGCCGGCAGCCATCCCGATATCCGCATCCTCGCGCGGCTGACCAAGGACAAGTCGGAGGATCTGGCGCGGTCGATCAGCATCGAGCAGGTCCGCTCGCTCCAGAGCCTGTTCGCGACCACGCCCAGCCTGTCGCCGCGCCGCGTGGTGATCATCGATGCGATCGACGACCTCGAACGCCCCGCCGCCAACGCCCTGCTCAAGAATCTGGAGGAGCCGCCCGCCGGCACCACCTTCTTCCTGATCAGCCATGCGCCGGGCCGGCTGCTGCCGACGATCCGCTCGCGTTGCCGCCAGCTCCGCTTCGCGCCGCTCGGCGATGCCGACATGCGGCTGGCGCTGCGCCGCGCGCTGCCCGAGGAGCCGGGCGACGAGATCGACTCGCTGGTAAGCGTCGGCAACGGCTCGCCAGGCCGCGCGCTCGGCTTCGCCGGGCTCGAGATCGCGGCGCTCGACGCGGCGATGGACCGGCTGGTGGGGCAGGGCGATCCGACCAACGCGGTTCGCGCCATCCTGTCGAAGCAGCTCGGCACCAAGGCCGCGCAGGCGCGCTACGAAGCCTATCTGGAGCGGGTGCCGGCGCGGATCGCGGCCGAGGCGCGCGGCCGCCAGGGGCCGGCGCTGGCCGAGGCGATCGCGCTGTGGGAGGACGCCCGCCGGATCGGCGAGAGCGCGGTCCACCTCTCGCTCGATCAATCGACCACGGTGTTCGAGCTGGCGACGATGCTGGCGAAGCTGGCGCCGGCGCCCGCTCGATAACCTTGGCGGGGCACTTCCGGTCAATCCGGGCGTTGCGGATTGCCGAGCCTCTGCCTAATGGCTGAACCCATGTCGGAACCTTATTACATCACCACGGCGATCAGCTATCCCAATGGCCGCCCGCATATCGGCCACGCCTATGAGGCGATCGCGGCGGACGCGATCGCGCGTTTCCAGCGGTCGATGGGCCGCGACGTGCGTTTCCAGACGGGAACCGACGAACATGGCCTGAAAATGGCCCAGGCGGCGCGCGCACGCGACATCACGCCGCGCGCCTTGGCCGATGAGATGTCCTCCTATTTCAAGGAGATGTGCGAGACTCTCAACATCTCCTGCGATCGCTTCATTCGCACCAGCGACGCCGATCATTACGCCGCCAGCCAGGCGATCTGGCAGGCGATGGAGGCCAATGGCGATCTCTATCTCGATCGCTATGAAGGCTGGTATTCGGTCCGCGACGAGGCCTTCTACGACGAGAAGGAGCTGACCGACGGGGAAGGGGGACAGAAACTGTCGCCCCAGGGCACCCCGGTCGAATGGACCAAGGAGGAGAGCTGGTTCTTCCGGCTGTCCCGATATCAGGAGCCGCTGCTCCAGCTCTATCGCGACCAGCCCGATTTCATCCGGCCGGAAACCCGCCGCAACGAGATCGTCAGCTTCGTCTCGGGCGGGCTCAGCGACCTGTCGGTGTCGCGCACCAGCTTCGACTGGGGCGTGCCGGTGCCGGGCAGCCCGGGCCATGTCATGTATGTCTGGGTCGACGCGCTGACCAACTACCTGACCGGCATCGGCTATCCCGACCGCGATGCGGCGCTTGGCCGGTATTGGCCGGCGAACCTGCACCTGATCGGCAAGGACATCGTCCGCTTCCACACCGTCTACTGGCCGGCCTTCCTGATGTCGGCGAAGATACCGCTGCCGAAGCAGGTGTTCGGCCATGGCTTCCTGCTCAACAAGGGCGAGAAGATGTCGAAGTCGGTCGGCAATGTCGTCGATCCGATGACGATGGCCGAACGCTACGGCGTCGACCAGCTTCGCTATTTCCTGCTCCGCGAAGTCAGCTTCGGGCAGGACGGCAGCTATGGCCATGAGGCGATCGTCAACCGCGCCAATGCCGAGCTGGCGAACAGTTTCGGCAATCTGGCGCAGCGCACCCTGTCGATGATCTTCAAGAATCTCGACGGCGAGTTGCCCGCGCTCGACCGCACCGAGGACGATGCCGCGCTGGTCCGCGCGGTCGCGACCGCCTGCCTCGACGAGACGCCGCGCGCCTTCGAGCAACTCGCCTTCTCGATCGGGATCGAGGCATGGATGAAGGCGGTGTTCGCCTGCAACCAATATGTCGACGCCCAGGCGCCCTGGACGCTGCGCAAGACCGATCCGGAGCGGATGAAGACCGTGCTGGGTACGCTGTTCGCGGTGATCCGCGACCTCGCCATAACGATCCTGCCGATCATCCCGGACAGCGCGGGCAAGCTGCTCGACCAGATGGGCGTCGCCGCCGACGCGCGCGACTTCGCGGCGATCGAGAGCCAGGCCTGGTATGACGAGCTGCGCGCCTCGGGCTATCGGGTCGCGCAGCCGGTGCCGCTGTTCCCGCGGCTCGAGCTGGAAACGGCGGACGCCTGATGTTCGTCGACAGCCATTGCCACCTCAACTATTCCGGGCTCGCCGATCGCCAGCAGGAGGTGCTGTCGGCGGCGCGCGCGGCCGGCGTCTCGACGATGCTCAACATCTCGACCCGCGCCTCCGAATGGAGCGCGGTGCTGGCGACCGCCGAGCATGAGCCCGACGTCTGGGCCAGCGTCGGCATCCACCCGCACGACGCCGACACCCATGCGGACGTCGAGACCGCGCTGCTGGTCGAGCGGGCCGAGCATCCGCGCGTCATCGGCATCGGCGAGACCGGGCTCGACTTTTACTACGACAAGTCGGACCGCGACCGGCAGCGCGCCAGCTTCCGCCGCCACATCGCCGCGGCGCGCCAGACCGGCCTGCCGCTGATCGTCCACACCCGCGAGGCGGAGGAGGACACCAAGGCGATCATGGCCGAGGAGCTGGGGAAGGGGGCGTTCACCGCCGTCATCCACTGCTTCACCGGCAGCGCCGACCTCGCCCGCGCGATGCTCGATCTCGGCTTCTTCATCTCGCTGTCGGGGATCGTGACCTTCAAGAATGCCGGCGACCTGCGCCGGACCGCGCATCTCATCCCGCGCGACCGGCTGCTGATCGAGACCGACAGCCCGTTCCTCGCGCCGGTGCCGCATCGAGGCAAGCCGTGCGAGCCGGCCTTCGTCGTCGACACGGCGCGGCTGCTGGCAAGCGAGCTCAGCTGGGATATCGAAGATCTGGCCGCGAGGACCAGCGACAACTTCTTCAACTTGTTCACGAAAGCGACGAGATGAAGCTCCGGGTCCTGGGTTGCGGAACGTCGTCGGGCGTCCCCAGGATCGGCAATGACTGGGGCGATTGCGACCCGGCCGAGCCGCGCAACCGGCGCAGCCGGGCCTCGATCCTGGTCGAAAGCGCCACGACCCGGCTGCTCGTCGACACCACGCCGGACATGCGCCAGCAGCTGCTCGACGCCGACGTCATCGCGATCGACGCGATCCTGTGGACGCACGACCATGCCGATCATTGCCATGGCATCGACGACGTCCGGCAGATATATCATGCGCGCCGCGCGCCGGTGCCGGGCTATGCCTATGCCGAGGCGATGCAGCAGCTCAGGCGGCGCTTCGACTATGTCTTCACCGGGCGCGACGGCTATCCGCCGACGGTCGAGCCGGGGGTGCTCGAACCCGACATGACGATCGGCGACATCCGCATCCGCTGCGTCGCACAGCCGCACGGATCGATCTTCAGCGCCGGGCTACGCTTCGATCATGATGGGAAGTCGATCGGCTATTCGACTGATTTCCATGTATTTACTGACGAGATGATCGGCCTGTTCAGCGGCGTCGACATCTGGGTGGTCGATGCGTTGCGCGCGCGGCCGCATCCGACGCACGCGCATCTCGCCATGACGCTCGACGCGATCCGGACCTGCGCGCCGGGCCGCGCGCTGTTGACGCATATGGACCAGTCGATGGACTATGCGCGGCTCGGCGAAAGCCTGCCGGACGGCGTCGAGCCGGCCTATGACGGACTGGAGGTGCAGCCATGAGCGGAGACAGGATCGTCGGACTGATCGCGATCGTCGCGATGCTGATTCTCGTGGCGCCGGCGCTGGCGCGGCGACAATTGCCGGCCGGGCGGCTGGTCCGGCTTGCGCTGATCTGGGCGGTGATCTTCATGGCGGCGACGGCGATCGTGCTGTTGCTCGGCCGGGGGGCATAAATCGGAAGCCCTTGAGAGGGCTGGATAATCGCCGAAACAGCCGGCCCGCTTATATCGTGATTTAACATAATATATATTATCGGACTATTGGATTTACCCTTGCCCCTGTCGTCATTCCCGCGAAAGCGGGAATCCACGGTCACGGCACATTCGACCTCTTGCGGGCCGCCGTCCATGGATTCCCGCTTTCGCGGGAATGACGGAAGACCCTAAACAGGAACGTAGCTCAGCCTGATCACGCTCTCGCCGATCCGATCGCTGGCGACCAGGCGCAGCCGCGACCGAGGACCGGCGAAGAACGGCTTGCCGCCGCCGAGCACGACGGGATGCACATAGAGCCGATATTCGTCGACCAGCCCGAGGTCGGCTAGGCCGTGCGCCAGCTCGGGCCCGGAAACCTCGATCACCCCGTCCAGTCGCGCCTTCAGGTCGCGGACCACCGCTTCCACCTCGCCGTCGACCAGAATGGCATTGGGGCCGACCGACGTCAGCGAGCGCGACACGACCCATTTCGGCTTGCTCCGCCACGCCGCCGCATAGGCGTGGCGTTCCGCATCCCATTCGGGATGCTCCTCGTCCCAATAGCGCATCACCTCGTACATGCGCCGGCCGTACAGGCTGCCGGTCAGGCCGCGCATGTCGTCTATCCAATGCCGGAACAGCACCGGATCGGGCGCGAATTCCATGTGGTCGACATAGCCGTCCAGCGACATGTTCAATGCGAATATGAGCTTCGCCATGGACGATTTTCCTCGGAAGGGATCGCGGCCAGGGTAGCACAACCGGAGCCGGCGGCAATTCCGCCCTTTCCTTCCGGCTCCGTCCCGAATGTATTCCGGGTCACACAAGCAAGCCGGTCGGCGCGCGGGCGCAACCAGTTGGCGATGTCGGGCGTTGCCGTTCATCTTCCAGCCATCGAACGGGCAGCCTGCTTGCCCGTGCGGTCCGGCTGGACCGTCGCCCGCCAGTCCGCGGCGCCAGCCCAAGGGAGGTTGCCCGATGAAGATAAGATTGATCGCCATGTCGATGGCCACGGCGCTGATGCTCAGCGCCTGCGCCAGCACGCAGAGAAGCGAGGAGGTCGCGACCGCCGCGCCGCCGCCGCCGCCGCCCGGCGCCGTTCCCGGCAGCGTCGCCGCCGATCGCGACGGCGACGGGATCGTCGACGGCTATTATTCGGCCGACGGCATCTATCACCCGAACCTGCCGCCGGCCCCGCCGCCGCCTCCCCCGCCGCCGACCCGCCGCGGGGAACGGGGCTGATCGCCCACTTCGGGGGAATGCGGCGCGTCCGCATTCCCCAGCTTGCCCTGCTCCTGCTGGCCGGGCTCGCCTGTACGACCGTCTCCGCCGAAGCCGCCAAACCCAAGATCGCCGCCAGGGCCAAGCCCGTCGCCGGGCAACGCGCGATCGCGCTCGCCATCCGTGACCAGGGCCGTGGCCAGATCGCGAGCTTCTACGCCACGCGCGGCTTCTGGCCGCTCTGGGCGTCGAGCGGCCGGATCGGCCCCGAGGCCGACACGCTGATCGCCATGCTGAAGACCGCCGATCTCGACGGCCTCGATCCGTCCTCCTATCGCATCGACCGGCTCCGCGCCCTCGTCGCCAAGGGACGCTCCGCCGATCCGCAGGCGATTGCGGAGGCTGAACTGGCGCTGTCGGCGGCCTTCGCCGACTATGTCGCCGACGTCCGCAAGCCGCGCGGCGTCCGCATCAAATATCTCGACCCCGAGCTCAAGCCGCGCCCCGCCACCGCGCGGACCGCGCTGAGGGGCGCCGCGCTGCAGCCGTCGCTCGGCAGCTATATCGCGACGATGGGATGGATGAGCCCGCATTATGTCCGGCTGCGCGCCCTGCTCGCCCAGGCCCGGGAGCGCAAGAGCCCGCGCGAGACCGTCCAGCGCCTGCGCCTCAACCTCGATCGCGCCCGGCTGCTGCCAGGTCCATGGACCCGCCATGTCGTCGTCGACGCGGCGTCGGCGCGGCTCTGGTATTATGAGGGCGGCAAGCAGCGCGCGATGATGCGCGTCGTCGTCGGCGCGCCCGAGACCGAGACGCCGATGCTGGCCGGCATGGTCCGCTACGCGGTCCTCAACCCCTATTGGAATGTCCCCGACTATCTGATCCAGCGCAGGCTCGCCCCGAAGATCGTCGCCGGCGCGACGCCGGCCTCGCTGCGGATGGAGGTGCTGTCCGACTGGAGCGCCTCCCCGCGCCGCCTCGCCGGCGACGAGGTCGACTGGCCGGCGGTCGCCGCGGGCCGCAAGCTGGTGCGGATGCGCCAGCTTCCCGGCCGCGACAATGCGATGGGGCGGGTCAAGTTCATCTTCCCCAACGATCTCGGCATCTACCTCCACGACACGCCCGACAAGGGGCTGCTGTCGAAAGCCGACCGGCATCTCAGCAACGGCTGCATCCGCCTCCAGGATGCGCCGGGCCTGTACCGCCTGATGTTCGGACGCCCCCTCCCCGCCGCGTCGAAGCAGCCCGAGCGCGACGTGGCGCTGCCGGCGCCGATCCCCGTCTATCTGACCTATATCACCGCGACGCCGACCGAGCGCGGCATCGGCTTCCTGAAGGACGTCTACGGCCGCGACGAATGATCGACGGTCACTTGCGCCCGAACAGCTTCTCGATGTCGCCATGGCCGAGCTTGATCCAGGTCGGCCGGCCATGGTTGCACTGGCCAGAATGCGGCGTCACCTCCATTTCGCGGAGCAGCGCGTTCATCTCGGCGACCGACAGCGTCCGGCCCGCGCGGACCGATCCGTGGCAGGCCATGGTGGCGGCGACATGGTCGAGCCTTTCCTTGAGCGACAGCGCCTCGTCATAGGCCGCCAGCTCGTCGGCCAGGTCGACGATCAGGCCGTGGACGTCGCCCTGCCCCAGCAAGGCCGGCGTCGCCCGCACCAGCATCGCCTTGGGCCCGAAGCGTTCGAGCTCGAGTCCCATCTCGGCCAACTCGGCGATCCGCGTTTCGAGCCGGTCGCAACCGACCTCGTCGAGTTCGACGACCTCGGGCAGCAGCAGCGCCTGCCGCGCGACGCCGCCGTCGGCCATCGCCCGCCGCATCCTTTCGAGGACGAGCCGCTCGTGCGCCGCATGCTGGTCGACGATCACCAGCCCGTCCTCGGCCTCGGCGACGATATAGGTGGCGGCGACCTGGCCGCGCGCGACGCCCATCGGATAGCTCGCCTGCTGCGGCGGCGGGCTGTAGGCGGGCTCGGCCCGCGCCATCGGCGCCGGCGCGAAGTCGGCCACCCGGTCCCAGACGCTGCCCTGCCCGCTCCGCTCGGCGGCGGCGCCGAAGGCGAAGCCGTTGGGGATCGCCGGCGCCGTCGACGACGCGGTCGGCAGGCCGCCAGCCTGCCAGTTGCCGAGCGCCGCGACCGAGGGCCGCTGGACGCTGCGATGCCCGGCCTCGTCGAGCGCGGCGCGCAGGCCGCCGACGATCATGCCGCGCACCAGCCCCGGATCGCGGAAGCGCACCTCGGTCTTGGCGGGATGGACGTTGACGTCGACCTGGTCGCCGGGAAGCTCGACGAACAGCGCGATCACCGGGTGCCGGTCGCGCGCCAGCATGTCCTGATAGGCGCCCCGGACGGCGCCGATCAGCAGCCGGTCCTTCACCGGCCGGCCGTTGACGAACAGGAACTGGTGGTCGGCGACGCCGCGGTTGAAGGTCGGCAGGCCGGCGACGCCGGTCAGCGACACCGCCTCCCGCCGGAAATCGACCGCGACGCTGTTCTGGGCCAGGTCGCGGTCGGTGAGCGCCGCGACCCGGTCGACCCGCTGCTCGTCGGGCGCGACCAGGATCGCTCGCCGCCCCTCATGCTCCAGCGTGAAGCCGATGTCGGGCCGCGCCATGGCGAGCCGCTTGATGACGTCGACGCAGGCCGCATATTCGGCGCGGGCCGAGCGCAGGAATTTGCGCCGTGCCGGCACCTTGGCGAACAGGTTCGACACGCGGATGCGGGTGCCGGGCGGAAGCGCCGCCGGCCCCTCCCCGACCAGCTCGCCATGGTCGACCCGGCGATGCCACCCGTCGGCGCCGCGCACCCGGCTTTCGATGGTGAGGTCGGCGACGCTGCCGATCGAGGGCAGCGCCTCCCCCCGGAAGCCCAATGTCGTGACGGCCTCGATCGCGTCGTCGGGCAGTTTCGAGGTGGCATGGCGCTCCAGCGCCAGCGCGATCTCGTCGGGCGTCATGCCGCAGCCGTCGTCGGCGACGTCGATCGCAGAAAGCCCCCCTTCTGAAAGGCTTACGGAAATCCGCCTGGCCCCTGCGTCGATCGAATTCTCGACCAGTTCCTTGAGCGCGCTGGCCGGTCTTTCAACCACTTCACCGGCGGCAATGCGATTCACCAGATGCTCGGGCAGGCGGCGTATTGACATGGGCATTGTCCTAGCCCAAGCGGCGGCGTTCCGCACCCCTTGATAGACGCCGGATTTTCCTCGCCGATCGGGTGGTGCGACCGATACGCAAAATCCGTCCCGGGGCGGGGCTAGAGAACGGACCAGAGCATGTTCCTGCAGCGTTACTTCAAGTTCATGTCGCACGATATGGCGATCGATCTCGGCACCGCGAACACCGTCGTCTATGTGCGCGGGCGCGGGATCGTGCTCAACGAGCCGTCGGTCGTGGCGATCGAGACGACCAACGGGGTGAAGCGGGTGCGCGCCGTCGGTGACGACGCAAAGCTGATGATGGGCAAGACGCCGGGCTCGATCGACGCGATCCGCCCGCTGCGCGACGGCGTGATCGCCGACATCGACGTGGCCGAGCAGATGATCAAGCACTTCATCCAGAAGGTGCATGGCCGCCGCAACTTCATGCGCTGGCCGGAAATCGTGATCTGCGTGCCGTCGGGGTCGACCTCGGTCGAGCGCCGCGCGATCCGCGACGCCGCCTCCAACGCGGGCGCCAGCCAGGTGTGGCTGATCGAGGAACCGATGGCGGCCGCGATCGGCGCGGGGATGCCGGTGACCGAGCCGATCGGGTCGATGGTCGTGGACATCGGCGGCGGCACCACGGAGGTCGCCGTGCTCTCGCTGCGCGGCCTCGCCTACACCACCTCGGTCCGCGTCGGCGGCGACAAGATGGACGAGGCGATCAGCTCCTATGTCCGCCGCAACCACAACCTGCTGATCGGCGAAGCCACCGCCGAGCGGATCAAGCAGGAGGTCGGCGTCGCCAAGATGCCGGCCGACGGCAAGGGCGAGACGATCCACATCAAGGGCCGCGACCTCGTCAACGGCGTGCCGAAGGAGATCACGATCACCCAGGCGCAGATCGCCGAGGCGCTGACCGAGCCGGTCTCGGCGATCGTCGAGGGCGTCCGCATCGCGCTGGAGAACACCGCGCCGGAGCTGGCCGCCGACATCGTCGACCAGGGCATCGTCCTGACCGGCGGCGGCGCGCTGCTGCAGGGCATCGACGAGGTGTTGCGCGAGGCGACCGGCCTGCCGGTCTCGATCGCCGACGACCCGCTGACCTGCGTCGCCCTGGGCACCGGACGCGCGCTGGAGGACTCGGTCTTCCGCGGCGTGCTCCAGACGGCCTGAACCGCGCCGCTGGCCGATGGCGGCGCCCCGGCACAGGCGTCGAGGATTCTCCCGCCGGGTCCAATATGGCCTGTTCGCGGGCTATGTCGTCGCGATCGTCGGAATCCTGATCGGCGCCGCGCTGCTGCTCGTGGCGCGGCTCGATCCGCGCGCCTTCGGGACGCTGCGCGGGGTCGTCGTCGACGCCGGGGCGATCTTCACCGGCGCGGGCCGGGTCGGGGTCGACGCCGCGCATGACCTCGGCGACGGCATCGCCGCCTATCTCGACGCCGCGAACCAGAATCGCGCGCTCAAGGAGGAACTGGCCCGCGAACGGCGCCGGGTGATCGCCGCCCGCGCGGTCGCGCTCGAAAATGCCCGGCTCAAGAAGCTCGTCCGGCTGACCGAGCACCTCCCTGCCCCGATCCTGTCGGCGCGGCTGATCGGATCGACCCCGACCGGCCAGCGCCGCTTCGCGACGCTCGCGGCGGGCACGGCCGAAGGGGTGCGCCCCGGGATGACGGTGCGCTCGCCCGAGGGGCTGGTCGGCCGCGTCTATGAAAGCGGCCTGTTCGCCTCGCGCGTGCTGCTGCTGACCGACGGCGAGACCACCGTCCCGATCAAGATCGTCCGCAGCGGCCAGGCCGCGCTCGCCACCGGCCAGGGCGACGGGACGATGGAGGTCCGCGCGCTGATCGCCGGCGGCCGGCCGTTCCGGCGCGGCGACCTCGCCGTCACCTCGGGCACCGGCGGCGTCTATTCGCCCAATATGCCGGTGGCCGTCGTCACCGCGGTCAACGGCGACCGCGCCACCGCCCGGCCGCTCGCCGATCCGGGGCGCGCCGATTTCGCCGCTGTCTACCCGATCTTCCAGGCGCCGGTGGCCGATCCGCCGGCCCAGCCCAAGCCATGATCGCGCCCCGGGACAATCCCTTTCTGGAGCGTACCCCGCTCCGCGTGACGATCGTTCCCATCCTGTCGACGCTGGCTGGGTCGGCGATGGCGCTGCTGCCGATCGTCGCGACCGAACCGATCGTCCCGCCCTTCGGGCTGATGATGCTGCTCGCCTGGCGGCTGCTGCGGCCCGAGATCTGGCCGGTCTGGGCGGCGCTGCCGCTCGGGCTGGCCGACGACCTGTTGAGCGGTCATTATCTCGGCACCGCGATGATCCTGTGGACCATCGCCTTCCTGGCGCTCGAATGGGTCGACCAGGCGCTGCGCTGGCGCGACAGCTGGATCGAATGGGGTGTCGCCTCGGTGGGCATCGTCGCGATCGGGATCGGATCATGGGCGCTGTCGCAGCCGGGCGGCAGCCATAGCCCGGTGCTGACCATCCTTCCCCAGACGATCGGCGCGATCCTGTTGTTCCCCGCCATCCTGCGGATCACCGCCGCGCTCGACAACTGGCGGCTCAAGCGATGAAGCGCAACCGCATCATCACCGAGCAGACCCAGGCCTTCACCTTCACCCGCCGCGCCTTCGTCCTCGGCGCCGCGCAGGCGGGGGTCGGCGTCGTCCTGGCGGGCCGTATGGCGTGGCTGTCGATCGCGCAGAACGAGCGCTACACCTCGCTGTCGGAAAGCAACCGGGTCCAGCTCACCCTCGTCCCGCCACGGCGGGGCTGGATCATCGACCGCGCCGGCAAGCCGATCGCGATCAACCGCACCACCTTCCGCGTCGACATCATCCCCAACCAGCTCAAGGACGTCGACGCGGTGCTCGGCCGGCTGAGCCAGCTTCTCGCGCTGACCGCCGACGATCTCGACCGGATCCGCTCCGACCTCGCCGAGGCGCACGGCTTCCGCCCGGTGCCGGTGGTCGAGAATATCGATTACGAGCATTTCGCCGCGGTCAGCGTCCATCAGCCGTCGCTGCCCGGCGTCGCCCCGTCGAGCGGCTATGGCCGCTATTATCCGGCCGGACCGGCGGTCGCGCATCTGGTCGGCTATGTCGGCCCCGCCTCGGCCGCCGACTATGAGAAGACCCGCGACCCGCTGCTGATCGCGCCCGGTTTCAAGATCGGCAAGGAAGGTCTTGAGAAAACGATGGAAAAATGGCTCCGCGGTAAGCCGGGAGCCAAGCGGAGCGAGGTCACCGCCCATGGCAAGGTGGTGCGCGAGCTGACCACCCGGCCCGAAGTGGTCGGCAACGCCCTCCAGCTCACCATCGACGCCGGGCTGCAACGCTACGCCGCCGCGCGCCTGGGCCCCGAGAGCGCCTCGGCGGTGGTGATCGACACGAAGACGGGCGGCATCCTCGCCATGGCGTCGATGCCTGCCTATGATCCCAACAGCTTCTCGGACGGCATCAGCCATGCCGAATGGGACTTCCTGTCGGGCGACGACCATCTGCCGTTGACCAACAAGGTGATGCAGGGGCTCTACCCGCCGGGGTCGACCGTCAAGCCGATGGTCGCGCTGGCGCTGCTCGAAGCCGGGGTCGATCCCAGCCAGACGGTGGTCTGCACGGGCCGCTACCGGCTCGGCAACAGCTATTTCCACTGCTGGCGCCATGGCGGCCATGGCAGCGTCGACATGCACCGGGCGATCGCCGCCAGCTGCGACATCTATTTCTACACCATGGCGCGGCTCGTCGGGATCGACCGGATCGCCGCGACCGCGCGGATGCTGGGCATGGGGCAGGAATTCGACCTGCCGATGCCGTCGCAACGCTACGGGACGGTGCCCGACATCGCCTGGAAGGCGCGCCGCTACAAGGGGGCCCGCTGGGCCACGGCCGACACGCTCAACGCGACGATCGGCCAGGGCTATATGCTCAGCAACCCGCTCCAGCTCGCGATGATGGCGGCGCGGATCGCGAGCGGCACCGCGCTCGCGCCGCGGCTGATCGTCAACAAGCGCTATCCGCCGCAGGGCGGCCCGCTCGACATCGCGCCCGAGCATCTCGACATCGTCCGCCAGGCGATGAGCGGGGTGATCAACGGCCCCTATGGGACCGGACGATCGGGCCAGCTCAACATCGGCGACCTGCTGATGGCGGGCAAGACCGGCACGGCGCAGGTCCGCCGCATCACCATGGCGATGCGCCGGGCCGGCCTCACCGGCACCGAGGGCATGCCGTGGAAATATCGCGACCACGGCCTGTTCGTCGGCTTCGCGCCGGTCCAGGACCCGCGCTACGCGGTGTCGGTGGTGATCGAGCACGGCCTGCACGGCGCGGCCGGCGCGCCGATCGCGCGCGACCTGATCACCTGGCTCTACGACCGCAAGCGCGCCGAGGACCGGCTCGCCACGCTCGAACAGGGTTGGGGCGGCACGATCGAGCAGCGCATGGCGCGCAAGGCGGCGATCTGGGCGCATCGCAACGATCCCAAGCCGGTCGCCGCGCCGCCGTCGGCCGAGGCATCGCCGCCCCCGCCACCCACCGGGGAGGCCGATCCCGAATGAACCGCGATTCGATCGTCCCCACCCCGCTGCGCCACGTCCCCTGGCGCCTGCTCGCGCTCGTCGTCGCGATCGGCGGCTTCGGGCTGGTCGTGCTCTATTCGGCGGCGGGCGGCAACATCCGCCCTTGGGCGATGTCCCAGGGCACCCGCTTCGCGATGTTCATCGGGCTCGCCATCCTGATCTCCTGGGCGGGCGAGGAAAGGCTCAAGCGGGCGGCGATGCCGACCTACGGGATCCTCGTCTTCCTGCTGCTGCTGGTCGAGCTGTTCGGTTTCGTCGGCGGCGGCAGCCGGCGCTGGCTCGACCTCGGCTTCATCCGCCTGCAGCCGTCCGAGCTGATGAAGCCGGTGATCGTGCTCGCGGTCGCGCGCTTCTACGACATGCTGCCGGCGGGCGAGATCCGCCGGTTCAGCGCGATATGGCCTCCCGCCCTGCTGATCGGCGTGCCGGCCGCGCTGGTCCTGGTCCAGCCCGACCTCGGCACCGCGCTGATGATCTGCGGCGGCGGCGTCACCGTCGCCTTCCTCGCCGGGGTGCCGCTGCGCCTGTTCGGCGGCGCGGCGCTGGCGCTGGCGGCGGCCTTCCCGATCGCGCTGTCCTTCATGCACGACTATCAGCGCGACCGGATCGAGATATTCCTCAATCCCGAAAGCGATCCGCTCGGCACCGGCTATCACATCATCCAGTCGAAGATCGCGATCGGGTCGGGCGGGCTGTTCGGCAAGGGCTTCCTCGCCGGCACCCAGAGCCATCTCGACTATCTGCCCGAACGGCACACCGACTTCGTCTTCGCCACCATGGCCGAGGAATGGGGCCTGGTCGGCGGGGTCGCACTGATCCTCGCCTTCCTGCTGGTGATCCGCTGGGGCATGCGCGTCGCCGGCCGCGCCAAGGGCCGCTTCGCGCGGCTGACGGCGGCGGGGCTGGCGACGACGATCTTCTTCTACGTCGCGATCAACCTGGCGATGGTGATGGGCCTGGCGCCGGTCGTCGGCATCCCCCTGCCCCTCGTCTCGTTCGGCGGATCGGCGATGATGACGGTGCTGATCTGCATCGGCATGCTGATGGCGATCGACCGTTCGGCCCAGCGCCCCTGATGGCCGCCGATCTTTTTTTGGCGCCGGCGAAATTTTTTCCCTCAAAGCGGTTTACATTTCGCGCGAGCCGATGCTAAGGGCGCGCCTCCACGACGGGAGCTACCATCTCCCATCCGCCGGAAAGTGGACGCATAGCTCAGTTGGTAGAGCAGCTGACTCTTAATCAGCGGGTCCTAGGTTCGAGCCCTAGTGCGTCCACCATTCCCCTCTCCATCGTTGTTGAAGTTCCGCGAAGGATGCGCGTGGATCGCGTCGTCCGGATGATCCACGATGCCCCGAAAATCCGGTTCCACATCCATCCGTTCGGATAGCAGCCGACCGGAGCGGAACCGCGCTCCGTCCGATCGTCTTGCCCGCGCGTGCGCGAAATGCTGCACAATCGACGGATGACCACTGCACCGCTTACGATCGAAGCGATTCGCGCCACGCGCGCGGCGCTGGGCACGCGCGTCGTGACCACCCCGACCCTCGACTGGCAATGCGACGAGATCGTCGACCGGCTGGGGCCGGACGCCCGCGTCAACCTGAAGCTCGAACTGTTCCAGCGCACCGGCACCTTCAAGGCGCGCGGCGCGCTCAACGTGATGCTCGGCCTGTCGCCCGAACAGCGCGCGCGGGGCGTCACCGCGGTCAGCGCGGGCAACCATGCGATCGCCACCGCCTATGCGGCCCGGTCGCTCGGCCTGTCGGCCAAGGTGGTGATGCTCGCCAGCGCCAATCCGGCCCGGGTCGAGCGCTGCCGCAAGCTCGGCGCCGAGGTCGAGATCGCCCCCGACGGCGCATCGGCCTTCGAACGCGCCCGGCGGATCGAGGCGGAGGAAGGGCGCAGCTTCATCCATCCGTTCGAAGGGCCGCTGACCGCGCTCGGCACCGCGACGATCGGGCTCGAATGGGTCAAGCAGGCGGGCCCGCTCGACGCGGTGATCTGCCCGATCGGCGGCGGCGGGCTGATCGCCGGCCTCGCCACCGCGATCAAGCTGCTTTCCCCGGATTGCAAGGTCTACGGCGTCGAGCCCGAGGGCGCCGACAATATGCGCCGCAGCTTCGAGCAGGGCGAGCCCGTCGCCAATGCCCGGATCGCGACGATCGCCGACAGCCTCGCTCCGCCCTATTCGCTGCCCTACAGCTTCGACCTGTGCCGCCGGTCGGTCGACGAGATCGTCCTGGTCTCCGACGACCAGCTCCGCGCGGGCATGAACCTGCTGTTCCGCGAGGCGAAGCTCGCCGTCGAGCCGGCCGCCGCCGCGGCGACCGCCGCGATGCTCGGCCCGCTCGCCGAGCGCCTGCGCGGGAAGCGGGTCGGCGTCATCGTCTGCGGGGCCAATATCGACATCGCCGGCTTCGCCGCCCACATCGAAACCGGACGAACCTTCACCGGCCTGCAATAGCGCATGTGAACCTAGCCGTTCGGCTAAGTCCAGGCGAACGGGCCGATCGACCCATCCTTTCGGTCGCCACCGAATTCCGAAGAACGATTTGACTGGCGGCCGGGGATGGCGACCATGAAGCGCATGGCGGAGACCGCCGCGGCGTGGGAATGGCGAGGGAGGGCGCGCGACGATGGATGATCCGGTTCCCGTCCTTGCCGCGCCCGATTATTTCCTGCCCACGACGATCGCCGAGGTCGGCGACCTGCTCATCCATTACGACGGCCGCGCAAGGCTGCTCGCCGGTGGCCAGACGCTGATCCCCGAACTCGATCGGCCGGGCGGCGCGCCCGACGCGCTGATCGACCTGCGCCGCATCGCCGAGCTTGGCCGGATCGAGTGGCGCGCCGACCATGTCGAGATCGGCGCGATGGTGACGATCGCGGCGGCGCGGGCCGAACTGGCGCGGGCCTTTCCGGTCGTGGCAGCCTGTCTCGGCCATGTCGCCAACAGCGCGGTGCGCAACCGCGCGACCCTGGGCGGCAGCCTCGCCCTCGCCGATCCGGCCTCGGAGATATCGACCTTCCTGCTCGCCTATGACGCCGAGGTCATGCTCGCCGGGGGCGAAGCGCGGCCGGTGGACCGGCTGATCACCGGTCAGGCGAGGGAACCCGCTTTCATCCGCGCGATCCGCCTGCCCTTCCCCGCCGAGCGCGAGCATGTGGGTTTCGCCGAAATCCTGCGGCGGCGCTCGGGTGGCCGGTCGCTGGCGATGGCGCTCGCGCGGCTCGACGCCGGGCGCGCCCGGCTGACGGTCAGCGGCGGAACATGCCAACCTTTCCGCATCGAAGCCACGGATGGCCCCGCGCTGCTCGAAACGCTCGCGGCGCGATCCCCGGCCTTCGATGCACCATCAACACGATCCTGGGCGCTCGCCGCCGCGCGCCGGGCGATCGCGACGGCGGAAGACGCGGCATGCTGATCAACTGCACCCTCAACGGCCGCGCTGTGACGGTCGAGGCGGCCGCCACGACCCGGCTTTCCGCGCTGCTCCGCGAGACGCTGGGGCTGACCGGAACGCATGTCGCCTGCGACGAAGGCGTGTGCGGCGCCTGCACGGTGCTGCTCGACGGCGGCGCGGCGCGCGCCTGCCTGACGCTGGCCGGGCAGTGCGACGGCATGGCGATCGAGACGGTCGAGGGCATCGCCACCGGCGAGGCATTCGAGCGGATCGCGGACGCCTTCCTGCGGCACAACGCGCTGCAATGCGGTTTCTGCACGCCGGGCTTCGTCACCACTGTCGCCGCGCTGCTGCGCGACGAGGCGCGGGAGAGGCTCAGCGACGCCGAGGTCGAGGCGCGGATATCGTCGGTCGCCTGCCGCTGCACCGGCTATCTGCCGATCGTCGCCGCGGTCCGCGACCTGCTGGGGCGCGGCCGATGACCGCGGCGATGCC
Organism: Rhizorhabdus wittichii RW1; assembly: GCA_000016765.1. NCBI lineage: Bacteria > Pseudomonadati > Pseudomonadota > Alphaproteobacteria > Sphingomonadales > Rhizorhabdaceae > Rhizorhabdus > Rhizorhabdus wittichii. Next base: position 536,906 of record CP000699.1, read on the forward strand.
CGGCCATGCCCGCCCCTCGGCGCGACGCTTCCTCGAAGGGCGCGGCCGCTATGTCGCCGACCTGTCGATGCCCGGCATGCTCCACGCGGTGGTGGTGCGCAGCGCCGAGGCGCATGCCGACATCGCCGTCGACGCCGATCCGGCGAGGGCGGTCGCGGGGGTCCGGCTTGTGCTCGACGGCGCCGACATCCTCGCGTCGATCCAACCGCCCCCGATCATCTGGGACGTCCCCGGCCAGCGTCGCTCGGGGCTGCGCGCTTTGGCGCACGGCCGGGTCCGCTATGTCGGCGAGCCGGTCGCCATCGTCGTCGCCGAGAGCGAGGCGATCGCCCGCCATGCCGCCGCGCTGGTGCGGATCGCCTATGCCCAGCGCCCGGTCGTCGCCTCGATCGACCAGGCGCTCGCCGCCGATGCGCCCCGGCTCTACGACGACTGGCCCGACAATGTCGTCGCTTCCGCCGAATGGAGCGGCGGCGACCCCGATGCCGCCTTTGCGGACGCGCCGGTCCATGTCGCGGGCCGCTATGTGTCCGGCCGGGTGTCGGCCCATTCGCTGGAAACGCGCGGCGTGCTCGCCGCCTATGATCCGGCGCAGGACGGCGTCACCGTCCATAGCTCGACCCAGGGGCCGCACCAGGTGCGCGAGGCGATCGCCTGGTGCCTCGGCATCGCCGAGCATCGCATCCGAGTGATCGTGCCCGACGTCGGCGGCGCGTTCGGATCGAAGTCCTGCCCCTATGGCGAGGAGATATTGCTCGCGCATCTCGCACTCCGGCTTCGTGCGCCGGTGCGTTGGATCGAGAGCCGGGCCGAGGCGTTCGTCGCCTGCGTCCCCGGCCGCGACGAGGTCGTCGATATCGAGCTGGCCTTGTCGGACGATGGCGCGATCCTCGGCCTCAAGGCGCTGATCACGCTCGACAAGGGCGCAGAACCCTATGCCGCCTCGGTCGGGGCGGCCTGGGCGGGGGCGATGATGGTGACCGGGGCCTATCGCATCGCCAACGTCCATGTCGCGACACGGGTCGTCGTCACCAACAAGACGCCGACCGGCGCCTATCGCGGCTATGGCACGCCCGAGGTCAATTTCGCGCTCGAACGCGCGCTCGACGACGCGGCGCGGCGGATCGGCCTCGACCCGGCCGAGCTGCGCCGCCGCAACCTCGTGCCCGCCGAGGCGATGCCCGCGCCATCGGCGACGGGGCTGCTGCTGCTCGACAGCGGCCGCTACGAGGAGATGCTCGATCTCGCGCTCGACGCCTTCGGCTATCGCGCGCGGGTCGACCGGGCGCGCGCCGCGCGGGCGGATGGACGCGCCGTCGGGATCGGCCTCGCCTTCTATGTCGAGCCGACCAATCTCGGCCCGTCCGCGCTGTGCGGCATGATCGGCATCAACTCGGGTGGCTTCGACATCGCCACGCTCCGCATGGAGCCGAGCGGACAGGTGGTGGTCTTCACCGGCCAGACGCCGATGGGCCAGGGCGTCGAGCGGGTGCTGCAACAGCTCTGCGCCGCCGAGCTGACGATGCCCGACGAGGACGTCACCGTCGTCCATGGCGACACCCAGGCCTGCCCCTATACCGCCTATGGCAGCGGCGGCAGCCGGGGGACCGGCATCGGCGGTTCGGCGGTGATGCTCGCCGCCGGCCGGCTGCGCGAGAAGCTCTGCGCGATCGGCGCGCACCTCGTCGGCGCGGCGCCCGACGAGGTCGAGCTCAGCCAGGGCGGCGTGCAGGTGCGGGGCGATTCCGCGCGCCGCGTGTCGATCGCCCGGGTCGCGCGCGCCGCCTATCTCGCCCATGACCTTCCCGCCGGCATGGAACCCGGCCTCGACGCCCGCGCCAGCTTCGATCCCGCCGCGCTCGCCATCACCTACGGCATCGCGCTCGCCGAGGTCGAGGTCGACCGCGAGACCGGGCTGGTCGAGGTGCGCGACATCCTGTTCGGCCATGATTGCGGGCGGCAGATCAATCCGGCGCTGGTCGAGGCGCAGGTGATCGGCGGGATCGTCCAGGGGATCGGCGCGACGCTCTACGAGGGTCTCGACCATGACGCGGCCGGCCAGCCCGCCATACGCTGCATGCGCGACTATCCCCTGCCCTTCGCGGCCGACGTCCCGCCGATCGCGCTGGTCCATCTCGAAACCCCGTCCCCCTTCTTCCCCAACGGCGCGAAGGGCGTCGGCGAAAGCGGCGCGATCCCGATCCCGGCCGCGATCGCCAACGCGATCCGCGACGCGCTGGGCGATGCAGCCGCCGACGCCGTCGACCGGCTGCCGATCCGTCCCGAAAACCTTCTTCCAAGCTGAACGAAAGGAATGTCCCATGGCCGATTATGCGAAGGACGAGGCGCGTATCCGCGAGATCGTCGAGCAGATGTTCGAGGCGATCAACTGGTCCGCCGACAAGGCCCCCGATTTCACCGCCTTCGCGGCCGCCGTGCGCAAGGACGCGCTGCTCGCCCCCTCGGCCCGCCCGGTCAGCCCGACCGACATCGAGACCTTCGTCGGCCGGATGCGCGGGCAATATGAGAGCGGGGGCATGAAGACCTTCGACGAGCGCGCCAACAAGACGATCGTCAAGGTCTTCGGCAACCTCGCCGTGGCGATCGGCAGCTACCGGGCGCAGATCGACGGCGGCCCGATCGGCCGCGGCGCGAACGGCTTCCTGCTGGTCCGCAACGACGGCGACTGGCAGATCGCGGCGATGGGCTGGGACAGCGAGGGCGAGGACAAGCCGATGCCCGCCGAGCTGGCCTGATCGCTGCGTAGCTGGGCGGAGCAAGGCATTTCATCAACCCCTATCGTCATTCCCGCGAAAGCGGGAATCCATGGACGGCGGCCCGCAAGAGATGGAATGTGCCGTGACCGTGGATTCCCGCTGTCGCGGGAATGACGGAAAACAGGCGAGGCCGGGACCATGACGATCAACGCCGGGGATGGCTGGTCCCGACGCATCGACGATCTGGCGCCCCGGATCGCCCGCCACCACGTCACGCTGCTGCGGGCGCCGGCCGGCCATGGCAAGAGCGTCGCCCTCGACCGGCTGCGCGCCGCGATCGAGGCGGGCGGGGAGCGCTGCGCCGCGCTGCTGCTCGACAAGCGCGACGCCGATCTGAGCCGCTTCTTCCGGCGGGTCGCCCAGGCGCTGGGCGTCGATCCCGCCCAGCCCGATGCGGCGGGCGTGGCCGAGGCGGTGGAAGTCGGGGCCGCCGACGACCGCCCGGCCCTATTGTTCCTCGACGGCATCGACGAGGCGGGCGATGTCCTGCCCCCGGCGTTGTCCGACCTGATCCTGTTCGCCCCCGGCCTGCGCTTCGTGATCGCCTCGCGCGAGAGCAATCTTCCCGGGCTGGCGAAGCTGCGCGCGCAGGATCGGGTCGCGGTGATCGGTCCCGACCAGCTCGGCTTCACCCGCGCCGAGGCGCTCGCCTTCCTCGGCGCCAGCGAGGATGCCGACGTCCTGCGTCTGGTCGACCGCTGCGAGGGCTGGCCGATCCTGCTCAAATTCGTGCGCGACGGGCTCGATGCCGGCGATCCGCCGACGCTGGCCGGCGACATGGGGTCGGTGTCGGCCGGCCTGATCGCCGACTTCCTCGACGAGCAGATCCTCGCCCCGCTGCTGCCCGAGGACGCCGATTTCCTCGAGCGGACGGCTGTGGTGTCGCGCTTCACGCTCGATCTGGCGCGGCTGCTCGCGCCCGAGGCCGCCGTCGAGCAATCGGTCGAGCGGCTCGGCCGCGCGGCGGGGCTGCTCCAGGCGCGGCGGCTCAACGGCTTGTGGTATCACGTCAATCCGATGCTCCGCGCGACGCTGATGCGGCGCTTCCAGGCGCGGATCGGGTCGGACGTCCGCCGCGTCCACCGCATGATCGAGGCGTGGATGATCGAGCATGACGCGGTCGACGAGGCGGTGCTCCACGCCTGCCTCGCCCAGGATTATGACGAATGCGTCCAGCTCGTCCGCCGCTTCGGACCCGCCAATCTCTCGATGCGCTACGGATTGCGGACGCTCCGCTCGGTGCTGGCCGCGCTGCCGCGCCACTATCTCGACCATGAACCCGCGCTCGGCATCTCGGAGGCGCTGGTGCTGTCGAAGGAAGGCCGCGTGTCCGACGCCCGGCGGCTGATCCACCGGCTGCGCGACAAGGCCGGCGGCCATGCGGCGGCGGCCGGCGCGCTCGGCGATCTCGACCTGCTCGACATCATGCTCGCCTGCCATGCCGATCAGCCGCTCATGCCCGGGCTCGCCGACCGGCTGTCTGCGGTCGCCGCGGCGCTGCCGCACGACGATGTGATCCATCAGGGCTGGGTCCAGAACCTGATCTGCCGCGTCCATCTCAGCCTCGGCAATTTCACCCATGCCGCCGCCGCCGGGATCGCCGCCGAACATTATTATGCCCGGTCGGACTCGCGCTACGGCCAGTTCTTCGTCCACCTCCACCTCGCCTCGACGCGGAGCTGGCAGGGGCTCTACGATCAGGTCGGCAGCCATATCGACAGCGCCGAATCGATTGCCGTCCAGCATTTCCCCGAAGACCCGGCGATGGCGACGCTCTGCCGGCTGCTGCGCGCCGAGCTGCTGTTCGACCAGGGCCAGGCCGATCTCGGCATCGACCTGCTGCCCGCGTTGCAGAGCGCCGAGAACAACGACGGGTGGCTCGACCTGTTCGTCAGCGGCTATCGCACCGCCGCGCTCCACGCCTTTCGCGGCGGCGGCCTCGAAGCCGCGCTGGCGGTCACCCGGCGGGGCGACGAGGCGGCGCTGCGCATCGGCCTGCCGCGCCTCGCGCTGGTCATGCAGATCCTCCGCGCCGAGCTGCTGTCGCTCGCCGGGCATCGCAACCAGGCGGGCGCCGCGCTGCGCGCGATCCGGGTACCGAGCAACGGCGAGGACGACGCGCGCTGGCGCGAGCGGCTCGCGCTCGGCATCGCCAATGCCCGGCTGCTGATCCATTCGCGCCAGTTCCGCCGGGCGACCGTGCTGCTCGACACGCTGGAAGGCGAATGCGAGCGCCGGGGGATCGGCCGCCTCGTCGCCAAGGTGGGGCTGCTGCGGGCGCTGCTGCTCGCCTGCTCGGGCAGCCCGCAGCGCGCGATCGCGACGCTGGTCGAACTGCTCCAGTCGGCGCAGCAGCCGTCGATGCAGGCCTTCATCGAGGAGGGCGAACTGATGGCGCGACTCTGCTCGCTGGTCGCCCATCATTCGCAGCGCCACGCCCTCGGCCCGGAGGCGAGCCGTTTCCTCGCCGAGCTGTCGGAACGGCTCGGCCAGAGCTACGAGCATGTCATCGACCGCGATGCCGGCGGTTCCTATCTCAGCGCCCGCGAGCGCGAGATATTGCTCAGCCTTGCCCAGGGCGAATCGAACAAGTCGACCGCCGAGCGCCTCAACGTCTCCGAAGCGACGGTGAAATTCCACCTCCAGCGCATCTATCGCAAGCTCGGCGCCCACAACCGTGTCAAGGCGATCGCCGTCGCCCAGCAACAGGGCCTGCTTTACTGAACAGGCAAGGACGCGGCCTTTCGCGGTCCGGCCTATCCGAACGGATAGAGGCTTTCATCGCTCCGGCCATACACCTCCTTTCGGCAGCGCCGGAAGGCGGGCGCAAGGCTTGTCACCCTCCGCCGTTCCCCCTCTCATGACGCCCATAAGCGATGGGCACGATCCATTGGGAGGGCAGGATGAAATTACCGGCATGTCCTTTCGCCGATCGGGCGGGAGGCGATTGAGCGATGGCCGTCGCCACCCCCGCGCTGCCGGCGCTGGCGGAGATCGAGGCCGCGCGCGAACGGATCGCCGGGATCGCCGATCCGACGCCGCTGGTCCGCCTCCAGGCCGACGGGCGCGCCGATATCCACCTCAAGCTCGAAACGCTTCAGCCCGTCGGCTCGTTCAAGGTCCGCTGCGCGGCCAACGCGCTGCTCCGCCGGGTCGAGGCCGGCGCGCGCGACGTCTCGACCGCGAGCGCGGGCAATTTCGCGCAGGGCCTCGCCTATGCGGGGCGCGAACGTGGCGTCAAGGTGACCGCCTATGTCCCGGAGACCGCCGCCGAGAGCAAGCTCGACGGGCTCCGCCGGCTCGGCGCGGCGATCGTCGCGCTGCCCTATGACCGCTGGTGGGCGATGCTCGCCGAGGGTAGCGACGATGCCGGCTTCATCCATCCGGTCGCCGATCCCGACGTGCTGGCGGGCAACGGCACGATCGGGCTGGAGCTGCTCGACGCGCGCCCCGACCTCGCGGCGGTCATCGTCCCCTATGGCGGCGGCGGGCTGATCAGCGGAATCGCCGCCGCCCTGAAGGCACGCGGATCGAACGCCCGCGTCATCGCCTGCGAGACCGAGGCCGGCGCGCCGCTGCGCGCGGCGCTGGCCGCCGGGCGGCCGGTCACCATCCCGTTCGATTCGGGCAGCTTCGTCACCGGCATGGGCGGCCCCGCCGTGATCCCGGCGATGTGGCCGCACGTCCGCGCGCTGGTCGACGACACCGCGCTCGTCTCGCTCGCCGAAACGGCAGCGGCGGTGCGGCTGCTCGTCGAGCGTCACCACCTGATCGCCGAGGGCGCCGGCGCGGCCCCCGTCGCGGCGGCGCTCGCCCGCCAGGAAGCGGCGGGCCCGGTCGCCTGCATCGTCTCCGGCGGCCATCTCGATCTCGGCCATCTCGTCACCATCCTGGGCGGTGCGGTGCCCTGAGCGCCGCCGACCGCCCCACCCCATCATCCGTGTCAAAGGAGCAGATCGTGTCCACAACCATCATGAACCGTCCGACCGCCGGCAATCCGACGAGCCGCGCGCAGGGCGAGAAGATCCTGCTCGAAGGCGAGGACGGCCTGTTCACCCAGTCCTGGTTCCCGATCTGCCTGTCGAGCGACGTGCCGGTCGGCACGGTCAAGGGCTATGGCTTCCTCGACGGCCGCATCATCGTGTTCCGGGGCGAGGACGGCATCGCCAACGTCACCAGCGCCTTCTGCCCGCATCTCGGCGCGGACCTGCGATCGGGCGACGTCGTCGGCAACACCGTCCGCTGCGCCTTCCATCATTGGAACTATGACGGCCAGGGGCGTTGCGTCGCGACCAAGATCGGCGATACGCCGCCGCCGTCCGCCCGCCTCTACAAATTCGTCAGCCAGGAGCGGTACGGCATCATCTGGGCATTCAACGGCGACGATCCGCATTACGACCTGCCCGACTTCCCCTATCCCGAGGAGGAACTGGTCTTCCGGACGGTCGTCAACGGCGAACCGAACGACGTCGATCCGTGGATCCAGTGCGCCAACACGCCCGACATGCAGCACATCAAGGCGCTGCATAACATCACGTTCACCCAGGACGACCCCGAGGACATCGCCTGGACCGACCATTCGATGGTCTACAGCTTCTCGGGCATCCATACCGACGGGTCGCCGGTCGACAATGTCGTCGGCATCTACGGCACGTCGCTCTACTATCAGACCACCGACTATGCGGGCCGCTGGTTCGGCTTCCTCAACCCGATGGGGATGCCCCGGGCCGGCTCCTCGCAGAACTACATGGTGCTGGCCGCGCGCCGCGACATGGGCACGCCCGAGGAGGTCGAGCGCTTCCTGGATTTCGTCGAGGAGCTCGAACGCGGCGTGGTGTCCGAGGACCTGATGGTCATGTCGTCGATCAAGTTCCGGCCGGGCACGCTGACCAGGAGCGACAAGACGCTCGCCCGCTTCTTCGACTATATGCGCGCCTATCCGCGCGCCCACCCGTCACGCGATTTCATCTGAGCGAGGAACGGCGGCAGCGACCGCCAAGAAGGGGACGTGGAGAAAAATCATGACAGGGAAACTCAGGATCGGCCGATGGGCCATTGGAACTGCAATATTTTCGATCGCAACCATGGCCATGGCGCAGCGGCCCGAAACGGCCGGGCCAGCGATCGGGGCGGAGGAGGCGCCTGACCAGATCGTCGTCACTGGCCGCAAGCGCGAGGAACGGCTGCAGGACGTGCCCGAGGCGATCACCGCCTTCACCTCGGCGTCGATCGAGGCGGCGGCGATCGACAATATCCGCGACGTGGCGCTCAACGTGCCCAATTTCAGCATCTCGTCGGCCGAGCAGCCGGGCATCGTGCTGATCAACATCCGCGGCGTCGGCCAGGTCCGCAACGGCGAGCCGCCGATCGCGGTGGTGATCGACGGCGTCCAGCTCAACAACGTCAACCAGTTCACCCAGGACCTGTTCGACATCGAACGGATCGAGGTGCTGAAGGGACCGCAGGGCGCGGTCTACGGCCGCAACGCGATCGCCGGCGCGCTCAACATCGTCACCCGCCAGCCCACCAACGAACTGGAAGGCATGGTCGAGGGCACGATCGGCACCGGCAGCGACCTGCGCGCGCGCGCCGCGATCAGCGGGCCGATCGTCGAGGACAAGCTGCTGTTCCGGCTGTCCGGCGCGGTGCGCGATTTCGACGGCGACATCAGGAACGTGACCGTCGGCAAGGACATCAACAACGACAAGTCCTACAGCTTCCGCGGCAGCCTGATCGCCCATCCCAGCGAGGCGCTGACGATCGACATCCGCGGCTCGCGGACCGAGAACCACAGCGGCGCGGCCTGGTATTCCTTCGTGCCGCCGGGCGCGCGGCGGACCGACCTGCTGCCGATCACCGCCGACATCCCCGGCAAGGTCGACCGCTATCTCCACGATGCGTCGGTCAAGATCGACTATGAATTCCCGGGCGCCACGCTGACCTCGGTCAGTGCCTATACCCGGACCAAATTCTTCCTGAACGAGGATTTCGACTTCCTACCGTTCGACTATCTGTCGGGCACGCAGGGGTTCAAGTCCGACGCCTGGAGCCAGGAACTGCGGCTGACGTCGGACCCCGGCCGGTTCAACTGGATGGCCGGCGCCTATCTGATCAAGACCGACCAGAAGCTCGACAGCGTGCTGTACGTGCGGCCGGGGGCCGGCGGAGTGCTGTTCCCCTTCCCGATCTCGGCGCCGACCGTCTTCACCGCCACCCGGTCGACCGACGACAATTTCGCCTACGCCTTCTTCGGGCAGGCCAATTATAGCGCGACCGACGCGCTCGATCTGTCGCTGGGGCTGCGCTACGACATCGACGAGCGCAAGCAGACCGACCGGGCGCTGCCCGGCCTGCCGCGCTACGACAAGACGTTCAAGGCGTTCCAGCCCAAGCTCGCCATCACCTACAAGCTGACGCCCGACGCCAATCTCTACGCCTCGGCGGGCAAGGGCTTCCGCAGCGGCGGCTTCAACCCCAACGCCCGCATCACACGCGTCTACAAGGCCGAGGAGAATTGGAGCTTCGAGACCGGCTTCAAGTCGACCTGGCTCGATCGCAAGCTGACCCTCAACGGCGCGCTGTTCTACACCCGCGTCAAGGATCGGCAGATCTACCTGTTCGACCAGCTCACCGGATCGCAGATCATCACCAACCCGATCCCGCGCTCGCGCATCTTCGGCGCCGAACTGGAGATGACGGCGCGGCCGGCGGACGGCCTCGACATCTCGCTGTCGGGCGGTTTCCTCGACACCAAGGTCACCCGCTACGACACGACGGTGTTCGCCGGGCTGCCCGCGGCCGGCGACTTCACCGGCAACGACCTGCCGCAGGTGCCGCGCTGGTCCTATTCGGCGGCGGTGCAGTACCGCATCCCGCTCGGCGCCGACACCGATCTCACCCCGCGCATCGAGGCGAACGGCAAGGGCGGCCATTATTATTGGGAGGTCGACAATCGCGACCGGCTGAACTTCGTCAACCTGGTCAATGCCCGGCTGTCGCTGCGCACCGGCCCGGTGACGCTGACCGCCTATGTCGAGAACCTGTTCGACAAGGAATATCTGATCGACGTCGTCGCGCAGCGTTTCAGCGGTGCTCCGCTCGGCGATTACAACCAGAGGAGCTGGGGGCGGCGCTACGGCCTGACCGGCCGGTTCAACTTCTAGGCCGATGCGGGCGGCCGTCGTCACGGGGGCGTCGAGCGGCATCGGCCGCGCGACGGCCGCCCTGTTGGTAGAACGCGGGTGGCGCGTGTTCGGATCGGTCCGGACCGAAGCGCAGGCGGAGGAACTGTCCGTCGCGCTCGGCCCGGCCCTCGTCCCGCTCCGCTTCGACCTGCGCGACGGCCCGGCGATCGCGCGGGCGGCCAAACAGGTCGCGGCGGCGCTGGAGGGGAGCCGCCTGGCGGGACTCGTCAACAATGCCGGGCTCGCCCATTTCGGGCCGCTCGCGGTGCAGCCGATCGCTGATTGGCAGGCGCAGGTCGACGTCAACCTGACCGGCACGCTGCGCGTCGTCCAGGCCTTCCTGCCGCTGCTCGGCGCCGATCGCGCGCGCAGCGGACCGCCGGGGCGGATCGTCAATATCTCTTCGGTCAGCGGGCGGATCACCCTGCCCTTCACCAGCGGCTATGCCGCGTCGAAACATGGGCTGGAGGCGCTATCCGACGCGATGCGGCGCGAGCTGGCGATCTACGGCATCCGGACGATCGTCATTCAGCCCGGCGCGGTGCGGACGCCGATCTGGGACAAGGTCGACCGCCCCGAGGACGAACGCTTCGCGGACGGCGATTTCGGGCCGCCGTTCGCGCGGTTCAAGATCGCCTTCGCGGCGGCGGGCGAGGCGGCGCTCCCGCCCGAGCGCTTCGCGGCGCTGATCCACCGCGTCCTCACCATCCGCCATCCGCGCCCGCGCTATGCACTGATGCGCGGGCGGCTGGCCCATTGGACACTGCCGCGCCTGCTGCCCGACCGGATGCTCGACCGCATCCTGGCCGGCCAACTTGGCCCCTCATGAGGATGGGAACAGCATGATCACCGTCGAGAAAGCCACCCGCGTCGCCGCGACCGCCGACCGGCTGTGGCATCTCCTGTCGAGCCGCGAGGGGCAATGCCGGCTCGAACGCGGCATCGTCGCGTCGATCGAGTTCGAGGGCGACGGCGTCGGCATGGTCCGCCACATGCGGCTCGAAGGCCATCCGCCGGAGATCATCGTCAGGGAACGGCTCGATCATTGCGACCCCGTCGCGCGCGAGATGCGGCTGAGCATCGTCGATACCGGCGATATCGTGCCCTTCGCCTGCCACAGCGGCCATGCTCGCGTCATCCCCGCCGGGCCGGCAGCGTCGATCCTCTATCTGCGGACCAGCTTCGTGCCGGTCGACATGGAGGACGAGGCCGCCCGCGCGATCGCCGAGCGGAACCACGACATGCTGATCGCCAACGTCCGCGCGGCGCTGGCCGAGCCCGCTTAGGCCGGAACCTTCGCCAGCGCGTCGCGGACCGCCGCCACCGCATCGGCGGCCTTGTCGCCGTCGGGGCCGCCGCCCTGCGCCATGTCGGGACGGCCGCCGCCGCCCTGCCCGCCCAGCGCCGCCACCGCGGCCTTGACGAGGTCGACCGCGCTGATCCGGTCGACCAGGTCGGCGGTGACGCCGGCCGCGACGCTCGCCCGGCCGTCATTGACCGCGACGATCACCGACACGCCCGAGCCGAGCGAGGCCTTGGCGTCGTCGACCAGTCCGCGCAGCCCCTTGGGATCGAGCCCGTCGACGACCTGCGGCAGGAACTTCACCCCCGCGACGTCCTCGGGGCCCGCCGCCTCGGCCTTGGAGCCGCCGCCCAGCGCCAGCGCCTTCTTCGCCTCGGCCAGCTCGCGTTCGAGCTTGCGGCGCTCCTCGACCAGCACGGCGATGCGCGCGGGCACGTCGTCGGGCGCGGTCTTGAGCGCCGCGGCGGCTTCCTTGAGCTTCTCGTCGCGCTGGGTCAGCCATTGGCGCGCGGCCTCGCCGGTCAGCGCCTCGATGCGGCGCACGCCGCTCGACACCGCGCTTTCGGAGATGATCTTGAACAGCGCGATATCGCCGAGCGCGGAGACATGGGTGCCGCCGCACAGCTCGACCGAATAGCTCTTCGCGCCGAGGTCGCGGCCCGCCTTGCCCATCGACAGGACGCGCACCTCGTCGCCATATTTCTCGCCGAACAGCGCCATCGCGCCGGCCTCGATCGCGGCGTCGGGGGTCATCAGCCGGGTGGTGACCTCGTCATTCTCGCGGATGTGGCGGTTCACCTCGGCCTCGATCGCGGCGATGTCCTCGGGCGTCAGCGCCTTGGGGTGCGAGAAGTCGAAGCGGAAGCGGTCGGCCGCGACGAGACTACCCTTCTGGGTCACATGGCTGCCGAGCCGGTTGCGCAGCGCCGCGTGGAGCAGGTGGGTCGCCGAATGGTTGGCGCGGATACGGGTGCGGCGATCGCCGTCGACGACCAGGTGGAGCGCATCGCCGGTCCGGACCGACCCGCTCACCACCGTGCCGCGATGCGCATGCACGCGGCCGAGCGGCTTGGCGGTGTCCTCGACCGCGATCTCCAGGCCGTCGTCGCCGGTGATCCGGCCGGCATCGCCCATCTGGCCGCCGCTCTCGCCGTAGAAGGGGGTCTGGTTGGTGACCAGCACCACCTCGTCGCCCGCCTTCGCCTCGGCGACGCGCTGGCCGTCCTTGACGATGGCGAGGAGCTGGCCGTCGCCCTCCTCGCTGACATAGCCGGTGAACTCGGTGCCGCCGAACTCCTCGGCGATATCGAACCAGACCTCGTCCGACGCCTTCTCGCCCGATCCCTTCCAGGCGGCGCGCGCGGCGGCCTTCTGCTCGGCCATCGCCGCGTCGAAGCCGCTCCGGTCGACGCCCAGGTCCTGCGCGCGCAGCGCGTCCTCGGTCAGGTCGTAGGGGAAGCCGAAGGTGTCGTAGAGCTTGAACGCGACCGCGCCGGGCAGAACGTCGCCCGGCTTCATCGCGCCGGTCGCCTCGTCGAGCAGGCGCAGGCCGTTGGCCAGCGTCTGGCGGAAGCGGGTCTCCTCCAGCTTCAGCGTCTCCTCGATCAGCGGCTGCGCGCGGACCAGTTCGGGATAGGCGGCGCCCATCTCGGCGACGAGGCTCGGCACCAGGCGGTGCATCAGCGGCTCGGCCGCGCCGAGCAGGTGCGCGTGGCGCATCGCGCGGCGCATGATCCGGCGCAGGACGTAGCCGCGGCCCTCATTGGCCGGCAGCACGCCGTCCGCCACCAGGAAGCCCGAGGCGCGCAAGTGATCGGCGATGACGCGGTGCGACGCCTTGAAGTCGCCATTGGTCGCCGTCCGGGTCAATTCGCCCGAGGCGGCGATCAGCGCCTTGAAGGTGTCCGTATCGTAATTGTCGTGGACGCCCTGCAGCACCGCCGCGATGCGCTCCAGACCCATGCCGGTGTCGATCGACGGCCTCGGCAGGTCGATGCGGGTCTCCTTGTCGACCTGCTCATATTGCATGAAGACGAGGTTCCAGATCTCGACGAAGCGGTCGCCATCCTCGTCCGGGCTGCCGGGAGGGCCGCCGGGGATGTGCGCGCCATGATCGTAGAAGATCTCCGAGCAGGGACCGCAGGGGCCGGTGTCGCCCATCGACCAGAAATTGTCCGAGGTCGGGATGCGGATGATCCGGCTGTCGGGCATGCCGATCTTCTTCCACAGGTCGAACGCCTCGTCGTCGGTGTGGAAGACGGTGACGGTCAGCCGGTCGGCCGGGATGCCCCAGGTGCCGGTGATCAGGCTCCAGGCGAGGCTGATCGCGCGTTCCTTGAAATAGTCGCCGAACGAGAAGTTGCCGAGCATCTCGAAGAAGGTGTGGTGGCGCGCGGTATATCCGACATTGTCGAGATCATTGTGCTTGCCGCCGGCGCGCACGCATTTCTGCGACGAGGTCGCGGTCGAATAGGGCCGTTTCTCGAGGCCTGTGAAGACATTCTTGAACGGCACCATGCCCGCGTTGACGAACATCAGCGTGGGATCGTTGTGCGGCACCAGCGGCGCCGACGGCACCAGTTCATGCCCTTCCTTCGCGAAATGGTCGAGGAACGAGCGGCGAATGTCGTTGGTCGAGGTCATGGGTGCGACTTAGGCGAGAGCAGGCCGCTTCTCAAGCGGTTCGGCGGAGAGCATGGCAGATCGTCGCTGCTACGTCCTAATGCGTATGGCCTAAAGCCCGCCCGGCGCGGAATATGACCCCATGATGTCCAGCCCCTCGAAACGATCCGTGGCCGTCCTGCTCGGCCTGTCCTGCCTCTTCGCATCGCAGGCCGCGACAGCCCGGCCCGACCGGCTCGCCCGCGAGGGCCATGCGCTGGCGGTGAAGCGGTGCGGCGCCTGCCATGCCACCGAGAAGACCGGTGCGAGCCCCCTCCCCATCGCGCCGCCCTTCCGTTCGCTGGGCTATCGCTATCCGGTGGAGACGCTCGACGAGGCGCTCGCCGAGGGGATCGTCGCCGGCCATCCCGACATGCCGTCCGATCCGTGGGAGCCGGCCGACATCAAGCGTTTCATCGCCTATCTGGAGAGCATCGGCCCGAAGCCGGCCAAGGCGCGCTGAACCGCGCGATCACGCATAGGCGTAAGGTCCGCCCTTCTCCAAGGCGGCCTGATAGGCCGGGCGGGCATGGATGCGATCGAGCCAGGCGAGGATCGACGGGCGGCGGCCGTCGAGCTTGAGACGCTGGCGGCCGGCTTCGAGCGGGAAGCTCATCATCACGTCGGCGGCGCTGAACTCGGCACCGGCGAACCAGGGACGCTGGCTGAGCTCGCTCTCGACATAGTCGATGTGGGTCATAGCCATGCGGGTGACGAAGCCCCTGGCGGGCCATCCGAACGGCCCCATCCTGCCGATCACCAGCGACAGCAATAGCGGCGGCATCAGCGAGCCTTCGGCATAGTCGAGGAAATAGCGCCAGCGCAGCGCCCCGTCGGGGTCCTCGGGCGGGCCGAGCCGGCCGGCCGAGAGCGCCACCAGATATTCGAGGATCGTCGCGGTCTCGGCGACGACGCGGCCGTCATGCTCTACGACGGGCGACTTGCCGAGCGGATGGACCTGCTTGAGCGCGGGCGGCGCGAGCATCGTCTTCGGATCGCGTTCGTAGCGGCGGACCTCATAGGCGAGGCCCAGCTCCTCCAGCATCCACAGGACGCGCTGCGATCGCGAATTTTCGAGATGGTGGACGATGATCGCCATGGCAGCCTCCCGCGAGACGGCCCGGCTCGTCCGATCAGCCCGGCTCGTTCACATAGACGGCCAGTTCGTTACCCGAAGGCTCGCGGAAGTGGAAGCGGCGGCCACCGGGAAAAGCGAAGATCGGACGGCTGACCGTCCCGCCCGCCGCCTCGACAGACGCCAGCGCGGCTTCGAGATCGTCGGTCTCGATCACCGCGAGCGGCGCGCGGGTGGCGTCGCCCGCATCGCCGTTGAGGCCGATGTCGCTGCCGGCCTGCCCGGTCGTCGCGGCATAATCGGGGCCGAAGGCGGTCAGCGACCAGCCGAAGGCCTGTTCGAAGAAAGCCCTGGATGCGGCCGTGTCGCCGACCGGAAGCTCGACATAGTTGAGACGCGCGGTCATGGTTCTCGTCTCCCAATATTGGTCATCCCGGCGAAAGTCGGAATCTCCCTGCCTTTTCCATCGTCACCGCCAGCGGCACAAAGGAAAGGGAGATTCCAGCTTTCGCTGGAATGACGAGGGATGGTGCGGATGGGGGGGAGTCATCTCGCTCCCCCACCCTCGCCTCAGATGTCGTCGTCCTCGGACGGACCCGCCATCATCGCCTCGCCGACGCCGTCGGCATTGCCGCGGATCGCGGCTTCGAGCTTGGCGGCGACCTCAGGATTCTCGCGCAGATAGACCTTCGAATTCTCGCGGCCCTGGCCGATGCGGATCGAATCATAGCTGAACCAGGCGCCCGACTTCTCGACGAGGCCGGCCTTGACGCCGAGGTCGAGCAATTCGCCGACCTTCGACACGCCCTCGCCATACATGATGTCGAACTCGACCTGCTTGAACGGCGGGGCGACCTTGTTCTTGACGACCTTGACGCGGGTGGCGTTGCCGACCACCTCGTCGCGGTCCTTGATCGCGCCGGTACGGCGGATGTCGAGACGGACCGAAGCGTAGAATTTCAGCGCGTTGCCGCCGGTCGTCGTCTCCGGCGAACCGTACATCACGCCGATCTTCATGCGGATCTGGTTGATGAAGATGACCAGGCACTTCGACCGGCTGATCGAGCCGGTGATCTTGCGCAGCGCCTGGCTCATCAGCCGGGCCTGGAGGCCGACATGGCTGTCGCCCATCTCGCCCTCGATCTCGGCGCGGGGAACCAGCGCCGCGACCGAGTCGATCACCAGCACGTCGATCGCGTTCGAGCGGACCAGCGTGTCGGCGATCTCCAGCGCCTGCTCGCCGGTGTCGGGCTGCGAGACGATCAACTCGTCGATATTGACGCCGAGCTTCTTGGCATAGACCGGATCGAGCGCATGCTCGGCGTCGATGAACGCCGCGGTGCCGCCCACCTTCTGCGCCTCGGCGATCGCGTGGAGCGCGAGCGTGGTCTTGCCCGAGCTTTCCGGCCCGAACACCTCGACGACGCGCCCCTTGGGCAGGCCGCCGATGCCGAGCGCGATGTCGAGCCCGAGCGACCCGGTCGAGATCGCCTCGACCTGCATCGTCTCGCGGCTGCCGAGCTTCATCGCCGAGCCCTTGCCGAAGGCGCGGTCGATCTGCGCCAATGCGGCTTCAAGGGCCTTCTGCCTATCCATATTCGCTGCTTCCCTTTCGGATCCGATGAGCTTCAACTGCGCCGACATGTGCGTCACTCCCTCGTAGATCGGGTGGCCCGAAACCTCAAACCGGAAACGCGTGTACTCTTAATGTTCCATTAGAACAAGGGGAGAACTTATATTGTTTTGCCCCCAGACGCCGGAGGTCGCGGATGCGACCGCCGGCGCCTGAGGCTAACCAAGACGCGCGTGATCCGCGAGCGCCTCCCGCGCGGCCTGGCCGATCTGCTGGACCGAGAAGGGCTTGGGCAGGAAGCCGATATTGTCGAGGTCGATCGAGCGGCGGAGCTGTTCCTCGGCATAGCCCGACATGAAGATGATCGGCAGGTCGGGCCGCTTCTCGCGCGCCGCGCGGGCCATGGAGGGACCGTCCATCGTCGGCATCACCACGTCGGAGATGACGAGGTCGATCGGCTCCTCGCCGGCTTCCAATATCTCCAGCCCCTCCTCGCCGTTGGTGGCGGTGAGGACCTTGTAGCCCTGCCGCGCCAGCGCCCGCTCGGCGACGGCGCGCACCATCGCCTCGTCCTCGACCAGCAGGATGGTGCCGGTGCCCCACAGCTCGGTGCTCGCCTCCTTGACCGGCGCGCGGGCGGCGGCGGCCTTGGCGGGCGCCTCATGGACCGGCAGGTAGATGACGAAGCTCGTCCCCGCCCCCACCTCGCTCTCGGCGAAGATGAAGCCGCCGGTCTGCTTGACGATGCCATAGACGGTCGACAGGCCCAGGCCGGTGCCCTTGCCCACCTCCTTGGTGGTGAAGAAGGGCTCGAAGATCTTGTTGAGGTTCTCGGCCGAGATGCCGCTGCCGGTGTCGGTCACCTTCATCGCGGTATATTCGGTCACCGGCATGATCTCGATGCCGAGCCTCCGAACGTCGGCCTGCGAAACCGCATAGGTGTGGATCGTCAGCATGCCGCCGTCGGGCATCGCGTCGCGCGCGTTGACGGCGAGGTTGACGATCACCTGCTCGAGCTGCCCCGGATCGGCGCGGACGGTGCCGAGGTTGCGGCCATGGCTGACCTCGAGCCGGACGGTCTCGCCCAGCAGCCGGTTGAGCAGGTTCGATATCTCCGAGATGACGTCGGGGATCTGCAGGATCTGCGGGCGCAGCGTCTGCTGCCGCGAGAAGGCCAGGAGCTGGCGGGTCAGCGCCGCCGCGCGGTTCGAATTGTGCTTGATCTGCTGGATGTCGTCATAGTCGCTGTCGCCGGGGATGTGGCGCATCGTCATCAGGTCGCAATGGCCGATGATCGCGGTCAGGATATTGTTGAAGTCGTGCGCGACGCCGCCGGCGAGCTGGCCGACCGCCTGCATCTTCATCGCCTGGGCGACCTGCCGCTTGAGCCGCGACTCCTCGCTATTGTCCTTGAGGCTGAGCAGCACCGACGCCTTGCCGAGCCCCTTGGCGGCGGCGATCGTCAGCGAGACATTCTCCTCGGGCCGCTCCTTCAGCCGCACCGACAGGTCGCTCGCCGATCCGCGCCCGGCGGAGAAGCGCCGCACCGCGTCGGAGACGGCGGCCTTGTCCTCCTCGACGACGAGGTCGCTCGGATAGACGATCGTCGCCTCCGGCCCCAGCCCGGCGGCGCGGCGGAACGAACTGTTCATGAACAGGACGCGGCCGTCGCGCTCGGCCACGGCCAGGCCGATCGGCAGCATGCCGAGCAGCGCGTGGAGATCGCCGGTCGCCACCGCCCGCGCCTCCGCGCCATGGCCGGTCGGCTCGTCGAGCAGCAGGAACAGCGTGGCGTCGGCCCCGCCCTGGTTGTCGAGGGGTATCTGGATCAGGCGCACCGGATCGGCGGTGGCGGGATCGGCGGCGAGCCGGATCATGTCGCCGTCGCTGCGCAGCAGCTCGGCAAAGGCCCAGCCCGCGCTCGGCGCGTCGGCCGAGCCCAGCGCGCGCTGCAGGAAGACGCGATTGGCGACGAGGCCGATGCCATTGCCGTCGACCAGCGCGGTCATCACCCCCGCGCTGCCGATCCGCCGGCCGATCTCGCTGCCCAGCATCCGCATGATGTCGCCCAGGCCGTCGAATTCGCTCGACCGGTGGAAGCGCCAGACGAGGTGATCGTCGCCATTGCCCGCGCGCCGGACGATCACGTCGATCAGGCCGCGATCGGTCGACAACCCGGCGATCTGGGCGAGGCCGTCGCGTCGCGCCGCCAGCGCCGCCGAGGAAAGCTGCATCCGCGTAGCCGCGTCGAGCGGCAGGCCCGGCGGCGTCGGCAGCCCGCCGAACCAGGTCTCATATTGGCGATTGGCGCAGAGCAGCTCGCCACCCGGTCCGGTGATCGCGACACCGGACGCCGAATCCTCGATCGTGCCGAGCAGCAGTTCGGTGTCGAGCAGCCGTACGGGCCGGCTGTGGATTCGCGCGCGGACCGTCGCCACCAGCAGGATCATGCCGATCCCCAGGCAGAAGGCGAGCATGAACAGGCCGGCGACCAGCAGATTGTCGGTCGCGCCCCAGATCATCCCGGCCATGCCGATCGAGGCGATGAAGGCGAGCACCGCCAGCAGCAGGTTGAGCGCGAAGCGGCCCGAGCTCGCGGAGATCGGGGCGGCGGAGAACAGCGTGGCCATCCGCGCTTGTTCTCCGCCGCCCGTCCTTTCGTCAAGCGGGATGCCCTACCAGATGTGCAGGCGATCCGCCGGCGCGAGGTACATCTTCTCGTCGGCCTTCACGTCATAGGCCTCGTAGAAGGGATCGAGGTTGCGGACGACCCAGGCGCGCTGGATCGAGGGCGAGTGCGGATCGGTGAGCAGCCGTTGCCGCAGATTGGCCTCGCGATAGTTGCGGCGCCACACCTGCGCCCAGCCCAGATAGAAGCGCTGGTCGCCGGTGAAGCCGTCGATCACCGGCGCCTTCCGCCCCTTCAGCGCCATCTGATAGGCCTCATAGGCGACGGTCAGGCCGGCGAGATCGGCGATGTTCTCGCCCTGGGTCAGCGCGCCCTGGATGTGCAGGCCGGGCAGCGGCTCATAGGCGTCATATTGCTTGACGATCCGGTCGGTCAGCACGCCGAAGCGCTTGACGTCGTCGGCGGTCCACCAGTCGGACAGCCGGCCGTGCATGTCGTACTTGGCGCCCTGGTCGTCGAAATGATGGCTGATCTCATGCCCGATCACCGCGCCGATGCCGCCATAATTGACCGCCGGATCGGCATGCGGATCGAAGAAGGGCGGCTGCAGGATCGCCGCGGGGAAGACGATCTCGTTCATCGCGAAATTGGCGTAGGCGTTGATCTCCATCGGGGTCATGCCCCATTCGGTCCGGTCGATCGGCCGGCCCAGCTTGTTCAGGTTGCGTCGCCATTCGAAGGCGCTGGCGCGCAGCACGTTGCCGAGCAGGTCGCCGCGCCGGATCTCCAGCGCAGAATAATCGCGCCACTTGCTCGGATAGCCGATCTTGGGCGTGAAGGCGGCCAGCTTGGCGCGCGCCTTCACCTTGGTCTCGGGCGACATCCAGCTCAGCCCGTCGATCCGTCGACCCATCGCGGCGATGACGTTGCGGACCAGCTCGTCGGCGGCGGCCTTGGTCTCGGGGGTGAAGTAGAGCTTCACATATTCCTGGCCCAGATCCTCGCCGACCTGTTCCTTGACCAGCGTGACGCCGCGCTTCCAGCGCTCGGAATTCTGCGGGGTGCCCGACAGCACCGTCTGGTTGAAGGCGAACTCGGCATCGACGAACGGCTTCGACAGATAGGGCGCCTCGGCGTTGATCGCCGCCAGCAGCAGATAATCCTTGAGCAGCTCGACCGGCGCCGCCGCGATCGCCCTGGCCATGCCGGCGAAGGCGCTGGGCTGGCCGACCAGATAATCGGCCTGGCCGTCGAGGCCCGCCGCCTTCAGATAGGCGTCCCAGTCGAAGCCGGGCGCGTTCCTCGCGAAGTCGCCGCGCGTCCATTTGTTGTAGGTCTTGGTGCTGTCGCGCGAATCGACGCGGGTCCACTGGACCTTGGCCAGCTCGGTCTCGAAGGCGAGGATCGCCGCCGCCCGCTCGTCGGCGCGCGGCTCGCCCGCCAGGGTCAGGAGCTGCGCGACATAGGCCTGATAGGCCGCGCGCGTCTTCGCCATGTCGGTATCAGGCTTCAGATAATAGTCGCGATCAGGCAGGCCGAGCCCGCTTTGCCGCACGATCGCGATATAGCTTTCGGGATATTTGTCGTCCTGGTCGACGAAGGCGCGGAACGGCGTCCGGATGCCGAGGCGCAGATAGTCGCCCATCTTCGCCGCGACCGCGGACCGGTCGTCGATCGCCTTGACCGCGTCGAGCAGCGGCTTGAGCGGCGCGATCCCGGCGGCGTCGACCGCCGCTTCGTCCATGAAGCTGGCGTAGAGGTCGCCGATCCGGGTGCCGCGCGTCTTCGCGACCCGTTCGAGGATGTCGTGGCTGCGCGCCATCGACAGTTCGTCCAGCACGGTGAACATGCCGAAGTTCGACCGATCCGCCGGGATCGGCGTGTCCTTCGCCCAATCGCCATTGGCATAGGCGTAGAAATCGTCGCCGGGGCGGACGCTGCGATCCATGCCGGCGGCGTCGAAGCCGAAATCGCCATAGGTCGGCTTGGCCGTGGCCTTCGCCGGCGCGGCGCGCGCGGCATCGCCGGCGATCGGCGCCGCCACGGGCACGAGCATGCTGCTCGCCGCGAGAGCGATCAGGAAAATCTTCATGGGAACCTCGGTGTATGATCTGACTATGACGGCTGGCTTACCATCAGCCTTGTCAGGATCAACCCCGCTCTTCCACCGCCCGCTCGGCGCGATGGCGCTCGCGCAGGTTCCACTTGTGCGAGGTCCAGGCCCGCCAGATGCAGCCCGAGGCGAGATAGCCGACCGCCGCCGTGATCACCGAGATGACGAACAGCCCGATCACCAGCGCCGGCGCCGCCGCCGAGGCGAGCCATGCCGCCCATTCGGCGAGGCTGGCGCCCTGGTTGATCATCGTCATCACCGTGCCGACGTCGACCGTCGAGTGGATGAAGCGATTGCCGACGATGATCGAGAGATAGAGGATGAACGGCGTCGTCGCGGGATTGCTGAGGAAGGTCATCGCCACGGCGATCGGCACATTGGCACGGCACGGCAACGCGAGCAGCGCCGCGCCGATGATCTGCAGCCCCGGAATCATCAGGAACAGGCCGACGATCAGGCCCAGCGCCACCCCGCGCGGCACCGACCGGCGGGTGAAGCGCCACAGCGCCGGCTCCAGCACGCGATGGGCGAAGGGCCGCAGCCAGCGCACCTCCTCCAGCGATTCGCGGGTCGGGGCGTTCTTGCGCCACCATCGGCCGATGCTGTCGAACATCCGCCCCGGGCTCAGCCGCGATCGCGCAGCAGGCGCTGCTGCTCGCGTTTCCAGTCGCGTTCCTTCTCGGTATCGCGCTTGTCGTGCAGCTTCTTGCCCTTGGCCAGCGCCAGCTCGACCTTCGCCCGGCCGCGCCCGTTGAAATAGATCGACAGCGGGATCAGCGTCATCCCCTCGCGCGAGACGCCGTTGCGCATCTTGTCGATCTCGCGCGCGTGGAGCAGCAGCTTGCGAGGCCGTTTCGGCTCATGGTTGAAGCGGTTGCCATGGCTGAACTCGGGCACGTTCGAATTGACCAGCCAGACCTGGTCGTCCTTCACCTCGGCATAGCTTTCGGCGATCGATCCCTCGCCGAAGCGCAGCGACTTCACCTCGGTCCCGGTCAGGGCGATGCCGGCCTCGAAGAACTGCTCGAGGAAATAATCGAAGCGCGCCCGCCGGTTCTCGGCGACCACTTTCTTCTTCTCGAACTCTGCGGGACGCGGGCGGGCCATGGACTCAACTTAACGCAAAAGGATCGATTTCGTCTCCCGGCAAAGGGAAACGAGCGGAAATTCAGGCGATGCCGGCGTGCGCCAGCGCCGCGTCGACGGCGGCACGGCTCGCTTCCGACGGCCAGGTCATCGGCAGCCGCAGGTCCGCGGGGAAATCCCGGTAGGTGCGGGTCAGCGCATATTTGACCGGGCCGGGTGAAGCGTCGCTGAACAGCGCGGCGTGGAGCGGGAACAGCTTGTCCTGCAACGCCAGCGCGTCGGCCCAGCGGCCGTCGGCGCAGGCGGTCTGGAACTCTGCGCACAGCCCCGGCGCGACATTGGCGGTGACCGAGATGCAACCGACCCCGCCCATCGCCATGAAACCGAGCGCCATGTCGTCATTGCCCGAGAGCTGGCAGAAATCGGGGCCGCAATGCTGCCGCTGCGCCGAGACGCGCTCGACCTTGCCGCTGGCGTCCTTGATGCCGACGATGGTCTTGATCCCGGCCAGCGCGCCCAGCGTTTCGGGCAGGATGTCGGTCACGGTGCGCGCCGGCACGTTGTAGACGATGATCGGCAGGGTGCAATTGTCGGTCAGGTGGCGGAAATGCGCGATCAGGCCGTCCTGGTTGGGGCGGTTGTAATAGGGCAGCACGACCAGCGCCGCATCGGCCCCGGCCGCCTGCGCCGCCTTCATATGCTCCAGCGCGACGGCGGTGTCGTTCGATCCGCAGCCGGCGATCACCGGCACCCTGCCCTGCGCCTGCTCGATGCAGACGCGCACGACATGGTTGTGCTCCTCGATCGACATGGTCGCGCTTTCGCCGGTGGTGCCACAGGGCACGAGCGCGCTCGATCCTTCCGCGATTTGCCAGTCGACAAAGCCGCGGAACAGTTTTTCGTCGAACGCCCCGTCGCGAAACGGCGTCACCAGGGCAGGTATCGACCCACTGAACATCACGCTCTCCCTTCACCTCGGGCGTCGGCCGCGCCATAATGGCGCAATGAAGCTCGTCCGAGAAACGAATGCGCCCAATAGGTTCGGCTACCCTAACCTGTCCAGCCGCTCCCGCCGTCTTTTTACGGGTCTGACCCTTCTCGCCTCGACCGCGGCGATCGCCGCGACCGTCGCGCCCGAACCGGCGCCCGCGCCGGCGGTCCAGTCGCCCGCGCCCGGCGCGCCGGCGTGGCGGAGCGACGTGCTGCAGGGCGTGATCGGCGAATGGCGGCGGTTGCAACAGAGCGATTCGCTGCCGTTCCAGGACTATGCGGCCTTCCTGATCGCCCATCCGGGCTGGCCGGGCGAGAGCGCGATGCGCCGCGCGGCGGAGCGGCGCATCGATCCGAACAGCTATGATCGCGGGCTGGTCGTCACCTTCTTCACCCGCTTCCCGCCGCTGACCGCCGCCGGCCAGACCCGCAATGCCGAGGCGCTCGCCGCCACCGGCCGCATGGCCGAGGCGCGCAGCAATGCCGCCGCCGCCTGGGTGACCAAGGGCCTGAGCCAGGACGACGAGGCGCGGCTGCTCGCCCGGTTCGGCGCCGGCATGACCCCGGCCGATCACGACCGGCGGATGGAGCGGCTGCTGCTCGACCGGGCGACGACGGCCGCCGGGCGACAGGTCGCCAACGTCTCGCCGGCCCGGCGGGCGCTCTACGCGGCGCGGCTCGCCCTGCTGCGCAACGACGCCGACGTCGACGCGCGGATCGCGGCGGCGGGCGACGCGGTCAACCATGATCCGGGCTATATGATCGAACGCGCCCGCTATCTGCGTGATCGCGGCGACAGCATGGGCGCCCGCATCTGGCTCGGCCAGTCGCGCGACCTGAGCGGGCCGCCGTTCGACAGCGCCGCCTTCCTCGACGACCTGCTGAGCTTCGCCCGCGCGGCCAATGCCGACGGCCAATATGATCTGGCGCTGGCGATCGCGAAACATGCCGAACAGGCCTTCCCGCCCGGAACCCGCATCCGCGACCGGCCGTTCGCCGAGCGCGACGACTATACCAGCCTGATGTGGCTGGCGGGCACCGCCGCGCTCCAGAAGCTCGGCCGCTACGACGACGCGGTGACGATGTTCGACCGCTATTCGCGAGCAGCGCAGACGCCGGGGACGCAAACCAAGGGCTGGTACTGGGCGGGCCGCGCGGCGGAACGCGGCGGCAAGCCCGACTGGGCGAAGAGCTACCTCAACCAGGCCGCCGTCCATATCGACCAGTTCTACGGCCAGCTCGCCGCCGAACGGCTCGGCCGCGAGCTGATGATCCCGCCCGAGCCGCCGCGCACCATGGTCCCGCCCACCGAACGCGCCTCGTTCGAGGCGAGCGAGGTGGTCCGCGCCGCCCGCCTGCTCGGCCAGTCCGGCCAGTGGCAGGACCAGACCGCCTTCATCCGCCTGATCGCCGCCAATGCGAAGACCGACAGCGACCATATCCTCGCCGGCGAGCTCGCCAGGTCGATGAACCGCCCCGACCTTGGCGTGATGGTCTCGCGCGCCGCGCGGACCAGCGGCACCCCCGATCCGTTGCGAATCGGCTTTCCCGAGGTGCCGGTGCCCCAGGCGATGAACGGCCATTGGACGCTGATCCACGCGATCAGCCGCCAGGAGAGCCAGTTCGACCGCCAGGCGACGAGCCGCACCGGCGCGCGCGGGCTGATGCAGCTCATGCCGGCGACCGCGCGCGAGCAGGCCGGCAAGCTCGGCCTCGCCTATGATCCGGCCCGGCTCGCCGACATCGACTATAACGTCATGCTCGGATCGGCCTTCTTCGACCGGATGCTGACCTATTATGGCGGCAGCTACGTCCTCGCCGTCGCCAGCTACAATGCCGGTCCCGGCAATGTGAACAAGTTCATCAAGGCCAATGGCGATCCGCGCATGCCGGGCGTCGACGTCGTCGACTGGATCGAGGCGATCCCCTTCGCCGAGACGCGCGGCTATGTGCAGAAGGTGCTGGAGAACGCGGTCGTCTACGACCTGCTCAACCCCTCCCGCGCCCGGAGCGCGACGAAGAACCGGCTTTCCTCCTATCTCGGCAAGGCGAAGCCGGGGTGAGATAGCACCACCCCACCCCCGTCATTCCAGCGAATGCTGGAATCTCCCTGCCTTCCCGGCAAAGTACAGGAAGAAGAAATGAGATCCCGGCTTTCGCCGGGATGACGGTTGCTTCTGAGAAAAGGCACAGGAAAAACAACAGCCTACGCCACCACGGAACGCCAACCCATCCACCGCGTTGAATTCGGCACGGGGAGCCGTCCGGCAGCATATCGCCCTTTCCTGCGCAAAGCCCCTTGTGCAGCGCAGCGGAGAGATGCACCATCGGCGCGTCGATCAGGACTAACGGAGCGCTATGGCAGGGGCAGACGCTTTCGACGAGATCCGAGGCAAACCGGGCGACCCGGCCGGACGGCCCGAGTTCGCGCAGCTTCTCGACTGGATAGAAACCACTCCGCCCGCCGAACTCGATCGCCGGCAAAAAGCCGCCGAGGCCGCCTTCCGACAACTGGGGATCACCTTCGCCGTCTATGGCGAGGAGGAGTCCGCCGAACGGATCATCCCCTTCGACATCGTCCCCCGCATCTTCACCGCGCGCGAATGGGCCAGCCTCTCGGAGGGGCTGGTGCAGCGGGTCGAGGCGATCAACGCCTTCCTCGCCGATATCTACGGCCCGCGCCGCATCCTCGCCGACGGCATCCTTCCCGAGGAGCTGGTCCTCGCCAATCCGCAGTTCCGCCCGGTGCTGGCGGGGGCGAAGCCGCCGCACGGGGTGTTCGCCCATATCTGCGGCATCGACCTGGTGCGTACCGGCCCCGATCAATTCTGGGTGCTGGAGGACAATGCCCGCACGCCGTCGGGCGTCTCCTACATGCTCGAGAATCGCGAGGCGATGCTGCGGCTGTGCCCCGAGCTGTTCGAGCAGTTCGACGTCGCCCCGATCGATTCCTATCCCGACGCGCTGCTGGAGACGCTCCAGTCGGTATCTCCGCGCGGCCGGGGCGCCGACGCGACCTGCGTGCTGCTGACCCCCGGCCATTTCAACTCGGCCTTCTACGAGCACAGCTTCCTGGCCGATTCGATGGGGATCGAACTGGTCGAGGCCGCCGACCTGGAGGTCGACGACGACAAGGTCTGGATGCGGACGATCGAGGGGCGCGTCCAGGTCGACGTGATCTATCGCCGCATCGACGACGACTATCTCGATCCGCTGGTGTTCCGCCCGGATTCGCTGCTGGGCGTCCCCGGCATCGTCGCCGCCTACATGGCCGGCAACGTCGCGCTGGTGAACGCGCCGGGCACCGGCATCGCCGACGACAAGGCGATCTACAGCTACATGCCCGAGATCGTGAAATATTATTCGGGCGGCGACGCGAAGCTGCCCAATGTCGAGACCTATCGCTGCCGCGAGCCGCAGGCGCTCCGCTACACGCTCGACAATCTCGACAAGCTGGTGGTCAAGCTGGTCGACGGATCGGGCGGCTACGGCATGCTCGTCGGCCCGACCGCGACCCGCGCGCAGATCGAGGAATTCCGCGCGGCGCTGGTCGCCGAGCCGCACCGCTACATCGCCCAGCCGACCCTCGCCCTGTCGACGGTGCCGACCCTGACCGAGAAGGGCGTCGCCCCGCGCCACGTCGATTTCCGGCCCTTCGTCCTGTCGGGCGGCAAGGGGGTGACGATCACGCCGGGCGGCCTGACCCGCGTCGCGCTGCGCGAGGGATCGCTGGTCGTCAATTCGAGCCAGGGCGGCGGCACCAAGGACAGCCTGATCCTGACCGGGCGGGGGGAGCGGGCCTGATGCTGTCGCGCACCGCCAACTCGCTCTACTGGATCGGCCGCTATGTCGAACGGGCCGAGTTCACCGCCCGGCTGATCGAGGCGACGATCCGGCTCGACGCGCTGTCCGCCCGCCCCGCCGGCCAGGGCGCGTGGGACAGCGCGCTGCTCGTCGCCGCGGCCGATTACGACTTCGGGCTGACCGGCGAGACCCGCTCGCCGCTGGCGATCAGCCGCTACCTGACGCTGGCGGCGGCCAATCCCAATTCGATCCGCTCGTGCCTGGACGCGGCGCGCAGCAACGCCAAGTCGGTGCGCACCGCGCTCAGCCGCGACGCGTGGGAGGCGATCAACCGCGCCTGGCTGGGGCTGCGCGGCCGCGCCTCGACCGGGGGCAGCCAGACGACGCTGAGCCTCGTCGAGCAGATCCGGGCCGAGACGCGCGGCTTCGAAGGGGCGCTGCACCGGATGCTGCGCAACGAGGCCTATAGCTTCCTGGGCCTCGGCGCGGCGATGGAGCGCGCCGACAACACCGCGCGGCTGATCGACGTCAAATATCACCTGCTGCTGCCGGAGGGCGAGAAGGTCGGCGGGCTGATCGACCGAGACCAGTGGACGACGATCCTCCACACCGTTTCGGCCAACACCGCCTATCGCTGGCTCTACAGCCAGGGGCTCAAGCCATGGCTCGTCGCCGAGCTGCTGTGCCTGAAGCCCGAGCTGCCGCGCTCGCTGATCGCCTCGTCGGAGGAGGTGATCATGCACCTCAATGCGATCGGCAAGCGCACCGGCCTGCAGGGCGAGGCCGACAGGCTTTCCCGCCTGCGCCACAATGCGCTCGAACGGACGACGATCGACACCATCTTCGCTCAGGGTTTGCACGAATGGCTAACCGGCTTCATCTATGAGAACACGCGGATACACAGCGCCATAGGCCAACAGTTCCGGTTCGGATGAGATGCGGCTCCTGATCCAGCACCAGACCGAATATCGCTATACCGAGCCGCAGGCCCGGGTCGTCCAGCTGCTGCGCATGACGCCGTCGAGCCATATCGGCCAGAACATCGTCGATTGGCGGATCGACGTCGATTGCGACGCGCGTCTGAAGCATTCGACCGACGGTTTCGGCAACATCGTCTCGATGCTCTACCTGGCCGGACCGGTCGAACGGATCGGCCTCCGGGTGACGGGAGAGGTGCTGACCGAGGACCGGGCGGGCGCCGTGTCGGGCGCGATCGATCCCCTGCCCTCCGCCGTCTACCGGCGCGCCACCGAGCTGACCGCGCCGTGCGACGCGCTGCTCGACCTGCTGCGCGACCATGACGGCGCGAACGGCGACGCGCTCAGCCGGATCCATGACCTCAACAGTGCGGTCTGCCGCCTCTTTCCCTGCAAGGAGCATCGCAGCACCGAGGTCCGTTCGGTCGGCGAGGTGCTGGACGTGCGGTCGGGCTGCAGCATGGACATGGCCCATGTGCTGATCGCGGCGGCGCGCGCCAGCGGCTTTCCCGCGCGCTTCGTGACCGGCTACATCTATCGCGACGATCCCGATTGCGGCCATCGCGAGGCGCCGCATTTCTGGGCCGAGATCGACGTGCCCGAGTTCGGCTGGATAGGGTTCGACCCGGCCAACGACATGTGCCCCAACGACCATTATGTGCGCATCGCCCAGGGACTCGACTTCCGCGACGCCGCGCCGATCTCGGGCGCGCGGGTCGGCGGCGGGCACGAGGTGCTGGCGATCGGCGTCGACGTCAGCCTATCGCAGGAACAATATCAGGCCTGATCGTCCGGCCACCAGTGGACGGCGGCCCGACGCGCACCTATTTGTGAGCCACGCAAGCTGGATGTAGTCATTTTATGAAGCTGGTTCGGGGGCTCTGGAAACTGCTCGTCGGGATCAAGGACGGGCTCGTCCTGATCGCGATGCTGATCTTCTTCGGGACGCTGTTCCTCGCCTTGTCGATCAAGCCGAACAGTACGCTGCCCTCGTCGGGCGCGCTGGTGATCGACCTCGACGGCACGCTGGTCGAGCAGCCCGCCGAGACCGATCCGCTGACGCTGCTGGCCGGCAATGGCGGGATCGCGCGCGAGACGCGGCTGCGCGACCTCGAACGGGCGCTGCAGGCCGCGGCGGAATCGAACGGCGTCAAGGCGATCGTCCTCGACCTCGACAGCTTCGCCGGCGGCGAGCAGGCGACGATCGCGGCGGCGGGCCGCGCGCTCGACAAGGCCCGCGCCGCGGGCAAGCCGATCCTCGCTTATGCGACCGGCTATGGCGACGACGGCTATCAGCTCGCCTCCCACGCCACGGAGGTCTGGCTCAACCCGCTCGGCGGGGTGATCCTCACCGGACCGGGCGGCTCCCGGCTCTACTACAAGGGGCTGATGGACCGGCTCGGCATCACCGCGAAGATCTACCGGGTCGGCGCGTTCAAGTCGGCGGTCGAACCCTATATGCGATCCGACCAGTCGCCCGAGGCGCGCGAGGCCAACCAGGCGCTCGCCAACGCGCTGTGGTCGACCTGGACGGCCGAGGTCGGCAAGGCCCGGCCCAAGGCCAAGCTCGCCGCCTATGTCGAACGGCCGACCGCGATCATCGGCGAGGCGGGCGGGCGGATGTCGCAGGCGGCGCTCAACGCCGGCCTGGTCGACCGGCTCGGCGACCGCAACGCGTTCGACTCGCGGGTCGCGGCGATCGCGGGCTCGGCCGGCGGCTCCAGCCTCAACGGCTTCAAGGCGATCCCGCTCGATCGCTGGGCGAGCGCGCATCCCGAGAAGTCGGGCGGGACGCCGATCGGCGTGCTGACCGTCGCGGGCGACATCGTCGACGGCGACGCCCCGCCGGGCGCGGCCGGCGGCACCACCATATCGGACCTGCTGCTCGACGAGCTGGGCCGCAAGCGGACCAAGGCGCTGGTCGTGCGGGTCGATTCCCCCGGCGGATCGGTCACCGGCGCGGAGACGATCCGCTCGGCGATCCTCCAGGCGAAGGGGCTCGGCCTTCCCGTCGTCGTGTCGATGGGCGGCCTTGCCGCGAGCGGCGGCTACTGGATATCGACCCCGGCCGACCGGATCATCGCCGATCCGGCGACGATCACCGGCTCGATCGGCGTGTTCGGCATCCTGCCGACCTTCCAGGGTTCGCTCGCCAAGCTCGGCCTGTCGGCGGACGGCGTGAAGACGACGCCGCTGTCGGGCGAGCCCGACGTCTTCCGCGGCACCTCGCCGCAGTTCGACGCGATGATGCAGGGCTCGATCGAGGATGTGTACCGGCGCTTCACCGGGCTGGTCGCGCAATCACGCAAGCTGCCGATCGAGCGCGTTCGCGAGATCGCCGAGGGCCGCGTCTGGGCCGGCGCCACCGCCCGCCAGATCGGGCTGGTCGACGGCTTCGGATCGGTCGACGACGCGATCGCCGAGGCCGCGAAGCTCGCCAAGCTCGACCCCGCCAAGGTGCGTCCGCTCTATATCGAGAAGCCGCTGAATCCGTGGAAGGAGATGATCCGCTCGCTGATCGATCCCGACAATGACAGCAGCGAGGCCGGCAGCCGCACCTTCTGGGGCGGCGTCGCCAACGGCCCGGACCAGGCGCTGGTCGTCGCGCTGGCCAATGCCCGGCGCGTGCTGGGCGGGCCGGCGATCCAGGTGCGCTGCCTCGAATGCGCTTCGGCCGCGACGCCGCCGCGTCCGGCCGATATCCGCGCCGCGCGCAGCCTGCTCGCATGGGCGGTCCGCTGAGAATCCGCGCGGCGCGTCCCGCCGACGCGGAGGCGATCGCCGCGATCTACGCTTATTATGTCCTGACCGGGCCGATCACCTTCGAGGTCGACCCGCCCTCGGCGGCGGAGATGGCGCGGCGCATGACCGACATCCTGCCGCACCATCCCTATCTGGTCGCGGAGCTGGACGGCGGCATCGCCGGCTATGCCTATGCGACGCGGCTCTACGAACGCGCCGCCTATCGCTGGGCGGTCGAGGCGACCGTCTATGTCGCCCCCGGCAGCCATCGCCAGGGGATCGGCGCCGCACTCTACCGCGCCCTGATCGCAAGCCTCGGCGAGCAGGGCTTCCGGACGGTGATCGGCAAGATCACCCTCCCCAATCCCGCCAGCGTGCGACTGCACGAAAGCCTGGGCTTCGTATGCGCGGGGGTGCTGGCAAAGATCGGCTTCAAGCAGGGCGGCTGGCACGATGTCGGCATCTACCAGCTCGACCTGGGCGGGCATCCGGTGCCGCCGCCGGAGCCCCGTCCGTTCCTGCCCGCCGGCTGACCGATCAGGCGAAGCGGCTCCGGCACATGCGAGCCGTCTCGGCGGGGGCGCCGAGCTTCGTCATCCGGCCGAGCGCCGCCTGCTTCAGCTCCAGCGTCCGCTCATAGCCGGAGGCGCCGCGCGCCTTGAGCTGGCGGCCGACCGTGCCATCGAGCTCGCGGCGCATCTTGGTCAGCCCGGACAGCTGCTCCTGCGCCTTGGGATCGCTGGTGCTCACCGTCTTCACCAGGAAATCGCCGAGCGAATAGCAGCCTAGTTCGGCGTCGAACTTGCCCTTGGGCAGCTCGATGCCGGCGGTCTTCCTGACCTCGGGATAGGCCTGGTCGCAGGGCGTCACCAGCGCCTGCCACTTGCCGTCGGTCACCGCCTTCTCGACCTCGCCCATCCGGCCGACCACCTCGGACGCTTTCTTGGCGGAGAAATGGTCGTCAGCCGTCGCCGCGAGCATCGCATAATGGAGGATGCGGGTCTGCGCGTCGAAGCCGAGATCGCCCTTCACGTCGGGCGCGTCGGCGCGGGCCGACGCCGCGCTGACGACGGCGCAGGTCGCCGCCCTGTCGATCGGGTCGCCCGGCAAGGCGAGTTGCTTGGGGCCGCAGCCCGCCAGCAGCAGCGCCATGGCCGAAGCCGCGAAAATCCCACCACGCATCACCAAATTCTCTCTCCACCTACTGTCCACGAGTCTACGCACCGTGACGGCTGCGGTTCCTTACCCGTGGGGAATGGAGATGACGTGGAGGTGAACGGCCGGGGCCGGCGCGACGATCAGTCGCGATAGCTCGGCAGGGCGATGCCGCGATGGATCGCCAGTGCCCGCAGCGCGAAGCCGGCCAGCGCCGCCATCCCCGCCGCCGGCAGCAGCGGCGCCCCCAGCAGGGTCAGCACGACGAACAGCCCGGCGGAGAGCGCCGCCGCCGTGACATAGAGTTCGGGCCGCAGCAGGATCGAGGGTTCGCCCGCCAGCACGTCGCGGATGATCCCGCCCAGACAGGCGGTGAACACGCCCATCGCGGCGGCGCCGAGCGGCGGCACGCCATAGGCCAGCGCCTTCCACGATCCGAACACCGCATAGGCGGCGAGCCCGACGCCGTCGAACCATTCGAGCGCCTTGACCGGCCAGATCCGGCGCGGCGTCATCCACACGGCGAGCGCCGCGAACAGGCAGACGGCGAGCGCGCGATTGTCGTGGATCCAGAACACCGGCGCGCCGATCAGCAGGTCGCGCACCGTGCCGCCGCCGGTGCCGGTGACGGCGGCGAAGAAGGTGAAGGTGACGATCGTCTGCTCGCGCCGCGCCGCCGCGAGCGCGCCGCTGATCGCGAAGATCGCGATCCCGGCGATATCGAGCCAGGGAAGGACGGTTCGCACCATCATGAGGTCGGGCAGCTCCATCGCCCTCCCTTCCTATGCTTTCGGCGCCGGTTCAACCCACCCTTGAAAGCGCGCCGGGAAGGATGGAACATCGTTGCATGTCCGAACCCGACTCCATCCGGATTCGCCCGGTCCGCAACGACGATGTCGACGCGCTGCTCGCGCTCGCCCGGGGCAGCGGGCCTGGCTTCACCAACCTGCCCGCCGATCGCGACATTCTGCGCGAAAGGATCGAGCGCAGCGACGCGCTGCTGGCGGGGGAGGAACTGGGCGGGGCCATCATCCTCGGGCTCGAGGTCGGCGGGCGGGTGCGCGGCTGCGGCATGGTCTTTCCCCGCATCGGCGTCGACTGGCCCTTCTACAGCTACCGGATCAGCTACACGACGCAGCGGTCGAGCATCGACGGCCGGATGGTGCGCTTTCCGGTCCTCACCCTGACCAACGACCTGGAGGATTGCGCCGAGGTCGGCGGGCTGATCGTCGATCCGACGCTGCGGCGCGGCGGCTATGGCCGGATGATCGCGCGCAGCCGCTACCTGTTCATCGGCTGCCACCGCGCCGATTTCGGCAAGCGGGTGATCGCCGACCTCCGGGGGTGGCTCGATCAGGGCCGCTCGCCCTTCTGGGACGCGGTCGGCGGCCGCTTCTACGCGATGAACTTCGCCGAGGCCGACCATATCAACGCGACCACCGGGAACCAGTTCATCGCCGATCTCGGCCCGCGCGCGCCGATCTACGTCAACATGCTGTCGGAGGAGGCGCAACAGGCGATCGGCCGCGTTCATGACGACGGCCGCGGCGCCCACGCCCTGCTGGTCGAGGAAGGGTTCCGGGACGACGGCTATGTCGACATCTTCGATGCCGGCCCGACGATGATCGCGATGATCGACGACCTCAAGGCGATCCGCACCCTGCACCACGCCAGCTATGCGGGCAGCCGGGACGGCGATCCGCTCCACGATCACCTGATCGCCCATGGCAAGGGCGCCGGTTTCCGCTGCGCCCCCGGATCGATCGAGGCGGCCGGCGGACAGGCGGTGACCGATCCGGCCAGCGCCGCGCTGCTGGGCCTGTCCGAAGGTGACCCGATCGGCTATCTGGCGATATGACCGCTACCGAAATCAATTTCGACGGCCTGATCGGTCCGATGCACAATTATGCCGGTCTCTCCCCCGGCAACATCGCCAGCGCCACCAATGCCGGCGCGATCTCCCAGCCCCGCGCCGCCGCGCTCCAGGGGCTCGCCAAGATGAAGCGGCTGATGGATCGCGGCCTGGTCCAGGGTTTCATCCCGCCGCCGCGCCGGCCCGCCGTCGCCGCGCTGCGAGCGCTCGGCTTCGGCGGCGACGACCGATCGGTGATCGCCCGCGCCGCCGCCGAGGACCCGGTCCTGTTCAACAACGCCTGTTCCGCCTCGGCGATGTGGGCGGCCAATGCGGCGACGGTGATCGCGGCCCCCGACAGCGGCGACGGCCGGGTCCATCTCGTCACCGCCAATCTCGCGACGATGCTGCACCGGAGCTTCGAGGCGCCCGACACCTTCGCGACGCTGCGCACCATCTTTGCCGACCAGCGCCATTTCGCCGTCCACCCCGCCTTGCCCGGCACCCAGCATTTCAGCGACGAGGGTGCGGCGAACCATATGCGCATAACCCCGCGCCACGGCGAACGCGGCCTCGACATCTTCGTCCACGGCGCCGCGCGCGGCAGCCGCTTCCCCGAGCGGCAGGCGAAGCGCGCGGGCGAAGCGGTCGCCCGACTGGCCGGCGCGGACGCCTTCCACACGCTCCAATCGCAGGCCGCGATCGAGGCCGGCGCCTTCCACAACGACGTGGTCGCCGTCGCCAACGAGCATGTCCTGCTCGCCCATGCCGCCGCGTTCGAGGATCGCGACGGCCTGTTCGCCGCCGCCGGCCGCGCCGTGCCCGATTTCGTCGCGGTCGAGGTCGACAGCATCGGATTGGACGACGCGATCAGCTCCTATCTGTTCAACTCGCAGCTGCTGACCCTTCCCGAGGGCGGCATGGCGCTGGTCCTGCCGAGCGAGACGCGCGAGAATCCGCGCGTCTGGGCGGCGGTCGAGACCATCCTGGCCGGCAACAACCCGATCAACGAGGCGATCGTCGTCGACGTGCGCGAAAGCATGCGCAACGGCGGCGGCCCCGCCTGCCTGCGGCTGCGCGTGCCGGTCGGCGAGGAAGCGCTGCGGGCGATCGACCCGCGCTTCCTGCTCGACGAGCGGCGGTGGGAGGCCTTGTGCGCGCTGGTCGAGCGGCACTGGCCCGAGCGGATCGACGCGGCCGAGCTGGCCGATCCGGCGCTGTGGGCTGCGGCGGGCGCCGCGCACGACGCGCTCGACACGTTGCTCGCACGGGTTTGAACTCGAACCGCTTATGGCGCACAAGATGAAGATGACATCCCGTCTCAAGACCATCGCGCGGACCCGCCGATGCTGATCGTCCGTCCCGCCGGTCCCTCCGATCTCGCTTCGCTGATGGAGCTTGCCGTCCTGTCGGGACGCGGCTTCACCAGCCTGCCCGAGGACGAGGCGACCCTGCTCAACCGCCTGACCCTGTCCGAAGCGAGCTTCAGCGGCGCCATCGCCCCGCGCGAGGCGTGGTACACGCTGATGCTCGAGGACAGTGAGACCGGACGGATCGAAGGGCTCGGCGGCGTCCGCGCGGCGGTCGGCGTCGCGCGGCCGCATTTCTCGTTCCGGGTGATGACGCTCGCCCAGTTCTCCTCGGCGATCAACACGCGCTTCGACCACAAGGCGCTGGTGCTGGTCAACGAATGCGCGGGCTGGACCGAGGTGGGATCGCTCTACCTGCGGCCCGAGCGGCGCTCGGGCGGCGCCGGCAGCCTGCTCGCCCGGTCGCGCTACATGCTGATCGGGACCGAGCGGCAGCGCTTCTCCGAGACGGTGATGGCCGAGCTGCGCGGCTATTTCGCGCCCGACGGCACCTGCCCCTTCTGGGACGGCGTCGCGAGCAAATTCTTCCGCCTGCCGTTCGACGAGGCCGACCATATGGTGATGTCGACCGACGGCCAGTTCATCCTCGACCTCGCCCCGCGCCATCCCATCTATGTCGAGCTGATCGACACCGCCGCGCAGGAGGCGATCGGCCGCGTCCATATCGAGGGCGAGGCGGCGCGCGCGATGCTCGAACATGAAGGCTTCCGAGGATCGGGACTGATCGACATCTTCGATGGCGGCCCCACTTATTCCGTGCCGCGCGACAGCATCCGGACGATCGAGCGGACCGAGGTGCTGGCGGCGATGAAGGGCGATCCCGCCGATGCGCCCGAACGGCTCGTCTCGACCGCCTCGCTCGGCGGCTTCCGCGCGATCCGGGCGAAGGTCCGGATCGAGGAGGGCGTCGCGACCCTCGACGGCGGGGCGATCGACGCGCTGCGGCTCAAATCGGGCGAGATGGTGAGGGTAAGGCAATGATGCGGTCGATCGACCCAGCGACGGGACAGGCGATCTGGGAAGGCGAAGAGGTCGCCGTCGCGGCGATCCCGGCGATGGTGGAACGCGCGCGCGCCGCCCTGCCGGGCTGGGCCGACCGCCCGGTCGAGGAGCGGGTCGCGATCGTCGAGCGCTACGCCGCCCTGCTCAAGGAGCGGACCGACGACATCGCCCGCGACATGGCGCGCGAGACCGGCAAGCCGCTGTGGGAGACGCGCGCCGAACTCGGATCGATGGTCAACAAGGTCGCGGTGTCGATCGCGGCGCAGGCCGAGCGCGCCGGATCGCGCCGGGCCGACACCGCCTTCGGCCGCGCGGTGCTGCGCCACAAGCCGCATGGCGTGATGGCGGTGCTGGGCCCCTATAATTTCCCCGGCCACCTGCCCAACGGCCATATCGTCCCGGCGCTGCTCGCCGGCAACGCCGTGCTGTTCAAGCCGTCCGAGGAAGCGCCGCTGACCGGCGAGAACATGACGCGGGCGCTCCACGACGCCGGCGTGCCGGAGGCGGTGTTCCAGCTCGTCCAGGGCGGGCGCGACCAGGGCGCGGCGCTGATCGCCGCCGACATCGACGGGCTGCTGTTCACCGGCGCCGCCAGCACCGGCGCGCATTTCCGCCGGGCGATGATCGACCGGCCGCACGTCATCCTCGCGCTCGAACTGGGCGGCAACAACCCGCTGATCGCCTGGGGCGATGCCGAGACATCGGCGGCGGCGATCGTCCAGTCGGCCTTCATCACCACGGGACAGCGCTGCTCCTGCGCGCGCCGCCTGATCCTGCCCGACGGCGGCGAGGGCGACGCGACGATCGAGGCGGTCCACACCCTCGCCGCCCGGCTGCGGATCGGCGCCTGGGACGATCCCGAGGAACCCTATATGGGGCCGCTGATCTCGGCCCGCGCCGCGCAGACGGCGATCGACGCGGTGGCCGGGCTCAAGGCGAAGGGCGCGCGGACGCTGCTGCCCTTCGAGCGGCTCGAACGCAGCGACGCCTTCGTGACGCCGGGCATGTACGACGTGACCGGCCTCGCCGTGCCCGACGCCGAGATATTCGCGCCGGTGCTGCAAGTCGTCCGCGTGCCCGATTTCGACGCCGCGATCGCCGCCGCCAACGACACCAGCTTCGGCTTGTCGGCGGGCCTGCTCGCCGACGATCCGGAACTATGGCAACGCTTCCTCGCCCGCTCGCGCGCCGGGGTGGTCAACTGGAACCGGCCGACCACCGGCGCCGCCGCCAACATGCCGTTCGGCGGTCTCGGCCAGTCGGGCAACCATCGGCCGAGCGCCTATTATGCCGCCGACTATTGCGCCTATCCGGTCGCCAGCTTCGAAGCCGACACGATCGCGGACCTGACCGGCGAACTGGGTGGGCGGCTGTTGTGATCGAGGCCCACCGCCCTGCCCTCGAAGCGGCCGCGGCCGCCCCGATGCTGGCGCAGGTGCGGCAATGGAGCCTGGTCAACAGCGGGTCGCGCAACCTCGACGGGCTGGCGGTGATGGCGGGCCTGCTGGCCGATGCCTTCGCGGCGCTGCCGGGCGAGGTGGCGCTGCGCGACGCGGTGCCGGGCGAGGCCGTCGATGCCGCGGGCAACGTCCAGCCGCTTGACTATGGCCGCAACCTCCATGTCCGCGTCCGGCCCGGTGCGCCGGTGCAACTGCTGCTCACCGGCCATATGGACACGGTCTACGCGCCCGATCATCCGTTCCAGACGCTGACCGACATGGACGGCGGCGCGGTGCTCAACGGCCCCGGCGTCGCCGACATGAAGGGCGGCATCGCGCTGATGCTGGCGGCGCTCGCCGCGCTCGAAGCCTCGCCGCTCGGATCGCGCATCGGCTATGAGGTGGTGATCAACTCGGACGAGGAGATCGCCTCGCCCGGCTCCGCCGCGCTGATCGCCGAGGCGGCGCGCGGCAAGCTCGCCGCGCTCACCTACGAGCCCTCGTCGCTGCCCGACGGCACGCTCGCCGGCGCGCGGCCCGGCAGCGGCAATTTCTCGATCATCGTCACCGGCCGCTCGGCCCATGCCGGCCGCAATCCCGAGGAGGGCCGCAATGCGATCGTCGCGGCGGCGGACCTGGCGCTGCGCCTGTCGCGCGCGCGGCGCTCGGGGCTGGCGATCAACCCGGCCCGGATCGACGGCGGCGGCCCCAACAATGTCGTGCCCGACCGGGCGATCCTGCGCGTCAACCTGCGCCCGGCCCTGCCCGAGGACCAGGCGATCGCCCAGGCACTGATCGACGATCTGGCAAAGGCGGTCGCGGCCGAGCATGACGTCGCGATCCACGTCCATGGCGGGTTCGGCCGTCCGCCCAAGCCGATCGACGACAAGGCCGCCCGATTGTTCGCGCTGGTCGAGGAGAGCGCCGCGCTGCTCGGCCGTCCGATCACCCACAAGGCGAGCGGCGGCGTCTGCGACGGCAACAACATCGCCGCCTGCGGCGTGCCCGTCGTCGACACGATGGGCGCGCGCGGCGGCGCCATCCATTCCCCCGACGAATATCTGATCGTCGAAAGCCTGCCCGAACGGGCCCAGCTCTCGACCCTCGTCATGCTGCGGCTGGCGGAGCGGGGAAGCCTCTGACCCTCGCGTCGCTCCGGCGGAGGCCGGAGCCTCAGGAGAGGGGCGATACCCTCCTCTCCCGAGGTCCCGGCCTCCGCCGGGACGACGATCGGCTTATCGCGGCAACCCCAGCGCCCGGACGATGTCGTCCCAGGCGACCAGCTTGAAGTTCTGCGCGCCTGCGCCGTTCTGGCCGTCCTGCGCGACGAACAGGCCGCCGGGAAAGCCGGGGCCGAAGTCGCCGGTCATCACCTCGATGCCGTCGGTCTCCTCGGTCGCGCCGACCGTCCCCGCCGCGATGCGGAAGCGGCCGACATAGGCGTCGTCGGCGATCCGGTAGACGGCATAGGCGTTGTCGCCCTGGCTGGAGACCAGCACATAGCCGTCCTTCTCCCCGACCATCGCGATGGCGACGCCCTCGGCATCGGCGACGATGTTCCTGCCGTCGGCCGCCGCGATCTTGACCGGGCTGACGCTGCCGCCAGCCTTCGCGTCGAACTTCCAGAGGCCGACATCCTCCTCCGCGACATAGAGGACGCCGGTGCGATCGTCGGCGGCACAGCCTTCCGACTGGGTACCGAGCTTCATGGTGCGGACGATCCGGCCGGACGGCGTCGCGCCGCTCGCATCGAGTGCGACCTGGTTGATCGTGCCGTCCTTGAGGACGATGAAGGCGTAGAGGCCAGCCACGTCGCGGTACAGGCAGACGCCATAGGCCTCCCCCGCCCCCGCCGGCACCGTGCCGAGCGCGGTGAGCTTCGCGCTCGCCGTGTCGAGCCGGAACAGCGCCAGCTTCGCATTGGCGACGTCGTTGCGGTCGCTGGCGACGACGAGCACGCCCGTCCCGCCGCCGATCGCGACGCCATCCTTCAGGTCGACATTGTTGACCCGGCCCGCATCGAGGAAGTCGCGCACCTTGCCGTCGAGGCCATAGAGGTAGAGCCCCGCCTTCTTGTCGGTGCCGACGACCAGGCTCGCGGCCGGATCGGCGGCATTGCGCCAGATCGCGGGATCGTCGGCGGCGTCGGCATTGGCGGTACCGACGGGCGCGGTCTCGCCGCGCGCCGTCACCGTCGCCGCCGGAGAGGCCAGCGCGATCCGCTGCTCGACCGGCATCTCCTTCGCGGCACAGGCGCCCAGGGACGCGAATGCCGCGATCGTCAGGACCCGCCGCATCAGAAGTTCGCCGTCACGCCGAACTTCGCGGTCCAGCTATATTCCTCATATTGGAGCAGCCGGCGGCGGCCATCGAGGTTCTGATAGGCGAAATAGGGACGGTCGGTCACGTTCACCCACTCCGCGAAGACGCGGATATTGTCGGTGATCCGGTACTTGCCGCTCAGGTCGAGCTGGAAGTGGCTGGAGACGTAGCGATCCTCGGTCGGATCGCCGCCCAGCTCGTCCAGATATTTGTCGCGGAAGGTGCCGGCGGCGCGCAGGCTGAGCGGCCCCTTCTCATAGCCGAGCACGAGGTTGAGCGTGTGCTTCGACGAGGCCGGCAGCGGGATGCGGCGCGGATCGGTGATATCGCCGTCGGTGAACACCCGGCCCTTGGCGTCGGTGTAGGTGTAGTTGACCTGGGTCAGCAGCCCGTCGAACGGCGCCGGCAGGAAATCATAGACCTGGCTGTAGCTGAACTCGAAGCCCTTCACCTTGGCCTTGGGACCGTTGGCATAGGTCGTCGCCTCGTCGAGGATGACGCCGTTATAGGCGACGTCCTGGTTGGTGACCTCGACGACGTAATTCTTGATGTCCTTGTAGAACAAGCCGGCCGAGATCGCGGCGTTCCGGCCGAAATAATATTCGACGGCCAGGTCGGCGTTCCATGCCTTGTAGGGCTTCAGCGCGGGGTTGCCGAACTCGCCCTCATTGTCCTCGATCACCGCGCGCGGCGCGAGGTTCGACAGCTTCGGACGCACCAGGCTCTTGTAGCCGGCGGCGCGCAGCACGAGGTTGCGGACCGGCTCGTAGCGGACGGTGAAGCTCGGCAGCCAGTCGGTGTAGCTGCGCTTGAAGCTCTGCGGGGTCACGAAGACGGTGTCCTCATCGACCTCCACGCCGTCATGCTCGTCGCCTTCCTCGACCAGCTCGACCTGGTTGCCGCGGATCTTGTTGCGGGTATGCTCGACACGGACGCCGCCGATGATGCGGACCTTGTCGCTGTCCCAGCGGCCGAGCAGGTAGCCGGCGCTGATATCCTCGTCGACGCGGAAGTCGGATTCGTTCGACGCCTGGTCGGTGTCGAACGGGTCGAGCTCGAAATCGGCCATGTTGGTGCGGAAGAAGGGCCGGAAGGATTTCTTGGCCAGCACCGGGTCGATCGACGCCAGGCCGTAATCCTGCTTGCCGAGGAAATCGGCCAGGGTCAGGTCGCCGTTGAAGCCCTTATAGATGTCGAACTGGGCGTTGTAGGTCTTCTTGCGCCAGCGCTGCTTGGCGCCCGCCTGGACGGTGAAGACGCCGCCATCCATCACATATTCGCGCGAGACGTCGGCCTTGATCGCGAATTCCTCGTCCCGGGCATCGCTCAGCGTGGTGCGCTCGACCTTGTCGAATTCATATTCGCTCGGGTCGAGGAACCGCGCCTGGCCGGTGGTGACGGCATAGCTGGTGAGCTTCGGACGGCTATAGTCGAAGGTCACGCCGAACTCGCCCGGGTCCTCGAACTTGCGCTCGAAATTGACCGGGTCGATCGAGCCGTTCTCGCGTTCGGACGACTTGGCCCAGCTCGCCGAATAGGTCGCCTTCCAGGGTCCGGTCTCGGTCTCGCCACCGAGCACGAGCGAGCGGATCTTCTGCGATTCGAAGCGGTCCTTCAGGTCGCGCTGGACGCTGATCTCGCCGTCGTCGGACGCGAAGCTGGCGGTGTTGGCGGTGCTGCTGGTCGGCGCCTCGTCCATCTCGAAGGTCAGCCGGCGGCGATATTCCTGGTCGTCGAACTGGCTGTAGAGGCCACGCGCATAGAGCTTGGTGCTCTCGCCCACCTTGAAATCGAACGACAGCGACGCGCTGAGCCGCTTGCGGGTCACGTCATAGTCGCGATACTCGACGGTGTCGGCATAGGCATTGCCATTGTCGTCGATGTCCCAGCCGTCCATCTCCATATTGTCAGTCGCGAAGCGGCGCCGATAGTAGGACAGGCCGCCCGACACGCCGACCGCATCGGTGAGCTTGGTCGAGAAGTCGAAGCTGCCCTTGGGCGACAGCTTGTCGGTCAGGTCGTTGTAGCTGCCCTCGGCTGAGACCTTGAACAGGTCCTTCTTGCGATCGAACGCGCTGGTCGTCTTGATGTCGATCGAGCCGCCGATCGTATCGGCGTCCATGTCGGGGGTCAGCGACTTGCGAACCTCGATCGATTCGATGATGTCGCTCGAAATCACGTCGAGCGCGACCGAACGGACGTCGGATTCGGGCGCCGGCAGGCGAACGCCGTTGACGGTCGAGGCGTTGAGTTCGGGGTCGAGACCGCGGATCGAGACGAAGCGGCCCTCGCCCTGGTCGTTGAGGATGTTGATGCCCGGCAGGCGGCGGAGCGATTCGGCGACGTTCTGGTCGGGGAACTGGCCGATCGCGTCGCGGGTCAGCACGCTCTCGACACCGTCGGCGGCGCGCTGGCGCGACAGGGTGCTCGCCTGGTTCGCGGCCTGGCCGATGACGATGATCGAATTGCTCTCGCGGCCGCCCATCGCGATGTCGGCATAGCTGTCGCCGCTCTCCGCCACCTTGACGGTGGTCCGCACCGTGTCGGCACCGATGTAGCGCGCCTCGACCGTGTAGGTGCCGGCGGGCACGTCGGGGAAGCGATAGCGGCCGTCGCGCGACGCCTCGACCGTGCGGCCGAGCTCGACGATACGGACCTCGGCGCTTTCCAGCGCGCGAGTGCCCGACGCGTCGGACACGGTACCGACGATCGTGCCGGCCATCGCCGACGTGGAGAAAAGGAGCCCGAGCGCGATGGCGGCACGGCTCGCACCGAAGAATGTCATGTCTGCCTCCCTGCAGTGTTCGGGGGGCCGACTGACAGCGGCTGATGACAGCAAAGCGACGCATGAGCGTCACTTTCGTTTCATTATCCTTCGCGACGGCCGCGAACCGGCCATTTCAGGGTGCGCCGCAGCAATTTATTTTTCAGCGGGCCGGGTCGGCGCATCCCCAGCTCGACGGCGCCGCGGCGCATTGCTGCGCATCGGCACGGTAGACCGCCCCCTGCTTCATGACGAAGGCCGGTTTCTCGAGCGACCGGACATCGGCGAGCGGATCGCCGTCGACCGCGACGATGTCGGCGTAGAAGCCCGGCGCCACCTGCCCGAGATCCTTCGGCCGGCGGATCAGGCCGGCGCCGGTGACGGTCGCCGCCTGGATCGCCTG
The DNA here is from genome assembly GCA_000016765.1 of Rhizorhabdus wittichii RW1. NCBI lineage: Bacteria > Pseudomonadati > Pseudomonadota > Alphaproteobacteria > Sphingomonadales > Rhizorhabdaceae > Rhizorhabdus > Rhizorhabdus wittichii. The sequence goes on from CP000699.1 coordinate 580,127, forward strand.
CATCGGCGTCATGCCGTAGCGGACCATGATCGCGAACTGCTTCGCATTGTCGCCATTGGGATAGACGCCGGCGTCGGTGCCGAAGCTGAGCTTGATGCCCATCTTCACCGCCTTGCGGAAATTCTCGCGCTGGATGTCGCCGACGTCGCGATCCTTCTGCAGCGATTCCTCGGGCACGCCGTTCTTCTTGCCCTCCGCCTGGGTATAGTCGGTGTTGTAGATGTCCATCGACAGGACGGTGCCGGCCGCCTTGGCCATGCGCAGCCCCTCATCGTCAATCAGGCTGGCATGCTCGACCGAGTCGACGCCGGCGCGAATCGCCACCTTGATGCCGTCCGCGCCATGGGCATGCACCGCGACGGGGCGATCATGGAGGTGCGCCTCGGCGACGATCGCGTTCGCCTCCTCCTGGGTATATTGCTGCGCGCCGGGCTTGTCCCCGCGCGAGAAGACGCCGCCGGTGCCGCAATATTTGATGTGGTCGGCACCATATTTGATGTTGCGGCGGACGGCGGCGCGGACGGCGTCGGTGCCGTTCGCCACGCCCTCGCCCTCATGATGATATTCGGGGGCGAGATGATTGTCGTCGCAATGGCCGCCGGTGATGCCCAGCGCCGGGCCCGAGGCGAAGATGTGCGGCCCTGCGATCTCGCCGGCGTTGATCCCGTCCTTCAGCGCCACGTCGGCATAGCCCGACGAGCCGACGTCGCGGATCGTCGTGAAGCCGGCGAGCAGGGTGCGGCGCGCATTGGCGACTCCCGTCACCGCCTGGCGCGGCACCGACAGATGGTAGGATTCATAGGGGCTGACGGTCGGATCGCCGGTGATGTGGGTGTGGGTGTCGATCAGCCCCGGCAGCACCGTCTTGCCGGACAGGTCGATCAGCGCCGCGCCCGCCGGGATCGCCGTGCCCGACGCCGGCCCGACGCTGGTGATCCGGTCGCCGGTGACGATGATGACCTGATCGGTCAGCACGATCCCGCGCGCCGTGTCGATCAGGCGGCCCGCCTTGATCGCGACGGTCCGCTCCTGCGCCTGCGCCTGCCCGCCGCCGATCAGCAGCATCGCCGCCCCTGCCATCCATGCACCACGCATCCCGCTCTCCCTGACTGTGGCTTTTCGACAACGTTACCGTGCCGTGACAAGCCGGCCGGCGCAACTGTTGACATCCCTGTTGACACATATCGGCGCAAGGTTTCTTCTTCGCGGACATCGCGCACCGAGGCGGGTAGTGGGCTCAGGCGGACACGCACCGACGGATATCCTCCACACGGCGTCGAGCCATGCCTATGATCTGCTGCCCGGACAGCTCGCCACGGAAGCCGAGACGGCGCGCGCGCTGGCCGCGGCGGCCAAGGACCCTCGCCTCGCCCGCGCCGGCCATGCCCTCGTCACCGGCCGGATATCGGAGGCCGAGACACTGCTCCGCCAGGCGCTGCGCGACGATCCGTTCGACATCGCCGCGATCCGCATGCTCGCCGAGGTCGCCGGCCGGATCGGCCGCTATCGCGACGCCGAGGCGCTGCTCCGCCGCGCGCTCGAACTGGCGCCGGAGTTCGAGGGCGCGCGCCACAACCTCGCGCTGGTGCTGGTCCGCCAGACCCGCCACGCCGACGCGCTGGTCGAGATCGAACGGCTGCTCGACCGCAACCCCGCCGATCGCGCCGCGCGCAACCTCAAGGCCGCCGCGCTCGGCCAGATCGGCGAGCATGAGGCGTCGATCGCGCTCTACGAGGAACTGATCGCCGAACAGGACGGCCATCCCTGGTTGTGGATGAGCTACGGCCACGGCCTCAAGACGATCGGCCGGACGGCCGAGGCGATCGTCGCTTACCGTCGCGCGGTGGAACTGAGGCCCGAGACCGGCGAAGCCTGGTGGAGCCTCGCCAACCTCAAGACCTTCCGCTTCGCCGACGCCGATGTCTCGGCGATGGAACGGGCGCGGGCCGGCGACGGGCTGTCGATCGACGACCGCGCCCAGATCGGCTTCGCGCTCGGCAAGGCGCGCGAGGATCGCGGCGAGGACGACGAGGCGTTCGACCGCTATGCCGAGGCCAATGCGATGCGTCGCCGCATGGTCCCCTATCATGCCGGCGACAATGTCGAACATGTCGACCGCTCGGCCGCCTTCTTCGACGCGGCCTTCTTCGCGGAGCGCGCGGGATGGGGCTGTCCCGACCCCGCCCCGATCTTCGTGCTCGGCATGCCGCGTTCGGGATCGACGCTGGTCGAGCAGATATTGTCGAGCCATCCCGAGGTCGAAGGCACGGGCGAGCTGCACGACATCGGCCAGATCGCCCGGCGGCTGAGCGGCCATAGCCGCCGCGACCAGCGCTCGCCCTATCCCGAAGCCCTGGCCGACCTGTCGGCCGCCGATGTCCGCGCGCTGGGCGAGGACTATCTCGCGCGCACCCGCGTCCACCGCCACAGCGATCGGCCGCGCTTCATCGACAAGATGCCCAACAACTGGGCGCATGTCGGGCTGATCCGGCTGATCCTGCCCAACGCCACGATCATCGACACGCGGCGGCATCCGATCGGCTGCTGCTGGTCGGTGTTCAAGCAGAATTTCGCCCGCGGCCAGGCCTATAGCTACGACCTCGCCGATCTCGGCGGCTATTATGCCGACTATGTCCGCGCGATGGCGGCGTTCGACGCCGCGCAGCCCGGCGCCGTCCACCGCGTCTTCTACGAGGCGATGGTCGACGATCCCGAAGCGGGGATTCGCGCCCTGCTCGCCGCCGCCGGCCTCGCCTTCGATCCCGCCTGCCTGGCCTTCCACGCGACCGAGCGAGCGGTGCGGACGCCGAGCTCCGAACAGGTGCGCCGCCCGATCTTCCGCGATGCCGTCGACCATTGGCAGCGCTTCGAGCACCGGCTCTCGCCGCTGGTCGAAGCGCTCGGCAGCGCGCTTTCCGATTATCCGAGCATGAAGAGCACAGAGGACGCCTGAACGACGAACACGCATAAGCAAAAGGGGAAGTGACATGCGAACTCGAATGACGAAGCTGAGCGGCGCGGTCGCGCTGATCATGGCGGGAACGGCGATGACGCCGGCGCTGGCCCAGGGAGCCACGGACTCGGACGCCAATTATCGCGACGAGATCATCGTCACCGCGCAGAAGCGCGAAGAGAATATGCAGAAGGTGCCGATCCCCATGCAGGCGCTGGGCACCGCCAAGCTCGAACAATATAATGTCAGCAATTTCAACGACTACACGAAGCTTCTTCCCAGCCTTTCCTTCCAGTCCGGCCAGCCCGGCAACGCCAAGGTCTATTTCCGCGGCGTGACCAGCGGCGGCGACGGCAACCATTCGGGCTCGCTGCCCTCGGTCGGCATCTATCTCGACGAGCAGCCGATCACGACGATCGACGGCGCGCTCGACATCCACATCTACGACATCGCCCGCATCGAGGCGCTGTCGGGGCCGCAGGGCACGCTCTACGGCGCCTCGTCGCAGGCCGGCACGATCCGCATCATCACCAACAAGCCCGACCCGAGCGGCTTCGCCGCCGGCTTCGACGCCGACATCAACAAGGTCAGCCATGGCGCGGTGGGCGGCAAGCTCGAGGGTTTCGTCAACCAGCCGCTGTCCGACGCCGCAGCGCTGCGCGTCGTCGGCTGGTACCAGCGCGACGCCGGCTTCATCGACAATGTCCCGGGCACGCGGACCTTCGGCACCGGCGTCACGATCAACAACGCCGCCGACGTCAAGAAGAACTACAACCGGTCGACCGTGATCGGCGGCCGCGCCGCGCTCGGCATCGAAATCGACGACAACTGGACCGTCACGCCGACGATCTTCTACCAGGACCAGGTCAACAACGGCTTCTTCGGCTATGATCCGAGCGTCGGCGACCTGAAGGTCCAGCATTTCGGCCGGGAGCGCTTCCATGACCGCTACTGGCAGGCCGCGCTGACCGTCCAGGGCAAGATCGCCGACTTCGACATCACCTATGCCGGCGCCTATCTCGACCGCCATATCGACGCGGTCAGCGACTATACCGACTATGCCGTCACCTACGACAATCTCTACGCGGGCGGATTCTCGGGCTATTTCACCGACAATGCGGGCAATTACATCGATCCCAGCCAGCACATCGCCGGACGCGACCATTTCACCAAGAACAGCCAGGAGCTCCGCATCTCCTCGCCGTCCGACAAGCGCTTCCGCGTGCTCGCCGGCCTATTCTACCAGCGCCAGACCCACGACATCCTGCAGGACTACCAGATCTTCGGGCTCGCCGACGCGACCTCGGTGAACGGGCGGCCCGGCACGATCTGGCTGACCAAGCAGTTCCGCGTCGACAAGGACTATGCCGCCTTCGGCGAGGCGTCGTTCGACATCGTCCCCGACAAGCTGACCCTCACCGGCGGCCTGCGCGCGTTCAAGTACAACAACTCGCTGGTCGGCTTCTTCGGCTTCGGCGACGGCTATTCGAGCCGGACCGGCGTCGCGGCCTGCTTCACGGACGCGAACGGGAATTATGTCGGCACGCTGCTGCCGGGGGCGCCGTGCAACAATCTCGGCGTGGTGTCCGGCAATAACGTGCTTCCCAAGCGGGTGAAGGGCAACGGCACCACCCACCGCCTCAACCTGACCTGGAAGCCGACCGACGACCTGATGGTCTACGCCACCTGGTCGCGCGGCTTCCGTCCGGGCGGCATCAACCGCCGCGGCACCATCCCGCCCTACAGCCCCGACTATCTGACCAACTATGAACTGGGCTGGAAGACGACCTGGCTCGACGGCAAGCTGCGGATCAACGGCGCGCTGTTCTGGGAGGAATGGAAGAAGTTCCAATTCTCCTTCCTCGGCGCGAACAGCTTCACCGAGATCCACAACGGACCCAATGCGCGCAGCAAGGGCATCGAGCTGGACTTCACCTTCCGCCCGATCGAGGGGCTGACGCTGATCGGCAGCGGTGCCTATACCGACGCCAAGACGCGGCAGAACCTGTGCGGGATCGACGATCCGACCTATAGCTGCGCGGGCGCCGGCAACTTCATCTCCGCGCCGAAGGGCACGCGCCTGCCGATCACGTCGAAATGGCGCTACGGCGGCACCGCGCGCTATGACTTCGACATGGGCGGCAAGTATCAGCCCTATGTCCAGGGCACGATGACCTATGCCAGCTCGGCCTCGTCGGACATCCGGACGCTGATCTTCGATCCGAACGGCAACCCGGTCAATCCGGCGGCGCTGACCGGCAAGCTGCGCTCCTACGCGATCTTCGACTTCTCGGCCGGCGCCAAATTCGGCCGCTGGACCTGGGAGGCCTATGTCGAGAACGCGTTCGACAAGCGGGCGCAGAAGACCCGCCTCGTCACCTGCGGCCAGTGCTTCGACCGGCCCTATGTCTTCCCCAACACGCCGCAGACGATCGGCATGCGGATCGGCTGGAAATATTGAGCGACGGTCCGAAAGTGGGCGGCGGCACGACCGCCGCCGCCCGACCGCTCGGGCTGGTCATGGCGACGGCGCTGGTCGTCGGCAACATGATCGGCTCGGGCGTCTACATGCTGCCGGCCAGCCTCGCGCCCTATGGCTGGAACGTCATCCCCGCCTGGGGGATCACGATCGCCGGCAGCCTCGCCATCGCCGCCGTCTTCGCCGGGTTGTGCCGCGCGCATCCGAAGACCGGCGGCCCCTATGTCTATGTGCGGGAGGCGTTCGGCCGCGACCTCGCCTTCTACGTCGCCTGGGCCTATTGGATATCCTTGTTCGTCGGCAACGGCGCGATCGCGGTGGCCGCGATCAGCTATCTCTCGGCCTTCATGCCCGTCTTCGCGACCGACGCCCGGCTGTCGACCGCCGCGACCATCACGCTGGTCTGGACGATGACCGCGATCAACATCAGCGGTACCCGCAACGCCGGCTGGGTCCAGCTCATCGCCACGGTGCTGAAGGTCATCCCGCTCGCCGCCGTGGTGATGATCGCGGCGATGGCCGCGCCGCACGGCGACCTCGCCTTCCCCGATCCGCACAAGCCCGAGATCGGCCTGGCCGCGATCACCACGGCGGGCACCCTCACCCTCTGGGCCTTTCTCGGCCTCGAATCGGCGACGGTGCCGGCCGGCAAGGTCCATCAGCCGGAAAAGACCATCCCGCGCGCCACGCTCGGCGGCACGGCGCTGACCGGGCTGATCTACCTGCTTGCCTGCAGCGCCGTCGTGCTGCTGCTCGCGCCCGAGGTCGCCGCCCATTCGGCCGCGCCCTTCGCCGAGGTGATCGGCCGCTACTGGGGGCCCGACGCCGCCCATGTCGTCGCCGCCTTCGCGATGATCAGCGCGATCGGCGCGCTCAACGGCTGGGTGCTGCTCCAGGGCGAGATGCCCGCCGCGATGGCGGCCGGCGGCGTCTTCCCGGCCGTGCTGGGCAAGCTCAGCGCCAGGGGCGTCCCGGTGCGCGCCCACCTGCTGTCGAGCAGCCTGGTCACCATCCTGCTGCTGCTCAACGCGAGCCGCACCACCGTCAGCCTGTTCACCTTCGTCGCGGTGCTGGCGACGACCGCCTCGCTGGTGATGTACGTCGCGGTCGCCGCGGCGGCGATCAAGCTCCGCGCCGTCCGCCCCTGGATCGCGGTCGCGGCGGCGATCTATGCGCTCTGGGCGCTGTACGGGGCCGGGCCCGTGGCCAATCTGTGGGGCGCGGTGCTGATCCTCGCCGGCGTGCCGGTGTGGTGGATCATGCGGGGGCAGAAGCTCGCCTCATGACGTCATCCCGGCCTCCGCCGGGATGACGGATTGTGACCTCAGCCGAAGAAGCGCCCCAGCCCGCGATCGGCGAGGATCGCCTGGGCGGCGTTGTGACCGGGGGCGCCGGTCACGCCGCCGCCGGGATGGCTGCCCGCGCCGCACATGTAGAGTCCCTTGACCGGCGCGCGATAGTCGCCATGGCCGAGGATCGGCCGCGCCGACCAGAGCTGATCGAGCGACATGTGCCCATGCATGATGTCGCCGCCGACCAGCCCGAAGGTCCGTTCGAGGTCGAGCGGCGACAATATCTGCCGCCCCAGCACCGATCGGGCGAAGCCGGGCGCATGGGCGTCGACGGTGGCGATGATGTGGTCGGCCGCCGCCTCGCGCTCGTCGTCCCAGCTCCGGCCGTCGGGAAGCTCGGGCGCGAATTGCTGGCAGAACAGGCTGGCGACATGCTGGCCCTTCGGCGCGAGGCTGTCGTCGACGGTCGACGGGATCAGCATCTCGACGATCGGCTGCTTCGACCAGCCATGCGCGCGCGCATCGGTGAAGGCGCGGTCCATATAGTCGAGCGTCGGCGCGATGATGATGCCGCTGCGGTGATGCTCGCCCTCCCCCGGCAGCGCCGAGAAGCTGGGCAGTTCGGACAGGGCGACGTTCATCCGGAAGGTGCCCGACCCGGCCTTGAACCCCTTCATCCGCCGCTTGAAATCGGCGTCGAGATCGGCCTGGTCGACCAGCTTGCGATAGAGCAGCCCCGGCCCGACGTTCGACGCCACCGCGCGGGCCATGTGCTCGACCCCGTCCCCGGTGCGGACGCCGACCGCGCGGCCGTTGTCGACCAGCACCTTCTCGACCGCCGTGTCGGTCTCGATGACGACGCCATAGTCCTCGCAGGCGGCCTTCATCGCCTGGGTGATCGCGCCCATCCCGCCGATCGCATGGCCCCAGGCGCCCTTCTTGCCGTTCACCTCGCCGAAGACGTGGTGGAGCAGGACATAGGCCGAGCCGGGCGTGTCGGGGCTAGCATAGTTGCCGACCACCGCGTCGAAGCCGAAGGCGGCCTTGATCGCGTCATGCTCGAACCAGCCGTCGAGAAAGGTCCGCGCGCTCTTCACGAACAGGTCGAGCATGTCGCGCTGCGCCGGCAGGCCCGCCATCGCGATCCTGCGCCCCTGCGACGCGGCCTTGAACAGTTCGGCGATGCCGCCGCCCGCATTGGGCGGTATCCGGAGCGCCAGGTCGCGCAGCACGTCGGCGACGCCGTCGAGCGCGTCGTAATAAGCGGGCAGCGTCTCGGCATCGCGGGCGGAGAAGCGCCGGAACTCGGCCTGGGTGCGCTCCAATCCGCCGCCGAGCTTGAGATAGCCGCCGTCCTGGAGCGGCAGGAAGTTGGAGATCGGCCGCTCGACGATCCTGAGGCCGCGCTCGTGCAGCTTCATGTCGGCGATCACGCGCGGCTGGAGCAGGCTGACCGTGTAGCTCGCCACCGAATTGCGGAAGCCGGGGTGGAATTCCTCGGTCACCGCCGCGCCGCCGACGACCTTGCGCCGTTCGAGCACGCGGACCTTGAGCCCGCGCACCGCCAGGTAGAAGGCGCAGACGAGGCCGTTATGCCCGCCGCCGATGATGACGACGTCCTGCCGTGTCGTCATGCGAGGCGCCCCGCGACGCTCTTCGTGCTCCAGCCCGCGGGCGGGCGGGTCGGCAGGCGCGTCTCCGGGATCAGCGTGCGCATCTTGCGGGCGAAGCTCCTGAGGCAGACCTCGCCGGTGCCGAGCGGGCCTTGCGTATAGCTCTGCGTCGCCATGCCGTCCTGCACCCGCGCGACCAGCTTCGTGTCCTCGGCATTGACCATGCGGTTGATCCGCCAGTTGAGGTAGCGCGCCGCCTTCATCTCGCGCCGCTCGTCGGGCAGGACATAGGCGATCTCGCGGATCATCGTCTCGGTCGGCGAGACGGGGATGAACTGCATGAAGTCGATCTGGTCGGGATAGATGTCGAACGCCGTGTTCGGCCACAGCTTGAAATAGATCCACAGCCGCTGCCGGTCGGCGGGCAGATGCGCCACCTGCGGCAGATATTTGCGATAGAGCGCCTCGGACGAACTGCCCGGCACGCCTTCGAGCAACGGCCCCCACATCTTGTCGGCCCAGGCTTTCGCCTCGATGCCGTAGCCGGGACCGAACAGCCGCTTGAGCCCCGGATGCGCGACCGGGATATGCAGGCCGTCCGAATAATTGTCGGCGATGTTCTTCCAGTTGACGGTGCGCGGGCGCATCACGACGCGGCCGAGCGCCTTCATCTCCTCGAAGCGATAGGGCGCGACCTCCTCCTCATAGGGAGCCATCATCTCGGCGACCGAAGGCCCCTCGCCTTCGATGTTGACGAAGATGAAGCCGCGCCAAACCTCGACCGGGAAACTGTGGAGGCCGTAATCGGCCATGTCGAAGGCGGGATAGTCGCGCTTGCCGGGCACCCCCGACAGCCGGCCGTCCAGCTCGTAGGTCCAGGCGTGATAGGGACAGATCAGTTTCCTGGCGCAGCCCTCGGCACCGTCGACCAGTCGCGACGCGCGGTGACGGCAGGTGTTGGACAGCGCCCGCACCTCGCCATCCTCGCCGCGCACGACGATGATCGCCTCATGGCCGATCTCCAGCGACTGCCAGTCGCCCCTGGCCGGAATGTCGTTGAGATGGCAGACGAGCTGCCACGACCGGCGGAAGATCCGCTCCTGCTCCAGCGCGAATATCTCCGGATCATGGTAGATCCAGCCCGGCAGGCCGAAATTCGCATCGGGATCGATCGCCGACCCCACTTCCTTCACGACACGCAAGGTCATCGTCCGGCATTCCTTCACGCGGCCGCCGCCGCGAACATCGCTGTCAGCAGACTGCCCCGATCGGGCCCGAAGCGCAAATGAAAGCCGCTGCACGACCAGTCGCGCCATATCGCTCATCTGGTCGCCGGGCTCTGGCAGAACGGGCGGCGACGGGGCATGGAAAGGCGGCCATCGCAGGGAGCCCCACCGCATGACGATCCGTGAGGTCGCCACAACGCCCTTCCCCGACCAGAAGCCCGGCACATCGGGGCTTCGCAAGAAGGTCCCCGTCTTCCAGCAGCCCGGCTATGCCGAGAACTTCATCCAGTCGATCTTCGACTCGCTCGAAGGCTTCGCCGGCCGGGCGCTGGTGATCGGCGGCGACGGCCGCTACCACAACCGCGCGGTGATCCAGACGGCGATCCGCATGGCGGCCGCCAACGGCTTCGGCACGATCCTGGTCGGGCGCGGCGGCATATTGTCGACCCCGGCCGCCAGCCATCTCATCCGCCTCCATGGCGCGTTCGGCGGGATCATCCTGTCGGCCAGCCACAATCCCGGCGGCCCGACCGAGGATTTCGGGATCAAGTACAATATCGCCAATGGCGGCCCCGCGCCCGAGCGGAACACCGACGCGATCTTCGCCCGCAGCAGGACGATCGATCGCTATCGGACGCTCGACACGCCCGACGTCGATCTCGATCGCGACGGCGAGACGCGGGTCGGCGACGCGGTCGTCCGGATCATCGATCCGGTCGCCGACTATGCCGCGCTGATGGAGGCGTTGTTCGACTTCGCCGCGATCCGCGACCTGATCGGATCGGGCTTCCGCATCGCCTTCGACGCGATGAGCGCGGTGACCGGCCCCTATGCGATCGAGATCCTCGAACATCGGCTCGGCGCGGCGAAGGGGACGGTGCGCAACGGCGTCCCCCTGCCCGACTTCGGCGGCCATCATCCCGATCCCAACCTGGTCCACGCCCGCGCGCTGTACGAGGAGATGATGGGCCTCGACGCGCCCGATTTCGGCGCTGCCTCCGACGGCGACGGCGATCGCAACCTGATCATCGGCAAGGGCATCTTCGTCACGCCGTCGGATTCGCTCGCGATGCTGGCGGCCAACGCCCATCTCGCCCCCGGCTATGCCCGCGGCCTCGCCGGCATCGCCCGGTCGATGCCGACCAGCGGCGCCGCCGACCGGGTCGCCGAAGCGCTGGGCATCCCGCTGTTCGAAACGCCGACCGGCTGGAAATTCTTCGGCAACCTGCTCGACGCCGGCCAGGCGACGATCTGCGGCGAGGAGAGCGCCGGCACCGGATCGGACCATGTCCGCGAGAAGGACGGGCTGTGGGCGGTGCTGCTCTGGCTCAACATCCTCGCGGCGCGCCGCGAGGGCGTGCAGGCGATCGCCGCCGGGCATTGGGCGCGTTTCGGGCGCAACTATTATGCCCGCCATGATTATGAGGACGTCGACACCGCCGCCGCCGACGCGGTGATCGCGGACCTGCGCGGCCGTCTCGCCAACCTGCCCGGCACGACGATCGGCGCGCTCGGGATCGAGGCGGCCGACGACTTCGCCTATCATGATCCGGTCGACGGCTCGCAGAGCCACGGCCAGGGCATCCGCATCCTGTTCGAGGGCGGATCGCGCATCGTCTTCCGCCTGTCGGGAACCGGCACATCGGGCGCGACGATCCGCGTCTATATCGAGCGCTACGAACCCGCCGGCGGCAACCTCGGCCGCGCGACCGGCGATGCCATCGCCGATCTGGTCGTCGCCGCCGAGACGATCGCCGGCATCGCCCGCCACACCGGCCGGACCGCGCCGGACGTGATCACCTGACAAAATCCTCCCCGAGTTCACTCGGGGAGGGGGACCACCCGAAGGGTGGTGGAGGGGTGGGGTCGCAGACCCCTCCACCGCCTGCGGCGGTCCCCCTCCCCCCGCTGCGCGCGGGGAGGAATGAGTCCGCAACAACCCTCTTGATATAATATCACATCACCGCTAATCCCTGCCGCGCAAGGTAAGGGATAGTATATCATGTCATTCAAGGGTCGGTTGTCCTTCTCCATTTCCATGTTCGCGCTGATGGCCTCGCCGGCCTTCGCCGACGAACGGGACAACGACTATCACCGCCCCGAATCCGCCGACATCATCGTCACCGCGCCGCTCCAGCGCGACCGGATGGACGTGCTGGCGGGCACCTCGGTGCTGACCGGCGCGCAGCTCACCACGGCGCTGCGCCCGACGATCGGCGAGACGATCGAGCATACGCCGGGCGTCTCGGCCACCTCCTTCGGCCCCAACGCGTCGCGCCCGATCCTGCGCGGCCTGCAGGGCGAGCGGGTCCGGGTGCTGACCGACGGGATCGGCTCGGTCGACGTGTCGAACACCAGCGTCGACCATGCCGTCGCGATCAACCCGCTGCTCGCCGAGCGGATCGAGGTGCTGCGCGGGCCGGAGGCGCTGCTCTACGGATCGGCCGCGATCGGCGGCGTCGTCAACGTGATCGACAAGCGCATCCCGCGCGCCATCCCCGACGAGCCCGTCCATGTCGACGCGATCCTGACCTATGGCAGCGCCGCCAACGAGCGCTCGGGCGGCGCCGCGCTCGACGCGCCGATCGGCGGCGGCTTCGTCGCGCACCTCGACGGCAGCTACCAGAAGACCGGCAACCTGCGGATCGGGGGCTATGCGCTGAGCCCCGCCGCCCGCGCGCAGGCGCTCGCCTCGGCGCAGCTTCCTGCCGACCCGGACGAGGAGATCGATTTCGCCGCCAACGCCGCGGTCAAGGGCAAGCTGCCCAACAGCCAGTCGGAGACCTGGGTCGCCGGCGGCGGCCTGTCCTATATCGACGGGGACAGCCATTACGGCATCGCCTACAGCCATTATGACAGCCGCTACGGCGTGCCGATCCGCTTCGCCACCGAGCCGGGCCAGGAGCAGGAGGCGCCGCGCATCGACCTCGTCCAGAACCGCTTCGACGCGCGCGCGGAGATCGCCGCCGGCGGATCGGTGATCCAGACCATCCGCGCCCGGCTCGCCTACGCCAAATATCGCCATTTCGAGCTGGAGGAGGACGGCTCGGTCGGCACCGCCTTCTACAATAACGGCTTCGAAGGCCGGGTCGAGCTGGTCCAGGCCGATCATGGCGCGTGGCATGGCGCGACCGGCGCGCAGTTCTTCATCCGCGACTTCAACGTCGTCGGCGACGAAGCCTTCCTGCCGCGCAACCAGACCCAGCAGATCGGCCTCTTCACCCTCCAGCAGCTCGACTATGGCGTGGTGAAGCTCGAAGGCGGGCTGCGCTACGAGAAGAGCTGGCTGTCGGCCAACCCGTTCGAGGACCAGCCGCAATTCCCCAAGGGCAGCCGCAACTTCGACACGCTGTCGGGATCGATCGGCGCCTCCTACCGGGTGACCGACGACTGGCGGCTGGGCGTCAACCTGTCGCGCACCGAACGCGCGCCGGCCGCCGAGGAGCTGTTCGCCAACGGCCCGCACGCGGGCACCGAGGCGTTCGAGATCGGCAGCCCGGATTTCAAGACCGAACGGAGCTGGGGCCTCGAAGGCGTGCTGCACGGCAAGGGCCCGGGCTTCACCATCCACGCGTCGATCTATCACAACTGGTTCGACAACTTCATCTACGACAGCCCGGACGGTACGCTGGAAGACGGCCTGCCCGTGTTCCGCTACGCCCAGGCCAAGGCCCGCTTCTACGGCGCGGAGCTCGAGGCGACCGCCGATCTCGCCCAGCTCGGCGGCTTCGCGATCAAGGCCGACGCGCTAGGCGATTTCGTCCATGCGAAGATCACCGGCTTCGGTCCCGCCCCGCGTATCCCCCCGCTGCGCCTGCTGGGCGGCCTGAGCGCCGAAAGCGCCAGGGTCGACGGCCGGGTCGAGGTCGAATGGACCGACAAGGCGCAGCGACTCGCCAGCTTCGAGACGCCGACCGCCGGCTACACGCTGGTCAACGCCTCGCTGACCCTGCGCCCGTTCGCCGACCGGCCGGAGACCAGCATCGTGCTGGCCGCGCACAATATCTTCGACGTCAACGCCCGCCGCCATGCGAGCTACCTCAAGGACTTCGCCCCGCTCGCCGGCCGCGACTTCCGCGTCACCGCGCGAGTGGGCTTCTAGGAAGCCTCCTCCCGCGTCATAAGCCTGCAACGCTCGGGTTGCAGGGGACGTCCATGTTTTCACGCCGCCAGATTCTCGCCGGGGCCGGCGTCGGCCTGGTCGCCGCCCCCGCGATCCTCCGCGCCCAGCAACTCCTCACCGCCTTCCCGTTCCGGCTCGGCATCGCCTCGGGCGATCCGAGCCATGACGGCTTCGTGATCTGGACGCGGCTCTGCCCCGATCCGGTCGACGAGCATGGCGGCATGCCGATGGGCCCGGTCGACGTCGACTGGTTCGTCTATGAGGACGTGGGGATGAAGCGGGTCGCGCAGAAGGGCAGCGCGACCGCCTGGCCCGAACTCGGCCATTCGATCCATGTCGAGCTTGCCGGCCTGCAGCCCGACCGCCCCTATTGGTATCGCTTCGTCCTCGGCCGCGACAAGACCCAGCTCGGCCGGACCCGCACCCTGCCCGCGCCCGGCGCGGCGTTCGACCGGCTGCGCTTCGCCGCGGCCGGATGCCAGCATTATGAGGACGGGCTGTTCACCGCCTATGCCCATCTGGCGCGCGAGGACGTCGCCTTCATCTGGCACTATGGCGATTATATCTACGAGGATCGCGCCCGGCAGGTGAACTATGAGCGCGACGGCCGCGCGCGCGTCCATGTCCGCGATCATGTCGGCACCGAATGCTATACGATCGGCGACTATCGGCGCCGCTACGCCCAGTACAAGATGGACCCCGACCTGCAGGCCGCGCACCGCGTCGCGCCCTGGTTCACCACCTTCGACGACCATGAGGTGGTCGACAACTGGACCTCGACCGTCAGTCCCTATCAGCCCGATCCCGCGCTGTTCGCGATCCGCCGCGCGGCGGCGATGCAGGCCTATTATGAGCATATGCCGCTGCGCCGGGCGTCGATGCCCAGCAACGGTGCGATGCAGCTCTACCGCCGCAGCCGGATCGGCGATCTGCTGACGACGCATTTCCTCGACACGCGCCAATATCGCAGCCCGCTGCCGTGCAAGGGCGGGTTCGAGCCTACCTGCCCCGCCGTCGCCGATCCGAAGCAGACAGTGCTGGGCGGCGCGCAGCAGCAATGGCTGGAGCGCGGCCTGAGCGACGGCGGCAGCCGCTGGAACCTCGTCGCCCAGCAGGTGATGATGATGCCGCTCGACCGCCAGAGCGAGCCCGGCGGCGGCGAGATCCGCAACCTCGACAGCTGGGCGGGCTATGACGCCGCGCGCGAACGGATGGCGGCGCGCTTCGCCGGACGCGGCGACGTGATCGTGATGACCGGCGACGAGCACCAGAATTTCGCGGGCGAACTGCGCCGCCAGGGCGGCAAGGGCGAGGTCGCCGCGCCGGAGTTCGTCGTCACCTCGATCAGCTCGGGCGGCGACGGATGGGTCAGGCCCGAGGTGCAGGCGCAGCTGCGCGCCCACAACCCGGCACTTCAATATGTCAGCGACCAGCGGGGCTATGCGGTCTGCGAGGTGACGCGCGACCTGTGGCAGACCCGCTTCCGCGGCGTCGACCAGGTGACGACCCCCGGCGGCGCGATCGCGACGCTCGCCACCGCCAGCGTCGAACGCGGCAAGCCGGCGATCAACCTCTCCTGACCGTCCGGTCCTTCAGTCGTTCGATCACCGCGCGTTTCCACGCATCGTCGGCGGTGGGCCAGGCGACGATCTCCTCGATCGTGCGGCGGCATCCCCGGCAATAGCCGCTGGCCGGCTCGATCTCGCAGACCTTGTTGCAGGGGGACGAGACCGCCATCGCGCGGCGCGGGTCAGGCCGCGAGCGCGGTGAGCGTCGCCGGGGTCAGCAGCTGGGGCAGCGTCTCCTGCCGCCCGTCCTTGTCGTAGAACAGGTAGAGCGGCACGCCCGAACGCCCCTGCGCCTCGAGGAAGCGGCCGATCGCGGGATCGCCGTTGGTCCAGTCGCCGACCATCACCACGACGCCGGCCCGGTCGAACGCCTCGCGCACCGCGGGCCGCTCGATCGCCGCCTTCTCATTGACCTTGCAGGTCAGGCACCAGTCGGCGGTGAAATAGAGGAAGACCGGCTTCTTCTGTGCCTGGAGCGCGGCGAGGCGCGCCTCGCTGAACGGTTCCGCGCCGGCCTCGCCCGCAGGCGCCGCGGCGGCCGGGCTGCCGCCCGACGGAGTGACGAGCAGCAGCGCCAGCGCGGCGGCGAGCACCGGCGCCACCGGAATCCAGCTGTACCGCTTGCCCTGCGCCTGCCGCGCGCCGACCCACCAGAGCGCGAGGCCGAGCAGCAGCGCCGCGCCGACCCCCTGCACCAGGCGATCGACCCCGGCCTGCTGGCCCAGCACCCAGGCGAGGCCGAGCGCGGTCAGGAACATCGGGACCGAGAGGATGCGGCGCAGCCGGTCCATCCAGGCGCCCGGCTTCGGCAACAGGCGGCGCAGCGCCGGCACGAAGCCGACCAGTAGGAAGGGCAGCGCCAGGCCCAGGCCGAGCCCGGCGAACACCGCCAGCGCGGCGGCCGGAGGCAGCAGCAACGCGGCGCCGACCGCGCCCGCCATGAACGGGCCGCTGCACGGCGTCGCCACCAGCGCCGCGAGCACGCCGGTCCAGAAGGCGGGGAGCGCGCCGCGCCCCTTGGTCATCGCCTCGCCGATGCCGACCACGCGCAGCTCGAACAGGCCGGCGAGGTTGAGGCTGATCGCGGTGACGAGCAGCAGCAGGACGAACACCATCCGTGGGTCCTGCAACTGGAAACCCCAGCCCGCCGCCGCGCCGCC
The DNA here is from genome assembly GCA_000016765.1 of Rhizorhabdus wittichii RW1. NCBI lineage: Bacteria > Pseudomonadati > Pseudomonadota > Alphaproteobacteria > Sphingomonadales > Rhizorhabdaceae > Rhizorhabdus > Rhizorhabdus wittichii. The sequence goes on from CP000699.1 coordinate 596,541, forward strand.
CGCGCGCAGGCCGAGCAGCAGCAGCCCGAGAGCGACGCAGCTCAGCACGATCCCGGCGGTATAGGCGAGCGCCTCGACCCGGGCGTGGCGATCGGTCTCGCCGCTGCGCGCGAGGCTCAGCGCCTTGAGGCTGAGGATCGGGAAGACGCAGGGCATGGCGTTGAGCAGCAGCCCGCCGAGCAGGGCGCCGCCGAGCGCGAGCAGGAAGGTGCGCCAGCCGCCCCCCTCCCCGGCCTCGTCGCCCGCGCCGGCGATCGGCACGCCCGCTGCGGGCACCGGGCCGGGCCGGGCCGTCACCATCAGGCCCCGGTCGGGCCCGATCGCGATCAGCCCCTCGATCGCCTGCACCGGCTGCGGGTTCCGCGCCGCCTTGATCTCGACGATCAGGCGGTCGCCGCGGCGGCTGATCGCCTGCGGCGCGGCATAGTCGGCGACCCCGTCGGTGGCGGGGTAGAAATAGGGCGCCGTGACGGGCCGGCCCTTGGGGAAGGGAATGGCGAGGCGCAGCTTGCCCGGCTTCGCCTCGAAGCTCGCCGTCTGTCCCAGCGGCATCGGCAGCTTCGCCCGCCATGCGTCGAAGCGCGCGCGCGACGCCGCCGTCACCGCGCCGTCGCCGACCGTCAGGTCGATCGCGACCGGCCCCTGCTCGGGCACGCAGATCGTCGGCGAGCAGGCGAGCCAGCGGGCCTTGCCGGCGATGCGCAGCGGCGTGCCGGGGGCGAGCCCCTTGGGCACGGTCAGCGTCATCAGCAGCGCATAGGGCCGCTCATAGACATAGTTCATCAGCCCCTGGACGATCAGCCGCTGCGGCACCGGATAGCGCAACGGGCCGACCGTCGCCCCGCGCGGCAGCGTCCAGGCGATGTCGGCGGGCGCGCCCGCGTCGCCGGGGTTCAGCCAATAGCCGTGCCAGTCGCGCTCGGGCGTCATGCCGAGCGCCAGGGTGATGCGGCTGCCGGCGGCCGGGCGCAGCGTCTCCGCCTCCAGCACCGCCCTGATATGCGCGGCCGGGGCGGCGCCGGCGCCCGCCACGGCCAGCAGCAGGGCGACGAACAGGGGAATCAGGCGGCCGATCGATGTCATGCCGGGCTTATGGCCCGATCCGCGGCGCGCGGGAAGCGCCGTCAGATCGAGCGTTCCTCCTCATAGGCATAGCCGTCGTCGGCGCGCTGGAAGCCGTGCGACTGCAATATCTGCTCGACCCGCGGCGCGGTCGGCTTGATGAACAGGCGGACCTTGAACTTGGTCGGCGACAGGATCGTCACCTGTTCCTGCTCGCGCCCGCTCGGGCTCGCCATGTCGAAGGTGAGCTTGCCGTCGCGGCACAGCGCCGGGCCGCTCATCTCGCCGGGCAGGCCGACCATCGGCAGCGCGCCGGACAGATAGGCGCGGACCTGGCCGCTACCGTCTTCGCAGTCGCCGCCGGGGAAACGCGCCTTGAGCGCATCGACGATCAGGGTGACGTTGCCGATCGGCTGCGGTCCCGCGACCACCGGCATGCCGACGCTGAAATCGTCGATCCCCGCGCCGCCGAGGCCGTAGCTGAACACGCCCTTCAGCCGCGAGACCTCGTCGGTGCCCTCGACGTCGAGGCGGATACGACCCTTGGCGGCATCCGCGAGCGACATCCGGCTCGTCACGTCGCCGAGCTGTATCTTGGCGAGCCGGGCGTCGTAGAGCTGCCCCTCCCACAGATTGCCTTCGACCTGCGCGGCCTCGAAGCCGACGCGGTCGAGCTGCATCAGGCCGATCGCGGTCTTGAGCGGAATGAACGGTATCGCGACGACGGCCGCCGCGACGACCAGCAGAAACAGCAGGATCGTCCTCATGATGCTCCCCCCTTTTGCCCTACGCCCTTATGCCCCGTCAGCGCCCTCTTGCGAAGCCGTGCATCCGCCTGGCCCATTGGAAGCCGATCACCACGCCCTTGGCCGGCTGGATCATCAGCAGCGCCAGGATCACCGCCAGCCCCGGCCACAGCGTCATGTCGAGCCACATCGGCAGATCGTAGCGCATGTTGACCGCGACCAGGATCGGCACGAGCACATGGCCCAGGATCAGCACGACCAGATAGGCGGGCATGTCGTCGGCGCTGTGCACCGTCCAGTCCTGCCCGCAGGACGGACAATGCGGGACGGGCTTGAGGAAGCGGCCAAACAGCTTGGCGTCGCCGCAGGCCGGACATTCGCCGCGCAGGCCGCGCAGCAGCGCCGAACGCAGGTCGCGCTCGCCGAACGATGAGGGCTGGTTCATGGCGCCCCCATAGAGCCTGATCATTCGAGGCGGAAGCGCTTTGCGTTTCCGACGACTAATGTCGTTGACCGATCCGCCCCGGCTGTGGCAAGCGGCGCGAACCGAGCGGGTGTAGCTCAATGGTAGAGCAGAAGCTTCCCAAGCTTACGACGAGGGTTCGATTCCCTTCACCCGCTCCAATTTTTTCAAGAGCTTAGCTCCCTAGATCGCTGTGAAAGCCGTGGAATTCCAACATTTGCTAGTAGCTGAGCCAAAATCCGTATGCAGGGTCGGCGGCGATCAGGTCGATCAATTTCGTCATCCGCTCGCGTGTGAAATCGTCGGGTTCGGCCGCAATAGCTGCGCGACAAGATGTGCCGCTGATCAGCCTTCCGGGTTTCGATATGCCAGAAAGGAGGTTGGCCCTCTGCGGAAGGGCCAACCCTCCATCGGTCAAAGCTTCTTGGCCACGCCCTCGGCCGCGCCTTTAAGCTTCTGGGCAGCTCCCTTGGCTTCCTGAGCGATGCCCTTGGCGACCAGGCCCGGCTTGTTCGCCTCTTTGCCGATCGATTGCTTTGCCTTGCCGATCGCCTCGTTGACGGCACCCTTCGCCTTATCGGTATATTCACCCATCGTCGTCCTCCATCACATGCCATTGACCCGGCACGGACAATCGAACGCCCAAGGCAGGGGCGAAGCTCCATTAATTAATTGCCACCGGCGCCCTTCATCCGAGAAAGATTCTCAGGATTACCATTTAATATACTGAAATTATAATAAATCTTCTGATTTCCTGCGAAGACGATCCTCGTTCATCCGCTCCGATCGTCAAGGATCGCTGATCGGCCAGTGCGAATGAGACGCCCGGTCTCCGAGCTTGATCAATTCCTCATTGGTTTGCTGATCACGAACGATGCGCAGGCCGTCGCGGGTATCGATGGTTTCCTGCCATTGCGGTTCGGGTCGCTCGGCTTCCCGCGCCCTGTAGGCTTCATCGCGCACCCGCTTCATGCGGCGCCACAACAGGGGCATCGCGATGAAGGGAAGCAGCACCGGCCCAAAGACGAGAATGGCTTCCATCCATCGATTCACAGGCCCCTCCCCAAAATTCCGGCTATATCTTCGGCACGATATAGTCAGGCTGACAAGCCTCTCGGTCCGATCCGGTGCGAAAACCGGGATGCGTCCGATCAAATCCGCGCCCATGTCTTCCGCGAAGCCGGTCGAGGGCGTTATGAGCCTGTCATGGCGTTGAACATCATCGGGCGGGCGTTCGGCTGGCTGGGGCGGCGGTTGCTGCTTTATGCCCTGCTGGTCTGCGCGATCGGCTTCGCGACCTTCGCACTGCCGTGGATCAAGCGCGAGATCGAGGGCGACCGGCAGGCGCAGCAGCGCTATGAGGCGCTCGACCTCTCGCGCCGCCAGCTCGATCGCGAGATCGCCACCGCGCGGGATGCGATCGGGACATCGGTGGCCGCGACCCGGCAACAGGGCGTGGCGGCGCTCGACACCCGCATCGCCTTGGCCGAACGCGAGAAGGCGGCGCTCGAACAGGTCGGGCGCAATGCACCGTCGACCTTCGTCCTCGCCTTGCAGGGCCGCGACGCCCTGCTCGCGGCGAAGCGGCGCGAGCTGCGCGTGCTGATGCTCGATCGCGAGATCGGCGCGCTGCGGGCGGCGCGCTCGCTCGCGCTGGCCGACCGGGCGAGCATCGCCGCCGCCACCGACCTGCAAGCACAGCGCGCCGCGGCGCAGGCGGCGATCCACGGCTGCGACGGCGCGCGCGAAGACCTCGCCGCGTTCGAGCAGCGCTGGCGGTGGCGGGTGCGGTCCTGGCTCGACAATGACGAGCATCGCGCGCTCGCCGCGCGGACGGCGACCGCCTGCGCCGAAGCGCGGCGACAGGTCGGCCGCCACAACCTGCTCGCCGCCACGAGCCGCGAAGCCGCCCTCGCCCGCACCCGCGCCGAGGCCCTGCTCGCGGGGTCCGAGACGGAGGCCGGCGCCCGGCTCGATGCCTGGCAAGAGCGGTTCGCGGCCGATGTCGATCGGGCGCGGACCGAATGGGCGGGGAACTGGTCCGAACGCGCGCGTCTCTGGGCCGATCGCCTGGGGCTGCGGCCGATCCTGATCGCGGCGGCCTGGGCGCTGCTGGCGATCCTGCTGACGCCCTATGCGATCCGGCTGGCCTTCTTCTTCCTGCTCGCGCCGATGGCGATGCGCCGCGCCGCGATCCGGCTCAGCGTTCCGGGCGGCGGCGGGACGGCGATCCCCCTGCCCGGCCCGTCGACCACCTCGGTCGCGATCCGTCTCGACCGGGGCGAGGAACTGCTGGTGCGGCAGGACTATCTCCAATCGACCTCGCATGGCGGCGCCAAGGCGACCCGCTGGCTGCTCGACTATCGCCATCCGCTGTCCAGCATGGTCAGCGGCCTCGCCTTCCTGACCCGGATCCGGGGCGACGGCGAGACGACGACGATATCGGCGGTGCGCGATCCCTTCGCCGAGACGGTGATCCTGTCGCTGCCCGAAGGCGCCGCCTGCGTCCTTCAGCCCCGCGCGCTGGCGGCGGTGGCGCAACCGATCGGCCGACCCTTGCGGATCAGCAGCCATTGGCGGCTCTTCTCGCTCAACGCCTGGCTGACCCTGCAGCTTCGCTATCTCGTCTTCCACGGCCCGGCGCGGCTGGCGCTCAAGGGCGGGCGCGGCGTCCGGGTCGAACGCGCCGAGCAGGGCCGCGTCTTCGGACAGGACCAGCTCGTCGGCTTCTCGGCCGACCTCGCCTATTCGGTGGCGCGGACCGAAACCTTCTGGCCCTATTTCCTCGGCCGGGAGCAGCTCTTCAAGGATCGGGTCGAAGCCGGCGACGGCCTGCTGATCGTCGAGGAGGCGCCGATGGCCGGCCGGGGACGCGGCGAGGCGCGCCACGGCCTGGAGGGGACGGCCGACGCGATGCTCAAGCTGGTCGGGTTGTAGCGAGCGATCGACGGCTCCAGCGTCGGATGGCTTCACTTCCGGGATAAGAAGCGGCGTCCGGCGGCGGGCAAAGCGAATTCCAGAGCAAGGGACGGAGTGCGCCCGACCACGGAGCGGATCACCTTCTCCCGACATCATCGATCAGAAATGCAGGACCATGACCGGAACCTCCTTTCCCTCGCCTTCCCGTCGTGGATGATCCCCGATATGCGGAGTCGATGGACTTCCTGAAGAGCGTCGGCCCGGATTGGGCGCGGCTGATCGAACGGGTCGGTCCGTGCCGGCACGATCCGAAGGCGGCTCGCGAACCCTATGAGGCGCTGGTCCGGTCGATCGCCTATCAGCAGCTCACCGCCAGGGCCGGAGACGCCATCATCGACCGGCTGAAGACCAGGCTGGGCGGTCATGGCTTTCCTTCGCCGAAGCAGCTCGCGGATGCCGATCCCGACGCCTTGCGCGCGTGCGGCTTCTCCGCCGCGAAAGCCGCCACCATCCAGGCGATCGCCGGCGCCGCGCTGTCCGGCTTCGTTCCCGGCCGCGACGCCGCGGCCGCGATGGAGGACGAGGCGCTGATCGATCGCCTCACCGCCATCAGGGGGATCGGCCGCTGGACGGTCGAGATGCTGCTGATCTATTCGCTCGAACGGCTCGACGTCCTGCCCGCCGACGATTTCGGCGCGCGCGAGGGCTATCGTCTGCTGAAGGCCTTGCCCGCACCGCCGACGGCCAGGGCATTGCGCGGGATCGCCAGCGCCTGGGCGCCGCATCGCACCGTCGCCACATGGTATCTGTGGCGCATCCCGCGCGATCGCGCGCCTGCCGGGACGTAGGGCGTCATGCCGCTCCAGAACCGGGTCACCCCCTTCGGCGACATCGTCGCCATCGACCAGCGCGGCCTGTTCACCGGCAATCGCGGCATCCTCCACGATCCCGCGACCAGGACGCTGGGAAAGCGTCGCTGGACGAGCAAGGCATGGCTGATCTGCACCTGTGACTACCGGGACCGTCGCCGTGCCGTGATGGGCGGCCGGAGCTGGACGGAACTGTTCTTCCTCGACGAAGCGGTCGCGCTCGCCGCCGGCCATCGCCCCTGTTTCCTGTGCCGCCGCCCCGCTGCGTTGCGCTTCCGCGAAGCATGGGCGGCGGGACAGGAGCTTCCCCAGCCCTCCGCCGGAGCCATGGACGCCGTCCTGCACGCGGAACGGATCGGCCGTCGCGCGCATCCGGCGCCGGGTCGGCCGATCGACCTTCCCGACGGCACGATGGTCGCGAACGCGGGCGCGGCCTTCCTGCTCCATGGCGGCCTCGCCCGGCGCTGGACCGACAGGGGCTATGGCCCGCCCGAGCCATTGCCGCGGGCGGAGCGCCTGCTAACGCCACCGTCGACGGTGGCGGCATTGCGCGCCGGCTATCGCGTTGCCGTTCATCCTTCCGTCGAGACGGGCCATGCGTGATCTGTTCGATGGGGAGGCGGAACCTCCCGTGGTGACCATGGCGGCCGGCGCGGTCCTGCTGCGCGGGTTCGCGCGGCCCTATGAAGCCGAACTGCTTGCCGCGCTTCGGGACGTCCTCGCGATTTCGCCCTTCCGGCACATGACCACGCCCGGCGGCCATGTCATGTCGGTCGCCATGACCAATTGCGGCGCGGCCGGCTGGCTCACTGACCGCTCCGGCTATCGCTATGACGGGATCGACCCGAAGACGGCTTCGCCCTGGCCCGCCATGCCCGATTGCTTCGCGGCGCTTGCCCGCGCCGCGGCGGAAGCCGCCGGCCATGGCGGGTTCCAGCCGGACGCCTGCCTCATCAACCGCTACATCCCCGGCGCGCGCCTCTCGCTCCATCAGGATCGCAACGAGCGGGATGTCGCGCACCCGATCATATCGGTCTCGCTCGGGCTGCCGGCGACCTTCCTGTTCGGCGGAGCGAGACGGTACGACAGGCCCCGGAGATTTGCGCTGGAGCACTGCGATATCGCGGCCTGGGGCGGCCCGTCGCGCCTGCATTTCCACGGCGTCGCGGAACTGAAGGACGGCGAGCACGATATGCTCGGACGACAGCGCATCAACCTGACCTTCCGGAAAGCACTGTGACGGATCCGCGGCGCATCGGGCGCTGCGGCACCCGCGCCATGGCGGACGATCCCCATAGGGCCGCCGTGCTCGAACGGATCGGACGGATGGTCGACGACGGACTGGCGGAATGGTCGCTTCTCGCGGGCGGCGAGATCCGCCTGCGCCTTCTGTCGGGCGAGGTCTTCCTGCTCGGCGCGGACGACATTTTCCGGCTGGCCTGAGCGGCCGGGCGGGCTTTCCGATTCAAGAACAAGGACCGGAGTTTGGACCGCGAGGACGCGGCCTATTTCGGGGCATGACGCGATGACGAGGAGTAACATCGATGAACGACGCGGCTTCCCGGCTCCCGGCCTCCGCGACGCTACCGGCGGAGGTTCGGGCGGCGGAGGACCGGGCGGCAGCCTATGACTGGCCGGCGATCACCGGCGAGCTGGACGGTTTCGGCTGCGCGATCCTGCCGAGCCTGCTCGCCGCCGACGAATGTCGGGCGATCGCGGCGCTCTACCCGGACGAAAGCCGTTTCCGCAGCCGGGTCGTCATGGGCCGGCACGGCTTCGGCAAGGGCGAATATCGCTATTTCAACTATCCCCTGCCCGATCCGGTCGGCGCGCTCCGGACGGCGATCTATCCTCGTCTGGCGGGTCTCGCCAACCGGTGGAACGAGCGGATGGGGATCGGGGAGCGCTATCCCGTCGACCACGCCTCCTATCTCGCCCGCTGCCGCGAGGCCGGGCAGACCCGGCCGACGCCGCTGCTGCTGCAATATGGGCCGGACGACTATAATTGCCTGCACCAGGACCTCTACGGCGATCTCGTCTTCCCCATCCAGGTCGCCATCCTGCTGTCGGAACCGGGGGAGGACTTCACCGGCGGCGAGTTCGTCCTCACCGAACAGCGTCCCCGCATGCAGAGCCGGGCCGAGGTCGTACCCCTAAGGCAGGGCGATGCGCTCGCCTTCGCGGTTCATCACCGGCCGGTGCAGGGCACGCGCGGCGTCTATCGCGTGAACATGCGCCATGGGGTGAGCCGCCTGCGCTCGGGCCGGCGCCATTGCCTCGGAATCATTTTCCACGACGCCCCCTGACCGGAGTATCGCCATGCAAGAGATGATCCGCTTCGCCTGGGGGACGAGCTACCTCGGAGATGTCATGGTCGCCGTCTCCGATCGCGGGATCGTCGCGATCGAGTTCGGCGACCAACGGCCGGCCGTGGAGCAGGTCCTTCGCGCCCGCTTTCCCGAGGCCGTCGTCCACGAGCGACCGGACGAGCTCGCCCCGATCGCCGCGAAGGCCGTCCGCGCGATCGAGGAGCCCGGCTATGATCCGGGCCTGCCGCTCGACCTGCGGGGAACGCCCTATGAGGTCATGGTGTGGACGATGCTAAGGGACATTCCCAGTGGCGAGACGACGAGCTACGGCGCGCTGGCCGCCAGGCTCGGCACCAGGGATGCGCGCGACGTCACCGCCGCCATCGCCAACAATGCGGTGGCCGTGCTGGTGCCGTGCCACCGCGTCATCAGGAAGGACGGCTCGATCTCCGGTTATCGATGGGGCTTCCGGCGCAAGCGCTCGCTTCTCGCCCGCGAACGGAAAGCGATCGATAGATAGAGGGCAAGGGTTTGCGTTCTCGTCGCCGGGCGTGTCGTGCCAGGCGGCGCTGGTGCCCCGGGAGAGACTCGAACTCCCGACCTGCGGTTTAGGAAACCGTTGCTCTGTCCTGCTGAGCTACCGGGGCACGTCGGCGGACGGCGCATCTCTTATCGTGCCACGCGCCGATGTCCAGAGAGGCGGCGGGCGATCGCGCGAAAAGCCCGCCGGCGATCAATGGCCCAATAGCTGCCCGGCCAGCGCGGCGAGCGACTGCATCGCCGCGACATAGGGCGCCGGACCGAAGCTGATCCGCGCGACGCCGAGCCTCGCGAGCGCGGCGAGGTCGGCGGTCGGGTCGAGCACCATCACGTTGACCGGCAAGGGGCTCGCTCCGCAGATGCGCGCGATCAGCGCCGGATCGCCGAGGCCGGGGACGAAGAAGCTCCCCGCCCCAGCCGCCGCATAGGCCTCCGCCCGGACCAGCGCCTCGTCGACCCGGCCGGCATGGGTGGCCGGATCGGTGCCGAGGAACAGGTCGGTGCGGGCGTTGATGAAGATGGGACGATCGAGCCCCGCCGCCGCCGCGACGATCGCGCGCAGCCGCGCCGCCTGGTCCTCGACGCCATGGAGCCCTTCGCCCCGAACCTTGCGATCCTCGAAATTGCAGCCGACCAGGCCGAGCCCGAGCAACGTCCGCGCATGACCCTGCACCTCGTCGGGCGCATCGGCATAGCCGCCCTCGAAATCGACGCTGACCGGCAGGTCGGTCGCCCGCAGGATGGCGGAGGCGGTGGCGAGCAGCGCGTCGAACGGCAGCGCCTCGCCATCGGGATAGCCGGCGGCGGCGGCGACCGCCCAACTGCTCGTCGCCAGCGCCGGCGCGCCGGCTTCGGCCACGGCACGCGCGCTGCCGGCGTCCCAGACGTTGACGAGGCGGAGCGGATCGCCCGCGACGTGCAGCTTCGAAAATAGGGCGAATCTGTCGGCGATGCTCATGTGCGGCTCCCGGCCTCGATGGTGCGATGGACAACCAATATGGGCTCGTCCCCGCCCGATGCCACTATCATCGCTTCATGACGCCTGGCCGTTCACCGTCTCGATCAGCGCCGGGCCTCCGCCAGCGCCGGAGCGCCCTCGCCCGATCGGCCCAGCAGGATCGCCAGCAGCCCCAGCGCCGATACCGCCGCGCCGGCCAGCGCCACCGCCGGATAGCCGAGCCCGCCCGCGATCACCGCGCCGCCCAGCGCGGCGCCGATCGCGTTGCCCAGGTTGAAGGCGCCGATATTGACCGCGGAGGCAAGGTTCGGCGCCTCCGCGGCGGCGGACATCACCCGGATCTGCAACGGCGGCACCAGCGCGAAATTGACCGCTCCCCACAGGAAGACGAGGATCGCGGTCGGCACGGCATAGGGCATCAGCAGCGCCAGCGCGGCGAGCACGGCGACCAGCGAGGCCAGGGTGACGATCAGGGTCCGGTCGACCGAACGGTCGGCGAAACGCCCGCCGATCCAGTTGCCCACGGTCATCCCGACCCCATAGGTGAGCAGCATCGCCGTGACGAAGCCCAGCGACGCATGAGTCTCCTCCCGCAGAATCGGGGCGATATAGGTGAAGACGGTGAACATCGCGCTCGACGCGATCACCGTCAGGCCGAGCGCCGCGAGCACCGGGCCGCGCCGCAGCACCCGCAGCTCGGCCAGCGCGTCGCCGCCGCTCGGCGCGGGCATCGCCGGCAAGGTCAGCCGCAACGCCGCCATGATCAGCAGGCCGAGCCCGGCGATCCCCCAGAAGGAGGCGCGCCAGCCCAGCTGGTCGCCCGCCCAGGTGGCCAGCGGCACGCCGACGACGGTGGCGATCGTCAGGCCCATGAACATCGCGGCGACCGCTCCCGCGCGCCGCTCGGCCGGCACCAGGCTGGCCGCGACGACCGATCCGACGCCGAAGAAGGCGCCATGGTTGAGCGAGGTGATCAGCCGGGCGACGAGCAACATGCCATAGCCGTTCGACACCGCCGCCAGCAGGTTGCCGACGGTGAAGATCGCCGCGAGCAGGATCAGCAGGGTCCGGCGCGGCACGCGGCCGGTGGTGAGCGTCATCAGCGGCGCGCCGAGCAGCACCCCCAGCGCATAGGCGCTGATCAGCAGGCCGGCCGCGGGAATCGAAACGTCCAGGTCGCGGGCGATGACGGGCAACAGCCCCATCGGCGCGAACTCGGTCACGCCGATCCCGAAGGCGCCCGCCGCCAGGGCGAGCAAGGGCGGATTGAACTTCATCGGGCAAGCTCCTTGGTGAGGCCGGCATCGGATGGAAGATCGTCCCTCCGCTGCTACGCAGGGGCACAGATGGACGACGAAACCCTGCGGGAGTAGAGCAGCGAAAAGCGAAGGATTTTTGACATGGACGCAAAGATAGGCGGCGACACCGACCGCGCCCGCGCGCTCGAACTGTTCGCGGCGGTGGCGGCGGAGGGCAGCTTCTCGGCGGCCGGACGGAAGCTGGGCCTCACCCCGTCGGCGGTCAGCCGGGCGATCGACCGGATCGAGGCGCGGCTGGGCGTCCGCCTGCTGCTGCGCACCACCCGAGCGCTGACCCTGACGGTCGAGGGGCAGGCCTATCTCGGCGCCGCCCGCCGCATCCTCGCCGATCTCGACGACGCCGAGCAGGCGATCGCCGACCAGGGCGCGCCGCGCGGGCGGTTGCGGGTCAGCGTGTCGCTGGCGCATGGACGGCAATGCGTCGTGCCGCTGCTCGGCGACTTCGTCCGCCTTCATCCCCATATCCTGGTCGACGTTGGGCTGACCGACCGGGTGGTCGACGTCGCCGGCGGACAGGCCGACGTCGCGATCCGCTTCGGCCCGCTCGCCGACAGCGCGCTGACCGCGCGCAAGCTGGGCGAGACCAGGCGGGTGATCGTCGCTTCGCCCGATTATCTCGCCCGCCACGGCACGCCATCGGTCCCCGAGGACCTCCACGACCATGTCTGCCTCAACTTCAACTTCCGCCGGGTCGAGCCGGTCTGGCCGTTCCGCAAGGACGGGCGCGATTATGCGCTGGGCGTCCGGGGCAGCATCGAGGCGAACAATGGCGAGACGCTCGCCCAGCTCGCCACGGCCGGCGTCGGCATCACCCGGGTGGGCGCCTTCAGCGTCGTCGAGCGGATCGCCGCCGGACGGCTGGTGCCGATCCTCGAGGAATATAATCCGGGCGACGTCGAGGCGATCCACGCGGTGTTCGTCGGCGGCGCCAACACCCCCGCGCGGGTTCGGGTCTTCGTCGATTTCCTGGCCGAACGGCTGCGATAGCGGAACGGCTTGCGCGGCGCGCACGGACTCCATAGCCTCGGACCGAGGAGATGGTCGGATGAAGATGATCCCGGGCCTTGCGGCCCTCGCCCTCGCCAGCGTCCCGGTCGCCGCCGGCGCTGCCCGCGCCGATCAGTCGTTCGGCACCTGGCGCAACCCCCAGAACAGCGTCCATGTCCGCGCCGAGCCCTGTGGCCAGCGGATGTGCGGCGTCGTGGTCTGGGCGAACGACAAGGCCCGCGCCGACGCCGCGCGCGGCGGGACCGACAAGCTGGTCGGCGCGACGCTGTTCAAGGATTTCCGGCTGCAGAAACCGGGCCTGTGGCGCGGCAAGGTGTTCGTCCCCGATATCGGCAAGACCTTCTCGGGAACGATCGAGGTGGTCGACGAAACCCATCTGAAGGGCAGCGGCTGCCTGGTCGGGCGGATCGGCTGCAAGTCGCAGAGCTGGACGCGGATCGCCGAATAAGCTCGTCAGTTCTCGCTTTTCGGCGGACGCACGGGGAGCAGCAGCGGCGCGACCGGCACGCCCTCGTCGATCAGCGCCTTGGCTTCCTCGGGGCTGGTCTGGCCGTGGATCGGGCGGCTCTCCTGCTCGCCCAGATGCATCGAGCGCGCCTCGTCGGCGAAGCGGCTGCCGACATAGTCGGAGCCCTCGAGCATCCTCGCCTGAACCTCGGCGAGCTTGCCCACCATCGCCTTGAACGCCTCGGGCGACGGGACGTTGGCGGCGGCCGGGACCGGCGCCGTGGCGGATGGCTCGCTGCGCTGGTTGCCCTTGGCGGCGACGTTCGGGGCCATCACCGCCTTGTCGACGTCGGTCGATCCGCAATAGGGGCACATGACCAGCCCGCGCGCCTTCTGATCCTCATAGTCGGCGGACGATCCGAACCAGATTTCAAAGACATGGCCAGCATTGTTGCAAGCGAGATCGAAGACGATCATGCGCTGACCTCGACCGCGCCGATCGGGCGGCGGTTCTTCAGCGCGGGCACCCGCAGGCGGATGTCGGCGAGCCGCGCCATGTCGAGATCGGCGAAGCCGACGCCCTGCCCCTCGCCCATGTCGAGCAGCACCTCGCCCCACGGATCGACCACCAGCGAATGGCCATAGGTGGCGCGGCCGTCCTCATGCTCGCCGCATTGCGCGGCGGCGACGACGAACGCGCCCGCCTCGATCGCGCGGGCGCGCAGCAGCACATGCCAATGCGCCCGGCCGGTCGGCACGGTGAAGGCGGCGGGCACCGACAATATCTCCGCCCCCGCATTGCTGAGCGCGCGGTAGAGATCGGGGAAACGCATGTCGTAGCAGATCGACAGGCCGATCCTGGCCCAGGGCGTCGTCGCGATCACGCTGCGCTCGCCGGGCGCATAGGCCCTGGATTCGCGCCAGCTCTCGCCGGTCGGCAGGTCGACGTCGAACAGGTGGATCTTGTCGTAGCGCGCCCGGATCGCGCCGGTGTCGTCGATCACGAAGCCACGGTTGACGAGCCGTCCATCGGCCCCGCCGGTCAAGGCCAGCGAGCCGAGATCGACCCAGATGCCCTGCTCGGCCGCCGCCGCGCGCACCGCCGCCAGCACCGGATCGCCGCCCTCGTCGCGCAGATGCCCGGCGGCGCGGGCGCGGTCCTGGTCGAGCAGGCCCGACATTTCGGGCGTGAACAACATATCCGCCCCGCCCGCCTTCGCCTGCGCGACCGCATCGACGAGGATCGCGGCGTTGGCGGCGGGATCGATCCCGGTCCGGCTCTGGAGGACGGCAACGCGCATCGCTCAGGCCGCCAGCAGCGGGTCGAGCTTGCCCTGGCGATCGAGCGCGAACATGTCGTCGCAGCCGCCGATGTGGCGGTCGTCGATGAAGATCTGCGGCACGGTCGATCCGCCCCGGGCGCGCTCGATCATCTCGGCGCGCTTCGGGCCGCCCATGCTGATGTCATATTCCTCGAAACCGACGCCCTTCGTCTCGAGCAGCGCCTTGGCGCGCGAGCAATAGGGGCAGAAGGCCTTGGTGTAGATTTCGACCTTGGGCATGCGATCCATTTCCTTTTCCACCCCGAAATGTTGTCGCCGGCCGCGAAAGTCAACGCGCGACATCCTCGTCGCGCACCACGCGCGCCCAGCAGATCAGGTCGACCCGGCTTGCGCCGGCCCGCCTGAGCGCCCGCGCGCAGGCATCGGCGGTGGCGCCCGTCGTGTAGACGTCGTCGACCAGCAGCACCGCCCGCCCCTTGACCGCCCCCCGGTCGCGCACCGCGAAGGCGCCGCGCACCGCCTTGGCCCGCTGGTCTGGGCCCAGCCCGCGCAGCGACGGAGTCGCCCTGGTGCGGACCAGCGCGTCGAGCGCGAGGAGATGTCCGGTTCCGCGAACGACGGCCCGCGCCATCAACGCCGACTGGTTGTAGCCGCGCGTCCATATCCGCCAGCGATGGAGCGGGACCGGCACCACCAGACGCAGCTCGCCCTCGGGCAGGTGCCGCCGCAGCTGCGCGGCGACAGTGTGGGCGATGCCGGGCCGGCGGCCATATTTGAGCTTGAGCGCGAGCGCGCGGGCGATCGGCCCATAGGCGACGGCCGCGCGCATCGAATCGAACGCGGGCGGATCGGCATGGCAGCCGCCGCACAAGGCGCCGGGCCCCGGATCGACCTCGAACGGGGCCCCGCAGCGCGCGCATTGCGGATCGCCGAGGAAATCGAGCGCCGACCAGCAGTCGAGGCAGAACTGGTGCATGTCGGGCGTGATCACGCCGCAACCGGGACAGCGCGGCGGCAAGGCGAAGCGCAGCCCCGCGCCCGCGATTCCCCGCAATCCTCCGACCAGCAGCCGCATGACGCCCCTCTCATGACGCCCCCAATGCCGTCTTGTCACGCAAGCGCGCCGGCGGCACAAGCGCGCGCAATGGACCAGCCCGCGATTTTCGACCGTTCGCTCCGCCGCCTTCGCCGCGACCGGGCCGCCGCGCGCTTCGCCGATCACGCGTTCCTGATCGATCACATGGCCGACGAGCTGGCCGAGCGGCTGGCGATGGTGACGCGCGATTTCGGCCGGGCGCTGATCCTCGGCTGTCATGACGGGCGGATCGCCCGGCGCTTCGCCGCGCCGGGGCGACGCATCGTCAATGCCGATCCCGGCTTCGCCTTTGCGCGCGCCACGGGCGGAGTGCAGTGCGACGAGGATCGCCTGCCCTTCGCCGACGCCAGCTTCGATCTCGTCGTCGCGGTCGGCACGCTCGACACGGTCAACGACCTGCCGGGCGCGCTGACGCTGATCCGCCGAGTGCTGCGCCCCGACGGGCTGTTCCTCGGCGCCTTCGCCGGGGCGGGCAGCCTCGCCTGGCTCAAGCGCGCGACGCTGGCCGCCGACAGCGCGACGCATGGCGGCGCGGCGGCGCGCATCCATCCGCAGGTCGACGTGCGCGCGGCGGGCGACCTATTGTCGCGCGCGGGCTTCGCCTTGCAGGTGGCGGACGGCGAGCGGCTCGACGTCGGCTATGGCGATCCGATCCGGCTGATCCACGACCTGCGCGGCATGGCGGCGACCAACATCCTCGCCCAGCGCGCCCGCACCGCACCCGGCCGCGCCTGGCTGGCCGAGTTGTTCGGTCGCTTCCAGGCGGAGGCCGGGCCCGACGGCCGGCTGCGCGAGAGTTTCGACCTCGTCTACCTGTCGGGCTGGTCGCCCAGCCCCGACCAGCCCAAGCCCGCGAAGCGCGGCAGCGCGACGGCGTCGATGATCGAGGCGCTGCGGCCGAAGGGGTGATTCTCCCGAGCCCCACCGTCATTCCAGCGAAAGCTGGAATCTCCCTGCCTTCTCGACGTTGGAGCGGGAGCGACGCTGGAAGAAAAGGGAGATCCCGGCTTCCGCCGGGATGACGTGATTGTCGAAAAGGCGATTGCGCTATGGACTTACCCGACCGCTTATGTGTAAGGACCGCCTCGTAATGACGCGGCCGTTCGCCCTTCTCCTGCTTCGACTTACGCGCCCTTAGGCGCGCGATTTCGCTTGGGGTCGAAACAGGCCCGGCAAGCCACGGCGTCTAAGGGTCCCGACAGAAACCCCGAATGACCACCCTGCAGCAGGAGCAGGCCCCGTGACCAAGACGATCAGGATTTTCGACACCACCTTGCGCGACGGCGAGCAATCGCCGGGCTGCTCGATGAACCTCGAGGAGAAACTGCAGGTGGCGGCCCAGCTCGAGACGTTGGGCGTCGACATCATCGAGGCGGGCTTCGCCATCGCCTCCCCCGGCGATTTCGAGGCTGTGTCGGAAGTCGCCCGCCAGTGCAAGACGGCGACCGTCGCCAGCCTGGCGCGCGCCGCCGCCGCCGACATCGACCGCGCATGGGAGGCCGTCCAGCACGCCGTCGCGCCGCGCATCCACACCTTCATCGCCACGTCGCCGCTGCATATGCGGGTGAAGCTCAACAAGAGCCCCGACGAGGTGCTGGAGGCGATCGACCGGACGGTGCGCCACGCCCGCAACATCTGCCCCGACGTCGAATGGTCGGCCGAGGACGCGACCCGGACCGAGCCCGACTTCCTGGCGCGCGCGATCGAGACCGCGATCGCGGCCGGCGCGCGGACGATCAACCTGCCCGACACGGTCGGCTATGCGACCCCGCAGACCTATGGCGCGATGTTCCGCGACATGATCGAACGGGTGCCCAACGCCGACCTCGCCGTCTTCTCGACCCATTGCCACAACGACCTGGGCCTCGCCGTCGCCAACACGCTGGCGGCGATCATGAACGGCGCGGGCCAGGTCGAATCGACCATCAACGGCATCGGCGAGCGCGCCGGCAACGCCGCGATCGAGGAGATCGCGATGGCGCTGAAGGTCCGCCAGGACGTGATGCCCTATGCGACCAACGTCGTCTCGACCGAGATCACCCGCGCCTCGCGCCTGATCTCGGGCATCACCGGCTTCCAGGTGCAGCCCAACAAGGCGATCGTCGGCGCCAATGCCTTCGCGCATGAGAGCGGCATCCACCAGGACGGCATGA
Organism: Rhizorhabdus wittichii RW1; assembly: GCA_000016765.1. Taxonomy (NCBI): domain Bacteria; kingdom Pseudomonadati; phylum Pseudomonadota; class Alphaproteobacteria; order Sphingomonadales; family Rhizorhabdaceae; genus Rhizorhabdus; species Rhizorhabdus wittichii. Next base: position 613,713 of record CP000699.1, read on the forward strand.
TCAAGGACAGCTCGACCTACGAGATCATGACCCCGGAGAGCGTCGGCCTGACCCATAGCAGCCTGGTGATGGGCAAGCATTCGGGCCGCGCCGCCTTCCGCCAGAAGCTGGAGGAGCTGGGCTATGCGCTGGGCGACAACGCCTTCCAGGACGCGTTCGGCCGCTTCAAGGCGCTCGCCGACGCCAAGAAGGCGGTCTATGACGAGGACATCGTCGCGCTGGTCGACGACGAGGTGTTGCGCGGCCACGATTCGATCCAGGTCAAGGAGGTCGAGGTCTATTGCGGCTCGAACGGGCCGCAGCGCGCGATCCTGACGCTGGAGGTCGACGGCGAGGAGAAGACCGTCACCGCGCGCGGCAACGGCCCGGTCGACGCGCTGTTCAACGCGATCCGCATGATCGTGCCGCACGACAGCTCGGTGCTCGAACGCTACGAGGTCCATGCCGTCACCGGCGGCACCGACGCGCAGGCCGAGGTGTCGGTGCTCCTCTCGGAGAACGGCCGCACCACGCGCGGGCGCGGCGCGCACCAGGACACGATGGTCGCCTCGGTCCGCGCCTATGTGAACGCGCTCAACAAGATGATGGTCAAGCGCGGCCGCGCGCCGGTCGACGCCCAGGCGGGCTGAGCCGAACCGCCTCCCCCCTCCCGCTCGCGGGAGGGGCTGGGGGTGGGCCTCCAACGATCGGATGGAGCGCAGCCATGACCGGCCGCGTTCCCACCCCTAACCCCTCCCGCGAGCGGGAGGGGGAATGAACGGGTCCCCATGTCCCAAGCCACCGCCCACACCGCCCGCTGGCGGCTGATCGGCTTCCTCCTGTCCGCGGTCGGCTCGATGCTGTTCGCGATCAAGGGCGTGCTGATCAAGCTGATCTACGTCTATCAGATCGACACCACCGCGCTGCTCGCCGTGCGGATGATGCTGTCGCTGCCGGTGTTCTTCGGCGTCGGCCTGCTCGAATGGCGGCGCCGGCCCGCCGCCCAGCGCCCCGACGCGCGCAGCGTCGGGCTCGCCGCGCTGGTCGGCATATTGGGCTACCACGTCTCGTCCTGGCTCGACTTCGCCGGGCTGCAATCGGTCGAGGCACAGGCCGAGCGGCTGATCCTGTTCACCTATCCCTTCCTCGTCATCCTGTTCGGGCGGCTGATCTTCGGCCACAGGCTGCGCTTCCACGCGCTGGCCGGGGCGGGGCTCAGCTATGCCGGGCTGCTCGTCATGTTCGGATCGGACCCGGCCCGCCTCACCCCGGCGATGATCGGCGGCGCGGGCATGATCCTCGCCGCCGCCGGCACCTTCGCGCTCTACCAGCTGTTCGCGCGCGAGCTGATCCTGCGCTGCGGCCCCGCGCTGTTCACCGCCATCGCGATGAGCGCGGCCGGCCTGTCGGTGATCGCCCATTTCGCGCTGACCCACGGCATCGCCCTGCCCTCGGCGCCGCCGCGCGCCTGGGCGCTGATGATCGGGCTGGCGGTGTTCTCGACGATCGTGCCGACCTTCATGATGTCGGCCGGCACCGCCCGGATCGGCGCGCAGGGCACCGCGATCATCTCGACGATCAGCCCGGTGGTGACGATCGCCCTCGCCATCGTCGTGCTGGGCGAACCGTTCGGCATCGGCGAGGCGGCCGGCACTTTGCTGGTGATCGGCGGGGTCGGACTGTTCACATGGATCGAGAGCCGGCCTGGGCGGCGGCGGAGCAAATCCGTCATGCCGGCGGAGGCCGGCATCTCCGGAGAGGGGAGAAGAGGCTGAGGCTGGAGCCGCCCGAGATGCCGGCCTCCGCCGGCATGACGGATGTCAGGCTTCAAATCCCCGCATACCAGGCGTAGTCATAATAGTCCTCCCAATAGCCGCCCTTACCGCGGCCATGGGCGGAGAGGCTTTCGACCGCCTCGATCCGCTGGACATATTTGGCGTGCTTGTAGCCGAGCTGCCGCTCGACCCGCAGCCGGAGCGGGGCGCCGTTGCCGACCGGCAGCGGCTGGCCGTTGAGCCCCCAGGCGAGGATCGTCTGGGGATGGAAGGCGTCTATCAGGTCGATGCTCTCATAATAGTCGCCCTGCGCATAGCGGTCGGCGCAATGGAAGATCAGGTAGCGCGCCGACGTTCGCAGCCCGGCCATGTCGAGCAGCAGCTTGAGCGGCGCGCCGGTCCACTGGCCGATCGCGCTCCAGCCCTCGACGCAGTCGTGGCGGGTGATCTGGGTGCGGCGCGGCAGCGCGCGGAGCTGGGCCATCGACAGCGACAGCGGCCGCGCGACCAGCCCGTCGACGACGAGCCGCCAGTCGGCGAACCCCGCGCGAAGGTGCGTCTCATAGGCGGTGCCGACGGGCTTGCGGGTACCGTTGGAACGGAACAGCGGCGACAGGTCGGCGGCGCCGAACTCGCGCGCCAGCGCGGTGCGATCGGTGATCAGGCGCTGCGCCCGCATCGTCAGCCCCTCGGCGCTCTGCAGCACCGAACGGACCCGCGGATCGGCGTTGATCCGGTTGCAGCCCGACAGGATCAGCCCGCCCGCCCCTGCCGCCAGCGATCCGATCAGCTTGCGGCGCGAAATCATCGATCCTTCTCCCTCGGCAGGCGATAGGCGCCGGTGATCATCGCGCGGAGCTGGTTGAACGGTCCGGACAGCAGCACCATCAGCAGGTGGACGAGGATGAAGACCAGCATCGCCGCCGCGCAGAGGAAATGGATCGACCGCGCCGACTGCCGCCCGCCGAACAGGTCGAGCAGCCAGGGCCAGGCCGCGTTGACGCCCGGCGACATGGTCAGCCCGGTCAGGATCAGCAGCGGGATCAGCCCCAGGATCACCCCGACATAGGCGAGCTTCTGGAGGATGCCGTAGCGCGCAGCGGCCGCGCCGCGCGGGAAGCGCAGCCGCAGATGATCGCGGACGTCGCGCCAGACATGGCCCGGACGCAGCTCCGCCCCGCGCGGCAGCAGGTCGCGTTGCAAATGCCGGTTGAGCAGGCTGGCGACCAGATAGGCCGCCGCCGACAGCACCAGCACCCAGGCGAAGAAGAAATGCCAGATGCGGGCATCGGCGAGGCTGTAGCTCGACGGGATCGTGGCCCACCAGGGGAAGGCGCGCCGCCGTTCGATCCCGTCGCGGTCCTTCCAGACGCCGAGGACGCCGGTCGTGTCATAGGCCTCGCCGCCGACGACCAGCACGCCGCGCCCGCCCGACGATCCGATCTGCAACCAGGCCCGGTCGCTATTCGCGCCATATTGGCCCCAATAGAGGCGCGGATGCGCGTTGAAGATCATCAGCCCGCTCATCAGCATCGTGAAGATCGTGACCGCGTTGATCCAGTGCCACAGCCGGGTCGACACCCGGTGCCGGCGAACGAGGTCCCCGCCGTGCGGCGCCACGCCGCTCTCCTGTGCCTCGTCGGTCATGGCGCGCAGGCTAGCACGACCGGACCAAAGAGCGGTAATCCCTCGTCAACGAGGCCCTTTAGGAAATCATTAGGGATGATCGGCGATGATGCCGATCGCCTATCGGCAGGAAGCAGGGGAATCGGAACGCGATGGCGGTTGCCAGTGAACAGGAGGAAAGCGACGCGCGCCGCCACGGGCGCCATCGCATCATGCTCGCCGCGACGCTCTACTCGGTCCACGGCGAATGCAACGGCGTGCTGCTCGACCTGTCGCAGGGCGGCGCGATGGTCAGCGCCTCGCCACCACTTCCGGTCGGCTGCCGCCTGCTGCTCGAGCGCCAGAATTTCGAGGTTCCCGGCGTGGTCCGCTGGGTCGAGGGCAACCGCTTCGGCATCCAGTTCGAGGAACCCCTTGCCGAGGCCGTGATCATGGGCCTGGTGTCGCGCAGCGCGCATCAGAACGACCGCTGACGGCGGCGCGCGCTTCGACTCACCTCAGGCCATCATCCGGGTCAGCGCCTGCGCGGTGAAATCGACCATCGGCACGATCCGCGCATAGTTGAGCCGGGTCGGCCCGATCACCCCGACCACCCCGACCACGCGGCCGTCGCCGCCGCGATAGGGCGCCGCGATCACCGACGATCCCGACAGCGAGAACAGCTTGTTCTCCGATCCGATGAAGATCTTCATCCCCTGCCCGCTGCGCGCGCTGTCGAGCAGGCGGGCGATCTCCTCCTTGCCCTCGATCTCGTCGAGCAGCTGGCGCACCCGTTCGAGGTCCGCCGCCGCCGACGGATCGATCAGGTTCGCCTGCCCGCGCACGATCAGCACCGGTCGGGCGCTGCCGTCCTCCGACCAGACGGCCAGCCCCTGCTGGACCAGCGACGCCGCCGCCGCGTCGAGCGCCGCGCGCTCGCGGCCCAGCTCCGCCTCGATCCGCGCGCGCGCCTCGGCGAGGGTCAGCCCGCCGAGCCGCTCGCTGATGAAATTGCCCGCCTCGACCAGCGCCGACGGCGGCAGGCCGGGCGGCAGGTCGACGACCCGGTTCTCGACGCTGCCGTCATGGCCGACCAGCACCGCCACCGCCTGCTGGCGCGACAGCGGCACGAAGCTGAACTGGCGCAACACCATCTCGTGCGGGGGGACCAGGACGATTCCCGCGCAGGCCGACAGGCCCGACAGCACCGCGCTGGTCTGGGCCAGCGCCTCCTCGACCGGGCTGCCGCGAGCGGCGCGCGCCTCGATCGCGGCGCGTTCCTCGATCGACGGCTCGGCGGTCTGCATCATGCCGTCGACGAACAGGCGTAGCCCCGACTGTGTCGGCATCCGCCCAGCGGAAGTGTGCGGCGCCTCGAGCAGGCCCAGCTCCTCCAGGTCCTGCATGACGTTGCGGATCGAGGCCGGCGACAGGTTGAGCCCCGCCAGCTTGGAGATGGTCCGCGATCCGATCGGCTGACCCGATCCGAGATAGCTTTCGACGACGACGCGAAACACCTCGCGGGCTCGGGTCGACATTTCGGACATGGGCTGGCTGGTCACGTCCCTAGAGATAGTGAACCCGCCCGCCCCGCTCAACAGGCTTCCAACTTCCCGCGGCGACGCCTAAGGAGCCCGGCGTACAGCAAAGAAGGAACGTCCATGCGCCCATCCGGCCGCGCCCCCGATCAGATGCGGGCGATCAGCATCGAAACCGGTTTCACCGTCCACGCCGAAGGCTCCGTGCTGATCAGCTTCGGCGACACCCGCGTCCTCGTCACCGCCTCGGTCGAGGAGAAGGTTCCGCCCTTCCTGCGCGGCAAGGGCCAGGGCTGGGTCACCGCCGAATATGGCATGCTGCCCCGCGCCACCCATACCCGCGGCAGCCGCGAGGCGGCCAAGGGCAAGCAGTCCGGCCGCACCCAGGAGATCCAGCGCCTGATCGGCCGCTCGCTCCGCGCGGTGGTCGACATGGCGAAGCTCGGCGAGCGCCAGATCGTGATCGACTGCGACGTGCTCCAGGCCGACGGCGGCACCCGCACCGCCTCGATCTCGGGCGGCTGGGTGGCCCTGCGCCTCGCGGTCGACAAGCTGCTCGCCTCGGGCGCGATCGCCGAGGACCCGATCACCGCGCAGGTCGCGGCGATCTCCTGCGGCATCCATGAGGGAACGCCGGTGCTCGACCTCGACTATATCGAGGATTCGAACGCCCATGCCGACGCCAATTTCGTGCTGCTCGACAATGGCAACATCGCCGAGGCGCAGGCGACCGCGGAAGGAGCGACCTATGACGAGGAAGCCTTGCTGAGGCTGCTCCGCCTCGCCCGCATCGGCTGCGGCGAGATCTTCGCCGCGCAGCGCAAGGCGACCGGACGGTGAGCGACGACGGTCTCCTCCACCGCAAGCTCGCCCCCGGCAAGCTGGTCATCGCCAGCCACAACAAGGGCAAGCTGCGCGAGATCGCCGAGCTGCTCGCCCCGCACGGGATCGAGACGGTGTCGGCCGGGGCGCTCGGCGTTCCCGAGCCCGAGGAGACCGGCACCAGCTTCGTCGCCAATGCCGAGCTGAAGGCGCGCTTCTCCGCCGACCTGACCGGCCTGCCCGCGCTCGCCGACGACAGCGGCCTGTGCGTCGAGGCGCTGGGCGGCGAGCCCGGCATCTTCTCGGCGCGCTGGGCGGAGCTCGACGACGGCAGCCGCGACTTCGCCGAGGGGATGCGCCGCGTCCATGCCCGGATGGTCGAGGCGGGCGACGAGGCCGGCCACGACGCGCATTTCATCTGCGCGTTGTCGATCGCCTGGCCCGACGGCCATGTCGAGACCTTCGAGGGCCGGGTCGACGGGCTGATCACCTGGCCGCCGCGCGGCGACAAGGGCTTCGGCTACGACCCGATCTTCCAGCCGCTCGGCCACGCCGCCAGCTTCGGCGAGATGGACCCGGAGGCCAAGCACGCGATGAGCCACCGCGCCGACGCCTTCGCCAAGCTCGTCGCGGCGGTGTTCTAGAACCGAAAGATTCCCCTCCCTGCAAGGGAGGGGTGTAGGGGTGGGTAACGGAGCCGAGGGGCTCGACGCCCCTCGGCGGAGTTCGACGGAACGATGGAAGGCTCGCTACCGCTCGCCACCCACCCCCCGGCCCCCTCCCTTGAAAGGGAGGGGGGGCTCGCCCTCTACATCCATTGGCCCTTCTGCGTGTCGAAGTGCCCCTATTGCGACTTCAACAGCCATGTCCGCGAGAGCGTCGACCAGCAGGCATGGCGCGACGCGCTGCTCCGCGACCTGGCGCATGAGGCCGCCGCGCTTCCCGGCCGCCGGCTCGGCTCGATCTTCTTCGGCGGCGGGACGCCGTCGCTGATGCCGCCGGCGACGGTCGCCGCGCTGATCGATGCCGCGACCCGCCACTGGCCCGCCGCCGACGACATCGAGATCACGCTGGAGGCCAACCCTTCCTCGGTCGAGGCCGCGCGCTTCGCCGATCTCGCCCGCGCCGGGATCAACCGCGTCTCGCTGGGTCTCCAGGCGCTCGACGATGCGGTGCTCGGCTGGCTCGGCCGTGCCCATGGCGTGACGGAGGGGCTGGCCGCGCTCGACACCGCCCAGACGAGTTTCGGGCGGGTCAGCTTCGACCTGATCTATGCCCGGCCCGGCCAGACGCCCGAGGCCTGGGCCGCCGAGCTCGGCCGCGCCCTGTCGTTCGGCACCGAGCATCTCTCGCTCTACCAGCTCACCATCGAGCCCGGCACCCAGTTCGCGACCCGCGTCGCCAAGGGCGAGTTCGTTCCGCTCGATCCCGATGCCGGGGCCGAGCTGTTCGAGCAGACCCGCGCGGCCACCGCGGCGGCGGGGCTGCCCGCCTATGAAATCTCGAACCATGCCCGCCCCGGCGCGGAGAGCCGCCACAACCTGACCTACTGGCGCTACGGCAATTATGCCGGGATCGGCCCAGGCGCGCATGGCCGCCGCGACGGCCGCGCCACGGTACGCCGCAAGAAGCCCGAGAACTGGCTCGCGCGGGTCGAGGCCAACGGCCATGGCATCGAGCGCGAGGACGACCTCCCATCCGAGGCGCGGGCGCAGGAGGCGCTGCTGATGGGGTTGCGGCTGGCCGAAGGCGTCGACCTCGCCCGGATCGCCGCGATGAGCGGCCTGCCGGTCGGGCGGCTCGTCGATGCCATCGCCATCGACCGGTTGGCGCGACAGGGCCTGCTCGCCCGCGACGGCGACCGGCTGACCGTCAGCGACGCCGGCATGCTGCTGCTCGACGCGATCCTTGCCGAGATCGTGACAGCCTAACTTACCTATTCCGATAAACGCAATTATTACGATTGCAATTCATGCAATCGCTGCGCCACCTTTGGAAATTGCCATCTCGGCTCGTCGCGCCTAGATCACGCTGCATCGCACAATCGCAGATGCGATATAAAAGCAAAGCAGGAAACATCACATGCGGTACTTTGAAAGCGCGGCCTCGGCGATCATCGCGATTGCGGCTCAGGCGCTGGCTATCGGGGTCGTGGTCGCCCTCTGACCCAATTCGCGGCGGTGCTCGTCCCTTAGACCTTGATCGTTTCAGGCTGAATCAGCCTGAAACGTGAAACAAGGTCTCAACATTTTGAAGAGAGCCTGATTCACGCCATCGGCGGAAGCGCAAAGCGCTTCCACCTCAGACGATCAGGCTCTAGGGCCGGCACCGCCACGATTTACCCTCTTCCGCATTTTCTTCGCAATTGCAGCAAATCACTCCTTGAAGCTGGACGGTGCCGGCGAGACGGTCTTGACGCCGCTCGGCGTGGCCTCCCCGACCTCGAGCGCGCGCTGCGCCACGCCGGTCGGGCCGAAGCGGAACGCGCCGTCGACGCCGACGAAGCCATCCTCGTCGCGCAGCCTGTCGGCGGGGAAGCGCTCGCCAACCTTCCAGTCGCGCGCGATCTTCACCACCAGCAGCATCGAATCATAGCCGAGGCTGGCGAGCCGGAACGGCGCCTTGCCGAACTGCCGCCGATAGGATGCCGCGAGCTGGCGATAGCGACTGTCCGAGACGCTCGCGTACCAGGCGCCGTTGAGCGCCGGGGCGGTCAGCGCGGAGGGCTCCGCCGCCCATAGCTCGGTGCCCAGCACCCGCGCCTGCTGACTGGATATCTTGCGGATCAGCGGCACCGCGCTGATCGCGAGCCGGGCATTGTCGGCGATCAGCACGCCCTCATAGGCCTGGCTGCGGCCGAGATCGGCGATCGCCTTCTGGAGCGACTTGCTGTTGCGCTCATAGCTCTTCATCGCGACGAGGTTGGCGTCGGCATTCTCGACCGATCGGATCACGGCGGTCGACGCGTTGCGGCCGTAGACGCCGACCGGCACCAGCGCGGCGAAGCGCTTGATGCCCTTGCTCCGGGCGAAATGGACGACCCGGTCGATCGACTGGGTCGGCGAGAAGCCCATCACGAACACGCCGTTGCCGGCCACCGCCGCGTCGTTCGAATAGGAGACGACCGGGATGCCCGCCTTGCGCGCCGCCGGCGCCACCGCCGCGGCGTCCTCCGACAGCAGCGGGCCGAGGAACAGCCGGTTGCCGTCCGCCACCGCGCGATTCGCGGCGGCGGCCGCGCCGGCGGCGGTGTCATAGGTGGTCATCCGCACCGACTTGTTGCCGGTGTCGATCAGCGCCATCGTCGCGGCGTTGGCGATCGACTGGCCGACCGCGGCGTTGGGCCCCGACAGCGGCACCAGCAGCGCGACGCGATGCCGCGCCTTGTCGCCGGGAAATCCGCTCTCGACCGGCGCCTCGGTCGCCGGCGGGGGCGTCGCGGGGCCCGGGCGCCCCTTCGGCACCATGCCCGCGCAGCTCGCCAGCAGGGCGGTGAGCCCCAGCAGCGACCAACGGGCCATCGAATGAAGCGGTTGCCTGTACGTGGGGGCCTCTGCCATCTGTTCCGCCTTATGAACCAAATTACCGAACCAGGGGCGACCGATGCGCAGGCATCCGAAGCACCCCTCCCCCCCGGCCTGTATATCGTGGCCACGCCGATCGGCAACTTGGGTGATCTCTCCCCGCGCGCCGCATCGGTCCTGACCCGGGCCGAAACGATCGCGGTCGAGGACAGCCGCGTCACCGCCAAGCTGCTCCAGCGCCTCGGGGTGAAGCGGCCCATGACACCCTATCATGACCATAATGCGGACAAGGTGCGCCCGGGCCTGATCGCGCGGATGGCGACCCAGGCGGTGGCGCTGGTCTCCGACGCGGGGACGCCGCTGATCTCCGATCCCGGCTACAAGCTGGTGCGCGACGCGCGCGCGGCCGGGATCACGGTCACCACCCTGCCCGGCCCCTGCGCGGCGATCGCGGCGCTGACGCTGGCGGGGCTGCCCACCGACCGCTTCTTCTTCCTCGGCTTCCTCCCCGCCAAGGACAAGGCGCGCGCCGAGGCGATCGCCGAGGTGGCGGACGTCCGCGCGACCCTGATCCTCTACGAAGCCGGCCCGCGCCTCGGCGCGACCCTCCAGGCGCTCGCCGACGGCCTCGGCGATCGCGAGGCGGCGGTGGTGCGCGAGATCAGCAAGACCTTCGAGGAAAGCGTGCTCGGGCCGCTCTCCGACCTCGCCGAGCGCTATCGCGAGAGCGGCCCCAAGGGGGAGATCGTCATCGTCGTCGGCCCGCCCGGCCCGCGCGCCGCCGCCTCGCCCGAGGACGCCGACGCGCTGCTCCGCGCCGCGCTCGCCCATCTGCCCGCCGCCAAGGCCGCCGGCGAGGTCGCCCGCGCCACCGGGCTCAACCGCCGCGAGCTCTATGCGCGGGCGATGGCGATCAAGGACGGCGATTGAACCGCCGCGCCGCCGCCGAGCGGCAGGGCCGCACCGGCGAGCGCATCGCCGCCTGGTGGCTGCGCCTGCACGGCTGGCGGATCGTCGGCAGCCGGGTGAAGACCCGGCGCGGCGAGGTCGACCTGATCGCGAGGCGCGGCCGGACGCTCGCCTTCGTCGAGGTCAAGACGCGCGGCGACGCCGCCGGGCTCGCCACCGCGATCGACGAATACCGGCTCCGCCGCGTCGCCGCCGCGGCCGAGGCTCTGCTGCCGCGCTATGGCGTGGGCGTCGAGAATGTGCGGATCGACGTGATGCTGGTCCGCCCCTGGCGACGGCCCGTGCACCTGACGAATGTGTGGCACGGCCAATGACTCCCCTCCCTTGAAAGGGAGGGGCTTATTCCCCCGCGCCCATTGCAGCACCGCGCGCCGCACCCTAGTTAGGCCCCCGAAACCATCGGAGCCTGCCCCATGTCCCTGAGAGTCGCCGTCCAGATGGACCCGCTGGAGACGATCAACATCGCGGGCGATTCGACCTTCGCGATCATGCTCGATGCGCTCCGGCGCGGGCATCGCCTGTGGCATTACCAGGCCGGCGACCTCTGCTATCGCGACGGGCGGGTGACCGCGCCGGCGCGGCCGATCCAAAAGCTCCAGCGCGTGGCGGGCGATCATTTCGCGGTCGGCGATCCGGTCGTCATCGACCTCGCCGACGATGTCGACGTGGTGCTGATGCGGCAGGACCCGCCCTTCGACCTCGCCTATATCACCGCGACCCACCTGCTCGAACGCGTCCAGCACGCGACGCTGGTGGTCAACGACCCGGCCTCGGTCCGCAACGCGCCCGAGAAGCTGTTCGTGCTCGACTATGCCGAGTTCATGCCGCCGACGATGATCACCCGCCGGCTCGACGACGCCCGCGCCTTCCATGCCGAGCATGGTGAGGTGGTGGTGAAGCCGCTCTACGGCAATGCCGGGTCGGCGGTGTTCCATGTCGGCCGCAACGACGCCAACCTCGCCGCCCTCACCGAACTGTTCGGCCAGGTCTGGCGCGAGCCGTTCATGGTCCAGGCCTTCCTTCCCGACGTGTCGAAGGGCGACAAGCGAATCGTGCTGATCGACGGGAAAGTCGCGGGCGCAATCAATCGCTTGCCGAAGGAAGGTGAGATTCGATCGAACCTTGCGGCGGGCGGCCGCGCCGACGCGACCGAGCTGTCCCCGCGCGAGGTGGAGATCTGCGACAAGCTGGGTCCGGATCTCGCGGCGCGCGGGCTGCTGTTCGTCGGGATCGACGTGATTGCCGGACACCTGACCGAGATCAACGTCACCTCGCCGACCGGCATCGTCGCGATCGACAGGTTCAACGGCACCGACACGCCCGCGATGATCTGGGACGCGATCGAGGCCAAGCTCCGCTAGGCCGATGACCGGCTGGGTGCAGCAACTGATCGCCGACGGCGGCTATCTTGGCCTGTTCCTGCTGATGTTCGGGGAGACGGTGTTCCCGCCGATCCCGTCCGAGGTCATCATGTCGATGGCCGGGCTGCAGGCGGCGAAGGGCACGATGCTGCTGCCCGCCGCGATCCTCGCCGGCACGGCCGGCGCGATGCTCGGCAACATCGTCTGGTATCTCGCCGCGCGCCGGCTGGGACTCGATCGGCTCCGGCCGCTGATCGAGCGCCATGGCCGCTGGCTGACGATGGATTGGGCGGAGGTCGACCGCGGCGAACGCTGGTTCATGCGCCACGGCCATCTGTTCGTCTGCATCGGCCGCATGCTGCCGACCGCGCGCTCGCTGGTCTCGGTGCCGGCAGGGCTGATGCGGATGCGCTTCCTGCCCTTCCTGCTGTGGTCGTCGGTCGGCACGCTCGGCTGGTCGACGATGCTCGCGGTCGGCGGCTGGGTGCTGGGCACCCGCTTCGCCGCGATGGAGGCCTGGCTCGGCGTCGCCTCGACCGTGCTGCTGGCCGTGCTCGGCGGCTTCTATATCTGGCGGGTGCTGACTTGGAAGCCGTCCCGCTGAGGAAGATCAGAACGCCTTTTCGAGCCGGTCGAGCAGGCTGAGCGCCGGGCTGGCGGCCGGCGCCACGTCGACCGGCGGCTCGACCTCCAGTCGCCGGACGCGGGCATAGAGATCCTGGCTGGCGTCGATCAGCGCGATCGCGGCGGGCGGCAGGCCGGCGGTCGAGATCGCGTCGCTGGGCGTCGCATCCCCAAGCCGGCGGGCGGCGGCGGCGGCTTCCTCGTCGCTCATCTGGCCCAGTTCGATCGCCCGTTCGGTCAGCAGCCAGGCGAGGACGTGCATCAACCGGCTCGTGACCTTGAGCGATTCGCAGCTCAGCGTGACGCGGGCGAGCGGATCGAGCGCCTCGCGGTCGTCGCGCCCACGATGCTCGAAATAGCCGCGCGCCTCGTCGGCGAGCAGCATCGCTTCGGTGTAGAGGCTGTTGACCAGCCGTCCCCGCAGGCGAATCTCTTTCGGTCCTTCACCCATATGCCCGGTGATGACACAGCCGCCCGCCGCCGCGAAACCAAAAGTGGGTTAACCGGCCTCGATCCGGTCGGCGAAACGGCCGAGATGGTCGATCATCGTCTGCAGCTCGACCATCCGCCGGCGGAGATGGTCGGCCTTGGCGCGGCAGCGCAGCGCGGTGACGGTCCGCTGGGTCGCCCCGCCGTCGCCGACGTCGTAGAGGTCGAGCAGCTCGGCGATCTCGTCGAGGCCGAAGCCCATCGCCTTGCCCTGCAATATCCAGGCGACGCGGAACCGGTCGCGCCGCGAATAGACCCGCGTCGCGCCGTCGCGGATCGGGGCGATCAGCCCCTCCTCCTCGTAGAAGCGCAGCGCACGGGGCGTTATCCCGAACTCCTTCGACAGTTCGGCGATGCCGAAGCTCTGGGCGTCGGTCGATGCTATATCGACGATGGGAGCGCAATCACTGGCCACGGAACCACCCCTGAAAGGACTGTCCCTGCCCCTACGGCAAGCGCGCTCCGACCATCAATCGAACAATCTCAGATGCTTACCACTTTAGTCTAAGGTTCGACCTTGGTCTAAGCGTTGTTTGGAAATGATCCTGCGGATCATTTCCAAACCAGCTCTAAACCTCGATGGTCCGCACCAGGGTCGGGCCGTCGCGGTCGATCCGGCGATAGAAGCAGCTCCGCTCGCCGGTGTGGCATGCCGGCCCCGCCGGCTCGCAGCGCAGCCAGATGGCGTCCTGGTCGCAATCGATCCGCGCCTCGACGACGCGCATGACGTTGCCGCTGCTCTCGCCCTTCTTCCACAACCGCCCGCGCGAGCGCGAGAAAAAGGTCGCCTCCCCGCTCTCCAGGGTCGCGGCGAGCGCCTCGGCGTTCATATGGGCGAGCATCAGCACCTCGCCCGAACGATGGTCGGTCACCACGGCGGTGACGAGGCCGGCGGCGTCGTAGCGCGGGTCGAGCGCGCTGCCCTGTTCACGATCCTGATCCATGGCGGGAGCGATGCGCCAAAGCCGTGCCGCAGGCAAGACCGGGCGAAAACCGTCCACCCACAGATTTATTGTGACAGTGGGGCGACAAACGCCGACACCGTCACTATATGCCGCCCATATCGGCCACCGCGATGGGATTCGCGATGCTCACCACGCATCCGTTTGATGACGACAAGCTGCGCGAAGAGTGCGGCGTATTCGGGATTTGGGGCGCGGAGACCGCCGCCGCCATGGTTGCGCTCGGCCTGCACGCGTTGCAGCACCGGGGGCAGGAGGCGGCCGGGATCACGAGCTGGGACGGCCATGCCTTCCACACCCACAGGGCGATGGGCCATGTCGCCGGGAATTTCGACAAGGACGAGGTGATCCGCGGCCTGCCCGGCCATGTCGCCTGCGGCCACGTCCGCTACTCGACGACGGGCGAGACCGCGCTGCGCAACGTGCAGCCGCTGTTCGCTGAACTGTCGTCGGGCGGCTTCGCGATCGCCCATAACGGCAATATCTCGAACGCGATGAAGCTGCGCCGGGAACTGGTCCGGGGCGGATCGATCTTCCAGTCGACCAGCGACACCGAGACGATCATCCACCTCGTCGCCATGTCGAAATACCGGACGCTGCTCGATCGCTTCATCGATGCGCTCAAGCAGGTCGAGGGCGCCTATTCGCTGATCTGCATGACGCCCGAGGGCATGATCGCCTGCCGCGATCCGCTCGGCATCCGTCCGCTGGTGCTCGGCCGGGTCGGCGACGCCTATATCTTCGCGTCGGAGACGGTCGCGCTCGACGTGGTCGGCGCCACCTTCATCCGCCAGGTCGAGCCGGGCGAGCTGGTGATCGTGTCGGAGGGCGGGCTGCGCTCGATCCGGCCGTTCGCCGACGTCCGCGCGCGGCCCTGCATCTTCGAGCATGTCTATTTCTCGCGGCCCGATTCGATCGTCGACGGCTCGTCGGTCTATTCGGTGCGCAAACGGATCGGCGCGCAGCTCGCGATCGAGAACGGCGTCGACGCCGACCTCGTCGTCCCCGTCCCCGACTCGGGCACGCCCGCCGCGATCGGCTATGCCCAGCAATCGGGCATTCCGTTCGAGCTCGGCATCATCCGGTCGCACTATGTCGGCCGCACCTTCATCCAGCCCGGCGACCAGGTCCGCCATCTCGGCGTCAAGCTCAAGCACAACGCCAACCGCGCGCTGATCGACGGCCAGCGGCTCGTGCTGATCGACGATTCGATCGTCCGCGGCACGACCAGCGTGAAGATCCTCCAGATGCTCCGTGATGCCGGCGCGCGCGAGGTGCACCTGCGCATCGCCAGCCCGCCGACCCGGCACAGCTGCTTCTACGGCGTCGACACGCCCGAACGCGCCAAGCTGCTCGCCGCGCAGATGAACGTCGCGGAGATGGCCGCCTATATCGGCGCGGACAGCCTCGCCTTCCTGTCGATCGACGGCCTCTACAAGGCGCTGGGCGACGAAGGCCGGGTCGATCGCGCGCCGACCTTCTGCGACGCCTGCTTCACCGGCGACTATCCGACCCACCTCACCGATCATGAGGAACTGACCCCGACCGACCAGCTTGCCCTGCACGGCGAGCGGGTCGTCGCCTGATCCTCCCCACCGGGACCGAACCATGGACAAGCCATTTTCCGGCAAGCTCGCGCTCGTCACCGGCGCATCGCGCGGCATCGGCGCCGCGACCGCCGAGGCGCTGGGCGCCGCCGGCGCGCACGTCATCCTGACCGCGCGCACGTCGGGGGGGCTCGAGGAGGTCGAGGAGCGTATCCACGCGGCCGGCGGCAGCGCCACCATCGCTCCGCTCGACCTGGCCGAGAACGACAGCATCGCCCGGCTGGCCGAGGCGATCGGCGGGCGCTGGCAGGCGCTCGACATCCTCGTCCTCAACGCGGCGATGCTCGGCACGCTCGCCCCGGTCCCGGCCATCGACGCCAAGGAATTCGCCCGGCTGCTGACGCTCAACATCATGGCGCAGCAGCAGCTCATCGCCGCCTTCGACCCGATGCTGCGGGCGAGCGCGGCGGGCCGGGTGATCGGCCTGACCAGCACCGTCGCCCAGGCGCCGCGCGCCTATTGGGGCGCCTATGGCGCATCCAAGGCCGCGCTGGAGACGCTGCTGCTCGCCTATGCCGAGGAGGTGGGCAAGATCAGCCCGATCCGGGTCGCCGTCGTCAACCCAGGCGCCACCGCGACTGCGATGCGGCAGAAGGCCTATCCGGGCGAGGACCAGACGACGCTCAGGAGCCCGGCCAACGTCGGCGCGGCGCTGGTCGAGCTGATCGCGCAGGATTTCGAGACCGGGCTACGAACCAGGATCGAGGGCTGACCGTCTCCTGCCCTCATCCGGTGCGGATGATGGGCGGTCGGGATGACGCCGGCTCGGCTTACGCCTTCACCAGCGTCACCTGCGCCACGTCGATGCCGCCGCCGGCGAAGCCGCCCTCGCAATACATCAGGTAGAAGCGCCAGAGCTTGACGAAGGCCTCGTCGAAGCCGGTGGGGAGCCGCCCCTCGGCGATCGCGCCGTCGAAGCTCTCGCGCCAGCGCCGCAGCGTCTCCGCATAGTGCAGCCCGAAGCGGTGGCGGCTCGACGCCTCCCAGCGCAGCCCGGCCTTCTCCGCCGCCGCGCGGAAGCGGCTTTCGGAGATCAGCATCCCGCCGGGGAAGATATAGGTCTGGATGAAGTCGGCGTCGGTCCGATAGCTTTCGAAGATATCGTCGTCGATCTCGATATACTGGATCGCCGCCCGGCCGCCCGGCTTCAGCGCGCGGGCGATCGCCTCCATATAGGTCGGCCAATATTTCTCGCCGACCGCCTCGACCATCTCGACGCTGGCGACCGCGTCATATTGCCCGGGAACGTCGCGATAGTCGCGGATCTCGAAATGGGCATGGTCCGACAGCCCGCCCGCCGCGAGCCGCGCGTCGGCAAAGGCCTTCTGCTCGACCGACAGGGTGATGCCGGTGACGTCGGCGCCATAATCGGCGGCCGCGACCTCGGCGAGCCCACCCCATCCGCAGCCGATCTCGAGCAGCTTCGCGCCGGGCTTGAGGTCGAGCCGGTCGAGCAGCGCCGTGATCTTGCGGTGCTGCGCCCGTTCGATCGGCTCCGCGGCATCGATCGGCTCGGCGAACAGCGCCGACGAATAGCTCATCGTCCGGTCGAGCCACAGCTCGTAGAAGTCGTTGCCCAGGTCGTAATGGAAGGCGATGTTGCGCCGGGCGTTGGTGCGGCTGTTCCGGCGGAAGGCGTGCCAGATCAGGTTGAAGAAGCGCAGCGGCCCCTGCGCGCGCCCCAGTTCGCCGAGCGGATGGCGGTTGCGCATGAACAGGTCGAAGATCGGCACCGGATCGGGGCTGGTCCATTCGCCGTCGGCCCAACTCCGGTACCAGCCCACCGAACCGGTGGTGACGAGCCGGATCAGCGGGTTCCAGTTGCGCAGCTCGACGATCGCGACCGGGCCGGGCTTGCGGCCGCCCAGCACCCGGAAGCTGCCGTCGGGCAGGGTCGCCTCGATCGCCCCTTCCTCCAGCCCCAGGTCGATGCGGTCGAGCAGCCGCTGGAAACCGGGCGCCAGCAATCGCGCGACCCAGCTCGATCCGGTGGCGAAACGACGATCGGCGAGAAGGAGGTGCTGTCCCCGCACGGGCGGCTGCGCATTCATCTGGTCTTGTCCGTCCTGTTCCCCAACCGGCCGATATCATGCCGCTTATATGGAGGCTTACGGCAGCGGAAGAAGCATTGTTGCAGGGACGGCGACAAATTCCTGGGGATCGATCGGGGGCGGCGCGATCAATGGCCGGGCGTGGCGGGAGCCGGCGCCTTGGCACCGTCCGGCCGCGCCGGATTGGCCATGCTGTGGAGCAGCGCGACGCGATCGGCCTCGGGCAAGGCGCGCAGCAGCGACAGCAGCCGATCGTTCTGGCGGGTGCGCATCTCGCCCTGCAGCGCCTCTTCGCGCCGGAGCAGCGGCTCCAGCTTTTCGACGTCGACGGTGGCCCCGGCGATGAGCTGAGCCTTCTGCTGACGGATCGTCGTCATCTCCGCCTGGATCTCCTTCAGGCGGGGATCGGGGGTGCCGATGATCCGGGCAGCGATCGCCCGTCCCTCGGGCGACAGGGTGATGCGGCGCACCGGCACGCCCGGCGTCGGCGCGAGCGCCCCGCCGGCCGTGGCCGCGGCGGCGGGCTTGGCCGTGGTCGGCGCGGCGATCGCGGCGGCCGGCGCGGCAAGGAGCAAAGCGATCGACATCGTGCCACGCATCATAGGACCACCTCTCCCGGAGATTCTCAGCCGAGCCCCATCAGGCTCAGTACCTCCTTACGGCTTCGATCGTCGTCGCGGAAGACGCCCATCATGCGGCTCGTCGTCATCCCGACACCGGGCGTGCGAACGCCGCGCGCCGTCATGCAGGCATGGGTCGCGTGGATGACGACGGCGACGCCGAGCGGCTCCAGATTCGTCCAGATGCAGTCCGCGATCTCGGCGGTCAGCCGCTCCTGTATCTGCAAGCGGCGGGCGAAGCCGTGCAGCACCCGCGCCAGCTTCGAGATGCCGACCACCCGGCTGTGCGGCAGATAGGCGATATGCGCATGGCCGATGATCGGCGCCATGTGATGCTCGCAATGCGACTGGAACGGGATGTCGCGCAGCAGGACGATCTCGTCATAGCCGCCGACCTCCTCGAAGGTCCGGCTGAGATGGACCGAGGGGTCCTCGTCATAGCCTTGGCAATATTCCTTCCAGGCGCGGCCGACCCGCGACGGCGTATCGAGCAGGCCCTCCCGGTCGGGATTGTCGCCCGACCAGCGGATCAGGGTGCGGATCGCCTCCTGCACGTGCTCCGGCACCGCGATCTTCCCCTTGGGCGTCCCGTGCAGCGCCTCGTCATCGTCACCGAGTATCGACATTCCGCATCCTGTCCTTCTTGTTCGGGTCCGCCTAACGCATCGCGCGACGGAATGTAAACGTCAGCGCGGCCACATCCGCCGGAATTCGGGTTCCCCATCGATGAACTGATGCTTCAGCGCACCTGCGATATGGAGCAGCAGCAGGGCGATCAGCAGATAGCCGCCGATCTCGTGCATCTCGCCGAACAGGCCGTGGAGCATCTCCTTGCGGTCGGCCGGCAGCGCCATGACGAAGCCGGCGCGCGGGACGTCGAACAGGCCGAACAGGCGCAGCGGAATCTCGGGCGCCGCCTTCCATGCGCTGTCGTGCAGCCATCCGGTCAGCGGCATCCACAGCATGAAGAGATAGAGGCCGAAATGGGCCAGATGGGCCAGCCCCCGCTCCCATGCCGCCATGCCCGTCGAGAAGGGCGGCGGCCGGTGCCCGAGCCGCCACAGGATGCGCAGCAGCACCAGGCCCAGCACCGTGATCCCGATCGACTTGTGGGTGTCGATCGCGAAGCGGATATCCTCGTCGGGGAGCTTCTCGGCGAGCAGGCCGAGCAGCAGGTTGCCGATCATCAGCACGGCGATCAGCCAATGCATGACGATCGCGA
Source organism: Rhizorhabdus wittichii RW1 (assembly GCA_000016765.1). Classification (NCBI taxonomy): domain Bacteria; kingdom Pseudomonadati; phylum Pseudomonadota; class Alphaproteobacteria; order Sphingomonadales; family Rhizorhabdaceae; genus Rhizorhabdus; species Rhizorhabdus wittichii. The sequence goes on from CP000699.1 coordinate 632,861, forward strand.
AACTGGTGTAGCGCCGCGTCAGCGGGCGTTCATCGGCCATGGCTATGCTCCGGGACTGGATCGTTGCGATACTTCAACATTCCGATCATAGAGCGCGAAACGGCGGATTCCAGCCGGATCGCACAATGAACCACCCCGTGAGTCGCCCCGGCCCCGCCAGCCCATGACCCTATCGACCTCGATCGAAGCCCGCTTCAACGCCTTCTCGCCGCGCCTCAACCGGCGTCCATTGACCCTGCCCGCGCTGCTGCTCCACGGCGGCGCGCTGCTGGTGCTGGTCGTCCTGACCGCGCAAGCCTGGCAATGGACGGGCATCCTCGCCTGGTCGGTCGGGCTCGTCTATCTCGCCTATGACACGGCGCTGCTGCTGTTCGTCGGCGTCCAGACGCTCCCCCTGCGTCATTTCGCACCCGCGCAGGACGGCGGCGGCGCGCGGCCGACCCTGGCGGTGCTGGTCGCCGCCCACAACGAGGCGGCGGTGCTCGAACAGACCGTCCATGCGCTGCTCGCGCAACAGGACCCGCCCGACATCATTCTGATCGCCGACGACGGCTCGACCGATCCCACGCCACGGGCGATGGAGCGAGCCTTCGGCATGGCGCCCCCTCCCCTCGGCGAGATGGCGGCGTCGCCCTCCGTGCCGTCGCTGCGCTGGCTGCGGCTGCCGCATGGCGGCAAGGCGCGCGCGCTCAACGCCGCGCTCGAGGCGATCGACAGCGACATCGTCCTGACCGTCGACGCCGACACCATCCTCGCCCCGGATGCGATCGCGGCGATGCGCGCCGCCTTCCACCGCGAACCGGCGCTGGTGGCGGCGACCGGGCTGCTCCGGCCGATCTGCGACCGCAGCGCCGCCGGGCGGCTGTTCGAATGGTTCCAGACCTATGAATATGTCCGCAACTTCATCTCGCGCTTCGCGTGGATGCGGGTCGACGGGCTGCTGCTGATCTCGGGCGCTTTCGCCGGCTTCCGGCGCGAGGCGGTCGTCACGGTCGGCGGCTTCGACCCCGAATGCCTGGTCGAGGATTATGAGCTGATCCACCGGCTGCACCGCTGGTCCGCCGATCATGGCTGCGGCTGGAAGGTCCGCGTGCTGGGCGAGGCGCGCGCCCAGACCGACGCGCCCGGCCATGTCGCCGCCTTCCTGCGGCAGCGGCGGCGCTGGTTCGGCGGCTTCCTCCAGACCCAATATTGGAACCGCGACATGGTCGGCAATCCGCGCTTCGGCCGGCTCGGCACGATGATGCTGCCGGTCAAGGCGTTCGACACGGTCCAGCCCCTGTTCGGCCTGGTCGCCTTCACCCTTCTGCTCGGCTTCGCGATGGAGGGTCGCCTGCCGGTGGTCGGGCCGATCCTGATCGCGATGCTGGCCAAGGTCGCGATCGACCTCGGCTTCCACATCTGGTCGATCATGCTCTACCGGCGCTGGTCGGGCGGCATGCTGCCCGAGGGCTGGGGCCGCGTCCTCGCCGCCTCCTTCATCGAGCCGTTCAGCTTCCAGCTCCTGCGCCATCTCGGCGCCGCCTGGGGCTGGGTCGCCTTCCTCACCCGCAGCTCGACCTGGAGCAAGGCCCGGCGCGGCGGGATATTGGCGCGCGCGGCGTCCTGACCGGCGCGATGCTGGCCAATCGCCCGCGAACCTTGTAGCGAGCGGGCCTGCGACAACCGAAGGCGGATCGATGAGCGACGACGACTATATCTACGACGAGGCCACCGGCGAATGGATCAGCGCCGCCGATGCCGGAGCGGCGGGCGCCACTTCGCAGGTCGAGGTCCGCGATTCGGTCGGCAACCTCCTCGCCGACGGCGACAGCGTGACGCTGATCAAGGACCTGAAGGTCAAGGGCACCAGCCAGACGCTCAAGCGCGGCACGGTGATCAAGTCGATCCGCCTGACCGGCGACGATCAGGAGATCGACTGCCGCTTCGAAGGCATCAAGGGCCTGGTGCTGCGCGCCGAGTTCGTCCGGAAAAGATAAGCCTCCTCTCCCCCTCCCAACGTCATCCCGGCGAAAGCCGGGATCTCCCTGCCTTTCTCCGGCCCAAGAAAGAAGTGAGATCCTGGCTTTCGCCAGGATGACGATCGAGGCCCTCAGCCCGCGGCCGCCTCGATCGGCCCCGCATCGTTCGCGGGCGGCCGGCCTCCGCCGATCGCGGCGATATCGAACGGGGTCGTCCGGTAGATCTCGTTGATCCAGTTGCCGAACAGCAGATGGGCATGGCCGCGCCAGCGGTTCTCGGGCGGCCGGGCCGGATCGTCCCCGGGAAAATAGCCCGCTGGCAGCGGCCCCTGTCCGTCGCGGAAATATTCGTCGGCCAGCGACCGCGTGTCATATTCGACATGGTTGAACATGTGGAGCGACCGGTGCGCCGGATCGTCGAGCAGGCACGGGCCGGTCTCGGCGCTGTCGAGCAGCGTCTCCAGCCCGCTGCCGGCCGGGATGTCCGCCTGCCGGATCTCCGCCCAGCGCGACACCGGGATATGGGGATCGTCGGAAAAGCCGCGCAGATAGGGCGATGCCGGCGCGAGGTTGCGGTGGCGGAACAGGCCGAACGCCTTGGCGGGCAGCAGATGCTTGGGCACGCCGTGGAAATGATGCAGCGCGGCCTGCGCCGCCCAGCAGATGGTGAAGCTGCTGTGGACGTGGGTCTGAGTCCAGTCGAGCACGCGGCACAGTTCGGGCCAGTAGCCCACCTCCTCGAACGGCAGATGCTCGACCGGGGCGCCGGTGATGACGAAGCCGTCGAACCGCTCGTCGCGCACCTCGGCCCAGGGGCGGTAGAAGGCCGCCATATGATCGGCGGGGGTATGGCGCGCGACATGGTCGGTCATCCGCACCAGCGTGAGCTCGACCTGCAACGGCGTCGCGCCGAGCAGCCGGGCGAGTTGCGTCTCGGTGCTGATCTTGTTCGGCATCAGGTTGAGCAGGCCGATCCTGAGCGGCCTGATGTCCTGCCGCACGGCATCGGTGCGGCGCATGACGACGACGCCCTCCTGTTCGAGGATGGGACGGGCGGGAAGGTCGTCGGGTATCTTGATCGGCACGTCGCGTCATTCCTTGTCGGATGGGTCGACGCGATGGGCTTGGTCCGCTTGGTTGCCGGATCGGCCACATCCCCCCTCGCGGGAGCGCCACCTTGCCCGGATCGGCAGGTTGGCGTTGGGCGCCGGCCCAACTCTTGATGCTGCATCTTCCCTAGGCGCGGGAGCGGCGCTTGGCAATCCCCCGGCCCGCGCTCAGGCGGCGGCGGCGCCCGGCCGGATCGTGTCATGCTCCTCGGCCAGCGCCTGGACCAGCGGCTGGAGCCGGCGGTCATAGCGAGCCAGCACGTCGGGGGCGCCGACCTGGGCATGGTGGGTGACGAAGCCCTCGCCGGTCCACAGGTGGAGCGCGACGCCGGGCTGCTCGGCGACGATCATCGGCCGCTCGTCGGGGCGTTCGGGATCGATCGGCGCCATCTCCAGCGCGACCTGCGGCGCGGTCGAGGGCGCGACGGCGAGCATGCGGCCGCGCCAGCTCGTGGTGATCGAGCGGTGGATATGGCCCGAGATCATCGTCACGCCGGGCCGGTCGCCGATCGCCTTGTCGAGCATCACCACCCAGGGCTCGGTCTGATGCGCGGTCATCCAGGGGATGCCGGTCTCGATCGGCGGGTGATGGAGGACGATCAGCACCGGCTTGCCCGGCACCTCGGCTAGGCGCGCCTTGAGCCAGCCCGCGCGGCGATGGCCGAAGGCGCCGCCATGATGGCCGGGGTCGAGCGTGTCGAGGACGATGATCCGCACCTCGGGCTCGTCGATCACATATTGGACGAAGCCGTCCTCGACCGGCAGGTCGGGAAAGACCTGCTTCATCGCGGCGCGGTCGTCATGGTTGCCGACGCACAGATGGACCGGGAAGCCGCAGCCGTCGATCAGGCCCTTGAGCCGTTCATAGCTGGCCACGTCGCCATGGTCGGTGAGGTCGCCGGTCAGGAACAGCCGGTCGGGCACGACCGAAAGGCCCATCACATAGTCGATCGCGGCGGCGACCCGATGGAAGTTGAGCTCGTCGGGATTCTCGAGATCGAAGCCGATATGCAGGTCGGTCAGTTGCGCGATCAGCATGACTTGGTCCCTTGCGCTCCGCCGGTAAAACGCCCCCGGCCCCCCAACGGTCCATCATCAGACCACCTGCTGGCACCGGCTGCTGTGATTTCCTACACAACGGATCGTAAAAAGCGGTAAACCGGGGCTTAAATACCGGTACCTGCCTGCTTCAGCGCTTTCTCCCGGATATGTTCGACCGCCTTGCCGCGGGCGCGATTGTCGCGAACCATCAGCGGAGCGAAGTCGTTCCGGTGATAGTCGTGGCACATCGCGCAGGCCGACGGCACTTCCTTGTGCGCGTCCTGGCCGCCATGGCATTCCTGACATTTGGCCAGCTTCGGCAGGTTGACGTCGGACGACAGCTTCGATCCCTTCACCGCATGGCAGCTCGCGCAGCTCTCGGTGTCGTGCGAGGCATGGTCGAACCAGCCCTTCATCATGTAGCGCCGGCTGAGCGCCACCGGAGTGACCGCGAAGGGCGTCGTCGGATTGCCGGTCGCGCGGACCGTATGGCAATCGAAGCAGGCCCCGCCCTTCGAGAAGACCGCGCGGATCGCCTGGTCGGCATTGCCGATGTGCATCGCGCTGGTCTGCGCGAAGCTGGCGCGCTGCGCGGCGCTGGCGAAGTCGCCCGGACGGCGGCGGTCCATGCCCTGCAACGCGGGATTGCGGGGCGCGCCGGCGCGGTAGAAGGCGCGGATGTCGGCGACGACCTGGGCCGGATCGCCGTGGCGCAGGGTGCGGATCGTGCCGCCGACCTGATCGAAGGCGAGCGAGTGGCAGGCGCCGCAGGCCGGCTCCATCTTCACCGCGACGAAGCTCGATCCGGTCGCGTCGCGGATGTGGCAGTTGGCGCAATCGAGCGGCGCGCCATAGCCTTCGGCCTTGCCCAGCGTCTTCGCCATCTGCGCCACGCCGTTGGTGGTCGACAGGTGGAGATCGTGCGGGAATTTCAAGCCGTTGTCCTCCTTCGGGTTCGCGTCGAGCGAGACGCGGCGGAAGGACGGCAGGCCGTTCTCCCCGACGAAGCGGATCGTCGGCTCGAACTGCGGATGGTGATCGCCGAAATCATCGGCGTCCTTGAGCGCGGTGTCGATCCGCTTGCTCATATCGCCGTGGCAGTTGGTGCAGAAGCGCTCGTCGGTCACCGGCATCGCCGTCTGGCCCTGATGCTCGGTATGGCATTCGACGCAGCGGCCGGGCTGGATGCCGAAGATCCCGCCGACGAACTGCTTGGTGCCGTCGATGATGCCGGGCGAGCCCTTGGCTTCCAGCAGCTTCGCCTTGTCGGCATGGTCGTGGACCTTGGTGTGACAGGCGACGCAGGCGGTATCGCGCACCGCTTCTCCGGCCTTCACATGGCAGGCCTGGCAGTTGTTCTCGAGGCTGCGATGGACCTGCGACAGCTTGCCCGACGTCCACAGCTCGTCGGCGTGGAACGCGACCTTGCGACTATTGTCTGTCGGCTGGGTGTGGATCGACACCAGCGGCCAGGCGAGGAAGATCGCGAGCACCAGCAATACGCCAGCCCAGGCCATGATGCGCCGGCCCGGCAGCACCGACGCCAGCGAGAAGACCCGTGCCTCCTCCTTCTCCTCGGACGCGTTGGAGATGGCGCCGACGCGTTCGACGGTGATGACGACCGCGCCCTTCTCGTCGCCCTCGCCCGGCTCGACCGACAGCGAATGGCTGCCGATGCGGATATTGGCGCCCGGCGAGGCGGAGAAGCGCTCATGCTCGGTCGACTTGCCGTCGACGAGGAAAGGCATGCCCGCGGTCGCGACGATCTCGACGGCGCCGCCCGCGGCGCTGCGGATCACCGCATGGTTCAGCGCCACCGCCAGGTCGGGCAGGTGGATGTCGCTCGACGGGCTGCGGCCGATGCTCAGCTCGGCCTTGTCGAAGCTCTTGGGGCGGACGATGTCCCGCCCGTCGGCGGTGCGCGCTACCGTGCGAACGATGAAGCTCATCTGCGCGTTCTCACCAATAATAGAAGACGGAGACGATGTGGACGAACAGCGCCGCGATCAGCGCGAAGGTCAGCGGGATATGGAGATAGAGCCACACCTCCAGCAGCGCCTTCAGCCGCAGATGCTTGCGGATGCGCGACAGCGACGATCGCTTGCGCTCCAGCAGCACCTCGACATGGTCGTAGGGATCGGCGGCCGCCTCCTTGCGCCCCGCATGCGCGCGCACGGCGGCCAGCGCCGCGCGCGTCCCGCAGTTGCGATAGTGGCCGGTCAGCCGCGCGACCAGGCCGCCGCCGAACGGATCGTCGTCGAGCGCCATCCGGACGATCGCCGCGCCCTCGGCATCGAGCGGCTGCGCCGCCTCGTTGAGCTGGCGGTCGATCATCCGCAGGTTGTCGAGCATCTGGACCTGGGTCGTCTCGCCCCGGTTGGCCGACAGCGCCTGGGGCAGCATCGCATAGGTGGCGATGCCGAACACGCCCGAGGCGATGACGATCATCATCAGCGCATAGGCGAGCGTGTGGACGTTCCACCCGAAGTCGAAGCCGGTGTGCAGCGTCGCGATGACGATCAGCGACAGGCCCAGATAGACATGGGCCGAGGTCCAGCTCTTGAGCGACCAGCGGCCCGGCGTGATCGCGCGCTTGCGGACGCCGAGCATCGTCAGCCACAGGATCAGGAGGACGCCGATCGTGCCGGTGGTGTAGCCGTAGATGCTGCCGCCATTGGGCTTCGGCTGGACGTCGTTGAACGCGTAGATCAGCAGCGCCACCGCGCTGATCGCCAGCGCGATCTTGAGCCATTTATAGCCCTGGTAGCGCAGGAAGCCCTCATGCTCGGAGGCGCGCTCGCGACCCGTGGTCGCCTGCCGTAGCGATTTGCTGGCCATCAGGCGTCGTCCCGTTGCAGCCGGGCGACCGTCAGGAATTCCTCGGGCGCGACACGGATCGCCGCCCCCGTCGGACAGGCGCGGACACAGCTCGGGCCGCCCTCGATACCCGAGCACATGTCGCACTTGACCGCGCGTTTCGCCTTCTCGACGCCGGGCGTCGCATTGGCATAGGCCCAGTCATGGCTGGGCTCTCCCGGTCCCGGCCCCTGCCCGAACAGGAACCATTTCCACAGGGAAGGCTTCTGCGGCGGCTCCTTCTCCATGCGGATCACGCCATAGGGGCAGTTCCGCTGGCAGTTGCCGCAGCCGATGCAGGTGTCGTCGATATAGACCTCGCCGTCCTGGCCGCGATGGATCGCGGTCGGCGGGCAGTCGGCCATGCAGTGCGGATGCTCGCAATGGCGGCAACTCGTCGGCACGTGGAGATGCGCGAAGGTGCGCCCCGCCTCGCGGTCGAGCCGCGAGATGCCCTCATGGCTGTCGGCGCAGGCCTTCTCGCAATTGTCGCAGCCGACGCAGAGATTCTCGTCGATCAGCAGCACGTCGGTCGCCTCGCCGACGCCGTTGTCGACCAGGAAGTTCGCGACCGAGCTGTACATGTCGACGACGGTGGCGAAGCTGTCCTTCTTCGCCTCGATGAACGAGGCGAGGTCCTCGCGCTCGCCGATCGCCACCTTCGCCCGGGCGAAGAATTCCGGCTTGGCCTCCAGCAGCCGGCGGAACGCATCGCCGCCGAGCTTGATCACCTCCGACTTCACCGCGGCGCGCACGGTCTGCTTGCGGATGCCGTTGTCGAACAGTTCGAGCTCGCCGACATAATTGCCGGCGGGAACATAGGAGAGGAACACCGGCTTGCCGCCGATCGCCTTCTCGACGACCACCGATCCCGACCGGATCACATAGACGTCATTGCCTTCCTCGCCCTCGCGGAAGATCGCCTCGCCGGCGCGGATGCCCTTGATCTCGGCGGTCTCCAGCACCTCGGCCAGGTCGGCGGGCTGGAGCCCCGACTGCCACATCTGGAGGAGCTGGCGCTCGGTGGAGATGCGGGTGACGGCGCGCTTCACGCCCGGCACCGACGCCATCAGCTTGAGGATCGCGTTGCGCGGGATCTCGACGACGATGGTCTCGGCGACCGAGCGGATCGTCGAGCCGCGGCGGCGACCGGAGACGAGGCCGACCTCGCCGAAGATCGATCCCTCGGGAATGACGATCCCGGTCGAGCGGCCGTCGGGCAGCGGGATGTCGACCGATCCTTGCGCGATGCAGAACAGCGACGATCCCGGCGCGTTCTTCTCGAAGATGATGTCGTTCTTGCCGTAGTAGCGGACTTCGGAGTCCAGCATGAACTCGCGCATCTGCAACGGCGACAGGTCGTTGAGGATCTGGACGTTGGTGCGGATGAACTCCAGCCACTCGTCGACCGACTTCTTGACCGGCAGGTTGACGAATTTGCCTTCGAGGATCGGTTCGTCGGCGGGCTTCAGGCCGGTGTTGCCGTTGATGAACTCGACGACGTCATAGCCCTGGTTCATGCAGTGCTTGATCAGCGGATAGCCGGCCAGCGCGCCGATCACGTAGATGCCGGCGTTGGTCGTCTCGAACTGCGGCGACAGCGTCGGGAAGGCCTCGCGGTCCGGGCTGGTGAACTCGATCCCGCATTCCTCGATGAACTTGCGCGGCGCGGCCGAGCCCATGCGCGCGATCACGCGGTCGCAGCGGATGCGCGCCTCGCCGTCGCGGGTGTCGAGGACGAGATGCCCCGCCTCGAGCCGGTTCGGCGAGGTGTCGGTCATCACGTTCATCCGCCCCTCGTCGCGCGCCTGCATCAGCAGCTTGACGTTGGCGCCCTTGGCGCGGCTGAAATCGGCGCCGCGGTTGAGGATGGTGACGATGTTGCCCTGCGCCGCGTCCTGCGCGAGGCCCAGCGCATTCTCGATGCCGGCGTCGCCCGATCCGACGACGGTGATGTGCTCGTCGACATATTCGCCGGGATCGTCGAGCTGATACTGGACGTGGATGCCGCTGCTCTCGATGCCCGGCGCGCGCAGCAGGTTCGGGTTGCCCTGGGTGCCGATCGCCAGGATGACCGTCTCGGCATGGATCTCGGTCTTGTCGGCCAGGGTGAGGACGAACGCGCCCTTCTGCCCGGTGATCGCCTTCACCTCGCTCTTGAAGCGGACGTTGACCTTGTGGCCGGCGGTCTGCTCGTCCCAGATGCCGAGGATCTTCTCGCGCTTGCCCGCATCGAAATCGACGTCCGAGCGCAGCACGAGCTGGCTCGGCGTCGCCATGACGTGCTTGCCCTTCTGATATTTGAAGATCGTATCGGAAAGGTGGTCGGTCTTTTCGAGCAGGACGTGCGGTATGCCGAGCTTGGCCGCGTGAGCCGCAGCGCTCATCCCCGCCGGCCCCGAGCCAACGATGGCAATACGGTAGGTATCCGCCACTGATTCCCCCTGCCCCGTTTCACCGCCGCCGAGCGAGCGGCCGTCATTAGACCCCGAAATTCTCGCATGCCCCTGCGACAAAGCGTGAATTTAGTGTCTGCCCCGTCCCTACTCTATCAGCTTCGACGCGTTCCGCTAGACTTTCGTTACATTTGGTTATCAAAGGCCATTACCCTCGATTGCGGAGAGAAATGTGACGAAGGACACCACCGCGAACAAAGGTCTCTCGCTGCCCTTCGCGCGGATCGCGCTGATCCTCGCCGCGCTGATCGCCCTGGCGGCGGTCGTCCTGGCGGTGACGCGCTCGCGGTCGGGGCTCGATGAGACCGCCGCGCCGGGACAGGGAGCGGGCCAGGCCGGCGACGTCGGATCGATGATCGCCGGGCTCGAAAAGCGGCTCAAGGACAATCCGGACGACTTCAAGGGCTGGGCGACGCTCGGCTGGTCCTATTATAATCTCGGCCGCTATGCCGACGCCGCGCAGGCCTATGCCAGGGCGACGAAGATCGATCCGTCCAACGCGGAGATCTGGTCGGCGCTGGGCGAGGTCCAGCTCCTGTCGGGTCCCGGCGGGGTCACTCCGGCGGCCGAGGCCTCGTTCCGCAAGGCGGTGTCGATCGACCCGACCGACCATCGCGCCCGCTATTTCCTCGCGGTGAAGAAGGACCAGGACGGCGACCACAAGGGCGCGATCGACGACTGGATCGCGATCCTCAAGGACAGCCCCGCCGGCGCGCCCTGGGAAGGGCCGGTCCGCGAGCTGATCGCCAAGGTCTCCGCCGAGCACAAGATCGACGTGGCGGGCCGCGTGCCGCCGCCTTCCGTGCCCCAGCAGTCGTCCTCGGCCGCGCCGACGGCCGGCGGCGACAGCGTCGCGACCGCCGGCATCCCGGGGCCCAGCGCCGCCGACCTCAAGGCCGCGACGGCGATGACCCCGTCGCAGCAGGACGAGCTCGCCCGCTCGATGGTCGCCCGCCTCGCCGCCCGGCTGGAGCAGAATCCGCGCGACGCCGATCGCTGGATCATGCTGATGCGCTCGCGGATGATGCTCAACGACCCCGCCGGCGCGAAGGACGCGCTCGCCAGGGCGAAGACCGTCTTCAAGGGCGACGCCGGCCAGATCGCCCGCTTCGACGAGGCCGCGAAGACGCTCGGCGTGGAGCGCTGAGCATCCTCCTGCCGCCCTGTCCCTCTTCCGTCATCCCGGCGGAGGCCGGGATCTCGGGAGAGGTTTGCACCCTCACCTCCTGAGACCCCGGCCTCCGCCGGGGTGACGCAAAAAAGGCCGCCGGATCGCTCCGGCGGCCCTTCTTCGTTCGGGATATCCTATCGGATCAGGCGGCGTCGCCGCCGGCCTTTTCCTTGTTCTTCTTGGTGAAGACGCGGACCGGGTCCTTGCGGCCCTCGACCACGTCCTTGTCGACCATGATCTCGTCGACCCCGTCCATCGACGGCAGGTCGAACATCGTGTCGAGCAGCAGCCCTTCGAGGATCGAGCGCAGGCCGCGCGCGCCGGTCTTGCGGGTGATCGCCTTGCGGGCGATCGCGACCAGCGCGTCGTCGGTGAAGCCGAGCTTGACACCCTCCATGTCGAACAGCTTCTGATACTGCTTGACCAGCGCGTTCTTCGGCGCCGTCAGGATCTCGACCAGCGCGGCCTCGTCGAGGTCCATCAGCGTCGCGATCACCGGCAGGCGGCCGACGAATTCGGGGATCAGGCCGAACTTGAGCAGGTCCTCGGGCTCGCACTGCTGGAGGGTCTCGCCGGTGCGGCGCTCCTCGGGCGCGGCGACATAGGCGCCGAAGCCGATCGACTTGCCCTGCAGGCGATCGCCGATGATCTTCTCCAGCCCCGCGAAGGCGCCGCCGCAGATGAACAGGATGTTGGTCGTGTCGACCTGGAGGAACTCCTGCTGCGGATGCTTGCGGCCGCCCTGCGGCGGAACGCTCGCGGTGGTGCCTTCCATCAGCTTGAGCAGCGCCTGCTGGACACCCTCGCCCGACACGTCGCGCGTGATCGAGGGATTGTCGGCCTTGCGGCTGATCTTGTCGATCTCGTCGATATAGACGATGCCGCGCTGCGCCCGCTCGACATTATAGTCGGAGGCCTGGAGCAGCTTGAGGATGATGTTCTCGACATCCTCGCCGACATAGCCCGCCTCGGTCAGCGTGGTGGCGTCGGCCATGGTGAACGGCACGTCGAGCAGCCGCGCCATCGTCTGGGCGAGCAGCGTCTTGCCCGATCCGGTCGGGCCGACGAGCAGGATGTTCGACTTGGCCAGCTCGACATCGGCGCCCTTGGCGCCGTGGTTGAGCCGCTTGTAATGGTTGTGCACCGCGACCGAGAGGACGCGCTTGGCCTTGGCCTGGCCGATCACATATTGGTCGAGATGCTCGCAAATCTCGTGCGGGGTCGGGACCCCGCCGTCCTTCTTGCTGACGAGCGCGCCCTTCGTCTCCTCACGGATGATGTCGTTGCAGAGCTCGACGCACTCGTCGCAGATGAACACGGTCGGGCCAGCGATCAGCTTGCGGACCTCGTGCTGCGACTTGCCGCAGAAGGAGCAGTAAAGCGTGCTCTTCGAGTCGCCGCCGGTCAACTTCGTCATAAACTAGATCCTGACTCCACTAGGGATCGAACGCATCCTAAACATGTCCTCCCCCTTCTCACAACCATCTTGAGAAGCGATGAAGGCCAAGCGGGTTCCCATCGATATGGGAAGCCGTTTTCCGGGTGCAACCGGATGGCGCCCCCGCGCCCCGGCCGGATCGCGCGCCGCCGGCCCGCGCCGCGGAAAACCGCGCGACTCGGCCGGCCGCGACGCGCAGGACGCGCCCTCCCCGATCCGGGAAAGGCGCGTCCCAGGCGTCGGCCATGCCGGGCGCCGGCCGATCAGGCGGCGATCGCCTCGTCGGCGGGGCTCGGACGCTTGTCGAACACCTCGTCGATCAGGCCGAAGGCCTTGGCCTCGTCGGCCTCGAGGAACTTGTCGCGGTCCATCGCCGCCTCGATCGCCTCTATCGGCTGCTTGGTGTACTTCGCGTAGAGCGAATTGAGCCGGTGGCGCATGCGCAGGATCTCGCGCGCCTGGATCTCGATGTCGGCCGCCATGCCCTGGGCGCCGCCCGACGGCTGGTGGACCATGATCCGGCTGTTGGTGAGCGCGACGCGCATCCCCGGCTCGCCCGCCGCGAGCAGGAAGCTGCCCATCGACGCCGCCTGGCCGATGCAGACCGTGCCGACGCGCGGGCGGATATATTGCATCGTGTCGTGGATCGCGAGGCCGGCCGTCACCACGCCGCCCGGCGAGTTGATGTACATGAAGATGTCCTTCTTCGGATTCTCCGATTCGAGGAACAGCAGCTGGGCGGTGATGAGCGAGGCCATATGGTCCTCGACCTGGCCGGTCACGAAGATGATCCGCTCGCGCAGCAGGCGCGAATAAATGTCGAAGCTGCGCTCGCCGCGGTTCGACTGCTCGATCACGACGGGGACCAGGGCGCCGGTTTCCGGATTCAGAAACTCACCGGTTTCGAAGGGATTGTGCATGGGAAGGTCTGGTCCTTTGCTTTGCCTTGCCCGGCCTACATCGGCCTTTGCCGCGGGGGTTTCAAGGGGGTCCGCGCTGGTTGATCCCCGCCCTGCCCGTCATGCCGGCGGAGGATCGGAGAAAGCAGAAGGGCCGCCGGATCGCTCCGACGGCCCTTCGCGAATGGATCGAAGACCGGCCGATTACTCGGCGGCGGCCTTCTTCTTGGCCGGAGCCTTCTTCGGCGCGGCGGCAGGAGCCTCCTCGGCCTTGGCGGCGGCGGCCTTCTTGGCCGGGGCCTTCTTCGGCGCCGGAGCGGCCTCGGCGGCTTCCTCGGTCTTCACCGCGGCCTTCTTCTTGGCAGCCGGCTTGTCCTCGGCGGCAGGAGCCTCCTCGGCGGCCGGCTTGGCAGCGGCCTTCTTCGCGGCCGGCTTCTTGGCCGGAGCGGCATGATCATGGTCGTGGTCGTGATCATGGTGGTCATGACCGCAGCCCGGGCCATGGACATGGCCCTTGCCGATCGTGTCGTCGTCGGCCTCGATCGCGGCTTCCAGCTCGTCGCGGGTGACGGTGCGGTCGCTGACCTCGGCCTTGTCGAACAGGAAGTCGACGACCTTGTCCTCATAGAGCGGCGCGCGGAGCTGCGCCGCGGCCATCGGGTCCTGCTGCAGATACTGGACGAAGCGGTCGCGGTCGGCGGGCTGATACTGCATCGCCGCCTGCTGGACGAGGCGCTGCATCTCCTGCGCGCTCACCTCGACGCCGTTCTGCTGGCCGATCTCGGACAGCAGCAGGCCCAGGCGGACGCGGCGCTCGGCGATCGCGCGATAATCGTCGCGGTCCTTCTCCATCTCGGCGCGGGCGGCCTCGGGGTCCTCCTCGTGGGTCGCCTCATGCTCGAGCTGCGCCCAGATCTGGCCGAACTCGGCCTCGACCATCGACGGCGGGACCGGGAAGTCGTGGCCGGCGGCGAGCTGGTCGAGCAGCTTGCGCTTCATATGGGTGCGGGTCAGGCCGTTGAGCTCCTGCTCGACCTGGCCCTTGATCAGCTCGCGAAGCTGGTCGAGGCCCTGCAGGCCCAGCGACTGCGCGAACTCGTCGTCGACCTTGGTCTCGCCGGGGACGCGGACGTCGGTGGCGGTGACTTCGAAGACGGCGGCCTTACCGGCCAGCGACTTCTCGCCATAATCCTTCGGGAAGGTGACGTTCAGGCTGCGCGATTCGCCCTTCTTGATGCCTTCGAGCTGGTCCTCGAAACCGGGGATCAGGCGGCCCGAGCCAAGCTCGACCGACATGCCGGTGCCGGTGCCGCCCTCGAAGGCGACGCCGTCGACGCTGCCGGCGAAATCGAGCACGACGAGGTCGCCCTCGACCGCGGGGTGGCCGTCCTTGGCGTCGTCATAGCGCTTCTGCTGGTCGGCGATGCGCTTGATCTGCGCGTCGATCTCGTCGGTCGGGGCCTCGACGCTCAGGCGCTCCAGCTTGAGGCCTTCGATCGCGGGCGGCGGCACGTCGGGGAGCACTTCGAGCTCGACCTTGAGCGCCACGTCCTTGCCGGGCTCATAGTCGCCGCCGACCAGCTCGACCGAGGGCTGCATCGCGGGACGCAGCTTCTGCTCGGCGAGGAGCTGCTGGACGCCGTCCTGCACGGTCTTGTTGAGCACGTCCTGCTCGATCGCCGGGCCATGCATCTTCTTGATCAGGTTGGCGGGCACCTTGCCGGGGCGGAAGCCGGGCATGCGGACCTGCGGCGCGATCGACTTGATCTCGGCCTCGACGCGCTGGGCGACATCATTGGCGGGGATCGTCACCGTATAGGCGCGCTTGAGGCCCTCGTTCAGCGTTTCGACAGTCTGCATGGGTCGCATCCAACCTCTATCTCGAGAAAATCTGTGTCGGTCCCGCTTCGCGCTGCTGGATGGCGAAGCTGGTGCGGGCGAAGGGACTCGAACCCCCACATCTTGCGATACTGGAACCTAAATCCAGCGCGTCTACCAGTTCCGCCACGCCCGCAAATAAGGACCGCCGGTCGGCGCGCTCTATAGCAACATGGCGGGCCAGTACAACCCGGCCGTGCGACAAGCGAAAAAGACGGGCTTAATGTATAGACAAAAGCCTATCCGGGGCTGCGCTTTCCAGGGTCCAGACTTTAGATTCTCTCCGAAAGTGATCGAATCCTACGGATTTCCCGATCTTTCCGTCATTCCCGCGAAAGCGGGAATCCACGGTCACGGCACGTCCAACCTCTTGCGGGCCGCCGTCCATGGATTCCCGCTTTCGCGGGAATGACGATGGGGAGGCGGGAGACGTGCATCAAATTGACCCGGAACGAGTCTAGCTCTGGACCGGCCGCGCCGGATTGTTCGACGCCTGGAGATAGACGAACCAGCCCTCCCCGGCGCGCTCGCCCTTGGCCAGCTCCTCGGCCTTCTTCTGCTCGCGCCAGCGGTTGGCGATCGCCTGCGCGGCGACGAGGTCCTCGCCCGACTGGCCGAGCAGGTAGCGGAGCAGCGACGGTCCGGCGATCAGCTGATCCATCGCCTGTCCGTCGCGGGTGACCGAGCGGCCATGGTCGTCGAACCGGTCCCAGCCCGGCGCCCGCCCCCACAGCCGTTCGAGATCGGCATAGCCGTGCGGCAGGCGGGCGACCTCGCCGCCGGCCGCGGCGATATGATCGGGGCCCCAGATGCCCTGCATATAGGGGACATGGTCGAGCGGCGGCAGGGTCGCGCCCCCGACGATCCGGCCGACGATCCGCTTGCGGTGCATCGCGATCAGCCAGTCGAGCACTGCCCCCGCCCTGGGTGACGCCGCGCGCAGGGCCGCGTTGAAGCCGAGTTTCTCGCCCGTGGCCAATGCGCTCAGCCAGTAGCCGATGCTGAATTCATGCTGGTAGACTCCCCACCCGCCCTTGGCGACCACCCCAAAGTGGCGCGCGGCGGCATAGACGGCGTGGGTGAGGTTCAGTTGCCCGCCCGGCATCAGGTTGGCGGGCGGGTTCAGGAAGCCGGGCGTCGCGGCGTAATGCCGGTCGTGGAACAGCTCGAAGTCGAAGACGACGAAGTCGAGCACCTCGCGCCGGCTGTAGAGCCGCTGCGACGTCGCGCTCGCCGTCTTCCAGGCGAGCGCCGCGTGCAGGAAGGCCCAGGCCCCCTCGCGCGCGGCCCACAGGTCGAGCGCGGCGTCGCCGATGATGTCGTTCGAATAGAGCCGGTTCTGGTCCCAGAAGCGATGGCCGAGAAAGGCGAATTCGGGTGTGCGGAACAGCAGGCTGCCCCAGCCCGGAAACTGGTGCCCGTGCAGCTTGTCGATCTGGAAGGTGCCGAAATAGGGCCGCTCTGGCGCGTCGCCGGCATAGGGCACCGCCACCCGCAGCGGATTGGTGCCGCGCACCCAGGCATAGGTGCGGCCGCCCTGCTGATACCAGGCCTGCGCCGGCGGCAGCGCCATGTTGCCGGGGCCGTAATAATGGTTGCGCGCCGCGACGGGCCGCTGCGGCGCGCCCTTGAAGACGGGCCGGTTGCGCCCCTTCTCGAAGGCGTGGACCGGATCGGAGACATAGCCGGTCAGATAGTCGAGGGCGATGGCGCGCCACGGCGTGCCGTCGTGCGGCCGCGCGCCGTCGGGCAGGTTCATGTGCCAGACGACGGGCTCGGGGATGGTCTGGCGATCGTCGCGCATGCCGCCCGATCCGGTGATCGGCGAGCGGCCCTGGACGTTGAACGGCGTATATTCGAGCCACAGCGCCGCATTGGCCGCCATCGAATTGGCCGAATAGAGCAGCGCGCCATAGGGATCGCGGGTGCGCCCGGCCCGGTCGACCATCGTCCGATAGTCGCTCTGCTTCCACGGCATGACGCGGACATTGCCGAAGCCGTTCGCCTGCCCCTCATTGCCCGCGCCGCCGCCGAAGACGCGCAGGTCGTAGCCGTTGACCGAATAGTCGAGGTGGCAGCCGAACGGCACGCTCAGGTCGAACAGCGGCACCGTTCGGCGGATGCCGGCCTGGTCGTGGTTGCCGGGATCGCGGTTGCGCCAGATGATGCCCGAGCGGACCGTGCCGTGCGGATACCAGCGATGCTCGCGGCTGGTGACCGCGCAGCCGCGCCCGTCGAACGGCCCCTGGAAATGGGCCGGGACGTCGGCGCCGTTGAGCGGGCCGCCGTCGGGCCGCTCGACGGTCGCGAGCAGCCGGTCCTCGCGGTCGTAGATCAGCCATTTGTGCGGGACCATATAGGCGTTGCGGCCGCTCGGATCGCCGAACGGATTGTCGGGCATGACGCTCGCGTCCCAGTCATAGCCGAACTGGAACTGGACATAGTCGCCCGCGCGGATCGCCTCGCAGCGATAGGCGATGCCGTCGATCACGGGAACGGGCCCCCGCGGCAGGCATTCGATCCAGGCCGGCTGCGCGGCGCCCAGCCAGGCGTCCTCGAAACGGCAGTTCTGCACCGCCGGCCGGGCCATAACCAGTTCGTTCGGGTGCGGCACGCCCGTCCCGCTCGACCAGTCGACCAGCACCGCCTTCCAGGGCTGGCCCGGCGGCACGTCGAGCGGGCCGATGGTGACGTCGAGCGTGCCGACCGATCCGTCCGGCCCGCGCCACGCCAGCGTCCGCGCCGGTTGCGGCGCCGCCACGGCGCGCGCGTCGACGACGAGGCGCGGCAGGTCGGCGCCCGCGACCATGCCGTCCGCGACCGGAGAATAGCTCTCCTTCACCACCGGCCGGTCGAAGCCGATCGCGACCTCACGGACGAGCAGCCCGTCGATCGCCTGCCGCAGATTGCCGAGCGCGGCGTTGACCGAGAAGCCCATCTCGGGCGTGATCCGGGGCTTGAACGGCGTCCGGAACGGTCCGCCCGCCGGCTTGCCGTCGATCAGGAAGGCGAGCGTCCCGCCCGCCCCCGCCGGATCGTCGCGCCATTCGACCTCCAGCAGCTGCTCGACGCCGGGGGTGCGGTCGACCGTGCTGGCGAACCCGGCCTGGGTCCGATCGCCACGCCCGATCACGCATTCGAGCCGGTTGCTGCCATAGCGGGTCATCAGTGCGATCGTGCCGACCGTCCAGCCCGTCAGGTAGAAGAGCAGCGCCCCGTCCGCGCGCGGCGGCACGATCCCCCGGAACGAACAGCGCAGCCGCCGGGGCGTCTGGGTCCGCAGCGGATCGGCGCTGGTGCCGAAATCGATGCCGAGCGCCTGCGACTGGAGGTAGCTGCTCCTGTCGAGCAGCACGCCCTTCCCGGTCGGCTTGCCGGGCCCGGCGACGGCGAGGCTGATCCGGCCGGCCAGCCCGTCGCCCTCGCTCGTCGCGGTGGTGGCTTGCGGCGGAAAGCGCCAGACGGCGCCGGTCGGCCGATACTCGACGGCTTCGACCCGCCGCGCGATCGCCAGCCCCGACGGTACCGAGAAACGATACTCGCCCTCGCCCGCCGGCAGGTTGAGCGGAACGATGCTGCCGGGATCGCCGTAGATCATGGCCTCGGCATAGCCGACTGTCCCCTTGGCGTCCCACCCAATTCACGTCACCCCAGCGAAGGCTGGGGTCCATGTCTCTCTTCAGCCAGATGGCATCTGAGAAGGAAACAGACATGGATGCCTGCCTTCGCAGGCATGACGAAGAAAGTTTGTTGGCTCGACGGCGAAGGTCAGCCCAACGTCTTCTTGAGCAGCTCGTTGACGACGCCGGGATTGGCCTTGCCGCCCATCGCCTTCATCGTCTGGCCGACGAAGAAGCCGAACAGCTTGTCCTTGCCGCCGCGATATTCGGCGACCTTGTCGGCGTTGGCGGCCATCACCTCGGCGATCACCGCCTCGATCGCGCCGGTGTCGCTGGTCTGCTTGAGGCCGCGTTCCTCGACGATCCTGGCGGGATCGTCGCCGGTCTCCAGCATGATCTCGAACACCTGCTTGGCCAGCGTGCCCGACAACGTTCCGTCGGCGACCAGCGCGAGCAGCTCTGCGCCCTGCCTGGGGCTGACCGGGCTCTCGTCGATCGCCTTGCCAAGCCGGTTGAGCGCGCCGAACAGGTCGGAGATCAGCCAGTTGGACGCGGCGCGGGCCACCTCCGCGCCGGGCTTGCCGGCCGCGTCGAGCAGCGCCTCGAACCAGCGCGCCGTCTCGACGTCCGAGGTCAGCACCGCGGCGTTATACGCGGGGAGCCCCAGCTCGCCTTCATAGCGGGCGCGCTTAGCGTCGGGCAGCTCGGGCAGCTCGGCGCGGCACTGCGCGACGAATTCCTCGCTCAGCTCGAGCGGCAGCAGATCGGGATCGGGGAAATAGCGATAGTCGTGCGCATCCTCCTTGGAGCGCATCGACCGCGTCTCGTTCCGGTCGGGATCGTAGAGCCGCGTCTCCTGGACGATCTTGCCGCCGCCTTCGATCACGTCGACCTGGCGGTTCGCCTCGCTCTCGATCGCGGCCATCACGAAGCGGATCGAGTTGACGTTCTTCGTCTCGGTCCGGGTGCCGAACGGATCGCCGGCCTTGCGCACCGAGACGTTGACGTCGGCGCGCATCGAGCCTTCTTCCATATTGCCGTCGCACGAACCGACATAGCGGAGGATCGATCGCAGCTTCCGGAGATAAGCTCCTGCTTCGGAAGGAGAGCGCATGTCGGGCTTCGACACGATCTCCATCAGCGCGACGCCCGATCGGTTGAGGTCGACATAGGAGCGGGTCGGATGCTGGTCGTGCATCAGCTTGCCCGCGTCCTGCTCGACATGGAGCCGCTCGACGCCGATCGTCCTGGCCTCGGCGATGCCGGCCTTCTCGTCGGCGTCGATCGTGATCGTGCCCTCGCCCACCAGCGGGTGGTAGAGCTGCGAGATCTGATAGCCCTGAGGCAGATCGGCGTAGAAGTAGTTCTTGCGGTCGAAGCGCGACCAGCGGTTGATCTCCGCGCCCAGCGCCATGCCGGTCTTGACCGCCTGGCGGATGCACTCCTCGTTCGGGACGGGGAGCATGCCCGGCATCGCCGCGTCGACCAGCGACACGCTCTGGTTCGGCTCGGCCCCGAACGCCGCCGAGGCGCCCGAGAAGAGCTTGGCGTTGGAGACGACCTGCGCATGGACCTCGAGGCCGATCACGACCTCCCATTCGCCGGTGGCGCCCTGGATACGATAGCTGCTCATTTCGCCCACCAGTTCTGCGGCTTGGCGGTGAAGCCGGCGCGCTGTTCGATCGCGAGGCCGGCGTTGAGGACGCCCTGCTCGTCGAGCGGGCGGCCGATGATCTGGAGGCCCAGCGGCAGGCCCTGCCCGTCGAGGCCCGCCGGCACCGACATGGCGGGGACGCCCGCGAGGCTGGCCGGGACGGTGAAGACGTCGTTGAGGTACATCTCCAGCGGATCGGCGCTCTTCTCGCCCAGCGCGAAGGCGGCGGACGGCGCGGTCGGCGTCAGCAGCACGTCGACCTGCCGGAACGCCTCCTCGAAGTCGCGGGCGATCAGCGCGCGGACCTTCTGCGCCTTGGTGTAATAGGCGTCGTAATAGCCCGCCGACAGCACATAGGTGCCGATCAGGATGCGGCGCTTGACCTCGGGCCCGAAGCCGGCGGCGCGGGTCGCGGCGTACATCTCCTGGAGATTGGCGCCCTCGGGCAGGTCGCGCAGGCCGTAGCGCACGCCGTCATAGCGGGCGAGGTTCGACGACGCCTCGGCGGGCGCGATGATATAGTAGGTCGGCAGCGCATAGCGGGTGTGCGGCAGCGACACGTCGACGATCTCGGCGCCCGCGTCGCGGAGCCATTCGATGCCCTGCCGCCACAGCGCGTCGATCTCGGCGGGCATGTTGTCGACCCGATATTCCTTGGGAATACCGACCTTCTTACCCTTGAGATCGCTCGATAAATTCGCTTCCCACTTCGGAACCGCAACGTCGAGCGAGGTCGAGTCCTTCGGGTCGAAGCCCGACATCGCCTCGAGCAGGATCGCGCTGTCGCGGACGTCCTGCGCCATCGCGCCCGCCTGGTCGAGCGACGAGGCGAAGGCGACGATGCCGAAGCGCGAGCAGCGGCCATAGGTCGGCTTGATCCCGGCGATGCCGGTGAAGGCGGCCGGCTGGCGGATCGAGCCGCCGGTGTCGGTGCCGGTCGCCGCCGGCACGATCCGCGCCGCGATCGCCGACGAGGAGCCGCCCGACGAGCCGCCCGGCGCCAGCGGGGCGTTGCCGCCGTCGTTGCGCCGCCACGGCGAGACGACGTTGCCATAGGCGCTGGTCTCGTTCGACGAGCCCATCGCGAACTGGTCGAGGTTGAGCTTGCCGAGCATGCCCGCGCCCGCCGCGAACAGCTTGCCGGTCACGGTCGATTCATAGGTCGGCGTGAAGCCGCCCAGCATGTGGCTGGCCGCCGTGGTCTGGTGGCCGGCGGTGCAGAACAGGTCCTTGATGCCGAGCGGAACGCCCGACAGCGGCAGCAGCTCGCCCGCCGCGCGCGCCCTGTCGGCCGCCTCGGCCGCCGCGGTCGCGTGATCGGGGGTCTCGATGATGAAGGCGTTGAGCGCCTTGGCGCCGGCGACGGCGCCATTGAAGGCGTCGGCGATCTCGCGCGCCGAGAAGTCGCCGGCGCGGAAGCCGTCGCGCAGGCCCGCAAGGCCCAGGTCGGTGATAGCCGTCATTATTCGATCACCTTCGGCACCGCGAAGAAGCCATGTTCGGCCTGCGGCGCATTGGCCAGCACCTTGTCGCGGATATTGCCGTCGGTGACGACGTCATCGCGCAGGCGCTGGTGGTTCGGGATCACGGCGGCGAGCGGCGCGACACCATCGGTATCGACCTCGCCGAGCTGCTCGATCCAGCCCAGGATGTTGTTGAGTTCGGGGACCATCGCCTCGACATCGCCGTCGGTGACGGCAATGCGCGCGAGGCTCGCGATCTTGCGGACGGTTGCGGCATCGACTGACATGGCCGCGCCGCTACCATCGGGGCGACGCGGCGGCAATGCCTTACTAGCTCCCCTCCCTGCCGAGGGAGGGGTTGGGGGTGGGTCGCGAGCGAAGCGAGCGCTCCGCGGTCCTCGACCAACTTCGCCGAGGGGCATCGAGCCCCTCGGCTCCGTAACCCACCCCTAGCCCCTCCCTGGCAGGGAGGGGGATTATGCGGGTTGGCATTGGACGCACGCACGATTGCCCGCTACGCACTTGCGCGACCGCATCGTTCATGTTGCACTGCACCATCGGAGCCCGCCGTTGCTCGCTCGCCGTTTCCTCTACATCATCGCGGGGTTGATCGTGCTGACCTTGGCCGCCGGAATCGGCTGGACCCTGTTCCAGGACCAGCTCATGCGCTTCGCCTTCGTGCCGGGCGTCCGCTTCGACGCCGATGCGGCGGGGCCGGCGCCCGATTATGCGCGGCCGGCGAGCTGGCTGGCGCGGCCCGACCTGCCCGACGATCCGTCGCGCTGGCTGCCCAAGGGGGTCGCGCGCGCCGGCGGCAAGCCCGAGGTCGCGGTCTTCTACGTCGCGCCGACCACCTATTATGGCAAGGCCAGCTGGAACGCCGGGCTCGACGACCGCGAATCGCGCAAATGGCTGACCGTGTTCGGCTGGAGCGAGGCGAGCGCGTTCAACCAGGCCGGGGCGGTCTGGGCGCCGCGCTACCGCTCCGCCGCGCTCGGCGCCTTCCTCAGCAGCGCGCCGGATTCGGCGAAGGCGCTCGACCTCGCCTATGGCGACGTGGCACGCGCCTTCGACGCCTTCCTGGCGCAGATTCCGGCGTCGCGGCCGATCATCCTGGCCGGGCACAGCCAGGGCACCGTCCACCTGATGCGGCTGATGCGCGAGCGGGTGGCGGGCAAGCCCGTCGCCAAGCGGATCGTCGCCGCCTATCTGGTCGGCTGGCCGATCTCGACCACGGCGGACGTGCCCGCGCTCGGCCTGCCCGCCTGCACCGGGCCGGGCCAGGCCCAGTGCCTGCTGTCGTGGCAGAGCTTCGCCGAGCCCGCCGACCCGCGCATGATCCGCGAGATCTACGAGGCGGCTCCCGGCTTCACCGGCGCGCCGCGCAAGGGCACGCCGATGCTCTGCATCAACCCGCTGACCGGCGCGCCCGGCACCGCCGCGCTGCCCGCCGCCAATCTCGGGTCGCTGGCGCCCGGCGCCGACTTCATGGATGCCGAGCTGAAGCCGGGCGCGATCTCGGCGCGCTGCGATCCGTCGGGCCTGCTGCTGATCGGCGGGCCGCCCAAGGGGTTCGACCGCTTCGTGATGCCGGGCAACAATTACCATGTGTTCGACTATGCGCTGTTCTGGGCCAATATCCGAGCCGATGCGGCGGCGCGCGCCGGGACCTTCCTGAAGCGGTGATCTCCGCCTCCACCCTCGACTTCCGCGACGCCCTGCCCGATCGCGGCCGGCTGGCGGGGCTGGACGTCGGCACCCGGACGATCGGCGTGGCGCTGTGCGACGCGGGCTGGACGATCGCCAGCCCGGCCGAGACGATCCTGCGCGCCAAGTTCAGCGTCGACGCCGCGAAGCTGCGCGCGCTGGTCGCGGCGCAACTGGTGAAGGGGCTGGTGATCGGCCTGCCGCTCAACCTCGACGGCAGCGATTCGCCGCGCACCCAGTCGGTCCGCGCCTTCGCCCGCAACGTCGAGCCGTTCGGCCTGCCGATCCTGCTGTGGGACGAGCGCTGGTCGACCCAGGCGGTGACGCGCACCCTGCTCGACGCCGACGCGAGCCGCGCCCGCCGCGCCGAGCTGGTCGACAAGCTCGCCGCCGCCTACATCCTGCAGGGCGCGATCGACGCGATGATCTGACGCCGAAACAGACCGGAAAAAAAGGGATATCCTGACTTTCGTCAGGATGACGCCTGGTAAGCATCAACCCCGCTTGAGCTTCGCCCCGCGCTGGCCTACAGCGCGGCTTTAATGTCCGCATCCTTCCCGCACCGCCATCTCACCGGCATCTACGGGCTTCAGCCGCACGAGATCCTGTTCCTGCTCGACGAAGCCGAGCAGTGGATCGCGCTCAACCGCGCGACCAGCAAGCATGACGATCGCCTCGCCGGCCTGACGCTGATCAATGCCTTCTTCGAAAACTCGACCCGGACGCTGCTATCGTTCGAGATCGCCGGCAAGCGCCTCGGCGCCGACGTGGTCAACATGCAGGTCGGCGCGTCGAGCGTGAAGAAGGGCGAGACGCTGATCGACACGGCGATGACGCTCAACGCGATGCGCGCGGACATGATCGTGATCCGCCACCAGTCGTCGGGCGCTGTGCAGCTCATCGCCGACAAGGTCGACTGCCCGGTGCTCAACGCCGGCGACGGACGGCACGAGCATCCGACCCAGGCGCTGCTCGACGCGCTGACGATCCGCCGCCGCAAGGGCCGGATCGCCGGGCTGGTCGTCGCGATCTGCGGCGACATCCTGCACAGCCGGGTGGCGCGGTCGAACATCCTGGCGCTGACCACGCTCGGCGCCGAGGTCCGCGTCGTCGCGCCGCCGACGCTGATGCCCGCCGCGATCGAACGAATGGGCGCGGTCCCCTTCCATGATTTCGACGCGGGGCTCGACGGTGCCGACGTGGTGATGATGCTCCGACTCCAGAACGAGCGGATGGACGGGGCCTATCTCCCCTCCCCGCGCGAGTTCCACGCGCTCTACGGCCTCACCCCCGAACGGCTGGAGCGCGCCGCGCCCGACGCGCTGGTCATGCATCCGGGGCCGATGAACCGGGGGGTCGAGATCACCAGCAGCGTCGCCGACCATCCGAGCCGATCGGCGATCACCGAGCAGGTCGAGATGGGCGTCGCGGTGCGCATGGCCTGCCTCGACGTGCTGACCCGCCGACGGCGCGGCGTGGAGGGCTGGGCATGACCGGCGCCCTTGCCATCGTCGACGCCCGGCTGGTCGATCCCGCCGCCGGGACGATCACGCGCGGCAACCTGCTGATCCGCGACCGGCGCATCGCCGCGACCGGGCAGTTCGACCTGCCGCCGGACGCCGAGACGATCGACGCGGGCGGCGCCCATGTCGCGCCGGGCCTGGTCGACCTCGGCATCTTCGCGATCGACATGCCGGCCTTCACCGCCGGCGGCATCACCCGCGCGGTGCTGATGCCCGACCAGTCGCCGCCGCTCGACCATGCCGCGCTCGTCCAGCGCGCCGCGGCGGCCGGCAAGCCCGACGTCTGGGTCCATCCGCTCGCCGCCGCGACCAAGGGGCTCGACGGCAGGGAACTCGCCGAGATCGGCCTGATGAAGGCCGGCGGCGCCTGCGCGGTCGCGACCGGACGCGGCTGGATCGCCGATTCGGGCGTGATGCTGCGCGTCCTCTCCTATGCCCGCTCGCTCGGCCTGACCGTTGTCAGCCATGCCGAGGATGGCGGCGTCACCACCGGAGCGGTCGCGACCGAAGGCGAATATGCAACCCGCATGGGCCTGCCCGCCGCCCCGGCGATCGCCGAGGCGATGGCGGTGGCGCGCGACCTGATGCTGGCCGAGCAGACCGGCGCCCGCCTCCATTTCCGACAGCTTTCGACCGCGCGCGCCTTCGATCTGGTGCGCGACGCCAAGCGGCGCGGCGTGCCCGTCACCTGCGGCATCAGCCCGGCGCACCTGCTGCTGTCCGACATCGCGGTCGGCGGCTTCCGCACCTTCGCCCGCCTCTCCCCGCCGCTCCGCAGCGAGGACGACCGGCAGGCGGCGCTCGCGGCGCTGGCCGACGGCACGATCGACCTGATCTGCTCGAGCCACGACCCGCAGGGGCCCGAGGCCAAGCGCCTGCCCTTCGCCGATGCCGAGCCCGGCATGGCCGGCGCGGAGACGCTGCTGACGCTGTCGCTGTCGCTGGTCCGCGACGGGGTGGTCACTTTGCCGCGGCTGATCGACCTGCTGTCGGCGGCGCCCGCGACGCTGCTCGGCCTGCCCGGCGGATCGCTGGCGGTCGGCGCCGAGGCCGATCTGGTGCTGTTCGACCCGGACATGCCGTGGCGGATCGATTCGGATCACATGGCGTCGCGCGCGGGCAACACGCCGTTCGACGGCCTGCCCGTCCAGGGCAAGGTGATCCAGACGATCAAGGGCGGCGTGCTGCTCCGCTGAGCTCAAGCCGGCTCGGCCGCCTTGGCGCGCAGGGCCCATTGCATCGGCCGGTCGCCGCCATCCATGCGGACGAAGCATTGCGCGCCTGCCGACTGTATCCGTCGGCACAGCTTCGATGCATCCGCCCGGCTCGCCAGTCCGCTGATCGACAGGCGATGGAGCACGACGCCGCGCCTGCGGAAGGCCGAGCCGGTCGGCATGTGATCGGCGAGGAAGGTCGCGCGTCGGCCGAGCGCGGCCCAGGCGACCTCGGTGCGCTCCACGGTCGAATAGGCGCCGACCTGGACGGCCCAGGCGAGCGCGGGCCGGACCGGGACGACATGTGCCGCCAGCAGGACCGGCCGGGCCGCGCGCATCCGTGGCGGGCCGGCGAAGGCGGATGCGACAGGCTCGCTCGGCGGGACCGGCGGCGGCGCGATCAGGGGCGGTGGCGGCGCGGGCGGCGTCGGAACATGGGCGAGCAACACCGGCGCGGAGGCCGGGACAGGTTCGGCAATCAGGGCGAGCGCCTCGGGCTGGCCAGCATCGGCCGACGGCAGGACACCGAGCATCGCGCCGACCTGCATCGCCGGATCGGCGCGCAACTGCCCCACCATCGCCCAGCGGCGGAGCCGTTCGGCGACGAGATCGGCGGGAACGTCCTGCGCGGCGATCGCCGCCGCTTCGTTCCAGCGCCCTTCGAGGGCATAGGCGAAGGCGAGATTCTGGCGGATCCGGGCATCGGCGCCGGGCGCGCGCGCCGCCGCGATCAGCAGCGGCCGAGCCTCGTCGGGCCGGCCGAGCAGCGCCAGCGCCAGCCCGACGTCGCTGTCGTTGCCGCCGCCGCGCAGGCCGTCGAGCAGGGCCATGGCCTCGTCCGCCCGGCCCAGCGCGATCTGCGCCAGCGCGCGGTTGATCGCGACCCGCGCCTGGGCCGGATCGAGCGCCAGCGCGTCGCCGAACGCCGTCTCGGCCGAGCGGAAGCGCCCGGCGGCGAGATAGGCCCGCCCCAGCGTCGCCCGCGCCTGCGGATCGCGCGGGGCTTCGCGCACGGCGGCCTCGGCCTGGCGGACGGCGGCGGCGGGAACGCCGCGCGCCATCGCCTCGCGCGCGCCGGCGATCAGCCGGTCGGCCCGCTTGTGGGTCGCCGCGCTCGCCCCGGAAACCAGCACGAGGCCGATCGCGGTGGCCGTGAGGCCGGTCCAGTTCATCCTCATCGCGGGCCCCCTGTCCTCGCTTCGGTCGGGATCATCCGC
Source organism: Rhizorhabdus wittichii RW1 (assembly GCA_000016765.1). NCBI lineage: Bacteria > Pseudomonadati > Pseudomonadota > Alphaproteobacteria > Sphingomonadales > Rhizorhabdaceae > Rhizorhabdus > Rhizorhabdus wittichii. The sequence continues at coordinate 660,068 of CP000699.1, forward strand.
GCCAGGGTGCGCGCGCCGATGCTAAACTTTGGTTAACGATGATCGGCGCGAGCGCGTTGGGGCTATCGCCAGTCGCGTCGAACGCGCTATCACCCCGCGCGAAACCATGCCGAAACATCGGGGGCGATCGAGTATGAGAAGCTTTGTCCTGGGCTGTGCGTTGGCGGCGGCGACCGTTGCCGCACCGGCGATCGCGGGCGTCAAGGAAGGCGTCGAGGCCTGGGCGAAGGGCGATTACCCCACCGCCATCGCCGAATGGCGCGGCCCCGCCGCGGCCGGCGATCCCGACGCCCAGTTCAACCTCGGACAGGCCTACAAGCTCGGCCGCGGCGTGCCGATGGAGCCAGCGACGGCGCTCGACTGGTATCGCAAGGCGGCCGCATCGGGCCATGAGCAGGCGCAGGCGACGCTCGGCCTGCTGCTGTTCCAGAACGGACAGCGCCCCGAGGCGATGACCTGGCTGAAGAAGGCCGCCGACCAGGGCGAGGCGCGCGCGCAATATGTCGTCGGCACCGCCTATTTCAACGGCGACCTGCTGCCCCGCGACTGGCCGCGCGCCTATGCGCTGATGACCCGCGCCAAGGCGGCGAACATTGGCGCGGCGACCACCAGCCTCCAGCAGATGGACCAGATCATCCCGCAGGAGCAGCGCGAGGCCGGCCTCGCCCTCTCCCGCGAGATGGAGCGGACCGCGCAGCTACGAACCAACGACGTCGCCACGCCGGGCATGCCGCTGACCATGCGCAACTCGGTGACGCCGCCGGTCGGCCAGACCAGCGTGCCGCCCTCGACGACGTCGACACCGGTGATGGCCCCCGCTCCGGCGCCGACGGCCGCGCCGACGATCATGGCCCAGGCCGGCGGTACGCCCTGGCGGGCGCCCACCACCGCCCCGGCCGCATCGCCGCCGCCCGCGCCCAAGCCGACCGCGCCGAAGAGCGTGGCCCCCACGCCTGCCCCTGCTCCTGCTCCTGCTCCCGCGATCGTCGCGTCACCGAGCGGCGGCTGGAAGATCCAGCTCGGCGCCTTTTCGAGCGCCGACGCCGCGCGCAACGCCTGGACCAGCCTGTCGGCGCGCGCCGGCCTCAAGGCGCTGACGCCGAGCTTCTCGGCGGTCGGCGCGCTGACGCGTCTCCAGGCGGGGCCGCTCGCCTCGCGCACGGCGGCGAACCAGGCCTGCGCGGCGGTGAAGGCGGCGGGAACCACCTGCTTCCCGGTCGCGCCCTGAGGGGCCGCGTCGGCGGATCGTCGTTAACGCTATCTTGATGGATAAGGGCGATAAGCGCCGGACGTGAAGGTAGCGGAAGCGTGCATGCGGCACTGGCGTGATTTCGATCGGGTTGCAGCGATGGCGAGCCCCTGGCGGCGGCGGCGCGTCTGCCAGCTCATCATCGACGGCATCCCCCTGCCCGTGGCGCTGCGCCAGATCGACGCCGGCGGCGCGCGCCTCGACATCGGGACGCCGCTCCCGCTCGGATCGACGGTCGAGCTGCGCCATCCCGAGGCGGGATCGATCCGCGCCCGGATCAGCGAGATCGGCGAAAACAGCCTGCGGATCGCCTTCGACCGCAGCGAAGCCGCCGTCGCCTATGCGCTGGCGGCGATCACCGCCGACATGACCAGCGGCAACTGAATCAGATCACCCAGTCCTTGCGCGCATAGCCCTGCGCGTAGAGCAATGCGGTCAGGTCGCCATGATCGATCCGCGCGCCCGCGGCCGCCGCGGTCTTCGGCTTGGCATGATAGGCGACGCCGAGCCCGGCGGCCTGGATCATCGGAATGTCGTTGGCGCCGTCGCCGACCGCGAGGCACTGGTCGGGCGACAGGCCGTGCGCGGCGGCCTCGTCGAGCAGGGTACGGCGCTTGGTCTCGGCACCGACGATCGGCCGGGCGACGGTGCCCGACAGCTTGCCGTCGGCGAACTCCAGCACGTTCGACAGTGCGCGGGTGAAACCGATCTCGGTCGCGACCCGGTCGGCGAACAGGGTGAAGCCGCCCGAGACGAGGTAACAGTCGACATCGTTCGCCCGCATCGTCCGCACCAGCTCGCGCGCGCCGGCCATGATCACCACCCGCTCGGCATGGCAGCGGTCGATCACCGAGGCGTCGAGCCCCGCGAGCAGCGCCACCCGCGCGTCGAGCGCGCCTTCGAAGTCGAGCTCGCCGCGCATCGCCCGTTCGGTGATCTCGGCGATCTGCGGCTTGATGCCGGCATAGTCGGCCAGCTCGTCGATGCATTCGATCGTGATCATCGTCGAATCCATGTCGGCGACGAGCATCCGCCGCCGCCGTCCCGCCGCCGCCTGGACGACCACGTCGACCCCCGCGAAAGCCCCTTCCAGCGCCGCGCGCGCCGCCGCCGGATCGCCGTCGAAGCCGAGGTCGCAGGCGATCCCCGGCTCGATCCACGCCGAATCCCCGGTGCGCAGACCGGCGGCGGCGAGGCGATCGGCCGCGGTCGAAATATCCCCCGCTTCGATCCGGTCCGATGCTATCAGCGTGGCGATGAACAAGAGCGTCTCCCCGAAATATCCGGTCGCGCTTATTGCGGGGCCGACCGCCAGCGGCAAGTCCGCATTGGCGATCCGCCTCGCGGAGATCGCCGACGGGGTGGTGATCAACGCCGATGCGAGCCAGGTCTATGCCGACCTGCGGGTGCTGAGCGCCCGCCCCGATCCGGCCGAGGAGGCGCGCGCGCCACACCGGCTGTTCGGCTATCGCGACGCGGCCGAGCCTTGCAGCGCCGCCGACTGGGCCGCCGACGCGAAGCGCGCGATCGCCGCGGCGCGCGAGGCGGGCAAGCTGCCGATCCTGGTCGGCGGCACCGGCCTCTACCTGCGCACGCTGATCTTCGGCATCGCGCCGGTGCCCGAGATCGATCCGGCGATCCGCGCCGAGGTGCGCGCGCTGCCGGTCGAGGCGGCCCATGCCGCGCTCGCCGCCGAGGACCCGGCGATGGGCCATCTGCGCCCGCAGGACGCCACCCGCATCGCCCGCGCGCTGGAGGTGATCCGTTCGACCGGCCGGTCGCTGTCGCACTGGCAGGCGGAGCTGACCGGCGGGATCGGCGGCGAGATCGCCGTCGCCGCCGCGATCGTGCTGCCGCCGCGCGACTGGCTGCGGGCGCGCTGCGACGCCCGGTTCGAGGCGATGCTCGATCAGGGCGCGGTCGAGGAAGTGAAGAAGTTGCGCGCGCGCGGGCTTGATCCGATGCTCCCGGCCATGCAGGCTATCGGCGTGCGCGAGATCGCCGCCTGGCAGGACGGGCTGATCGACCGCGAAACGATGGTGGCGAAGGCCCAGGCCGCGACCCGGCAATATGCCAAGCGGCAATATACCTGGTTCCGCCATCAGCCGCCCGCCGCATGGCAGCGGATCGATACGCAACTCAATGATAACGAGATCGGCAAGATTGCAATTAAATTACGCAATGATGCGTTGACAGAGTAGTTTATTACCGATAGGTCCCGCCGCTCGTTTCAATGCGCTGCGGCGCACAAGAGGAAGAGACCATGACTGCCGAGATGACGGGGGCCGACATACTGATCCAGGCGCTGAACGACCTCGGCGTCGAGGTCGTCTTCGGCTATCCGGGCGGCGCGGTGCTTCCGATCTACGACGCGCTGTTCAAGCAGAACCGCATCCGCCACATCCTGGTGCGGCACGAGGCCGGCGCGGTGCATGCGGCGGAGGGCTATGCGCGCTCGACCGGCAAGCCCGGCGTGGTGCTGGTGACCTCGGGCCCCGGCGCCACCAATGCGGTGACCGGCATCGCCGACGCGCTGCTGGATTCGATCCCGCTGGTGGTGCTGACCGGCCAGGTCGGCACCCCGCTGATCGGCAGCGACGCCTTCCAGGAATGCGACACGGTGGGCATCACGCGCCACTGCACCAAGCATAATTACCTGGTGAAGGACCCCGCCCTGCTCGGCGACGTGATCCACGAGGCGTTCCACATCGCCACCTCGGGCCGGCCGGGGCCGGTGGTGGTGGACCTGCCGAAGGACGTGCAGGTGGCGAGCGCCGCCTATCGCAAGCCCAGCGTGCAAGCGCTGCCGCACAAGGGCTATCGCCCGCAGGTGAAGGCCGATCCGACGCTGATCGAGCAGGCGGTGGCGATGATCGCCGCGGCCGAGCGGCCGATCCTCTACACCGGCGGCGGCATCATCAATGCGGGCCCGCTCGCCAGCCAGGTGCTGCGCGAGCTGGCGCGCGTCACCGGGGCGCCGGTGACGTCGACGCTGATGGGCCTGGGCGCCTTCCCCGCGTCGAGCGGCCAGTGGCTGGGCATGCTGGGCATGCACGGCACCTATGAAGCCAATATGGCGATGAACAAGGCCGACCTGATCGTCTGCCTGGGCGCGCGCTTCGACGACCGGGTGACCGGCCGGCTCGACGCCTTCGCGCCGCATTCGAAGAAGATCCATGTCGATATCGACCGCTCGTCGATCAACAAGATCGTGCGCGCCGACATCGGCATCGTCGGCGACGTCGGCCGCGCGATGGAGGACATGGTCAAGATCTGGAAGGCGGGCCAGCACCAGGCCCGCGACCTGGCCGCCTGGTACGAGCAGATCGACGCCTGGCGCGCGCGCAAAAGCCTGAAGTTCCCGGCCTCGACCAAGGAGATCATGCCCCAGCTCGCGATCCGCAAGCTGTGGGAGGCGACCCATGCGCTCAAGCCGATCATCACCACCGAGGTCGGCCAGCACCAGATGTGGGCGGCCCAGCATTTCGACTTCGAGGGGCCGAACAAATGGCTCACCTCGGGCGGGCTCGGCACGATGGGCTACGGCCTGCCGGCGGCGATCGGCGCGCAGCTCGGCAATCCCAACGCGCTGGTGATCGACATCGCGGGCGAAGCCTCGATCCAGATGAACATCCAGGAGCTGGGCACGGCGACGCAATATCGCCTGCCGGTCAAGGTGTTCATCCTCAACAACGAATATATGGGCATGGTCCGCCAGTGGCAGGACCTGACCTATGCGGGCCGCTATTCGCAGAGCTACAGCGACGCGCTGCCCGATTTCGTCAAGCTGGCCGAGGCCTATGGCTGGAAGGGCGTGCTGATCGAGAAGCCCGAGGAACTCGACGCCGGCATCGCCGCGATGCTCGAGCATGACGGGCCGGTGATCGTCGACTGCCGGGTGGCGAAGCTGGCCAACTGCTTCCCGATGATCCCGAGCGGCGCGGCGCACACCGACATGATCCTCGAAGCCGACGAGGTGGTCGGCGAGATGGACGACGAGGCCAAGGCGCTCGTTTGATCCCCCTCCCCACCTCCTTCGACCGACACAGAGAAAGACATCATGCACATCAAGCAGGAAGCCACCGAGCGGCACACGCTGTCCGTGACCGTGGACAATGAATCGGGCATCCTCGCCCGCATCGCGGGGCTGTTCTCCTCGCGCGGCTACAATATCGACAGCCTGACGGTGGCCGACGTCACCGAGGACGAGAAGATCAGCCGCATCACCATCGTCACCACCGGCACGCCGCAGGTGATCGAGCAGGTGGTGGCGCAGCTCGACCGGATGGTGCCGGTCCACAAGGTGACCGACCTCACCGCGCTCGCCCCGCATGTCGAGCGCGAACTGGCGCTGGTGAAGGTCGCCGGCACCGGCGATCATCGCATCGAGGCGCTGCGCCTGGCCGAGGTCTACCGCGCCCGCGTGGTCGACGCGACCATCTCCAGCTTCATCTTCGAGGTGACCGGCGGCACCGAGAAGATCGACAAGTTCCTCGAGCTGATGCGCGAGGTCGGGCTGGTCGAGGTGGCCCGCACCGGCGTCGCCGCGATCGGCCGGGGCAAAGAGGCGCTTTAGGGGCGAGGCGATAAAGCAGGCTCGACGGACGGGCCTGCGCCCGTTAACGGGGCCACCATTCCATTTCAACCAGGCGGCAGTCTCCGCAACCGGATGTCCGGCCGCGTCAGAGGGAAGCAACAATATGCGCGTCTATTATGATCGTGATGCCGACATCGGCCTCATCAAGACCAAGAAGGTGGCGATCGTCGGCTATGGCAGCCAGGGCCACGCCCATGCCCAGAACCTGCAGGACTCGGGCGTCGCCGACGTCGCGATCGCGCTGCGCCCCGGCTCGGCCACCGCGAAGAAGGCCGAAGGCGCCGGCTTCAAGGTGCTGTCGAACGCCGACGCGGCCAAGTGGGCCGACATCGTCATGATCCTGGCGCCCGACGAGCACCAGGCCGCGATCTACAATGACGACCTGCGCGACAATCTGAAGCCGGGCGCGGCGCTCGCCTTCGCCCATGGCCTCAACGTCCATTTCGGCCTGATCGAGCCGCGCGCCGACATCGACGTGTTCATGATCGCGCCGAAGGGCCCCGGCCACACCGTCCGTTCCGAATATCAGCGCGGCGGCGGCGTGCCCTGCCTGATCGCGATCGCCCAGGACGCCAGCGGCAACGCGCACGACGTCGCCCTGTCCTACGCCTCGGCGATCGGCGGCGGCCGTTCGGGCGTGATCGAGACGACCTTCAAGGAAGAGTGCGAGACCGACCTGTTCGGCGAGCAGGCGGTGCTGTGCGGCGGCCTCAGCCACCTGATCATGGCCGGCTTCGAGACGCTGGTCGAGGCGGGCTACGCCCCCGAGATGGCCTATTTCGAATGCCTCCACGAAGTGAAGCTGATCGTCGACCTGATGTATGAGGGCGGCATCGCCAACATGCGCTACTCGATCTCGAACACCGCCGAATATGGCGACATCCACACCGGCCCGCGCGTCATCACCTCGGAGACCAAGGCCGAGATGAAGCGCGTGCTCGACGACATCCAGAAGGGCAAGTTCGTCAAGCGCTTCGTCCTCGACAACCGCGCCGGCCAGCCCGAGCTGAAGGCGAGCCGCAAGCTCGTCGCCGAGCATCCGATCGAGAAGGTCGGCGCCGAACTGCGCGCGATGATGCCCTGGATCAGCAAGAACCAGCTGGTCGACAAGGCCAAGAACTGATCCGATCGCTTCCGGAACCCGAACACAGGGTTTCGGAATAGACGGTTGTCGAAGGGGCGGCAGGCGCTAGTCTGCCGCCCTTTCTCATATGGGAGACGATCATGGTCCGTTCCGCCGCCGCCCTGCTGCTGGGCTTCTCTCTGGTCGCCCTGCCGGTCGTCGCCCAGGTTCCGACGACTCCGCCGGGCATCTCCGACGTGCGCCGCGTGACGGCGGGGACCTATACGGTCGATCCGGGCCACAGCCAGGTGACCTTCACCGTCAACCATCTGGGCTTCAGCACCTATCGCGGCTTCTTCGGATCGCCGACCGGATCGATGACGATCGATCCCAAGGCACCAGCCAAGGCGAAGGTGGCGATCGACATCCCGATGAGCGGCATCACCACCACCGTCAAGGAACTCGACGAGCATCTCAAGGCCGCCGACTTCTTCGATGCGGCGAAATATCCGACCGCCCGTTTCGAATCGACCTCGGTCCGCGTCACCGGCCCCAAGACCGCGAAAATCGCCGGCAACCTGACGGTCAAGGGCGTGACCAAGCCGGTCGTGCTCGACACCGTCTTCGTCGGCGCCGGCACGATGATGGGCAAGCGCACCATCGGCTTCGACGCGACCACCACCGTCAAGCGCAGCGACTTCGGCGTCAGCTACGGCATCCCGCTGGTGCCCGACACCGTCCCGCTGCAGATCTCGGTCGCCTTCGAGAAGGCCGAATAACGGCCGGCCGCCGGTCGATCGAGGCTGGACAGCGACCCGGAGGCTCCGCCATTCTCTTCCCGATGGCGGGCCCCCTGACATTCTACGGAACCCTGTTCGGTGCGGCCGTGCTGTGCCTGGTATCGCCCGGGGCCAGCGCGGCGGAGGAGGCGCCGACGGCGGCGGAAGCCCCGCCGGACGCCGCGTCGCGGCTGGACCGCGAGATCGCGATGATCCGCAAGGGGCGGCTCGACGAGGCCGAGCGCCTGCTGTCGCGCGATATGGCGGCGGAGCGCAGCCCGCGCGTCCGCGCCGACCTGCTCGCCGCCTTCGCCACGCAGCTCTTCCTCAACGCCCCGAAGCTCGACGATCCGACTTCGGCGCTGGTGCTCGACTATCTGGAGCGCGCGGTGGACGCCTATCGGCTGGTGCTGGGCGCCGGCGATCCCGAGGTCGCGACCGCGCTGATCCGCCGCGCCGAGGTCGAGCGGCTGCTCCATCCCGACGATCCGGCGCTATGGACCGACAGCGCCTATCAACAGGCCTATCGCATCCGTTTCGAACGCCTCGGCGCGACATCGCCGGTGACGCTGGGCACGCTGATCCCGATGGCCGAGCTCGCCGCCCTGCCTTCACGCACCCAAGGCGATCCGGCGAAGATCGAAGCCGCCGCCGCCATGCTCCGGCAGGCGGCCGAAGGCACCGCGGCGGCGCAGGACGATGGCGCACGGGCCGTGCACGCCGAGACGCTCGAAACGTTGCAGCGGTTCGAGGCGGCCTATGGCGCGGGACGGTCCGATGGCCCCCGGCCGCAGATCATGACCGCGGGCGCCGCCCGGCAATGCGTCGGCGTGAACCTCGACGACGCGATCCTCTTCTCGGGCGAACCGGCCCAGTTCGCCATGCTGCGCGACCGCTTCGCGAGGGCGGGGCTCGCGCTGCTCCCCTGCGGATCGATGCTCGCCTTCCCGCTCGGCCCCGGCATCGACCCGACCCCGGTGCTCGACCTGTTGACCGACATCTCGGCGGGCCGGATCAAGGGTCTCTACATGGGCCTTCGCAACCCCGACGAAACGCCTGCTCCGTCGCCGGAGGCTCCGTAACCCTTCAGACCAGCGCGTCGAGGAGCCCGATCAGCGGCTTGTCCGCCGGCGGCATCGGCAGGTTGTGCAGCTCGACCGGGCGGACCCAGCGGAGCGCAGGGGCCTCGATCGCCTGCGGGATGCCGCGCCATTTGCGGCAGATATAGACCAGCAGGATCATGTGCCGTCCGCCCAGCGGCTCGCTGGCGAAGCAGGCGGGGGCGAGGCAGGCCTGCTCGACGCCGATGCCCAGCTCCTCGTGCAGTTCGCGGATCAGGGCGGCTTCGGGGGTCTCGCCCTCCTCGACCTTGCCGCCCGGGAATTCCCACAGTCCCCCCATCGACTTGTCGGCCGGCCGCTGCTGGACGAGCAGCCGCCCGTCGCCGTCGACCAGCGCCGCCGCGACGACGATTAGGGGCTTTCCCTTATCCATTGGTATGAAGGCCTTTAGGGGTTTCTTAATTCGCGACGCCTACGCAATAAGCGTCTGCAGATCAAAGCGATTTGGCACGCCGGTCGCTCGAGGGGAATTCCGCATGGGAAAGGATCGCCGTCACGTGCCGTTCCGCGCCCTCGCCCGCGATTGCCGGGGTGCCACCGCCGTCGAATATGGCCTGATCCTCTCGCTGATCTTCATGGCCATCATGGGCGCGGTCGCGAGCCTGGGCAGTTCGGTCCAGAGCCGCTGGAACGACATCGCCGAGCGCGTCACCTCGATCTGAGCCGCCATTAACGAAATAAAAGGAACTCCCCGCTACGGTGCCAGCGTTGGCCAATGGTTGGAGGCCAGCCGGGCCGGACACACCACCCGAAATCGGGAAGCGGGAGTAGAGATATGAAGTTCGTTGCTAAGCTGCTGAAGAACAACAAGGGTGCCACCGCGATCGAATATGGTCTGATCGCCGCCCTCATCGCCGTCGCCGCGATCACCGCGATGACGAGCCTCGGCAACCAGCTCCAGAAGACGTTCAACAACGTCTCCAACAACATGAAGGCGAGCTAAGGCCACTAGCCTTACGGCTTAGGCTGGCTTCGAGAGGGCGGCGGGGACAACCCGCCGCCCTTTCTGTATGTGTCCAACCGCTTCTCTACCGTCGCCCCAGCGAAGGCTGGGGCCCATGTCTTTCTTCACCCGAGATGGCATCTGAGAAGACCACAGACATGGATGCCAGCCTCCGCTGGCATGACGAATCATGTGTGAGAGCGGTATACTAATTCCGCACGATCACCTTGACCCGCTCGCCGGTGCGCAGCGTGTCGCCCTTCTCCAGGCCGTTGAGCACCAGGAAGCGGTCGAGCGGCGCGTCGGGGAAGGCCATCATCCGCGCGAAGGTGTCGGGGGTCTCGCCCGCCTTGACCTTGAGCACCTTGACGCGCAGCGGGCGGGCGCCCTGCGCCTCGGCGGCCGACAGGCGGCGCATGCTCTCGACCAGCGATTCGAACGGGCCGATCCCCTGCCCCGACCGGGTCAGCGTCACGAAATGATAGGCCGTCGCGCCGTTATCGGGGCGGTAGGCGAACACGCCGACGTCGAGCGGCCCGGCATTGCTATTTCCCTGGCCGAAGGCGTAGCGGAAATCGACACCCTTGCCCTTGCCGCCCTGGACCTGGCCATGGCGGATGTTCCCGCCGAGCTTCGAGAAGACCTGGCCGATATAGCCGTCGAGCCCGCCTGAGCCGATCGCGCCGCCCGAGAAGCTCGCCTGGCCGCCATTGCCGCTGATCGTCACGGCGGCGTCGGTGTTGCTGACCGCATAACCGCGCGGCACGGTGAAGGCGAGCCGCTGGGTCGGCAGCTTGAACTCCTGCCCGTCGAGGAAGCCCTTGGCCGGATCGTCGCCCCACACCAGCCCGTCGACCGCGTCGAGCAGCGCGTCGTTGTTGCGCAGGCCTCGGCCGGCCTTGCCGGTCTCCTGCGCCTTGCCGCGCGCGCGCTTCACCCGGTCGACCGAATTGGGATGGGTGCTGGCCCAGGTCGGCAGCGAATTCGCCTTGCCGCTGATCCGCGCGTCGAGGTCCTGCTGCGCGCCCAGCACGCCGAGCATGTCCGACGAGGCGAGCGGGTCATAGCCGGCATTGGCCAGATAGCGGACGCCGAGATCGTCGGCCTGATATTCCTGGGTGCGCGAGAAGCCCTTGGTGATCAGGTCGGCACCGACGCCCGCGCCCCGGCCGATCAGGCTGCCCACCCCCGAATCGCCCGCGACCGCGCCGACGATGCCGGCGAGCACCGAGGTGATCGTCGCGGTCTGCTGTCGCTTGGCCGAGTGGCGCGCGGCGACATGGCCGACCTCATGCCCCAGCACCGAGGCGAGTTCCGCCTCGTCGTTCATGATCGCGAGCAGGCCGCGGGTCACATAGACATAGCCGCCGGGTATGGCGAAGGCGTTGTTGACCGGCGAATCGAGCAGCGTGACGGTGAAGTCGCGCTCCGAATTGGACAGACCCGACTGGACCGCGATCTTGCGGCCGACCCGCTCGACATAGTCGGCGGCCGGGCCCTTCATCGCGCCGCCGAATTCCTGGACGAGCTGCGGATGCGCCTCCGCGCCGGTGCGCTTGTCGCTGGCCGAAATCGACTGGACCTGCGCCAGGGCGACGCCGGGAATGGCGACGAGCGACAGACTGGTCCAGAGCAGAAACGTCTTCATGCGATCCTCCCACGCAACCCAACGCAGAAAGCAGATAACCGCTGAACGGTTCCGTTACGACTTTTTCCGTCCGGGAATCATTACGCAATCCATGCCTCTGCTTATCCGTCATTCCCGCGAAAGCGGGAATCCATGGACGGCGGCCCGCAAGAGACGAAATGTCCCGTGACCGTGGATTCCCGCTTTCGCGGGAATGACGAAGAAAATGCAGGGCCGTGGGGCCCGTCAGCCGATGGCGAGGAACTTGTCGCGGCGCGCGGCGCGCAGCGCCGTCGGCTTCTTGCCGGCCAGCTTGTCGAGCTCCTCGCCGATGGCGGCGCCGAGCGCCGCGATCGCGGCGGCCGGATCGCGATGCGCGCCGCCGACCGGCTCCGCCACCACGCGGTCGACCACGCCGAGCTTCTGGAGATCGGCGGCGGTGACCTTCATCGCCTCGGCCGCCTCGGCCGCCTTGTCGCCGGTGCGCCACAGGATCGAGGCGCAACCCTCGGGCGAGATCACCGAATAGACGGCATGTTCGAACATCAGCACGCTGTTGGCCGCCGCGACCGCGATCGCCCCGCCCGAGCCGCCTTCGCCGACGACCGCCGCGACCATCGGCACGCCGAGCGCGAGGCAGGCCTCGGTCGAGCGCGCGATCGCCTCGGCCTGGCCGCGCTCCTCGGCCTGGATGCCGGGAAAGGCGCCCGAGGTGTCGACGAGGCTGACCACCGGCAGGCCGAAGCGGTCGGCCAGTTCCATCAGCCGGATCGCCTTGCGATAGCCCTCGGGCTTGGCCATGCCGAAATTGTGGCGGATGCGCGAGGCGGTGTCGTCGCCCTTCTCATGGCCGATCACCATCACCTTGCGGTCGCCCAGGCGACCGAGGCCACCGATGATCGCCTGATCGTCGGCGAAGGCGCGGTCGCCTGCCAGCGGCATGAAATCGGTGATGAAGCCGGCAACGTAGTCCTTGAAGTGCGGGCGCTCGGGGTGGCGGGCGACCTGCGTCTTCTGCCACGGCGTCAGCTTCGCATAGGTGTCGCGCAGCAGCTTGTCGGACTTGGCTTCGAGCTTGGAGGCTTCGCTCTCGAGGTCGAGCGAACCGGCGTCGGCGGTCGACCGGAGTTCGGCGATGCGCGCCTGCAGCTCGGCGATAGGCTTTTCGAATTCGAGATAGGCAACCATCGGCCCCGGTTAGGCGGGCGCGACGCTCCAGTCAACGAAGCCCGCGCCGCGAAGGCGCGCAAGGCCGAACGGCCGCCCGAGCTTATGCGAGGAGAGTCGATAAAAAACAGCCCTTGAAGCCGGAAAGCCCTTCCCTATCTCGATCCTGCCGGCCGTCGCCAGAAGGGGCGGTGCGGCATGGTCCGGCGGATGCTCCGCGGACCGACATGGTCAACATCGCTTGATGAGGAAACAGACCCGATGCGTAGCCTTGATTTCGCTCCCCTCCTCCGATCCTCGATCGGCTTCGAGAATCTCAACCGCCTCGTCGACTTCGCGCGCGGCGACGGCGACAGCTATCCGCCCTACAATATCGAGAAGACGGGCGACGGCGCCTATCGCATCCAGATGGCGCTCGCCGGCTTCACCCGCGACGAGATCGACGTGACCGTGCAGGACAATGTGCTGATCATCATCGGCCGCGCCGTCGAGGCCACCGATGCCGACAAGCGCGAATTCCTGCATCGCGGCATCGCCAAGCGCGCGTTCGAGCGCCGTTTCCAGCTCGCCGACACCATCAAGGTGACCGGCGCCGGCTATGAGAACGGCCTGCTCAACGTCGAGCTGGTGCGCGAGATCCCCGAGCACAAGAAGCCGCGCCGCATCGCCATCGACGGCGTCGAGCCCCAGTCGGTGATCGACGCGGAGCCGAGCAAGGCCGCCGCGTAGATCGCGACGGGCAGAGGAAAGCCGGGCCGCAAGGTCCGGCTTTCTGATTCTCGCAAGAGCCGTCACCCCAGCGCAGGCTGGGGTCCATGTCTCTCATCGGCCAGATGGCCATCGAGGAGAGAACAGACATGGATGCCAGCCTGCGCTGGCATGACGGATAAGGGACTGACGAACGGGGCCGGAACTGAACTTCGACACCCCCCACCAAACTTCACCGTAACTTGTACCTCAGGTGCCTTGCATAAGGGGGGCACCCCTGCTAACCGGCCCGCGAACCATGCAGGGGCGCCTTCCCGGCGGCCCTTTTTGCGCATGGCCCAACCTTTTTTGGGGGAATGAAAGCGCGTGGAGAATTCCGGCGGTATTCAGGCTAGCCTCAGCGGACGTTATGCGACCGCGTTGTTCGGTCTCGCACGGGACGAAAAGGCGATCGACGCGGTCTCCGCGAGCCTTCAGTCGCTCAAGGCCGCGCTGACCGAATCGGACGACTTCCGTCGGTTGACGACGAGCCCGCTCGTTTCGCGCGACGAGGCGATGAAGGCGGTGGCCGCGACGGCCGCGAGCCTCGGCATCGATCCCCTCACCACCAAGTTCCTCGGCGTGCTCGCGCAGAATCGCCGCCTCGGCCAGCTCGGCGCGGTGATCCGCTCCTTCGGGACGCTCTCGGCCCGACACCGCGGCGAGACCACTGCCGAGGTCACCTCGGCCCACCCGCTGACCGCCACCCAGGTCAAGGCCCTGAAGGCCAAGCTCAAGACCCAGCTCGACCGCGACGTCGCAGTCGATCTCACCGTCGATCCGTCCATCCTCGGCGGCCTGATCGTCAAGATCGGCTCGCGCCAGATCGACGGTTCGATCCGCTCCAAACTGAACTCCCTCGCGATTGCGATGAAAGGCTGAACATGGATATCCGCGCCGCAGAAATCTCCAAGGTCATCCGCGACCAGATCGCCAGCTTCGGCAGCGAAGCGCAGATCTCCGAAGTCGGCCAGGTGCTGTCGGTCGGCGACGGCATCGCCCGCATCCACGGCCTCGACAATGTCCAGGCCGGCGAGATGATCGAATTCTCGAACGGCATCAAGGGCATGGCCCTCAACCTCGAAGCCGATAACGTCGGCGCCGTGATCTTCGGCTCGGACAGCCAGATCAAGGAAGGCGATGTCGTCAAGCGGACCGGCACCATCGTCGACGTGCCGGTGGGCAAGGGCCTGCTCGGCCGCGTGGTCGACGGCCTCGGCAACCCGATCGACGGCAAGGGCCCGATCGTCGCCGAGCAGCGCAGCCGCGTCGAGGTCAAGGCGCCCGGCATCATCCCCAGGAAGTCGGTGCACGAGCCGGTGCAGACCGGCCTCAAGGCGCTCGACGCGCTCGTCCCCGTCGGCCGCGGCCAGCGCGAGCTGATCATCGGCGACCGCCAGACCGGCAAGTCGGCCGTCGCGATCGACACCTTCATCAACCAGAAGACCGCCAACGCGGGTACCGACGAGAGCAAGAAGCTCTACTGCGTGTATGTCGCGATCGGCCAGAAGCGCTCGACCGTCGCCCAGCTCGTCAAGACGCTCGAAGAGAACGGCGCGATGGAATATTCGATCGTGGTCGCCGCGACCGCGTCGGATCCCGCTCCGCTCCAGTATCTCGCGCCGTACACCGGCGTCGCCATGGGCGAGTATTTCCGCGACAACGGCATGCACGGCCTGATCGTCTATGACGATCTTTCCAAGCAGGCGGTCGCCTATCGCCAGATGTCGCTGCTGCTGCGCCGTCCGCCGGGCCGCGAAGCCTATCCGGGCGACGTCTTCTATCTGCACAGCCGCCTGCTCGAGCGCGCCGCCAAGCTGAACGACGCCAACGGCAACGGCTCGCTGACCGCGCTGCCGATCATCGAAACCCAGGCGGGCGACGTGTCGGCCTATATCCCGACCAACGTGATCTCGATCACCGACGGCCAGATCTTCCTCGAGACCGACCTGTTCTACCAGGGCGTCCGTCCGGCCATCAACGTGGGTCTGTCGGTGTCGCGCGTCGGCTCGGCCGCGCAGACCAAGGCGATGAAGAAGGTTGCCGGCTCGATCAAGCTCGAGCTGGCCCAGTATCGCGAAATGGCCGCCTTCGCGCAGTTCGGCTCGGATCTCGACGCCTCGACCCAGCGCCTGCTCAACCGCGGCGCGCGCCTGACCGAGCTGCTCAAGCAGCCCCAGTTCCAGCCGCTGCCCTTCGAGGAGCAGGTCGCGTCGATCTTCGCCGGCGTGAACGGTTATCTGGACAGCATCCCGACCAACGCGGTGACCCGCTTCGAAGCCGGCTTCCTCGCCGAGATGCGCTCGAAGCACGCCGACGTCCTGGCCGCGATCCGCGACAGCAAGGACCTGTCGGCGGACTCGACCGCGGCGCTCAAGTCGGCGCTTGAAGCCTTCGTGAAGACCTTCGCGTAACATACTGATATCTCACCCGGCCTTGCGCCGGGTGAAGCAGGACGGAAGAGACAAGACTAGATGGCAAGTCTCAAGGCCCTCAAGGTCCGCATCACTTCGGTGAAGTCGACCCAGAAGATCACCAAGGCGATGAAGATGGTCGCCGCCGCGAAGCTGCGCCGCGCGCAGATGGCTGCGGAAGCCGGTCGCCCCTATGCCGAGCGGCTGGACGCGGTGATGTCGAGCCTCGCTTCGAAGGTGACGGTCGGGCCGCAGAGCCCGAAGCTGCTCGCCGGGACCGGCAACGACCAGGTTCACCTGCTCGTCGTCGCGACCTCGGAGCGCGGCCTCGCCGGTGCGTTCAACACCAACATCGTCCGTGCCGCGCGCAAGACCGCGGACAGCCTGATCGCGCAGGGCAAGACGGTGAAATTCTACCTGATCGGCAAGAAGGGCCGCGCCGTGCTGCAGCGGCTCTTCCCCGGCAAGATCGTCCACCAGGTCGACCAGAGCCACATCAAGAACGTCGCATTCAGCGATGCCCATATGGTGGCCGAAGACCTGATCGGTCGCTATTCGGCCGGCGAGTTCGATGTCGCGCACCTGTTCTTCGCCAAGTTCCAGTCGGCGCTGGTCCAGGAGCCGACCGAGTTGCAGATCATCCCGGTCCCGCTGACCGCCGACACCGGCGCGGCGGCAACGGGCGCCTCGGCGGCGGTCGAATATGAGCCGGACGAGGAAGCGATCCTCACCGAGCTGCTGCCGCGCAACGTCGCCGTCCAGCTGTTCCGCGCGATGCTGGAGAATGCCGCGTCCGAACAGGGCAGCCGCATGACCGCGATGGACAACGCGACCCGCAATGCCGGCGAGATGATCAACAAGCTGACGATCCAGTACAACCGGACCCGTCAGGCGGCGATCACCACCGAGCTCATCGAAATCATCGCTGGCGCTGAAGCGCTGTAAGAGATCAGAGGCAGGAAACAGACCATGGCTAAAGCCCCCACCACCAAGAATGTCGGCCGCATCTCGCAGGTCATCGGCGCCGTCGTCGACGTCAGCTTCGATGGTTCGCTGCCGGCGATCCTGAACGCGCTCGAGACGACGAACAACGGCAACCGCCTCGTCCTCGAAGTCGCCCAGCACCTCGGCGAAGGCACCGTCCGCACGATCGCGATGGATGCCACCGACGGCCTGACCCGTGGCCAGGAAGTCACCGACACCGGCTCGCAGATCCGCGTCCCGGTCGGCCCGCAGACGCTCGGCCGCATCCTCAACGTCATCGGCGAGCCGATCGACGAGCGCGGTCCGGTCAACGCGACCCAGACCTCGCCGATCCATGCCGAGGCTCCGCTGTTCGTCGACCAGTCGACCGACGCCAGCATCCTCGTCACCGGCATCAAGGTGATCGACCTGCTCGCGCCTTACGCGAAGGGCGGCAAGATCGGCCTGTTCGGCGGCGCCGGCGTGGGCAAGACCGTGCTCATCCAGGAACTGATCAACAACATCGCGAAGGGCCATGGCGGCACCTCGGTGTTCGCGGGCGTCGGCGAGCGTACCCGCGAGGGCAACGATCTCTATCACGAGTTCCTCGACGCGGGCGTCATCGCCAAGGATGCCGACGGCAACCCGACCCCGGAGGGATCGAAGGTCGCCCTGGTGTTCGGCCAGATGAACGAGCCGCCGGGCGCGCGTGCCCGCGTCGCGCTCTCGGGCCTGACGATCGCCGAATATTTCCGCGACGTCGAAGGCCAGGACGTGCTGTTCTTCGTCGACAACATCTTCCGCTTCACCCAGGCGGGTTCGGAAGTGTCGGCGCTGCTCGGCCGCATTCCCTCGGCGGTGGGCTATCAGCCGACCCTGTCGACCGACATGGGCGCGCTGCAGGAGCGCATCACCTCGACCAACAAGGGTTCGATCACCTCGGTGCAGGCGATCTACGTGCCCGCCGACGATCTTACCGATCCGGCGCCGGCAACGTCGTTCGCCCACCTCGACGCGACCACCAACCTCAACCGCGCGATCTCGGAGCTGGGCATCTACCCGGCGGTCGATCCGCTCGACTCGACCTCGCGCATGCTCGAGCCGCGCATCGTCGGCCAGGAGCATTACGAGACCGCCCGCGCCGTCCAGGAGACGCTGCAGAAGTACAAGTCGCTGCAGGACATCATCGCGATCCTTGGCATGGACGAGCTTTCGGAAGAAGATAAGCTCACCGTGCAGCGCGCCCGCAAGATCCAGCGCTTCCTGTCGCAGCCGTTCCACGTCGCCGAGGTCTTCACCGGCATCGCCGGCAAGTTCGTCGCGATCGAGGACACCGTGAAGTCGTTCAAGGCGGTCGTCGAAGGCGAATATGACCACCTGCCGGAAGCGGCCTTCTACATGGTCGGCGGCATCGACGAGGTTGTCGAGAAGGCCAAGAAGCTGGCCGCCGAAGCGGCCTGATCCCACCCCCTATCCCCTCCCTTGAACCGGAGGGGGGAGACGTAGAATGGCAGACCTGCATTTCGA
The DNA here is from genome assembly GCA_000016765.1 of Rhizorhabdus wittichii RW1. Classification (NCBI taxonomy): domain Bacteria; kingdom Pseudomonadati; phylum Pseudomonadota; class Alphaproteobacteria; order Sphingomonadales; family Rhizorhabdaceae; genus Rhizorhabdus; species Rhizorhabdus wittichii. The sequence goes on from CP000699.1 coordinate 678,265, forward strand.
ACTCGTCACCCCGGAAAGGCTCCTCCGCTCGGAGGAGGTCCATATGGTGGTGGTCCCCGGTTCCGAGGGCGACTTCGGCGTGCTCGCGGGCCATGCGCCCTTCATGTCGACGGTCCGCTCGGGCGAACTGGCGATCTACTCGAGCCCGACCACGGTTGCCGCGCGCATCCATGTCGAGGGCGGCTTCGCCGAGGTCAACGAGAAGGGCCTGACGGTGCTGGCGGAGCAGGCGACCGAAGCCTGATCCCCTGCCCCCGCGGCAAGACACAGGACAAGGCCCGGCGCAGCGATGCGACCGGGCCTTTTCTAATAGCATCGTCATCCCGGCGAAAACCGGGATCTCCCTTCTTCTCCTTTCCCATGCGGCACGAAGGCAGTGAGATCCGGCTTTCGCCGGGATGACGGGATGGTGATCCGACCTACTCCTCGACGAACGCCTTGAGCCGCAGCAGCGCATCGTCCCACTGCGCCGCAACCCGGTCGAGATAGGCGCGCGCCATATCGAGCGGTTCGGGGCGACAGGCGTAGCGGCTCTCCCGCCCATGGCGGAGGCTCTCGACCAGGCCGACGTCCTGCAACACCCGCAGATGCTTGGTCACCGCCTGGCGGGTCAGGTCGGTGTCGGCGGCGAGCATCGTGATCGAGCGGGTGCGCCCGTCGCTGAGCCGCATCAGCAGCGACAGCCGGGTGCGGTCCCCCAGCGCCGCGAAGATCGGCGCCGGGTCGGTCGCGCGGGCGGTCTCAACCATCGACGCCAGCGTCGACATGGGCACGGATATTCTCGACCTGCGCGGTCCACCCCCCGCTGTTCATCCGGATCGCCTCGTCGCGGCGATGCGCGGGGATGTGGTCGAAGCCCGATTCGGTGACGATCAGCCGTGTCCCCGCCCCCACCGGTTCAAGCTGGAATTCGACGAGAGTCGGCTCCTCCTGCGAATAGTCGACCGCCGGATCGATCGCATAGGGATGCCAGGTGAAGGCGAAGCGGCGCGGTTCCTCCATCGCGACGATCCGCACGTTCCAGCGGACATGCTCGTAGCCCTCGTGCGTGATGTGCCCCGTCGCCGGCTGGCCCACGACGAAGGGCTGCTCGATCGCGACGCGGAACCATTGCCCGAACTCGCGGTGATCGGTGAGCGCGCGCCACACCCGGTCGATGGGTGCGCGAAGGTCGACGGTGCGTTCGATAGAATTGGTCATGGCAGGCAACCTCCTGATTGCCAGGCATCATGCTCCTTGGGGCATAATATGCAACCATTAAGTTGCATATTATGCCCGCTGCAAGTTCGGTAAGAATCTCCAAACCCGTTTCAGTTCAAACTGAAAGCCGCTCCTTCCTGGTATAAGGTCGGGCACGGCATCACGGGAATCGTCAGCGCATGGCATCGATCAGTTCGCTTCAGCAGACCGAAGTCACCTTCCTGTCCGGGATCAATGCCAGCGGCATTCTCGCCGGCGAAAGCTACTGGACCTGGAACGTCGACAACCCCGCCACCTACAATCCGGCGGACAACTACACCGCCAAATTCGGCGCCGGCACGGCCGGCACCGGCGCCACGATCAGCTATGCCTTCGACATCGCATCGAATTGGAGCGCGGTCGAGCAATCGGCCTTCGCGTCGGCGGCCGCGCTCTGGTCGGCCGTGGCCGACGTCACCTTCGTCCAGGCCAGCCCCGGCACCGCCGAGGTGATCCTGCGGCGCGGGAGCGACGGCCACGCCTCGGGCGGCCAGAACACGTTCTTCCCGGGCAGCACCGGAACGACGACGATCGGCCGCGCGCGGGACGGCGCGATCGAGATCGACACCAGCGCGGCGGGTTTCGGGCCGATCGGCTCGACGTTCAGCGAATATGGCGGCTATCCTTATACGACGCTGGTTCACGAATGGGGCCATGTGTTGGGCCTCGGCCATGGCGGCGCCTATGACGAGAGCCTCGACTTCGGCTCGCCGCGCTACACCAGCTTCGACTCGCGGGCCTGGACGCTGATGTCCTACAACGATCCCGACAGCGGCTTTTCCTGGGGCACGTCGCGCGCCAGCGACGGGTTGCTCTATCGCAACACGCCGGTCACGCCGATGCCGCTCGACATCGTCGCGATCCAGCGGATCTACGGGGTCGCCGTCGATACGCCGCTGTCGGGCGGGCAGGTCTACGGCTTCAACAGCAACATCGCCGGCCCGATCGCCAAATATTTCGACTTCACCCAGAACAGCCGGCCGATCGTCACGCTGTGGAACAAGGGGGTCGGCAACACGCTCGACGTGTCGGGCTTCACCAGCCCCTCGACGATCGACCTGCACGACGGCGCGTTCAGCAGCGTCACCGGCCTGAAGAACGACATCGCGATCGCCTATGGCACCCGGATCGACAGCGCGATCACCGGCCCCGGCAACGACACGATCGTCGGCAACGACAACAGCAACGTCATCATGGCCGGCGCGGGCAACGACTCCATCACCGGCGGCAGCGGCAACGACCATCTCTACGGCGCCGCCTCCCGCGCGGTGCAGGGCGACGGTTCGGACACGATCACCGGCGGCGCCGGCAACGACTATCTCCAGGGCAATGCCGGCGACGACCGGCTCGACGGCGGCACCGGATCGGACCGGATCCAGGGCGGCCAGGGCAATGACAGCATCGTCGGCAATAGCGGCAACGACAGTGTCAACGGCAATCTGGGCAGCGATACGATCGACGGCGGCGAAGGCAATGATTCGCTGCGCGGCGGCCAGGGCGGCGACAGCATCCAGGGCGGCGCCGGCAACGACGTGCTGCTGGGCGACCTCGGCGACGACACGCTGGCCGGCGGCGCGGGCATCGACATCCTCACCGGTGGCGGCGATGCCGACGTTTTCGCCTTCGCGACCGGCGACGCGACCTTCGCCACGAGCGGCGCGCTCGCCTACATGACCGACATGATCGCCGACTTCACCGACGGCACCGACCATATCCACCTGGGCTTCGGCGTGCCCAGCGGCGTCGCCTATGATCCTGGCGCGTTCGACACGCTGGCCCAGGCTGTCGCCGCGGCGCAGGCCCGGCTCGATGGCGGCGCGGGCTTCACCGACGTGGCGGTGCTCAAGGTCGGCGGCGACCTCTATCTCTTCTACGATCCGGGCAGCTCGTCGCCGATCGAGGCGATCAAGCTCGCCGGCCTGTCCGATCCGGCCGCGATCAGCGTGGCCGACTTCGTCTGATCGAACCGATGACCAACGCCCAATTAACCGATTCTGAGGGGTTTGCCGTTACCCGATGACCGTTCGGCCGGAACTGGCCGTCGGGGACTGATCGAATGAGTGCTTTCGGCAAGCGTGGAGCGATGACGCACGGGGCCAAGCCCGCCTTCGGCGTGGCGCGCCCGATGCACGTCGACAGCGCGCCCGGACCGCTGACCGGCGGGCTGCAATTCCCGTCGATCGACAGCGCCGCCTTCCCCGGCGCGGGCACCGATCCCTTCGCCGGCCTGCCGAGCTTCGACGATCCGATCGCGGTGAGCGAGGAGGACGTCGCCCTCCCCAAGCATGCCGACGCGATGGCGCGGCTCGCGATCCGCGAGGCCTCGTCGGGCGATGCCGGCCGCGCGCGGGTCGAGGGGTTCGAGGCGTCGATCCACAAGATCAAGGAACAGGTGCTTCCCCGCCTGCTCGAACGGGTCGACCCCGAAGCCGCCGCCTCGCTGAGCAAGGACGAGTTGGCCGAGGAGTTCCGCCCGATCATCGGCGAGGTGCTCGCCGAGCTGCGCATCACCCTCAACCGCCGCGAGCAGTTCGCGCTCGAAAAGGTGCTGATCGACGAGCTGCTCGGCCTGGGGCCGCTCGAGGAGCTGCTGAGCGACCCGTTGATCACCGACATCATGGTCAACGGCCCCGAGCAGACCTATGTCGAGCGCAAGGGCAAGCTCGAGCTCGCCAAGGTCACCTTCCGCGACGAGGAGCATCTGTTCCAGATCGCCCAGCGCATCGTCTCCAAGGTCGGCCGCCGGGTCGACCAGACCACGCCGCTGGCCGACGCGCGCCTGACCGACGGCAGCCGCGTCAACGTCATCGTCCCGCCGCTGTCGCTGCGCGGCACGGCGATCTCGATCCGCAAATTCTCGTCCAAGCCGATCACGCTCGACATGATGGCGCGCAGCGGATCGATGAGCGAGCAGATGGCGACGATGCTCAAGATCGCCGGGGCGAGCCGCTTCAACATCGTCATCTCGGGCGGCACCGGATCGGGCAAGACGACGATGCTCAACGCGCTGTCGAAGATGATCGACCCGGGCGAGCGCGTCGTCACCATCGAGGACGCGGCCGAGCTCCGGCTGCAGCAGCCGCACTGGCTGCCGCTCGAGACGCGGCCCGCCAATCTGGAAGGCCAGGGCGCGATCACGATCCGCGACCTCGTCGTCAACGCGCTGCGCATGCGGCCCGACCGCATCATCCTGGGCGAGATTCGCGGGCCGGAATGTTTCGACATGCTGGCCGCGATGAACACCGGTCATGACGGATCGATGTGCACCCTCCACTCCAACAGCCCGCGCGAGGCGCTGGCGCGCATGGAGAACATGGTGATGATGTCGGACATCAAGGTGCCCAAGGAGGCGATCTCGAAGCAGATCGCCGACTCGGTCGACCTGATCGTCCAAGTCAAGCGCCTGCGCGACGGATCGCGCCGCGTCACCAGCATCACCGAGGTGCTGGGCATGGAAGGTCCGGTGATCATCACCCAGGAACTGTTCAAGTTCGAATATCATGCCGAGGATTCGGAAGGCCGGATCATCGGCGAATTCGCGACCTCGGGCCTGCGACCCTACACGATCGAGAAAGCGCGCCAGTTCGGCTTCGATCAGCCGCTGCTCGAAGCCTGCCTCTGAAACTCCGCCCTATTTATCGCCGATCCACCATGCGGCGAACAACGCCGTCATGATCAGCGCGAGCACCGTGACCAGCGGCCAGGGGACCCATCCGGTCCGTCCCGCCTGGCGATCCGCCTCGCGCCGGCGGTGGCGGCGCCAGTCGGCCGCGACGGACAGCACCGCCAGCGCGACGAAGAGAAGGGTCGGCCAAGCATAATCCGATTGCACCTTTGCGCCGCTCCGTCTTCATTACGCCGATGTTCCATATCGGGAGACCACCGGTGCGTTACCCGCTTTATGCCGCCCTCGCCATCGCCCTGATCGCGCCCGCCGCCATCGCCCCCGCAGCATCGGCCAGCGCCGCCAAGGCCGACCCCGCCGTCGCCAAGGCGGTCGCCGACACCAGGCGCAGCGAGGCGAACCGCGCCCGCGACCAATATCGCCACCCGGCCGAGACGCTCGCCTTCTTCGACGTCCATCCGGGCCAGACGGTCGTCGAATTCTACCCCGGCGGCGGCTGGTACACCGAGATCCTGGCGCCAGTGCTGAAGGGCAATGGCAGCTATGTCGCGCTGGCCCCCGAGCGCGGGGTGGCGAGCACCACCGCGATGCTGGAGCGCAACAAGGACTGGTTCGGCCCGGTGACGATCGCGGCGTTCAGCCCGACCACGCCGTCGACGATCGCGCCCGGCAGCGCCGACCGCGTGCTGACCTTCCGCAACGTCCACAACCTGATCATGGCCGGCGACGCCGTCGCCGCGAAGGCCTTCGCCGACTTCTACGCCGCGCTGAAGCCGGGCGGCATCCTCGGCGTCGCCGACCATCGCCTGCCCGAGGACCAGGACAGCGCGCTGGAGAAGAAGAGCGGCTATATCAAGCGCTCGACGATTATCCGCCTGGCGACCGCCGCGGGCTTCAAGCTGGCCGGCGAATCGGAGGTCAACGCCAATCCGAAGGACACGCACGACCATCCGGAAGGCGTCTGGACGCTGCCGCCGACCTACAAGCTGGGCGATGTCGACAAGGCGAAATATGCGGCGATCGGCGAGAGCGACCGGCTGACGCTGAAATTCGTCAAGCCGTGACGTCGATTCAGTCCTAAGCCGTCATCCCGGCGAAAGCCGGGATCTCACTTCTCTTCATCCTTCGCGCCCAGGACAGGCGAAAAGGCAGGGAGATCCCGGCTTTCGCAGGGATGACCGCGGTCGGCTGACGCCGCCGCCGTCACTTGAGCTTGTTGATCTGCTCCTGCATCGCGGCGAGCTGGGCCTTGAGGGCCTCGACTTCGCTGCGCGGCGGGGTCTCGGCGGCGGGGGCGTCCTTGGCCGCGCCCTCGGGGCGCTGCGGCTTGAACGCGCTCGCGGCGGCCTCGAACATCTCCATGTTGCGCTTGGCCAGCTCGGCGAACGGGCCGCCGGCGAACGCGCCTTCCATCGCCTGGCGGAACTGGGTCTGGTTGCGGCGGAAGGCGTCCATCGACGCTTCGAGATATTGCGGCACCATCGACTGCATCGAATCGCCGTAGAGCGAGATGAGCTGGCGCAGGAAGCTCACCGGCAGCATGGTCTGGCCGCGGTTCTCCTCCTCCATGATGATCTGGGTGAGGACGTTGTGGGTGATGTCCTCCTCGGTCTTGGCGTCGATCACCTTGAAATCGCGCCCCTCGCGCGTCATGGCGGCGAGATGGTCGAGGGTGATGTAGCTCGATGTTTCGGTATTATACAGCCGGCGATTGGCGTATTTCTTGATGATGACCGTACCCGAGCCGTCCGATGATTTCGCCATGATTCCCCACCTGCCGACCAATGCTGATGACTGACATAGCATCAAATCTTTCCGCGCCGCAACACAGGCCGCGGCCCTTGCCTCTGTTCCTGGACATGCTGCGCAACGAAACCGCGGAAGATTCCGCGCGGATGCGAGCCGCGCTGGCGGGCCTGCGCGCCTATCAGAACGCCCCCCGCCCCCCGCGCCCGCCCGAGGCCGCGGTGGTCGGCCGGATCGGCCGGGTCACGCTGCGCGGCCATGGCGCGGAAGGGCCGCCGGTGCTGTTCGTGCCCTCGCTCATCAACGGCTCCGAAATCCTTGATCTCAGCACTGAAAATTCGATGATGCGCGGGCTGGCGGCGCGCGGGCTCAATCCGGTGCTGCTCGACTGGGGCGTTCCCGGCGCCGACGAGGCGGACGTCGACGTCGGCGGCCATGTCGAGCGCTATATCCTGCCGGCGCTCGACCTGCTCGGCCCCGACGCCGCGCTGGCCGGCTATTGCCTGGGCGGAACGATGAGCATCGCGGCGGCGATGCTGCGCCCGCCCAGGGCGCTCGCGCTGATCGCCGCACCATGGGATTTCGGCGGATTTTCTTCGCAGACGCGGAACGACCTGCTCGAACTCTGGCGCAGCGCGGAACCGGTGGCGAGCCGCTTCGGGCTGTTGCCGGCCGAGGTGCTGCAGCAGATATTCTGGCGGATCGATCCCTCCCGCACCATCGCCAAGTTCGAGCAATTCGCCGCCAAGGACGCCGCCAGCGCCGAGGGCCAGAACTATGTCGCGGTCGAGGACTGGGCCAATGACGGCCCCCCCCTGCCGCTCGCCGCCGGCCGCGAGCTGATGGAAGGCCTGATGTCGGGGAATGTCAGCGGCGCCGGCCGGTGGACCGTCGGCGGGCGCATCGTCGATCCCGCCGCGCTCTCCATCCCGCTGCTCAACATCCTGTCGACCACCGACCGCATCACCCCCGCCGCGAGCGCCTGGCGGGGCGGCGAACGGATCGCGCTGGACGAAGGGCATGTCGGCATGGTGGTCGGGCGGCGCGCGCCGGGATCGCTGTGGAACCATCTCGCCACATGGCTTTCGCATCTGCGGAATAGCTGATAGTCCCCACGCCGGAAAAAACCAGCGCGTGAGTCGATGAAATCGGCCTCTTGAGCCGTTCGCACACGCGAAACGAAGGCAGGAGCGACTATGACTGACATCGTGATCACCGGCGCCAAGCGTACCCCCGTCGGCAGCTTCCTGGGCGCGTTCGCGACCACCCCGGCGCATGAGCTGGGCCGCGTGGCGATCGAGGCTGCGCTCGCCCAGGCGGGCGTCGCGGCGGCCGAGGTGCAGGAGGCCGTGCTCGGCCAGGTGCTGACCGCCGGCCAGGGCCAGAACCCGGCGCGCCAGGCCGCGATCAACGCGGGCATCCCCAAGGAGGCGACCGCTTTCGGCGTCAACCAGGTCTGCGGCTCCGGCCTGCGCGCCGTCGCCCTCGCCGCCCAGTCGATCCGCTGCGGCGACGCGCGGGTGGTGGTCGCCGGCGGCCAGGAGAGCATGTCGCTGTCGATGCACGCGCAGAATCTGCGCGGCGGCTTCAAGATGGGCAACGCCTCGCTGGTCGACACCATGATCCTCGACGGCCTGACCGACGCCTTCAACGGCTATCATATGGGCATCACCGCCGAGAATCTGGCGGAGAAGTACCAGATCGGCCGCGCCGAGCAGGACGCCTTCGCCGTCGCCAGCCAGAACAAGGCCGAAGCCGCGCAGGCCGCCGGCCGCTTCGACGACGAGATCGCCGCCGTCACCGTCAAGGGCCGCAAGGGCGACACCATCGTGGCGCGCGACGAATATATCCGCGCCGGCGCGACGATCGAGGCGATGTCCGCGCTCAAGCCCGCCTTCAAGAAGGACGGCACCGTCACCGCCGCCAACGCCAGCGGCATCAACGACGGTGGCGCCGCGCTGGTGCTGATGTCGGCGGAGGACGCCGCCAAGCGCAGCGCCCCCGTGCTCGGCCGGATCGCGAGCTGGGCGACCTGCGGCGTCGACCCGTCGATCATGGGAATCGGCCCGGCGCCGGCGTCGAAGCTGGCGCTCGAAAAGGCCGGCTGGACGATCGCCGACCTCGACCTGATCGAAGCCAATGAGGCGTTCGCGGCGCAGGCTCTGGCGGTCGGCAAGGAGCTCGGCTGGAACGCCGACATCGTCAACGTCAATGGCGGCGCGATCGCGATCGGCCACCCGATCGGCGCCTCGGGCGCGCGCGTGTTGACCACGCTGATCTACGAAATGGCGAAGCGCGACGCGAAGAAGGGCCTCGTCACCCTGTGCATCGGCGGCGGCATGGGCATCGCCATGTGCATCGAACGCTGATCGACACCGTCGCGCCCGCCTTTCCCGGCCTCGGGGAAGGCGGGCCGCGGCCTTTTCGCTTCCCGTCTTAACTCCCCATAAACCGCCGAAAGGCTAATGGTCCCGCTGGATTCCAACAGGGGACGAGCATGGCCGACATCGCCGGAGAGGCGCCGCCGCAACCGGGCAACCGCCTGCGCAAGCGCGACAGCCTGCTGCTGATGGGCACGATCAAGGCCGCCGGCGACTATGCCCGCGACACGCAGCCGATCCGCATCCGCAACCTGTCGTCGACCGGCCTGATGGCCGATTCGAAGGTCGAATATGACGTCGGCGCGCATGTCGAGATCGGCCTGCGCGGCATCGGCCTGGTCCAGGGCGAGATCGTCTGGGTCCGCAACGGGCGGATGGGGATCACCTTCGACGAGACGATCGATCCCAAGCGCGCGCGGCTACCCGTGACCGCCGGGTCGGACGATCATCTCCGCAAGGTCATCGATATGGGAAGGGTCCGCAGGCCTGGATTGAGGATCGATTGATCCTCAATCCCCTGCGTGGCTTTAAAGGCGGGCAAGCGCCTCTTTAATTCGAAGCTTCTGCTTCTTCAGTTCGCTGATCAGCACCATGTCCGGTGCCGGCCTGCGGCTCTCCACGGCGATCCGGGCTTCGATCCCGGCGTGCTTGGCGAGCATTGCGGACGAATGGGTAGTCGACATCTAGACTGTCTCCTTTCACTCCGACTGGGCCGACCAATAGATCATGATTCGCCCCGTCTGTCTCGCCCAAAAAAAGCCTTGGACCGACACCGGGCACGATTGGCCGTTACCCGCGAGAAACAGCCCTTCACCTCCTCCGCTCGGCGGCTGACGGGGTTGAGCCGAAGCCCCCTGTGCCGCTAGAATCGGCGCAGCATTGCAGGGCTTGGAGCGAGTCGGTTGGACAGCGAGGTCATTACGCGACGTATCCAGGTTCTCCGCCAGGAGCATGGCGATCTGGAAGCAGCGATCGAGGCGCTGCAGACGGCCCCCGCCGTCGACCAGCTCCAGCTCGCCCGAATCAAGAAGCGCAAGCTTCGGATCAAGGACGAGATCTCCCAGCTCGAGGACCTGCTGATCCCGGATATCATCGCGTGATTTGATTTGGCCCTCGCCGGGCGCCGGGCATCCGCCCGGCTTGGCTATCCTCGCATAAGCTCGGGCGCGCGTTCGCGCTTGCGGAGCCTTGGCAGGCTCCGACGCAGAACTGATGCGATGGAACGGGATGCGAAGCGTCCCGCAAGGCCGAACGGCCGCCCGAGCTTATGCGAGGATAGCCAAGGTCGCGGAGGCGACCGCCGGCGCTTGAGGCCCAATAAAAAAGCCGGGCTCTATTCTTCCCGGCTGACCTTCTCGTTGCGCTCGTGGCGCTCCTGGGCTTCGACCGTCATCGTCGCGATCGGGCGGGCTTCGAGGCGGCCCAGCGAGATCGGCTCGCCGGTCACTTCGCAATAGCCATATTCGCCTTCCTCGATCCGGCGCAGCGCGGCGTCGATCTTGGAGATCAGCTTGCGCTGGCGATCGCGGGTCCGCAGTTCGATCGACCAGTCCGTCTCGCTCGACGCGCGGTCGGTGAGGTCGGGCTCGCGCAGCGAATCGATCTGGAGCTGTTGCAGCGTTCCCGCCGACTCCTTGAGGATGGAGTCCTTCCAGAGGAGGAGCTTCGCCTTGAAATAGGCGAGCTGCCGATCGTTCATGAAGGGCTCGTCAGGCGAAGGCCTGTATCCGTCGTCCAGTTCCACCGTAGACACGTTCACCGGTTCCCGACCATCCATACGCCCACTCAGCGACGATGCCATTCGACTCTCCGCTTTCGTCCGTCCACCCCTTGTCGGCCAATTGACCTGACGCCATGGACGGCCCGCCGCGCCTATAGACAGCACAACGCCCGCACACAAGCCGACAGGCTGTGCGCGGGCGCAGATTTTTGGGGATTATCCGTGTGGTGGACTCAGCCGGCCGGCGGCGTGGTCGACTTGACCGCGGCTTCGAGCTGGGCCTGGGTCATTCCGATCACCGGCCCGTTCGGCCCCTGGGCGATCGCATTCTTGGGCAGCTTGGCCTTGGCGTTCGGCGTGGCGATCGTCACCATGTCGCCCTCGACCGCCTCGATCGTGCCGACCGCGCCGCCGCTCTGGTCGGTGACGGCGACGCCGGGCGCCAGCGACGCCAGGAACTGCTCCTGCTGCTGTTGCGAGGCGCCCTTGGCGGCGGCCTCCAGCTCGTCCTTGGTCATGCCGATCAGCAGGCCCTTGTCGCTCTGGGCGAAGGCCGAGGTGGGAACGCTGGCCTTGATCGCGCCGGTGTCGATGACGGCGACGTCGCCGTTCACCGATGCGATGGTGCCGACGGCCCCGCCCTTCGCGTCCGAAACGCTCGCGCCCTGAGTCACGTTGACCTTCGCGGCGGCGGCCGGGGCGGCCTCCTGGGCAAAGGCCGGGCCGGCGGCGATCGTCATCAGGGCAGTGGCAAGAAAGGCAGCTCGCAAAGTCACATCCATACTCCTCGCTATGGGTAAGGGGATTCCACCTATTGACGCCCGGATGGAGCCGCCTGTTCCACCCTTTTTCGGTCAGCCGACCCGCTGGCGGGGCGAAACGACCTGATATCCCCGGCCCGCCTCGCCCCGATTCCGCCGCGCGCGGGTTCGCGCGGGCGGTTGCGCGCAACGGGCTTCGGCGCCATAGGCGGGCCATGCACGACATCCGCCTGATCCGCGAAGATCCCGCCGCCTTCGATGCCGCCATCGCCCGCCGGGGAGCCGAGTCGGCATCGTCGCGGCTGCTCGCGCTCGACGAGCGCCGCCGCGCGATCGCGACCGAATTGCAGGCCGCGCAGACCCGCCGCAACGAGGCGTCGAAGGCGATCGGCCAGGCCAAGGCGCAGAAGGACGAAGCGACCGCATCCGCGCTGATGGCCGAGGTCGCCGCGCTCAAGGAGCGCATGCCCGCGCTGGAAGCCGAGGGCGCCGAGGTCGAGGCCGCGCTCGACGCCGCGCTCGCCGCGATCCCCAACCTGCCCGCCGCCGACGTTCCCGATGGCGCCGACGAGCAGGACAATGCCGAGCAGCACCGCTGGGGCACCCCGCCCGCCTTCGCCTTCGAGGCGCGCGAGCATGCCGATTTCGCCGGTCCGCTGGGCCTCGACTTCGAGGCGGCCGCCGCGATCTCCGGCGCGCGCTTCGCGGTGCTCAAGGGCGGCATCGCCCGGCTGCAGCGCGCGCTCGGCGCGTTCATGCTCGACCGGCAGACCGCCGCCGGCTTCACCGAGGTGATCCCGCCGCTGCTGGTCCGCGACGAAGCGGTGTTCGGCACCGGCCAGCTCCCGAAGTTCGCCGAGGACCTGTTTCGCACCACCGACGGCCGCTGGCTGATCCCGACCGCCGAGGTCAGCCTGACCAACCTGGTCCGCGAGCAGATAGTGGCCGAGGCCGAACTGCCGATGAAGATGACCGCGCTCACCCCCTGCTTCCGTTCCGAGGCAGGTGCTGCGGGCCGCGACACGCGCGGGCTGATCCGCCAGCACCAGTTCGAGAAGGTCGAGCTGGTCGCGATCACCACGCCCGAACAGTCCGACGCGGTCCACGAGGCGATGACCAAGGCGGCCGAGGCGATCCTGGAGGCGCTCGGCCTGCCCTATCGCCGCGTCCTGCTCTGCACCGGCGACATGGGCTTCACCGCGCGCAAGACCTTCGACCTGGAGGTCTGGCTGCCGGGCCAGGGCTGCTATCGCGAGATCAGCAGCGTCTCCAACTGCGGCGACTTCCAGGCGCGCCGGATGAACGCGCGCTATCGCCCGGCCGGCGAGAGCAAGGGCACCCGCTTCGTCCACACCCTCAACGGATCGGGCCTCGCGGTCGGCCGCACCCTCGTCGCGGTGCTGGAGAATTACCAGCAGGCCGACGGATCGGTGACGATCCCCGAGGCGCTCGTCCCCTATATGGGCGGGATCGCCGAGCTGCGCCCGGCATGAGGATCCTCCTCACCAATGACGACGGCATCCATGCGCCGGGCATGGCCGTGCTCGAACGCATCGCCCGCGCCTTGTCCGACGACATCACCATCGTCGCGCCGAACAGCGAGCGTTCGGGCGCGGGCCGGTCGCTGACCCTGACCCGACCGCTCCGCCTGCGCCAGCTCGGCGAGAAGCGCTTCGCCGTCGCGGGCACGCCGACCGACGCGGTGATGATGGCGCTGGCGCGGGTCATGAAGGACGCGCCGCCCGAGCTGATCCTGTCGGGCGTCAACCGCGGCGCCAATCTGGGCGAGGACGTCAGCTATTCGGGCACCGTCTCGGCGGCGATGGAAGGCGCGCTGGCCGGCATCCCGTCGATCGCGCTGAGCCAAGTCTATGCCCGCGAGGGCGCCGGCCTGAACGTCAGCTTCGCTGCGGCCGAGGCGTGGGGCGCGAAGGTGCTGCGCCCGCTGCTCGACGCGCCCTGGGCGCCGCGCAGCCTGTACAACGTCAACTTCCCGGCGCGCGAGCCGGAGCAGGTGCTCGGCATCCGGGTGGTTCCCCAGGGCTTGCGCGACTATGGCCAGACCGAAATCCTCCAGCGCACCGACCCGCGCGGCTTCGACTATTACTGGATCAAGCTCGCCGGCATGCCCAGCACCCCGGCGCACAGCACCGACCTGGAAGCGGCCGCCGACGGCTGGGTGACGGTGACCCCGCTCCATTGCGACATGACCAACCATGCCGCGCTGGCCGCGACGACGGCGCTCTACCGCTGATCGAAGCGAGCGGGGTGGCATCGTCGGCCAAGGCTGCTAACAGGGCGGCATGGCTCCGCTGATCCGACGCTCGACGCCCGCCCTTCTGGTCATGCTGCTGGCCACCGCGTGCATTCCGGCGCCGGACCGTCCCGCACCCAGCCAGCGCCCGGCGCCCTCGCGCACGCCGCCGAAGGCGACGCCGCCGAAGGCGACGCCGCCCAAGGCCAAGCCGCCGCGCACGACGAAACGAACCACGACGCCGACTCCCGCGCCCGCCCCGGCGCCGCAACCCCCGGCCCCTCCTCCCCCGCCGCCGCCGGCGGTCTCCGAAGCGGCATCGCCGCCGCCACCGCCCGCCTGGCAAGTCCGCACGGTGACGCCGGCGGCGGTCGAGGTCGCCGCCCAGACCTATGTCGTGAAGCCCGGCGACACGCTGCGCGGCATTTCCGACAAGACCGGCGCCGCGTCCGAGGCGATCGCGCGGATCAACCGGATCGAGCCGCCGTTCAAGATCCTGGTCGGCCAGAAGCTCAAGATTCCCGGCGGCCGCTATCACAAGGTCGGCAAGGGCGAGACCGGCATCGCCATCGCCCGCGCCTATGGCGTCGAGTGGAAGCGGATCGCCGAGATCAACGACCTAGAGGAACCCTATATCCTGCGCGACGGCCAGCGGCTGCTGCTGCCCAGCCAGCACGAAGTCGCCAGCATGTCGGCCGACGAGCGCGCCGCCGCCTTCCGCGTCGACATCGAGGACCTGATCTCGGGCTCCGAACCCGCGCTCGCCACCAGCGAGCAGCCGGCGCCGCCGGTCCCGACCGCCGCCAAGCCGGTCGCCCCGACCGTCGCGGTGGCGGAGCCGTCACGCTTCGACGGGCGCTTCGCCTGGCCGGTGCGCGGCCCCGTGCTGCGCGGCTTCGGCCGCTATTCGAGCGGGCAGATCAACCAGGGCATCAACATCGGCACCCCGCGCGGAACGCCGATCGCCGCCGCCGCCGACGGCGTGGTCGCCTATGTCGGCCAGGACATCCCCGCATATGGCACGCTGGTCCTGCTGCGGCATGGCGACGGCTGGATCAGCGCCTATGGCTATGCCGACAGCATCACCGTGACGCGCGGGCAGAAGGTGGTGAAGGGCCAGACGATCGCGAAGAGCGGATCGAGCCCCTATACGCCCGAACCGCAGCTCCATTTCGAGATCCGTAGCGGGCTGAAGCCGGTCAATCCGCTGAGCTATCTGCCGTCGCGGAGCTGACCCCCGCCGCCATCGTCCTACGCGCCGTCGCGACGGCGGCCTCGATCGTCGCCTTGAAGCGCGCATGGGGCGGACGGACGCCGTGCGCGAACAGCACGCGGCGGATCGCCGGGCGCGTACCGGTCAGGTAGAGCAAGGCGTCCTGCCGCGCCGCCTTGCGCGCCAGCCCGGCGATCGTCGCAGCCGCGGTCGAATCGAGCAGCGGCACGTCCGAGAAGTCGACGACATAGGCCCGAGGCTGGCCGCCGCCGACGCCGTCGAGCGCCGCCCCGACGGTCGCCGCCGCACCAAAGAAGAAGGCGCCCGATATCCGGCAGACCATGATCGACGGATCGGCCGAGAGCGCCGCGTCGTAGCGGGGGCGATCGCCGTCCGCCGTCCCGTCGTCGGCGACGTCGGCCGCCACGACCGGGCGGCCGCTCTCGACCTCGACGGCCTGCGCCATGCGGTGGAGGAACAGCAGCGCGCCCAGCCCGAAGCCGACCAGGATGCCGGTGGTGAGATCGCGGAAGACGACGAACAGGAAGGTTGCGACCAGCACCACCGCATCGCCGCGCGAAGCGCGCAGCAGCGTCGCGAATTCATGCTTCTCGGCCATGTTCCAGCAGACCATGGCGAGCACGGCGGCGAGCGCGGCGAGCGGGATGAAGCTGGCGAGCGGCGCCGCCACGAGCATCATCAGCAGCAGGAACAGCGAATGGAGCATGCCCGCCACCGGCCCGCGCGCGCCGGCCCGCACATTGGTCGCGGTGCGGGCGATCGTGCCGGTGACGCAGATGCCGCCGAACAGCGACGAGCCGACATTGGCGAAGCCCTGCGCCACCAGTTCGGCATTGGAGCGGTGGCGGCGGCCGGTCATGCTGTCGGCGACGACCGCCGACAACAGGCTCTCGATACTGCCGAGCAGCGCGAAGGACAGCGCCGCCGGCAGCAGCGCGACGATCCGGTCGGGCGAGACGTCGGGCAGGTGCGGCACGGGCAGCGACCGGGGAATGCCGCCGAAGCGCGTCCCGATCGTCTCGACCGGCAGCGAAAGCAGCGCGCCGAGGATGCTGGCGACGGCGATCGCGATGATGAAGGCGGGCCAGTTCGGCCGGAACCGCCGGACCGCGATGATGATCGCCAGCGAGAGCAGCGCGACCGCCACCGCCGCTCCGTTGATGGTCGGTAGAGCCGCGCGCAGCGCCGCGAGCTTGGGCAGGATCGCGGCCGGCTCGGGCCCCGCCAGGGTCAGGCCCATCAGCTCCTTGAGCTGGCTCGCGAAGATCACCACCGCGATCCCCGAGGTGAAGCCGACGGTCACCGGATAGGGGATATATTTGATGAAGGTGCCGAGCCGCAGGAAGCCGATGGCGAGCAGCATCAGTCCGGCCAGGAAGGTGGCGAGGATCAGCCCGTCGACGCCGTGTTTCGCCACCGTCGCGGCGACCAGGACGATGAAGGCGCCCGCCGGCCCGCCGATCTGGAAGCGGCTCCCGCCCAGCGCCGAGACGATGAAGCCGCCGACGATCGCGGTATAGAGCCCGCGATCGGGCGTCACGCCGGAGGCGATCGCGATCGCCATCGACAGCGGCAGCGCGACGATCGCGACGGTGAAGCCGGCGAGCGCGTCGGCCCTGAGGTCGGCTAGGCCGTAGCGGTCGCGCAATATGGTGACGAGCTTCGGGGTGAACAGCTCGACGAAGCCGGGTCGGCGCGCCCGCGCGGTCATGATCCGGCGCCGGCCGGCCCGGGGGCCTGCTTCAACCGCACGCCGCGCCCCTGCCCGGTGCTCGGCGCGTTGTTGCCGATCAGCTCGACGCCGGCCGCGTCGAACGCCTCGACGATCTTGGTCAGCGTGTCGATCACGCCCCGGACCGTCCCCTCGCTCGCCTCCATCCGCTGGATGGTCGGCAGCGACACGCCGGACATTTCGGCGAGCTGGCGCTGGTCGATTCCCAAAAGGGCCCTGGCGGCCCGCATCTGCGCGGCGGTGATCATCGCTCCACCTCTCTGAACTCTTCCATATCATACAGTAAAATTGATGTATAGAACATCATTCATGGTGGTTCAAACGCCAGCGTGAAGCGGAGCCTCGCAATTTCCCGCAAAAGTCCCTATGTGCGCGCCACCCATGGCAATCGAACTCCCCTCCCCGCCGAAGATCGGCATGGTTTCGCTTGGCTGTCCCAAGAACCTGGTCGACAGCGAACGCATCCTGACCAAGCTGCGGTCGGACGGCTACGGCCTGTCGCCCGACTATGCCGGCGCCGACGTCGTCCTCGTCAACACCTGCGGCTTCCTCGACAGCGCCAAGGAGGAGAGCCTGGAGGCGATCGGCGAGGCGATTGCCGAGAATGGCCGGGTCATCGTCACCGGCTGCATGGGCGACGAGGCGGAGGCGATCCGCGCGCGCTTCCCCAAGGTGCTGGCGATCACCGGCGCGCACCAATATGAGGAGGTGGTCGGCGCGGTCCACGACGCGGCGCCGGTCCCGCCCTCGCCCTATGTCGACCTGGTGCCCGAGGCGGGGCTCAAGCTCACCCCGCGCCACTACAGCTATCTGAAGATCTCCGAGGGCTGCAATCACCGGTGCAGCTTCTGCATCATCCCGTCGATCCGCGGCGACCTGGTCAGCCGCCGGCCCGACGCGATCCTGCGTGAGGCGGAGAAGCTGGTCGCCGCGGGCACGCGCGAGTTGCTCGTGATCAGCCAGGACACCTCGGCCTACGGCCTCGACCTCAGGCACAAGGCCTTCCCGCTGAAGGGCGGCGGCGAGGTCCGCGCGCACATGACCGACCTCGCCCGCGAACTGGGCAAGCTCGGCGCCTGGGTGCGGCTCCATTATGTCTACCCCTATCCGCATGTCGACCATGTCATCCCGCTGATGGCCGAGGGGCTGATCACCCCCTATCTCGACATCCCGTTCCAGCATGCCAGCCCGCCGGTGCTGAAGGCGATGAAGCGCCCGGCCAACGAGGCGAAGGTGCTCGAACGGATCGCCGGCTGGCGCGCGATCTGCCCCGACATCGCGATCCGTTCGACCTTCGTGGTCGGCTTCCCCGGCGAGACCGAGGAGGATTTCCAATATCTGCTCGACTGGCTCGACGAGGCGCAGCTCGACCGGGTCGGCGCCTTCCGCTTCGAGCCGGTGGCCGGCGCCGCCGCCAATGACCTGCCCGGCGCGGTGCCCGAAGAGGTCAAGGAGGAGCGCTACGCCCGGATCATGGCGAAGACCGCCGCGATCTCGGCCGCCAAGCTCGCCGCCAAGGTCGGCCGGACGCTCGACGTGATCATCGACGCGGTCGACGATGAGGGCGGCGCCACCGGCCGATCGCAGGCCGACGCGCCCGAGATCGACGGCGAGGTCCATCTGCGCGACGCGGGCGGGCTCGAACCCGGCGCCATCGTCGCGGTCGAGATCGAGGATGCCGACGAGCATGACCTGTTCGGCGTCCCGGTGGCTGCGGCGAGTTAGACCGGTTCCGCGTCAGCCCCAGAGGCTGGGCCGGGCCGGATAGGCCACCCCGCGATCGAAGCGGACCGGATCGTCGCGGTCGGCGGCGAGGAGCAGCGGGCCGTCGATGTCGACCCAGCGGGCCTGCTGCGCGGCGAGGATCGCGGGCGCGATGCCGAGCGAGGTCGACAGCATGCAGCCGACCATCAGCTCCAGCCCCATCGACCGCGCCTCGGCGGCCAGCGCGAGCGCCTCGGTCAGCCCGCCCGCCTTGTCGAGCTTGATGTTGATCGCCTGGTAGCGCCCGGCGCAGCGCGCGAGATCGGCGCGGTCCTGGCAGCTTTCGTCGGCGCAGAGCGGGATCGGCGAGCGCAGGCCGTCGAGGAGACGGTCCTCGCCGGCCCGGACCGGCTGCTCGATCAGCTCGACGCCATAGGGCAGCAGCGCCGCCGCCTCGGCGACCACGTCGCGCCCCGTCCAGCCTTCATTGGCGTCGACGATCAACCGTGCCTCGGGAGCGCCCCGGCGGACCGCCGCGACGCGGTCGATGTCGCCCTCCCCCGCCAGCTTGAGCTTGAGCAGCGGATAGACCAGCGCGGCCGCGCGCGCGTCGGCCTCCATCCGATCTGGCTCGCCGAGCGAGATGGTGAAGGCCGACTGCACCGGCATCGGCTCCGCCACCCCCGCCAGCGACCAGGCCGGGCGGCCCGTCCGCTTCGCGTCCAGGTCCCACAGCGCGGCATCGATCGCGTTGCGCGCGGCCCCGCGCGGCATCGCGCGCAGCAGATCGTCGCGGCCGATGCCCTCGGCGATCGCGTCCGCCATCGCCTCGGCCTGCGCCCGCACGCTTTCGGCGCTCTCGCCATGATAATAGATCGCGGTGGCCTCGCCCCGGCCGCGATGGCCGGCCTCGGATATCTCGACCACGACCACGTCGACCCGCGTCTTCGCGCCGCGCGCGATCACGAAGCTGCCGGCCACCGGCCAGGTCTCGATCCGCGCGACGAGCCGCCGTCCCTCGGCCGTCGACATCAGGTGAGGTTTTCCCCCGCGGCCGGGCGGCGCGGTATCTCGCGCGGCTTGGCGCCGGGCCAATAGGCGCGCGGCAATATCCGCCCGCGTTTTTCGAACGCGGCCTTGATCGCCGGGCGGGCGAGGAAGGCGGTCCACAGGTCGCGCAGCCGCGACGGCCCCGCCCCCCAGATCGAGCCTTCAGGCTGGAACTGGTAGATCAGCTCGGTCCCGGCGTCCTTGTCGGCGAAGGCCTTGAGCGCGAACTCGCTCGCCTCGGCGTCGCGCTTCGCGCAGAGCAGCGACTCGATCAGCGCGGCATGGTTCTCGCCGAAGCGCGGCTTCAGCCGGTCGATCGCCGCGCCCGCCTCGGCGGTACGGCCGAGCGCGCTCAGCGCGCAGATCTCGGTCCGGTCGACCCAGCGCATGCCGAAGCCGTTGATCACGCTCGCGCCCCGGTCGCGCACCGCGCGCGCCGTCTCCAGCGCCCGGGCCGACTGGCCGGTCTCGTCGAGGAACTCGGGATAGGTGATCAGCGCGGTGACGATCTCGGGCGACCTGGCCGGATCGAGCGTCATGAACGGCGCCAGCACGCGATCGGCCTCGGCGGTGCGGCCGAGGACGGCGAGCGCGCGGGCCCGCATCAGCACGGTCTGCACCTCGTCCCGGCTCATCCCTTCCCTGACCGCGACGTCGTCGGTCATGTCGATCAGGTCGGGGTAGCGACCGAGCAGCAGCATCGCGTTCGCGGCGTCGCGCAACGCCGTGTCGGACGTCGGCATGTCGGCATAGGTCCCGAGCTTGTCGCGCGCGAAATTGTCGACCGAGAGGCCGCCGGCCGGCCCGAGCCGCGATTCGACCGCGCGCCAGATCGGAGCGTAATGGCGGTCGACGAGCATCGAACTCAGCAACTCGGGCTGCTCGATCCGTTCGAGCAGGCCCTCGGCCTCGTCGGGCTGGCCTTCGTCGAGCAGCGCGCTGATCGCCCCTTCCGCGAAACCGGTCCGCAGCTCGGGGATGTCGGACGGCTCCCAGTCGGCGCGCGCCAGCGCGATCATCATCCGGTTGCGGACCGCGAGCGCGTTGCTCTGCTGGAGCCGTGTCGAGATTTCGCGGACCGCCGCGCCGGTCAGGATGTTGAGCGACGAGGGCGAGGATGCAGCGAGCGTCGCGAGCTGGTCGGCGGCGTCGGCGAAGCGTTCCTCGCCCAGCGCGATGATCACGCCGAACGCGCGGACCGTGCCGTCGCGCGGCATCGCCACGGTCAGCTCGTGCTGGACGTCGGCCAGTTCCTCGAACCGCCCCTCGCGGCCGAGGCAGATCAGCCGCAGCCGCTGGATCAAGGTGCGCTGGTCGCCCTGGGCGAGGCCCGGAACCAGCGGATCGAGCGCCCCGAGCACGCCGGCGCAATCGTCCGCCGCCGCGGCCTGCTGGGCCCGGCCGATCGCCTCCTGCCGCGCCGTGTCGGCCGGAAGGTTCTGCGCGCGGATCGGGTACGCGACGGCGAGCGCCAGCGCGAGGGCGGGAAGGAGACGGACGCTCCTACCCATCATGCGCCGCGATCCAGTCGTCCACGACCGGGGCGATCTTCTCGCGCCAGCGCCGGCCGTTGAAGATGCCGTAATGGCCGACCCGCTCGGCGAGCAGATATTTCTTCTTCTTCGCGGGCAGCGAAGTCGCGAGCGTCAGCGCCGCCTTGGTCTGGCCGATCCCCGAGATATCGTCGCGCTCGCCCTCGATCGCCAGCAGGCCGATATCCTTGATCGCTCCGGGATCGACCGGCCGGCCGCGATGCAGGAACTCGCCCCTGGGCAACAGGTGGCGCTGGAACACCTGGTCGATCGTCTGGAGGTAAAATTCGGAGGTCATGTCGCAGACCGAACGATATTCGTCGTAGAAGGCCTTGGTCGAATCCGCGCCCTCCTCGTCGCCTTCGACGAGATGCTTGAACATGCTCCAATGGCTGACGAGATGATTGCCCAGGTTCATCGCCATGAAGCCGGTGAGCTGGAGGAAGCCCGGATAGACCCGGCGGCCGCTGCCCGGATAATAGACCGGCACGGTGTGGATGACGTTCTGCTCGAACCAGGCGAGCGGGCGCTGGGTGGCGACGGTATTGACCGCGGTCGGCGCCTCGCGCGTGTCGACCGGGCCGCCCATCATGGTGAGCGTCTTCGGACGGCAGGGATGGTTGTCCGCCGCCATCAGCGCCGCGGCGGCATAGGCCGGGACCGAAGGCTGGCACACCGCCAGCATGTGCGTGCCGGGCCCGAGCTTCTCGAGGAACTCGACCAGATAGTCGATATAGTCGTCGAGATCGAAGCGCCCCTCCTCGAGCGGGACGAGCCGCGCGTCGCGCCAGTCGGTGATATAGACGTCGTGGCGCGGCAGCAGCCGCTCGACCGTGCCGCGCAGCAGCGTCGCATAATGGCCCGACATCGGCGCGACGACGAGCAGCTTGGGCTGCCCGGTGATGCCGCGGCGGCGGAAGCGCTTGAGCTGGCCGAACGGCTTGCGGAGGATGATCTCCTCGGTGACGGCGACCTTGCGGCCGTCGACCTCGACCTGGGTGAAGCCGAAATCGGGCTTGCCGCGCGAGGCGGAGGCATGGGCGAACACGTCGAGCCCCGACGCCATCATCGGCGCCATATTGCTGTAGGACATCGGATTCAGTGGATTCTGGAGCCACTGGGCGCCCAGATTGGCCCAGGCGCTGGCCGCGGACAGCATGGTGCGCTGGAACTCATAAGCGTCGTACAGCATGCATTTCTCCGGAGGGATGCGTAGGACCCCTGATCTCGCCAATGTAAGGATAGCCGAAGCATATTGCCATAAGCTTGCCGTCGCCAGCGCAATTGAGATGCGCGAGGCAAATTGCTAGGGCGCGCGTCATGGCACGGCGCGACCCGAATCCCGAGACGTCCGAGCGCAAGCTCGGCGAGTTGACGATGATCTGGCGCTTCGCGCGCCGCTATCCGGGAAGGATCGCCGCGGCGCTGGCCGCGCTGGTGGTCGCCGCCTGCGCGACGCTGGCCATCCCCGGCGGCTTCCGGCTAGTGATCGACAAGGGCTTCATCGCCTCGGGCGGCGACGTCGGTCCCTATTTCCACTATCTGCTGCTGATCGTCCTGGTGCTGTCGCTGGCGACCGCGACCCGCTTCTACTTCGTCTCGTGGATGGGCGAGCGCGTCGTCGCCGACATCAGGATCGCGGTGCAGGCCAACCTGCTGCGCCTCGCGCCGCGCTTCTTCGAGGAGAACCGGCCGTCGGAGATCGCGTCGCGCCTGACCGCCGACACCGCGATCATCGAGCAGGTGGTGGGCACGACCGTGTCGGTCGCGCTGCGCAACATCGTGCTGGCGATCGGCGGGATCATCTACCTGTTCGCGATCGCGCCCAAGCTGGCGGCGATGCTGCTGCTGGGAATCCCGGTCGTGATGCTGCCGGTGATCCTGATGGGCCGGCGGCTGCGCAACCTGTCGCGCAGCACGCAGGACCGGATCGCCGATGTCGGCGCCACCGTCTCCGAGACGCTGCGCGCGATGAAGATCGTCCAGGGCTTCAACCAGGAATCGCGCGAGGCCGAGCGCTTCGGCGCGGTGGTCGGCAGCAGCTTCGACACCGCGCGGCGGCGCATCCGCACCCGCGCGGTGATGACCGCGATCATCATCGGGCTGATCTTCGGGTCGATCACGATGGTGATGTGGCAAGGCGCGATCGACGTCGCGAACGGCCGGCTGTCGGGCGGATCGATCGCCGCCTTCATCCTGACCGGCGGCCTCGTCGCCGGCGCGTTCGGCGCGCTGGCCGAGGTCTATGGCGACATCGTCCGCGCGGCCGGCGCCGCGGCGCGACTGTCCGAGCTGCTGACCGCCGAGGCCGAGATCAAGGCGCCGCCCAAGCCGATCGCCCTGCCCCAGCCTCCGCGCGGCCGGCTGAGCTTCGACCATGTCGGCTTCCGCTACCCGACCCGGCCGGAGATGCTCGCGCTCGACGACGTCAGCTTCACCGTCGAGCCCGGCGAGATGGTCGCGGTGGTCGGCCCGTCGGGGGCCGGCAAGTCGACGATCCTGCAACTGGCGCAGCGCTTCTACGACCCCGAAAGCGGCGCGATCCGGCTCGACGGGATCGCCCTGCCCGATGCCGACCCGGCCGACATCCGCGCCCGGATCGCGGTGGTGCCGCAGGAGACGGTGCTGTTCGGCGCCTCGGCGCGCGACAATCTTCGCTACGGCCGCTGGGATGCCGACGACGACGCGATCTGGGCCGCGGCGGAGGCCGCCAACGCCGCTTCCTTCCTGCGCGCGCTTCCGGACGGGCTCGACAGCTTCCTCGGCGAAGCGGGCGCGCGCCTGTCGGGCGGCCAGCGCCAGCGCATCGCCATCGCCCGCGCGATCCTGCGCGACGCGCCGCTGCTGCTGCTCGACGAGGCGACCTCGGCGCTCGACGCCGAATCCGAGCGGCTGGTGCAGGACGCGCTCGACCGGCTGATGAAGGAGCGCACGACCATCGTCATCGCCCACCGGCTGGCGACGGTGCGGGCCGCCGACCGGATCATCGTGATGGACCAGGGCCGGATCGTCGAACAGGGCGATCATGCGACGCTGAGCGCGCAGGGCGGCCTCTACGCGCGGCTGGCGCGGCTCCAGTTCAACGACGTAGCGGCATGATCGAAAATCCCCCCTCCCTTTCCAGGGAGGGGAGATCAGAGCTCAGACCCTGTAGCTACCGTCGAGCAGCTTGATGATCGCCGAGAAGTCCTTGCCGGCGCCGCCGAGGTTGGCGAAGGCCTGGTAGAGGCTTTCGGCATGACCGCCCATCGGCACGCT